>CADBKQ010000015.1 GCA_902795275.1 uncultured Eubacteriales bacterium | reverse complement strand
TTTTTCCTCAATCTCTCTGTATCGTTTTCAAGATTCTCGCGCCCTTCGCTCCTGAGCCTTTCGGCCTCCCTCGCTTGAGCGCTTGGTTAGAATACCACACTGGCATCAAAAAGTCAACAGCTTTTTCATCCTTTTTCTCTTTTTTTCTTTTCTTTTTTCTATTTCCGAACAATAAAGAATTCTTCTGAAATAAAACCCCAGAAAATACCGAACATTATTCGGCGCAAAGCATGATAATCGTTCGGTTTTGTAAAGAACAAACGTTCCCCGCTTATGAGGGGCATATATTCAAAAATCCTTCGCTTCCTTCGGCGCGCCCGTCAATCGCGCGTCAATCAAAGCGAAGGATTCACAAAACCTGTTATGGAAACCTTATTTAATTGAATTCGTATTCCAAAACCACTTCCGCGCTGACGGTGATGTCACCGCTGGTGATGACCGTCCCCCGATCCATGGATTTGGCTTCATAGATGTAGGAGTTGCTCAGGCCGTAACCGGCGGCATAATTCTGGTTCTGATTGGCATTGATGGACACAAGACTGCCTAAGCTCACCTGGGCCGCTGTGGCCAGCACGTTGGCCTTCTGCACAGCGTCCTCGACGGCGCGGGTCAGAGCTTTTTGGTATGCCTCGTTCTGCTTCGTCGAAGAAAAGCTGATCCCATAGCTGGTATTTGCCCCCGCTTCCATGGCGGCGTCCAGCACCTGGCCGATGAGGGCCAGATCGTGGACGGTGACAGAAACGTTATTCTGTACTTCATAGTACAGCTTCCTGACCTCCTGGCCGAAGGAAGAGGTGGAATAATCATACTGGCTGCTCACGTTGAACTGGCTGGTCATGATGTCCTGGTCTTCGATGCCGATTGCGTGCAGCGCGTCCAGCACAGCGTTCATGAGGGCGGCGTTTTCTTTTTGGGCTTCCTGGACGGTGGGCTTTCTGGTATTCACACCGATTTGGAGGGTGGCGGTATCAGCAGCCAGGGACACCACTGCGTTTCCGCTGACGCGGATGAGGTGGGGATTTTCCTCCGCCAGGGCGGGGATGGAACAAGCAAGCAGCAGGGCCGCCAAACACAGAGCGATCACTTTCTTCATAAGATCAGGCTTCCTTCTTTCCTTTTCGATTCTTCCTGACTTTCCGGACGATGAGGCGGACAACCAGCGCCGCCGCGCCGACAGCGATCAGCCAGGGCAGGGCGGACACCAGGAAGATGACCATATCCTCCAGAAATTCCATGCCGGCTTCCAGAGAATCCTGGAATCCTTCGCTGATGCGCTGGCCCAGGGTGACCTGCTTCATTTCCGTGACGCGCACTTCTTTGACATTCACGCTCACCGTGGAATAATCCACCTTGCCGTCGTAGGATTTAAGCTGGGAGGTGTAGCGGTCGATATAATACTGGGCGTCGGCGATGGCGGATTCGATCTCGATCAGGTCGGAGACCTCTTTGGCGGACTCAAACATGCTCTGCAGGCGTTCCAGCTTTTTGCGTTGGGTTTCCAGGCGGGTCTGCACGTCGTAGTAGCTGTCGCTCACGTCCTGCATTTCCTGGGTCATGGAGGTCACGTTGCCGATGCCCTCCACACCGGAAAGAAAATCATCCAGCCGCTGGGAAGGAATGCGCAGGGTGAGAGACGCGCTGCGGGTCTGGCCGGTGGAGGCGTCGCCGTAGGTGTTCATGTACTCCACGCGCCCGCCCATGTCCTTGGCCAGGGATTGCAGCCGTTCCAGGTCGGTGTCATAGTCTGTGGTTTTCACAGTGAAGCTGGCGCTGCGGATGATCTTTTCCTGGCGCACGGCGCCGCCCTCCGCGGGCGCGGCGTCTTCCATCGCTTCTTCCATTTCCGGCGCGTCGTAGTCGTCATACGCGGCGGCCATCATGGGCATCTCCGCGGCAGCATCATACATCACATTGGACGCGCCGCCCGCGGCCATTCGGCGCGCGCCGCCATTATAGCTGCCCGTATCCTTGGCGGAGGCCGTGCTTTGGGTGGCTGTGCTTCTCACGGTAGTTCTGGCGGGCATACTGTCCCGCGTCAGCGCGGTGCCGCCCAGCACGAACACCAGCACGGCGGCTGCGGCCAGCCAGGTTTTCCAGGGAAATGATTTCGTTTTCTTTTCTTCCATCGTTTCTTCCTCCCGAATCCTCTGACGCCAGGAGGAGGAGAAGGTCTCCGGTACCTCGATCTCTTCATCCATCCGCCGGGCGTCCTGAAGCAGGGTCAGCATGGCGGCGCAGTCCGGACAGGCCGCGGCGTGATCCCGCATCTGATCCGCTTCCGCTTTGGAAAGCGAACCGTCCACGTAAGCGTCGAGAAGAGCTGAAAATTCTTTGCAATTCATGTTTTCGCCTCCTCTCGTTTTCTTAGACGGAATGGGAAGAAAAAAGTTCCGAAGATTTTTGAAGAATCGCGCACAGTTTTTCCCGGGCCCGATTGACGCGGCTCTTCACCGTGCCCAGGGGAAGATCCAGCGTTTGCGAAATATCGTCGTAGCTCATGCCGCGCATATCCCGCAGGACAATGATTTTTCGCATGTCCTCGGGCAATTCGTTCAGTCCCTCCCGCAGCAGGCGCATGCGCTCCTTTTGCTCCAATTGGGCGTAGGCGGTGGGCGCGGTGTCGGGCACGTCAAAATTGGTTTCCTCGCGCATAGCGTCCAGGGACGCGGCGGGGCGGCGCCTGCGCAGCGCGTCGGTGCAAACGTTCATGGCGATGCGGGTGATCCAGGTGGAAAACGAGGCGTCGCGGCGGAAGGAGCCAAAGGCTTTGTATGCCCGCAGCATGGTCTCCTGGGCGCAGTCCTCCGCGTCCTGTGGGTTGCCCATCATATGCCGGCACACGGCGTACACCTGCCGTTCGCTCTCCCCCGCCAGGCGCTCGAACTGTTCCGTTTCCTGTTTTTTGGAAAACAGCCTGATCGACATGCGCCGCCCTCCTCTCCGAAAGAAATATTCCAAACTCTTTTACCCGGTTATATTATAATACACAGAATCCCCATTTGCAACAAGCTGAATAAAAATACGCAAATTGTATAAAAAGCAAGGCCAATTTTGTCTTGACTTTTCCTGGAAGGGGGTATAATATTAGGTGTGGTCGAGTATTCATCCGGGTAAATATTCTTCCATAATATACATTATTTATAAATTCCCGCGCGGAAGAAGCGCGTAACTCGGAATCAGGGAGGCAAAATGATTCAGCTTTTAAAAAGATTCTACTTCCCGAAAATCGATTTGGAAACGAAAAAGAACATCGATTCGGAAAGCGTCAACAGTATTTTTTACATTTCCTTTTTTGCAGCGGTTGTTGAAGCGATTACGCTGCTGCTGGTGGTCATCACGGAAAAGCAGTTTGACCGCAAATTGTTGATCAGCTTAGGCAGCATGCTGTTCTGCCTGATCACATGCCTGACCGGAAACATCATCGCATATAGAATGAGAAGAAACGCCGCGCTGAATCATAAGAGCGTAACGCTGTTCAAGATCGTTTATTCCGTCGTTTTATCGGTCTGGTCCATCTGGGTTTCTTACCGCCAGTACAGCCGCGGCGAACAGCTCCTGACTTTTTTCGCGGTTGAGCTGATTATCGTGTGCTTCATTCCGTTCAGGCCGTGGGTCGGCACAGCGCTGATGGTCGGGGTCTACGGCGTCCTGTATGCCACGCTGTATTCGATTGACGCGGCGAAAGGGATCAATACCGTCAACTATGTCGTGCTTGCGTGCATCTCCATCGCGGGCATCATCGTCCGGTGCCAGTCCCAGATACGCACGGCGGAGAAGACAGTGCTGCTGCAAAAGAACAATGAAGCGCTTGAATTCATGGCCCGGCACGACGTTCTCACAAAGCTGAGGAATCGGAAGGCGCTGGATGAAGACGCGGCCGTGCTTGTCGGCAGTCCTGTTGCGGCGTCCATGATCGACATCGATTATTTTAAGGAAATCAACGATACTTACGGACACACGGTCGGGGACGACGTATTGAAGGAGACGGCGCGGCAGATTGAAGCGCTGTATCCGGGAAGCCTCTGCTACCGTTACGGCGGAGACGAATTCCTTGTGCTGAACACGCTGGCAAACACCTATGACGGCGAAACCTACAGCTTCACGGTTTCCAGCGTTCCCCGCAGGAAAATCCTGCTCAGCATCGGCTTCGCGGAGGGCGTTCCTCAGGATAGCGGCCAGCTGTTCGATTTGATTGCGGCGGCTGACGCCCGGCTTTATGAAGTGAAAAGGAAAACGCATTCGCCGGAGTTCGGCGGTCATGACAGACGCCGCAGGCCATGAACCGTTCGGCGAAAACATTCAGCCTCTCTTTTCGGAGAGGCGTTTTTTTGTGGCGGGCAAATAAAAAGAGGGAGGCGTTTCTTCCTCCCCCGATCCTGTTTCTGTTCTCCTGCGCGATCAGCTTGCGCCTTCGTGTCTCAGCACCACCTGCACTGTTTTTGCCAGGATCTTGAAATCCAGCCAGATGGACCAGTGTTCAATGTACTGCTTATCCAGCGCCACCACCTGCTCGAAATCGGTGATCTTGCTGCGGCCGCTGACCTGCCACATGCCGGTGATGCCGGGCTTGGTGCTCATGCGGATGCGGTGGTGGGGGGCGTAACGGTTCCATTCGTCCACAGTCGGCGGGCGGGTGCCCACCAGGCTCATGTCGCCCTTTAATACATTATAAAACTGGGGTAACTCATCCAGGCTGGTGTTGCGGATGAAATTGCCGATGCCCCTGGGCTTTCCGTCCCGGCCTTTTCTTTCGCTGCCGATGATGCGCGGGTCGTCGTCCATTTTGAACATCAGGTCGCTCTGCACCTTGTTTTTCTCCATCAGCTCCGCCTTGCGCTTTTCGGCGTCCATGTACATGCTGCGGAACTTGTACATCTTGAAAATGCGTCCGTTTCTGCCCACGCGATTCTGGGTGAAGAAGATCGGGCCGGGCGACTTGATATAGATGAGCGGGGCCACAAAAATGAATATAATGCCCGTAATGAAGGTTCCCACCAGGCCTCCCAGAATGTCGAACACGCGCTTCATAAACATCGCCCGGTCAGACACGAAGTGGACGGAATTGGTGATAACCTTGTAACTGCCCAGTTCCTGCACGTCCACCTCGGAAAACGCGAACTTATCCAGCACCGAAAGGCTGGTATGGATGGTGATGCCCATGATCAGGAAGCTCTCCATCAGCTCCCGGGGATAGGCCGAACACTCGTCCACCAGCACGAAAGCGTCGTCAATCCACAGCCTGGCCAGCTTATCCTGAAGATGCTCGCTGTATACGTACTCCACAGGCACCTCCAGGTCGCGGAAGCGCCGGGGCTCGGCTTCGTCCAGCAGGATCACGCCGCACAGCTCGTGGTCAATGGCGGTTTTGTTTTCGCTGACGCGGCGGATGACCGTTCGCACGTTGTCGCTGGACGCCACAATCACGAGCTTACGTTTGGGCAGGCCGTTGCGCAGGTGGCGCGCTTTGTTCCAGGTGCGGACAAAAAAGTTGATGTCGAAAAAAATGAACGACGCGATGATCAGTTCCTTCGGGCTGGGGGCCACGCGCAGCAAAAGAAGGAACACGCTGCTGGTCAGCCATACCAGCGCCACATCCAGCAGCAGGGCCTTGAACTCGGCGAACGAATCACGGGTAAAAACCTTCACATAGATATCCGCGAACATGCTGATGGACAGCTGCGCAAACAGAAAGGTGATCGCCATCATCCGGTACTTCTCGTGCTGGAAAATAAACCCGCTGTGGCCGGTGATCCAGTACATGAGCATCAGGCTGAGCTGCAAATCGACGACGTCAAAAAAAGCAAAATCAAGGTGCTGCAGCGCGCTGTCCGAATCTCTGCTATGCATACGTCTCCTCCCTTCATTTTGTCCAGCCGGTTACGATGGACTTTGTTTTCTTCCGGTTTGAGAACACATACACCGTGATGCCCAGAAAAATCCAGACAATCACACAGAGGATGGCGGTTTCACTGATGGCCGAGCTGAGCGAACGCACCGGAACCAGCAGGAAAAAGAGCCACGCGAAGGACACCAGCATGCCGATGGTGCCGGTGAAAATATAGAGCGTCTTTTTCTGCTTCACGGCGTTCATCAGCGCCGCCATGGAGCAGTAGCCATACCCGAACGCCGCGGCGACGGAGGCCAGCTCTTCGATGAAGTCGAAGGCGTTCCTGAGCAGGGACAGGCACAGCGCAAACACCACCACCAGCACGATGGCGTTGACGGGCGTGCCGCGCTTGGCGTCCAGCTTGCCCAGGGCGGGCGGCAGCGCCCTGTCCCGGCCCATCTGGGAAATCAGATGGCTGATGGACGCGAAGAAGCCCACCAGGCCGGTCAGCGTAGCGCTGATGCACGCGGCGAAAAAGATCACCGTGCCCGCCGCGCCCATGGCGCGCTTCGCGGCCAGGGCCACCGGGTATCCGGCCACGCCCGCCAGCCCTTTGAGGGAATCCAGGTAATCGGGCCAGGAGGAAAAGCCTTCGGGCATGCCCAGCAGGGCGGTAAAGATGTTGGCAATATACGCAAACGTGCCGCACAGCACGGCGATGATCATGATGCTGCCCAGCTTTTTCAGCGAAAAATTCGCTTCCGTGGAGACTTTGGACAGCGAATCAAACCCCACGAACGCCCAGGGCGTCATGATGAAAATCGTCATGAACGCTTTATTGGGCACCGTGCCGGGATAGTAGGCCGGGGTCAGGCAGCGGGCGGGGTCGCGCACCGTGAACAGGGCGGCGGCCAGCATGATCACAATGCCGCCCAGCAGGATAATGGCGCCGATGGTCTGAATCTTGGCGGTCTGCTTCAGGCCCCGGATGTTCAGCATTCCGAACAGCAGCAGCGCCACCACCACAATGACCGCTTCGATCATCAGCGTGTCGCTCTTGAAGAAAAACACTTCAAAGTGCACCGCGAACAATTCTTCCAGAATCGTGCGGACCAGCATGCCCATGGCCTTGGCGTTCAGAGGAATGCAGCACAGGTGCGCCAGGCCCATCGCCCAGGAAGCGGCAAAGGCCTGTTTGCGGCTCAGGGACGCTTTCACCAGATTATAAATACCGCCCTGGGTGGGGTAGGTATTGCCCAGATAATGATAATTCAGCGCGATCACGCACATCACCGCGCCGCCGACCAAAAAGCCCCAGACTGAGCCGGGAATGCCGCCGACCGGCAGGAAAAACGTGGCGGGCATCACAAACGCCGCCCAGCCGATGGCACAGGCAAAGGAAAACGCCCAGGCATTTAAGGGTGACAGCTTTTTCGCTAATACGGGTTCGTTGCCCTGCACTGCCCTTCATCCTCTCACACGGATTTCTTCTTCTGAAAAAAACTATGCTGGCCTGAGTATATAAATACTCACAGTGAAAGATACTACATCGGCGTTTCTTTGTCAAGATTTATACATGATTAGCACAGGGCTCATCCAGCGCCACGGGATAGCTTTCGCCCGCGCGCAGGCCGAAAAGATACGCCTCCTTCACGGGCACGCCGGTGATTTCGGCCAGGGCCTTGGCGTACCAGCGCAATTGCAGGGCGTAGCGGCGCAGCAGCGTTTCCCCGTCGGCGTCGTCGGTCTTGTAGTCCGCCAGCACCCACCGGCCGTCCTCCAGGAAGCACAGGTCGATCACACCCTGGATCATGCTGCCGTATGGCCCCAGCATGTTAAAGCCCCATTCCCGGCGGAGGGTATCGGAGGCCAGCGCGCGCTTTCCCAGCGGCGAGGAAAAGAAACGGGTCAGCCATTCCCGGCGGACGACAGCCTTTTCCGCATCGGTGAGCAGGCGGCGCGCTTGCAGATCCGCAAGCGCTTCATCCAGCTTTCCTTCCCGGATCAGGCTTTCGTCCAGCAGACCCAGCACCCGGTGGGTGACGGTGCCGCGCTGGGCGGCGGTCATCTTCGTGTCCCGCAGGAAGGGAGGCAGCGGCGCTTCCTCCGGCAGCTTCCGCTTGTCGGCGGGAGATTCCCATTCGTCGCGCTCGTCCCGCAGACGTTTGGCGATGGAGGTGACGGAGGTTTTGAGCGGCGGGCGGGGCTCCACCACGCGGGTCATGCGCTCGATGGTGCGCGGATCGTCGGCGCCGGTCTGCGACAGGGGCGGCGGCGTCACCTTTGCCGCGGCAGGGGCGGCGGCTTCTTCGGCGGGCTGGAACGCCATGCGCCATACGCTGCCGTTTTTGCCGTCGAACTGCCCTTCCCGGAACCCGCCCAGGCTCTGCATCACCCAGTCCAGCATACACTTCGCCGTTCCCGCAGCGTAAGGCGTGGCGGGCCGCGCCCAGCGGGCCAGCGCCTGTTCCGGTCTCCTGGGCGAACCCACTAAAATCAGCCTTTCCTGCGCCCGGGTCATGCCCACGTAGAGCAGCCGGGCTTCCTCGGCGCGTGCTTCCTTCTCCTGAACCTCGGCCAGCGCTTTCTGGGCGAAGGTCTCGCGGGTGACGCGGTTCTCCGCGTCGATGTATTGCAGCGCCATGCCGTATTTCCCGTGCAGGCTCAGCAGACTGCTGTCGCCCTTGCGGAAGGGCCGCGCCATTTCCAGCAGGAACACCACCGGGAACTCCAGGCCCTTGGATTTGTGCAGCGTCAGAATGCGCACCACGTCCTCGTTTTCCCCCAGGGTTTTGGCGGCCTTGCCGTCGTCGGAGGCGTGGAGGCGGCCCATGTCCCGCAGGAACACGCTCAACCCCTCTTTCCCGCCGTCGTCCTCGGCGCGCTCCACCAGCAGGCGCAGGTTCGCCTGGCGCAGCTCGCCTTCCTCCTGGCAGCCTGCCCGCATGTACAGCCCGCTTTCATCCAGAATCAGCCAGATCAGCGTGTCCAGCGGCAGGAACCGGCTTTTGAAGCGCCAGTCGGCCAGCCTGTCCCAGGCTTCCTTCGCCTTGCGGCCCAGCGGTGTGTCCTGGCCCATGGCGGTTCGGAACGCGGTGTGGAAGGGCACGCCGGGGGTGCGCTCCGTCAGGCGGATGCGGGCCAGCTCTTCTTCGGTGAATTGGAAGCAGGGGCAGCGCAGCGTACCCAGCAGGGGCAGGTCCTGCAAAGGATTGTCCAGCACCCGCAGGATATTCAGCACATCAGCCACTTCGGGCATTTCAAAAAACTGGGCGTCCGCGTCGCTGTACACGGGAATGCCCGCCATTTGCAGGGCCTTCGCGATATACGGCGCGCGCCCGGAGGCGTAGCGCACCAGCAGCGCAATGTCCCGATAGCGCAGGGGACGGCTGATGTTCCCCTCCCGGACGGTGGCGAAGCGCATCAATTCCTTGATCTTTTTCGCCACGAAGGCCGCTTCATAGCGGTAGCCCTGGCTGAGTTCGCTGGATTCGGCGCTTTCCTCGTCGTCCGTTTCCCCGGCGTTGGGAACCATCAGGTGGATTTCCACCGGCGCGCCGAAGGGCTGGCCGCCGCCGGGACGCAGCATCGCCGCCTCGTCGTAGGCGATTTCCGTTTCCTTTTCCCGCATGGCGTGGGCGAACACCTCGTTCACCGCCAGCAACACGTTTTCATCCGAACGAAAATTCTGCTGCAATAGTATTTTCCGTTCCTTCGCGTTTTCATCCAGGGAATAATCCCGGTACTTTTGCAGGAACAGCGTCGGGTCGGCCAGGCGGAAGCGGTAAATGCTCTGCTTCACGTCGCCCACCATGAACAGCAGGTTGGGGAAGCCCTCGTGCAGCGCCCGAAGAATGGCCTCCTGGATGCCGGACACGTCCTGGTATTCGTCGATGAACAGGGCGTCAAAGCTCCCGGCCACCGCGCTTCGCACGTCGGGATTTTGCAGGGCAATGAGGGTCAGGTGCTCCAGGTCGCTGTAATCCAGATAATTCCTCTGCTGCTTGAGTTCGTAAAACCGGTCGTGCATCCGCTTCGCCAGGCCGCACAGGGCGCGCAGCGGAGGCAGGGCGTGGCGCAGGTCTTCCTCCGCTTTTCCGGGGCTGACCGGCAGCGCCTGCCGCGCTTCGTTCATGCGGGCTTTCCATTCCTCCCGCAGCGCCTTATACTGTTCCGTCACGTCGGGGTTTTCCGCAGGCCCGGCTTTCTGGGAGCTCAGGCGCGCGAACGAGGTTTTCCCGCCGGTCAGCACGCCGTCCCGCGCTTCCCGCAGCGATTGTTCCGTCAGGGCGGCGTCCCTCTCCAGCATGGGCAGATACCGGTCGGGGCCGTCGGGGCGGTTTGCCAGCGCCTCCATCTCGGGTATCAATTCCGCCGCGCCTTCCAGCTGCCGGATGCAGCTTTCCTCCAGCAGCGGCATCCACGCGGCAAGCGCCGCCTTTTCCTCCGTACACTGGGCCGCCGCCCATTCCCAGGGCGACGCCTGGGACAAAAGGAAATCGTACAGCTGATCCAGCAGCGCCACCACCTGCTGATCTTCAAATTGGGAAAAAAGCGCCTGCTCGTCCTCGGTAGGCGCAGCGTAAGCGCTTTCCAATATTTCGTCCTGCGCGCGCTTGCGCAGCGCCGCCAGCTTTTCCGGCTCGGCGATTTTGCACAGCGGGTCGATGCCCACCGCCTGGAAATGCTCTTGCAGCAGGCGGTAGCAGAACACGTGCAGGGTGCAGATGGCCGCCCGGTTCAGCCGCATGCTCTGCCGCCGCAGATGTGCGTCGTGCGCGCCTTCCTCATCCAGCCTGCGCCCGATGCGCTCCCGCATTTCGCCCGCCGCCGCGCGGGTGAAGGTGACGATCAGCATCCGGTCGATGCGCTTGCCCTCCCGCAGCAGGGAAAGCACCCGTTCCACCAGCACCGCCGTTTTCCCGGAGCCCGCCGCCGCGCTCACCAGCACGCTGTCGTTCCGCGCGTCAATCGCCGCCCGCTGTCCTTCCGTCCACCGCATCCGTCCGCGCCTCCTCATTCCAGCACAAACCGTTCATCTTTAACTTATCATACCGCACCCCGGCCAGCTTTGCAAGCGGAATGATGTATGCCCTTTTATCCCCGCGAAAAGCGTCGAAAAGTGGCGAATGATCTCCTGAATTCTGAAAAAAATAAAGAAAAAGTAGCAAGTCATTCCCATATGCATGGAAAAAAAGAGGATTTTTTCATCCTGCGTCGAATACAGCATACGTAAACCTGTATAAAGAGGGAGAGGACTCATGGCAACGGTACTGGACATTGGCGTTGATCTGGGGACAGCCAGCGTCATCATTTACGGCAAAGGGAAGGACGTGGTGCTCAACGAGCCCGCCGTGATCGCCTTTGACCGGGATTCCCGCAACGTGCTCGCCGTGGGAGAGGAAGCCCGGCGCATGCTGGGCCGCACGCCCAGCAACATCGCCGCCATCCGTCCCTTGCAGAACGGCACGGTGGGCGACATGGAAATGGCCTGCACCATGCTGCGGTATTTCATGGGCAAGGTGGTGGGCAAGCGGCTGCTGGGCGGCCCCAGGATCCTGCTTTCCGTGCCTGACGGCGTGAACGAAATGGAGCGCCACCGGATCATGACCAGCCTGTTTGAAACCGGCGCGCGCCGCACCCAGATCATGGAACGTCCCATTGCCGCCGCCATCGGCGCGGGCCTGCCGGTGGGCGACGCCTACGGACAGATGATTGTGGACATCGGCGGCGGGGTGACGGACATTGCCGTGCTGTCTCAGGGCAAGATCATTGCCAGCAATAAAGACGCCACCAATAAAATCGGCGGCGATTCCTTCGACGACGCGGTGATCCGCTACGTGCGCAGGAAGCACAACCTGCTGCTGGGCGAACTGACGGCGGAGGATTTAAAAATCAGCATCGGCTCCGCCCTGCCCAGAACCGAGCAGTTTTATATGGAAGTGGCGGGCCGCAACCTGATTTCCGGCCTGCCCAAGGTAATGCGCATCACCAGCGACGAAATCACCGAGGCCCTCGACGACCCCCTCCACGACCTGCTGGAAGCCATCCAGGCCGTGCTGGAAAAGACCCCCGCCGAGCTGCTGGCTGATATTTTTGAAACGGGCATCACCCTGACCGGCGGCGGCGCGCTGCTGCCCGGCCTGAGCGAAGCCATCGCCGAATTCCTGAAGGTGGACTGCCGCGTGGCGGAATTCCCCCAGGAATGCGTGGCCCGCGGCTGCGGCCAGACCCTGGAGCATCCCGGCGAATTCGGAAAGTATCTGAACGACCGGAGAAGGAGAAGGTAAACGGCGGCAAGCCGGGCAAACCGTTTTTAAAAACAAATCAAACAAAAAGGTACCGCTGAGCTTTCACCCCAGCGGTACCCTTTTTTCTTATGCAGCATGTCCGATGGCTGTCTGGCATCCTCACTCCGCTTGTTCGATGAAATCGTAGAAGGGCAGGAATGGATCGTCGCCGAGGCGCACCTGCTCATCCAGCACCAGCAGCCTGCCGTCCGCGCCGGTATTGGCGGGCCACTCGGGCAGGCCGTCGCCATTGGGATTTCCCGTTTTGACGAATTGAACGAAGTACGCGGACATGACGCGGCTCAGCTCCCGGTCGTCGCTCTGGAACAGGCGGGAGCCTGCCGGGATATTGCCGTAAAAATAAATTTCCTCGCCGCTGTGCCAGCAGCCCAGCCTGCCGTTGTGCTTGCTGAACAGGTATTCATAGGATGGCACGCCGTTTTCCTTCGCCTGCTGCTCCCAGCGGTAATGCCCATAGCTGAAATAATACGCCGAATACAGGTCGGCCCACAGTTTCTGGGCCTCCGCATCCGTGGCGGCAGGGAACGCTTTGAGGAATCGTTCGCCCTGTTCGCTGCCCAGCAGCGCGCGCACATAGCCCGCATAGTTTTTCAGCGTCGCCTGGCCGAAGAGAAGGAACGGCCCGGATTCCTCCAGGTTGAAGCCGTGCAGCCGGGCTTCTTCGTTGAACCGGCCCTTCTGATAGGATGCATAGGGCGTTTCCGTGAGCGCGTAACCGTCCACGGTGAGGTGGTGATGGGCGTTCAGCTCGTCCACAATCTTTTCGGCGGGCAGGCTCCGCAGCTCCGCCAGGGACGAAACGCCCAGCCGTTCCCGGGTCTTCTTCCCGGCCTGGAGCGCATCTTCCAGGGAGCGGAAAGAATGGGTCGGCGCCTTGGCCGTGGTGGTGGAGCTTTCGGCGATCACCCGGCGGAACAGGCCCTTCGCCAGGGGCGAGGTACACAGCGCCGTCACGCAGGCCGCGCCCGCGGATTCCCCCGCCAAGGTCACGTTGCCGGGGTCGCCGCCGAACGCGGCGATGTTGTCCCGCACCCATGCCAGGGCGCAGATCTGATCCAGCAGGCCGTAGTTGCCGGTGGTGCCGTTGGGGGATTCCGCCGCCAATTCCTCATCCGCGAAGAAACCGAACACGCCCAGGCGATAGCCCATGTTGACCACGATCACGCCCTGCCTCGCCAGGCCTTCGCCGCTGTAATCCTCATACCAGGGCTGGCCCGATTGCAGCGAGCCGCCGTGCACATACACCAGCACGGGCAGGTTTTCCCGCTGCCCGGCGGGCTTCCAGATGTTCAGGTACAGGGAATCCTCGCTGGCGGGCGTCCGGCAATTGTCGGACAGGGATACGCTGAATTCGTGGTAGCCGAAAAGCCGCTTCAGGGCATCCACAATCGGCAGGCTCTGGGTCTGCATGGACATGGGCGCAAAGTGGTCGGCTTTCAGCACGCCGTCCCACTTTTCCAGGGGCTGAGGCTCCCGCCAGCGCAAATCGCCCGTCGGCGGCTGGGCGTAGGGCACCCCGGCGAATACTTCCACCGCTTCGTCCAAAGTATACACGCCGGTCAGGTCGCCCGCGGCGGTATGCACGATTCCGGTTTCCTTCGGATGGCTTGCGGCCACGGCGGGCACCGCTTTCACCGGCGGCCAGGACAGCCACGCGATTCCCGCCGCGCCGACAGCCAGCAAAGCCCAGGCCAGCAGGCGCTTTCCCACGCCCGCGAACCGCAGCCTTTTTTCGCGCGCCATCGCAAAGGCCGCCAGCAGCAGCGCCGCCAGAACCCAGCCCAGGAGGGTGTGCTTATTCAATTCCAGAAAAACCGCGAACAGCACGGCAAACATCCCCAGGAAAATCTTCCAGAGGATGCGGCCGGCCGGTTTCTTATTCTTCATATGCCTGATTTCTCCTTGGCCCCGGGGCGAGCCGGGATTACTGGGCCTGCTTTTCGGCGATCAGCTTTTTCGCGCTGGACATGCGCACGCAGAGGGTGAACAGCTCCATGGCGGTGGTCAGGTCGGCCAGGGAGGGATAGGTGGGCGCGATGCGGATGTTGGAGTCGTTGGGGTCCTTGCCGTAGGGCCAGGTAGCGCCCGCGGGGGTCATGGTGACACCCGCCTTCTTGGCGCGGGCCACGATGTCCTTGGCGCAGCCGGGCAGGGAATCGAACATGATGAAGTAGCCGCCCAGGGGCTTCGTCCATTCGCCGATGCCCAGGCCGCCCAAATTGCGCTCGAAGATTTCCTCCACCGCCTCGAACTTGGGCCGGATGATGGCGGCGTGCTTGCGCATGTGCTCCACCATGCCGTGGATGTCCCCGAAGAAGCGCACGTGGCGCAGCTGGTTCACCTTGTCGTGGCCCAGGGTCTGGCGCTTCAAATCCTCGATGAAGTCCACCATGTTGTTGGGGCTGGTGGCCAGGGCGGCGATGCCGCTGCCGGGGAAGGTGATTTTCGACGTGGACGCGAATTTGTACACCAGGTCGGGGTTGCCCGCCCGCTTGCACTCGGCCAGAATTTCGATCAGGTAGTCCTGCTTGTGGTCGTAGAGGTGGTGCATGCCGTAGGCGTTGTCCCAGAAAATGCGGAAGTCCGGGGCCGCGGGCTCCAGCCGGGCGAAGCGGCGCACGGTCTCGTCGTCGTAGGAAATGCCCTGGGGATTGGAATACTTGGGTACGCACCAGATGCCCTTGATGGTGGCATCCTCCCGCACGAGGCGTTCCACCATGTCCATGTCCGGGCCGGTGGGCGTCATGGGTACGGGGATCATCTGGATGCCGAAGTATTCCGTGATGGCGAAATGCCGGTCATAGCCCGGCACCGGGCAGAGGAACTTGACCACTTCCTGGCGGCACCAGGGCGTGTTGCCCATGATGCCGTGGGTCCAGGCGCGGCTGATGGTGTCAAACATCACGTTCAGGGAGGAGTTGCCGTAGATGATAATGTCCTTGGGATTGTTTTCCATCATGTCGCCCAGCAGCTCCCGGGCTTCCAGGATGCCGGTCAGCTGGCCGTAGGTGCGGCAGTCGGTGCCGTCGTCGCAGGTCAGGTCGGAGTAGGAGTCCAGCACGTCCATCATTTCCATGGACAGGTCCAGCTGCTCCTGGCAGGGGATGCCGCGGCTCATGTTCAGGCTCATGCCCAGGGCCTGGA
Organism: uncultured Eubacteriales bacterium; assembly: GCA_902795275.1. Classification (GTDB taxonomy): domain Bacteria; phylum Bacillota; class Clostridia; order Christensenellales; family Aristaeellaceae; genus RUG563. The sequence goes on along the minus strand of CADBKQ010000015.1, from coordinate 108,690 downwards.
TTTTTTTATACTGCGTTTTCAGCTCGGCGTATTCGGCGTTTAATTCTTCCACCGTCATGTCCGTATAAGGCTTCATAAAAACCCTTCCTTCCGGAAGACCAAGCATCTTCCTTTAATCTCCATGCTATGCTTCGCTTCCGCCCGCCGTTCCGGGAAACGGGCGGGTGAAAAACACGTACATTATAACAAATACCCCTTGCGTGCGCAAGGGATATCTTTGTTATTTTTCCAAATCAATCCGGTCTTTTTGATGTTCTTTTTATTTTTTGTTCGTTATTTGCGCCGCTGCCATATGAGCGGCTCAGTCCCCCGGCTCGGCGATCAGCACCACATCCCCCAGGCGGCGGCTGCCGTTCTGGGGCGTGGAGTGGATTTTGCCGCCGAAGAACATCACGGAACTCTGGCCGCCGTCCAGGTTATAGGCCGCTTTGCAGCCCAGGCTTTCCATATACTGGGACAGCTCAAGGATCGTCATGCCCTTGTTTTTCTTGCCCGGCTCCACCTGGCTGGGGGTTCTGCGGCCATCCACCTGCACGAAGCAGTAGTGGCCCGGCTCATAGTACCCGATCACGGAACGCGGGTTCTGGATGCCGATGGAGGATTTGATTTCCTTGAACGCCTTGCCGTCCTTGTCCAGCAGCGAGGGGCCGAACAGGAAGGTCTGCCAGATCTCCCCCGCCTCCGCCAACGCCGCGATGTCCTCGTGCACCAGTTCCGCGGCGGGGATCACCGCCATCTCGCCGTTGGTGTACAGCACGCACAGGTCGCGCTTGCGGTTCTTCGTATGGCGCAGGGTTTCGCCGTTCATGATCACCCAGCCCATATCCAGGTTTTCCGCGCTGTCGCTGGTCATGGCCAGAATGGCGTGATGCGCTTCCGCGATCTTGGCGATTTTCGCCGTGCCGTTCTTCCATTTGTTGGCAAGGCCCCGCCGGAAGCTGTCCAGGGAACGGACGTAAATGTCCGCCACATACACGTCGCTGTTGAATTTCCGGTCCGCGGTAATGTCGATGAACACGTTCTCGCTCTGGTAGGAAGACCCGGTGATGACCGGTTCCTGGCCCGCGTCCAGCAGGTACGCGGTGTCGCACAGGCTCTCCCCCGGTTCGGGACGGAAATCGCTTCGGCCCGGCGCGGTGACGCCCGCGGCGGCTTCCTGTTTGTCGGGGATTTCCAGATCGTCGGGAATGTCCAGGTATTCCGCCATCATGTAGCCCGTGCGTTTTCCCACCCGCACCTTGCACCAGTCGCCGTCCATTTCCAGCACCGTCACCTCGGTGCCTTTCTTGTAGGTCTCCAGCACCTTGGCGTTGGATTTGGGCTCCTTGCGCAGCTTCAGCGTCGTCCGCGTCACCGCGGTGTCCGACGCGCCCAGGGCTCCCGGCAGCGCGGCTAACAGCATCAGCAAAGCCAACAGCCCGGCAATCACACGTTTTTTCACGGCTTCCTCCCCATTCTGCTTTCATTTGGAATCATCACCGTTAGTATACAATGAAACCATGCAGGATTGCAAGCGTCGCGTCCGCCGCGCCTGATATTTTTTCGGTTTTTAAACCAACAGGCTAAAAGACCCTATGGACAATTCCGGCTTTGGTATGTATACTAAGAGGGTATGAAAAAGAAAATGTCGCCTGGCGGGAGACACATTTTGATTCCCAACGTGCTATGATACGCTTGCGCGGCGGGAGAAGCGCGGCGCGAAACCACATTTCCCGGAAAGGAGGCTGATCCCATGATCGGCGCAATCATCGGAGACATTGTCGGCTCCGTGTATGAATTCGACAACATCAAGACCAAGGACTTTCCCTTTTTCTCCCCGGACTGCGAACCCACGGACGATTCCGTCATGTCCCTCGCTGTGGCAAAGTCCATTCTGGAAGCGGAGGATTTGGAGGCGCTCGCCGGGATCACCGTGGCCAACATGATCTGGCTGGGCAACCGCTATCCCCATGCCGGATACGGCGGGCGGTTTTACCAATGGCTGAAAGAAGGGAAGTACACGCCCCATCCCGGCCCCTACAACAGCTTTGGCAACGGCAGCGCCATGCGGGCCAGTCCCTGCGGGTTCGCCGCCAAAACGCTGGAGGACGCCCTTGCCATGGCCCGCATCACCGCCGAAGTGACCCACAATCACCCCGAGGGCGTCAAAGGCGCCCAGGCCACCGCCGCGGCGATTTTCCTGGCAAAAACCGGCGCGAGCATGGACGAAATCAAAGCCTATATCACCGCGCATTTCTATTCCATTGATTTTACCCTCGACCAGATTCGCCCCGCCTACAAATTCGACGTGAGCTGCCAGGGCAGCGTGCCCCAGGCGCTGGAAGCGTTCTTCGAGTCCGTATCCTATGAGGACGCCATCCGCAACGCCATTTCCATCGGCGGCGACAGCGACACCATCGCGTGCATCGCCGGCGGCATCGCGGAAGCGTACTGGGGCGTGCCGGACAGCATCCGCCAAAAAGGCATGCGGTTTCTGGACGCCACCCAGAAAAGCCTGCTGGACGCCTTTGAAACCAAGTACCCCTCTCCCCCGATGAAACAGGAAAGGAGCTGAAACCCATGCTGCAAACGACCACGGATTTCCTGGAAACCCTGAAGAAAAACGAATGGAAATACAAGGATCTCCAGGAATTGGAGAACGGCAGCGACCATGTGTGCTGCGGCGTGAACGGCAAGATGACCACCGTGGATTATCATTTCTTTTTCGATAAGGACGGGCGCTCCTTCACCATGCGCGTGTCCCGCCTGTTCGCGGTACCCATCGACAAAAAGCTGGCCATCATGGAAGTGATGAACACGGTCAACAAGGACTACCGCTGGGCCAAGTTTTTCATCAACGACGAATGCTGGATGAACATCCAGGTGGATGCCATCGTGACAGCCGAAAACGCCGGCATGATCGCCATGGAGCTGATGATCCGCACCACGCAGATCATTGACGATACCTACGCCAAATTCATGCATGAGATTTGGGCATAAAAAACAATTCGGGGCCGCCTCAAACCGACACGCTCCCTTCCTGGCAGCAAGCTTTTTTCTGATTTGCCTGTCTGCCCGGAAGGGAGCATATCATTATGAGACAGTCCCGTTTTCTTCGGGGCTTGTGCGACAGCCCCTTGGGAAAGAACGGTCAAGGGTTTTGGAGTTTCTTACTTCACCACGACCAGCTCGTACTCCCTCGTCCCCAAGCCGATTTTTTCCCCGTGGGCGAGGGTTTCTTTCCAATGCACGTTGGGGTTGCTGTCCTTGAAGTGGTCGTTGTAATGGTGCCAGTCGGGCCTGGCCAGGTTGTCGCCCAGCTGGCTGTTGCGGAAGGGCGTGGCCTGCTGGCAGAGATCCACGCAGGCCTGATCCAGGGCCACGGGGTCGAAGGAGGCCAGCATGCCGATGTTGGGCAGGATGGGCGCGTCGTTTTCGTCGTGGCAGTCGCAGTTGGGCGACACGTCCATGATCAGGCTGATGTGGAAGCAGGGCCGTCCGTAGCACACGGCCTGGGTGTACTCGGCCATCTTGCGGCAGAGCATGTCCCCGGCGCTGTCGTTCATGTTGCTGATGGCGTCGAAGGCGCAGGCCCCGATGCAGCGCCCGCAGCCCTTGCAGATCGCGGGGTCGATGTACGCCTTGCGGTCAGTGCCGTAGGAAATGGCGTCGCTGCCGCATTCCCTGGCGCAGCGCCCGCAGCCCCGGCAGGCGTCCTGATCCACTTCGGGGGTGCCGTCGTTGTGCTGGTTCATCTTGCCCGCGCGGCTGCCGCAGCCCATGCCGATGTTCTTGATGGCCCCGCCGAAGCCCGTCATTTCATGGCCCTTGAAGTGGCTGAGGGAGATGAACACGTCCGCGTCCATGACAGCCCGGCCAATCAGCGCGGTCTTGCAGTATTCGCCGTTGTGTACCGGCACTTCGATGTCGTCCGTGCCCCGCAGGCCGTCGGCGATGATCACATGGCAGCCGGTGGTGACGCTGTTGAAGCCGTTGATCTCGGCGTTGGTCAGGTGGTCGATCGCGTTCTTGCGGCTGCCGGGATAGAGGGTGTTGCAGTCCGTCAGGAAGGGCTTGCCGCCCAGCTCCTTGATCACGTCCGCCACAGCCTTCACATAATTGGGCCGCAGGAAGGCAAAGTTGCCCAGCTCGCCGAAGTGCATCTTGACGGCCACGAATTTGCCGTCAAAATCAATGTCCCCGATGCCCGCTTTTTTGATCAGCCGCTGCAGCTTCGCGCCCTGGCTCACGCCCAGGCGGGTGCGGAAATCCGAAAAATAAACCTTTGCTTTGCTCATGGAGCTCCTCCTTTAATGAACAGTTCGCCGCGTTTTGTCTGATATTTGCTGTTTTCATCATATAATGTGAAGCCCGCAAAAGTCAATAGATGAATCGGAAGAATTTCTTCTTCCCGGGAAATGAAAAAAGTTTGTAATATTTTCTTGTAAATATTACGTAACTATGAAATAAATGCCTTGACATTGTTACAAAAATGAAATAAAATAGACTTGATTCCTTGTACTCACGAGGGAATATTTATCCTGCGTTCCGGGATAGATAGATACACGAACGTGTGGAGGATGAACTATGCGCAGATTATTTTTCCGTCGGGCCGCCGCGATGCTGCTGGCCCTGATTTGCTGCCTGAGCGTGCTGCCCGCCATGGCGGAGAGCTATCCTTTGTCCGCCTATGCCACCGCGAACCTGAACCTGCGGCAGCAGCCCAACGGCACCGCCTCGGTGCTGCTCACCATTCCCTCCGGGGACATGGCGCTCATCACCGGCGAAAACGGCGATTACTACGTCGTCACCTACGAAGGCAAGCAGGGCTATGCCCTCAAGCAGTACCTCCGGGTGGTGGAAGGCGGCGTGAACCTGCCCGCCGTCACGCCTGCGCCCGAAGGCTCCGCCGCCTACGGATACGAAGTGCTGTATTCCGGCAGCAAGGGCGACGCGGTGAAAGCCCTGCAAAGCGCGCTGAAAGAGCTGGGCTTTTACAGCGGCAAAACGGACGGGGAATTCGGCTCCGGCACCCGCAGCGCCGTGACAGCCTTCCAGGTCAAAAACGGCCTGACCCAGAGCGGCACCGCCGACGGGGAAACCCAGGCGCTGCTGTATGAAGGCAAGCCCAAGAACAGCGGCGGCAAAGCCACGAAGGTCAAAACCGTTTCCACCCTGCCGGGGTCTGAAATCACCAGCGGCAGCATCGGCCCGGCGGTAGTGAAGCTGCAAACCCGGCTGAAAGAGCTGGGCTATTACACCGGCGCTGCCGACGGCATGGCAGGCAAATCCACCATCGCCGCCATCAAGGCGTTCCAGAAAAAGAACGACCTGCGGCAGTCCAATACCGCCGACGTGGTGACGCTGGCCCTGCTGTATTCCGACAAAGCGCTGCCCGCCAAAACAGCCAAAACCGATCCGACGCCCACCCCGCTTCCCACGGCGAATCCCGCCAATACGGCGGCGACCTTCCCCTTCTCCACCTATACCACCGATTCCGTGAACATCCGCAAGTCCGCCTCCACCACCTCCCAGCGCCTGGGCACCGTGCCCAAGGGCTCGGAGATCACGGTGCTGAGCATCACGGGGGATTTCCTGAAAGTCACGTATAAGGACATGACGGGCTACATCGTGAGCGAATACGCCTACGTTCCGCCCCAGTACGCCCCCGGCAAAGCCCTGAAAACGGACGCCGACGCACAGAAAAATTATCCTTACCTCCAGTCCGGCGACACGGGCAAGGACGTGACCGTGCTCCAGGACGCCCTGCGCGAACTGGGCTTCTATGACGGCAAAACCTCTACCGGCACCTTTGACGCCGCCACCGTATCCGCGCTCAAGGCGTTCCAGAAAGCCAACAATATCCGTCAGGACGGCATCGCCACCCCCGAAGTGCAGAAGCTGATTTTTGAAGGCAAGCCGGTCAACGGGAAGGGCAAGAAAGTGACCGTCAGCACCCTGCCCAACCATGAAGTGAAGGAGCTGCATTCCGGCCAGAAGGGCGAGCAGGTGGTGGATCTGCAGGTGCGTCTGAACGCGCTGGGCATGTTCACCGCTCCGGTCACCGGCGTCTATGACAGCGCGACGGTCAGCGCCGTCAAGAAATTCCAGGAAACCCACAAGCTGGTCCAGGACGGCAAGGCGGGTGAAAAAACCCTGCGCCTGCTTTACCTGCTCACCGACAACCTCAGCAACGCGCCCGCCGCTTCGCCCGTTCCCGCCGTCACCGAGATGACCGCCGACAATGTGCTCGTGATGCGCAAGGGCACCAAAGGCACCGAAGTGACCCGGCTGCAAACCCGATTGAAGGAATTGGGCTTCTATACCGGCGCTTTGGACGGCGTATACAGCGACGCGGTCGTCGCCGCCGTCAAGGACTTCCAGCGCAGGAGCGGCCTGACCCAGGACGGCGTGGCCGGCGTGACCACCCAGCAGGCCCTGTATTCTGATTTCGCCGTGTCCATCGCCACGCCCGCGCCCACCGAAACGCCCATTCCCGTGGTGGGCTCGCCCACGCCCATCGTGATTTCTTCCGGCGCGCCCTCCCTGCAAACCCTGAAAACGGGCAGCAAGGGCGACCTGGTGAAAGCGCTGCAAACCAAGCTGAAAGAGCTGGGCTACTACACCGGCGAGATCGACGGCGATTTTGGCAGCTCCACCGCCGCGGCGGTCAAAGAATTCCAGCGGCGCAACGGCCTGCACGTGGACGGCGTAGCCGGGGAAAACACGCTGAAGCTGCTCTACGGCAGCGCCGTCGCCGCGAAAGCCACGGCCAAGCCCACCACAGCGCCCGCCTCTGACGGCACCGCCACCATCCAGCCGCTGAAAACCGGCGATTCCGGCGCCCAGGTGCGGGCCATGCAGGCGCGGCTGGTGGAACTGGGCTACCTGAAAACCGCGGACGGCGTCTACGGCCCGGCCACCTATAACGCCGTGGTCGCGTTCCAGAAGAAGAACGGCCTGACCGCCGACGGCGTGGCGGGCGTGATGACCCTGAACCGCCTCAACTCCGCCAACGCCATTTCCAGCAGCGGCACCCTGCTCATCCAGAGCGCCAGCACGCAGCAGCCCGCCACGAGCAGCAATTCTTCTTCCGCCAGCTTCACGCCGCCCTCGGCCTCCAAGGTGCAGTACGCCAACTGGTACTCCACCATCCGGGCCATCGCCAAGAGCATGCCCGACGTGGTGATCTACGATCCCGATTCCGGCCTGCATTTCAACCTGCACATGTTCTCCTTCGGCAAGCACGCCGACAGCGAAACGCCCACCGCCGCCGACACCGCCGTGCTCAACCAGGTGGTCGGCGTGAACGAATGGACGCCGAAATACGTGTGGGTCTGCTTCCCCGACGGGCAGGTGTACATCGGCTCCATCCACAGCCATGGCCATGAGGTGGACCACACCCCGGGCAACAACCTGGAAGGGCATATCTGCCTCCACTTCCCGCGCGTCATGAGCGAGGCGGAGCAGACCGGCCCCTACGCCGTCAGCCACCAGAAGGAAATCAACTGGGGCTGGGAGCTGACCCAGGCCATGGCGAAGTAATGATCTTTTCTTTCTCCCCGCTGCACCGGCGGGGAGTTTTTTTCTTGCGTTTCTTTTCTTTTTCCCGTATAATAGACCCTGCCGCGTTTGCGGAAACAGACACGAGGAGGAAGCATATGGACTTTGTATCCATTTTAGCGAAGGAATTTTCACTCAAGCCCGAGCACGTGCAGGCCGTGATCGAAATGCTGGACGCGGGGAACACCATTCCCTTTATCGCCCGCTACCGCAAGGAAAAGACCGGCTCCATGGACGACCAGCTTCTGCGCGAGCTGGCGGAGCGCCTGGAATACCTGCGGAACCTGGAAAAGCGCCGGGAGGAAATCGAAAAGGCCCTGACCGAGATGGGCGTGCTGACGGACGAGCTGAAAGCCCAACTGGCGAAGGCCCGCACCCTGGCCGAGCTGGAAGACCTGTACCGCCCCTTCCGGCCCAAGCGCCGCACCCGCGCCACCATCGCCAAGGAGCGCGGCCTGGAGCCGCTGGCTCTGTGGCTGCTGCTGCAAATGCCCAAGGGCGACGTGCAGGCGGAAGCCGCGAAATATATCAATGAAGAAAAAGAAGTCCCCGACGCGGAAGCCGCCCTGGCCGGCGCGCGGGACATCATCGCCGAGCAGGTGAGCGACGACGCGGCGGTGCGCAAGGAGCTGCGCGAAACCCTGCTGCGGGAGGGCGTGATCGAAACCAAGGCCGCCAAGGAAGAAGACAGCGTGTACAGCATGTACTACGACTACAAGGAGCCTGTGCCGAAGATGGCGGCCCACCGCGTGCTGGCCGTCAACCGCGGCGAACGCGAAGAGTTTTTGAAGGTCACGCTGATTCCGCCGGAAGGCAAGTGCGTGCAGAGCGTGAAGAACGCCTTTGTCCGCCCCGGCTCCGAAGCCTCCAAGCAGATCGAGGAAGCCTGCGAGGACGCCTGGGAACGGCTGCTGTTCCCCTCCATGGAGCGGGAGATCCGCAACGAACTGACCGACCGGGCCAACGAGCAGGCGATCAAGGTCTTTTCCCAGAACCTGCACCAGCTGCTGTTGCAGCCGCCCATCAAGGGCAAGGTGACGCTGGGCGTGGACCCCGGTTTCCGCACCGGCTGCAAGCTGGCCGTCATCGACGAGAACGGCAAGGTGCTGGACACCGGCGTGGGCCACTTCACCCTGCCCGGCGCGGAGGCGGGCAAGGCCGCCGCGGCGAAGCTGATCAAGGGCTTCGTGAAGAAGTACGGCGTCACCGCCATCGCCATCGGCAACGGCACCGCCAGCCGCGAGAGCGAGCAGTTCATCGCCTCCCTGCTGCCCGAAATGCCCGGCGTGGCCTACGTGATCGTCAGCGAGGCGGGCGCGTCGGTGTACTCCGCCAGCAAGCTGGCCGCCGCCGAGTTCCCGGACTTCGACGTGACCCAGCGCAGCGCGGTGTCGATCGCCCGCCGCATGCAGGACCCCCTGGCCGAGCTGGTGAAGATCGACCCCAAGGCCATCGGCGTGGGCCAGTACCAGCACGACCTGAAACAGAACGAGCTGACCGCCGCCCTGGACGGCGTGGTGGAGCAGTGCGTGAACCTGGTCGGCGTGGAGGTCTCCACCGCCTCCGCCGAGCTGCTCTCCCACGTGGCGGGCATCGGCCCGGCGCTGGCGAAAAACATCGTGGCCTTCCGGGAGGAAAACGGCATCCCCTCCCGCGCCGCGCTGAAAAAGGTGCCGAAGCTGGGGCCGAAGGCCTTCGAGCAGTGCGCGGGCTTCCTGCGCGTGATGGACAGCAAGAACCCCCTGGACGCCACCGCCGTACACCCGGAGAGCTACGACGCGGCGAAGGCTGTGCTGTCCACCCTGGGCTTTGAAGCCAAGGACGTGAAGAACGGCGGCCTGCCGGGCATCGCCCTGAAAGCGAAGGAGTACGGCATCGAAAAGCTGGCGAATGAATTAAGCATCGGCCTGCCCACCCTGAACGACATTCTGTCCGAACTGCAAAAGCCCGGCCGCGACCCGCGCGACGAGCTGCCCAAGCCCGTCCTGCGCACCGACGTGCTGGACATGAAAGACCTGCAGCCCGGCATGGAGCTGACCGGCACCGTCCGCAACGTGATCGACTTCGGCGCGTTCGTGGACATCGGCGTGCATCAGGACGGCCTGGTGCATATCTCCCGCATGGCCGACCGCTTCATCCGCCACCCCTCCGAGGTCGTCAAGGTCGGCGACATCGTGAAGGTCTGGGTGGTCAGCGTGGACGAAAAGAAAAAGCGCATCGCCCTGACCATGGTGAAGGGCAGAAATTGATTGAATGCACAAAGAAGACCGCGCCCGGAATCTGGGCGCGGCCTTTGATGTTTTGGAAGGATTATTCGGCGGGAACAGTGAACACGGGAGCGAAGCCGCTGTTCACGATCAGGTCGTACACCTTCTGGGTGTAGACGGTCTTTTCCAGGGCCTTGACGAAATCGGCCTCGGCGTTTTCGGGCTTCACGGCGAAGATGTTCACATAGGCTTCGGCGGCCTGGCTGCCGGGCTGTTCAAAGTACACGGCGTCCTTGCCGGGGATCAGGCCCGCCAGGGAAGCGTTGTTGCCGTTGATGACCACGAAGGCCGCGCCGTCCCGCATGGTGGGGGCCAGTTCAGCGTTGGCTTCCTGGAATTCCAGGTTCTTGGGGTTGCCGATGTCAAACTTGGTGACAACGCTTTCCAGGGTGGTGCCTTCGGGCAGCGTCACCAATCCGGCGTCCGCCAGCAGGATGAAAGCGCGGGTCATGTTCACGGGGTCGTTGGGCACCACGATGATGTCGCCCTCGGCGATTTCGTCCAAATTGTCCTTGGTGCCGGGATAGAGGCCCATGGGCTCAAAGTGGGTGGGCACCACGTAGACCAGCTTGTTCGCCTCCTGGCCGGTGGCTTCCATATCGGCGTTGTACTGGTTCAGGTAGGGGATGTGCTGGAAGAAGTTCGCCTGGGTGTCGCCCGCGGCGGTGGAGGGATTTTCCACCAGATAGCCTTCGTTGATTTCGATTTCCAGTTCAAAGCCCAGGGCGGCCAGATCGTCCTTGATCAGGGCCAGCACTTCGGCATGGGGATTGGGGGTGGCGATAATCTTGAGGGGTTCGGCCAGGGCGGCAACCACGCCCAGAGACAGCGCCAGGGTCAGCAGGATCGCAACAACCTTTTTCATAAGAGAGCCTCCTTCAAATAATTATATTCAAGCATACGCTTAAATAACTGTTTTACCGAATCCGATGGTCTTTCTTCCGGGACAGCGACGTGCCCGCCACGGTGATGACCTGCACCAGCACCACCAGCATGATGCTGGCCGCGTACATGATGTCATACTGCCGATAGGACAGGCCGTAGGTGACCGCCGTAGCGCCCAGGCCGCCGCCCGCGGCCACGCTGGCCATGGTGGTGTAGCCCAGGATGGTGGTCATGCAGATGGAGAAGCCGTTGATCAGCGAGGGCGTCGCTTCCGGAAGCAGCACCTTCCAGATGATCTGCCAGGTGGTGGAGCCCATGGCCTTGGCGGCCTCGATCACCCCGCCGTCCACCTCCATCAGGCTGCCCTCCACCATGCGCGCCACGTAGGGGAACGCGCTGATGGTCAGGGGGAAGGAAATGGTCATGGTGCCGGTCATGCGGCCCGTCACGGCCAGGGTCACGTTCAGCAGCATCACCAGCAGGATGATGAAGGGAATGGAGCGCAGGAAGTTGATCACCGTGCCCAGCGCCATGTTGAACTTGGGCATCGGCTTGATGCCGCCCTTCCGCGTCACCACCAGCAGCACGCCCAGGGCGATGCCGATGATGTAGGAAAGCAGGGTGCTCAGCACGGTCATGTAAATGGTTTCGCCCAGGGCGGGCCACAGGATCTTCCACGACCGCTCGAACACGAAGCCGAACACGGTTTTGTACAGGAAATTGCCCAGGCCGTTCCAGCCGTCCATGCAGACCTTGTAAGGCACCTGCCAGAATACGTGGGACCAGTTCATCCCTGGCGCACCTCCTTTACCGTCAGGCCCTGATCGGTGAGATACCGAACCACCTGGATGCGCACGTCGGGATCGTCGGGGGATTCGATGATCATCTGGCCGTAAGGCTGGCCGTTGATGGGCTTGATGTCGGCGGAGAGGATGTTCACGTCCACGCCGCAGTTTTTCACCAGCCCGGCGATGATGGGCATGCCCTCCTTGCCGCCTTCAAACACGATGCGCAGGGCGGGCACGTCGGACACCGCGTCCTCCTCCTCGGAGGGCAGGATGCCGAACAGCCGCTTGCCCGCGGCGGAGCGGGTGTGTACGAACACGTCGTCCACCGTGCCTTCCTCGGCGATGCGGCCCCCGTCCAGGATGGCGACCCGGCTGCAAATCTGCCGGATGACCGCCATTTCGTGGGTGATGAGCACCACGGTGATGCCCAGGCGCTTGTTAATGTCCTGGAGCAGCGCCAGGATGGATTGCGTGGTCATGGGGTCCAGAGCGGAGGTGGCCTCGTCGCACAGCAGCACTTCGGGGTCGGAGGCCAGAGCGCGGGCAATGGCCACGCGCTGCCGCTGGCCGCCGGAAAGCTGGATGGGATAAGCGTCGGCCTTGCCTTCCAGCTCCACCAGCTTGAGCAGCTCCTTCACCCGCTCGTTGGCCTTGGCTTTCGGCACTCCGGCGATTTCCAGGGGATAGCGCACGTTGCGGGCCACGGTCTTTTGCATCAGCAGGTTGAAGCTCTGGAAAATCATGCTCACCTTGCGGCGCATGGCCATGAGCTGCTTATTGTTCATGGTCAGGATGTTCTGCCCGTCGATCAGGATCTGGCCGTCGGTGGGCGTATCCAGCCGGTTCAGGCAGCGGATGAGGGTGCTTTTGCCCGCGCCGCTCATGCCGATGATGCCGTAAATCTGCCCGCGGTTGATGCTCAGGTCGATGCCGTCCAGGGCCACCACTTCGCCCCCCGGCACCTGGTACACCTTGCGCAGGTTCTTGATCTCAATCAGCGGCGTTTCCGCGCCCGCCTCTTCCAGGATGGGTTTTTCTTCCGACAAACGTATAACCAGCCTTTCTTCATAAAAAAGCCGCCGCGCATATCTGCGAAGCGGCGCATGCAACGGTCAGCGTATGTCAAGCGGCGCGGCGCAAACAGCGCGAGGAAACCCTCACGCGGCAGGACATTCGCATACTCCGGACGCTCTCCTTCCGCTTCATGGGTTTCCCTCCCTTCGCCTCTTGTTGGTATGTATTATAAAAGATTGCCCTGCCCCTGTCAAGGGTTCGGGGATTATGAGAAATGTATTACAAGTTATAGGGAAAAGCTATAAGGGGAGGGGGAATAGGGATTAGGCATTAGGGATGAGGGATTAGTCATTTTTGTTCTGCTATTTCGTTGGTTTCCAATCGTGTTGTACACGATCTTCCTAATCCCTATTCCCTAATGCCTATTGCCTAATCCCTAATCCCTAATCCCTAATCCCTAATCCCTAATCCCTAATCCCTATTCCCTATTCCCTACTCCCTCACTCCTCCAGCTCCCTGCACTTCCGCAGCAGTTCGATGATCGGCAGATGCTGGGGGCAGGCGCTCTCGCACTGGCCGCACTGGATGCAGTCGCCGGCCTTGCCCCGATCCTGGGTGACGATGGTGTATTCCCGGACGGTGCGGAACCGGGGGCTGCCCTTCTTCCGGTTTTCCACGTTGAAGATTTCGGGAATGGGAATGCCCATGGGACAGCCCTTGGTGCAGTAATGGCAGGCGGTGCAGGGGATGGACTTGTCCGCGTCCAGGGCCTGCTGGGCTTGCCGGATGACCGCCTGTTCCGCGTCGGACAGGGGCCGGAAGTCGGTCATGAAGCGCAGGTTGTCGTCCATCTGGGCCAGGCTGCTCATGCCGCTGAGCGTCACCATGATGTTGTCCAGCCCCGCCGCAAAGCGCAGCGCCCAGCTGGCGCAGGAAGCGTCGGGGTTCGCGGCGTTCAGGATGTCCTTCACCGCGGGAATGGGCTCGGCCAGGATGCCGCCCTTCACCGGCTCCATGATGATGACGGGCTTGCCGTGGGCCTTGCAGATTTCCCAGTTGCGCCGGGACGCCACGCCGGGGTTTTCCCAGTCGGCGTAGTTGATTTGCAATTGCACGAACTCCGCGTCCGGGTGGGCGGCGAGCAGCTCTTCCAGCAGGGCGGGGTCGGCGTGGAAGGAAAAGCCCCAGTGCCGGATCAGGCCTCGGGCCTTCTGCTCCTTCACGAAGTCCCAGATGCCGTAATCGTCGTACAGATGGATGTTGGAGCGCTGAATGGCGTGCAGCAGGTAATAGTCGAAGTACCCCGCGCCGGTGCGTTCCAGGCTGGTATAAAATTCCTGCTTGGCGCTTTGCTCGTTTTTTTCCGGAGCCATGAAGGCGTTCAGCTTGGTCGCCACGGTGTAAGCGCCGCGGGGATAGCGGTCGGCCACCGCCGCCTTGAACGCCGCTTCGCTGGCGCCGCCGTCGTATACGAACGCCGTGTCAAAATAGGTGCCGCCCGCGGCGATGAACCTGTCCGCCATCTGCGCGGTCTGCGGCACGTCGATGCTGCCGTCCGGGTTCTTGGGCAGGCGCATTAAACCGAAGCCCAGCTTGAAATCCCCCGCGTCCAAATATCCGCTCATGATATTCCTCCCGTTCATGTGTGTAGGCTGAAAACGTAACTGTCGTGGTTTTTAAGGGCGCTGTAAGTAACGGAGGGATGAGGGAATAGGGATTAGGGATTAGTCTTTTTTGTTCTGCTATTTCGTTGGTTTCCAATCGTGTCGTACACGATCTTCCTAATCCCTATTCCCTAATGCCTATTGCCTAATCCCTAATCCCTAATGCCTAATCCCTAATCCCTAATCCCTAATCCCTAATCCCCCAGCCCGGTAAACGCCTTGACCTTTTCGCTGTCGAAAACCTCCTGTGGCGCGCCTTCGGCGACGATCACGCCCTCCTCCATGAACACCACGCGGTCGGCGACCTCGCGGGCGAAGTTCATTTCATGGGTCACCACGATCATGGTGCGCTTTTCCTTCGACAGCGCCCGGATGACGCCCAGCACTTCCTGGGTCAGCAGCGGGTCGAGGGCGGAGGTGGGCTCGTCGAAGCAGAGAATTTCCGGGTCCAGCGCCAGCGCCCGGGCAATGGCCACCCGCTGCTGCTGGCCGCCGGAAAGCTGATAGGGGTAGGCGGCTTCCCGATCCGCCAGGCCCACCTTCTTCAACAGCTCTCGCGCGTAGGCGGCGGCCTTTTCCTTGTCGCGCTTCAGCACGCAGACCTGGGCCTCCGTCAGGTTCCGCAGCACGTTCATATGGGGGAACAGGTTGAAGTTCTGGAACACATAGCCCATTTTCAGGCAGATGGCCCGCTGTTCCCTGGCCGGGCAGTAAACCCCGTCCTTGACCAGCGCCTGGCCGTCGATCTCGATGGTGCCGCCGTCCACCTGCTCCAGGTTGTTGAGGCAGCGCAGCAGCGTGCTCTTGCCCGAGCCGCTTTTGCCGATGATGGCCACCACTTCGCCCTCGTTCACCTGCAGGGAGATGTCCCGCAGCACGCCCAGGCCGTCAAAGCTCTTTTTCAGATGATTCGCGTTCAGCATGGCTTCTCCCTCCTTACCGGTAATAATTCAGTTTCTTTTCCACCCATCCCAGCAGCAGCGTCAGCACGCCGTTGAAGATCAGGTAGTACACGCCCGTAAAGAACATGGGCCAGATGGCGCCGGAAATGCCCTGGCTGCCCTTCATGAACGCCTGGCCCGCCCAGATGATTTCCTGGAGCGCGATGATGCGGGCCAGGGACGTGTCCTTCACCAGCGTGATGATTTCGTTGGACATGGGCGGCACGATGGCCTTCACCACCTGCATCAGCTTGATGCGCCAGAAGATTTGGCCCTTGGTCATGCCCAGCACCTTGCCCGCCTCGATCTGGCCCACCGGCACGCTCTGGATGCCGCCCCGGTAGATTTCGGAGAAGTAGCAGGCGTAGTTGATGATGAACGCCGCCGACGCCGCTAAGAACCGCCCGCTTTCGCCGCCGCCCCAGATGGGGTTATGCAGCACCAGGCCGGGGAAGTAGTAGATGATGAGCAATTGGATCATCAGCGGCGACCCGCGCACGATCCACACGATCACCCGGGTGACGATGCTCAGGGGCTTGAATTTGCTCATGGACCCGAACGCGATCACCAGCCCCAGCGGCGCCGCGCCCAGCAGCGTCACGAAAAACAGCCGCAGGGTCTGGAGGAACCCGACGTTCAGGGAGTTGATAACGATGGGCATCTGTTGCAGGAACAATTCCATGTTCATTCCTCTTTTGCGTTAGTTGTTTGGAGATGAGGGGAAGGGGGGTAGGGATTAGGGAATAGGGATTAGGGATTAGGCAATAGGCATTAGGGAATAGGAGACCCCGACCAAAAGCCTTCCCCTTGAGGGGAAGGTGGGCCGTGCGGAACCAAGTTGGAGATAGAAGTCAAGTTCATTCGCACGGCTCGGATGAGGTGTTTCCAGAAGCAACAGGGACAAGGCCACCTCATCCGTCAGGCGCGAAATATCTCCGTCACACTGAGCATGGTTAGCTCCGCGCCTGACACCTTCCACTGTGATGGAGGTCCTTCGACTCCGCTTCGCTCCGCTCAGAGCCTGCCCTGAGCGAAGTCGAAGGGATGACATTGCTTTTGGTGGGTTCCCCACTTCATACACTAAATCATCTGTACTCTGCACTCTGCACTCTCGTTCTCCTAATCCCTAATCCCTATTCCCTAATGCCTAATCCCTCATCCCTCATCCCTCGTCCGAAAAGCATCACAGCCGGGCCGCGCAAAACAGACGGCCCGGCTGCGGGGTGTTCGGTTGGAATATCTTACTGCGCGATCAGCGCGGCCTGGACGCCATAGGCCTCGGCAACGGCGATGAGGCTGCCGTCGGCGTAAGCGGCCTTGAAGTAGTCGTTCAGCGCGGCGGCCAGGTCGCTGCCCTTGCGGAAGCCCACGCCGTATTCCTCGCTGTTCAGGGCCAGGGTGTAGGTGAGGTTCGCGTAGTTGGTGCCTTCGCCCACCATGGCGGCGGCCATGAGCGCGTCGATCACGGCGGCGTCGGCGGTGCCGCCGGCCACTTCCATCAGCGCCGCGGCCTGGGAGGTGACGGCCACTTTGTTATAGCCCAGGGCGTCGATTTCCGCTTCGCCCGCGCTGCCCGCTTCCACGGCGAAGTTCAGCCCGGCGAGGGACGCCACGTCGGCGAAGTCCGCGGCCTTGTCCGCGGCCAGCACCACCACCTGGGCGTTGTTGCAGTAGGCGGCGGAGGTTTCCATGGCGCTCTTCACTTCGTCGGTCAGGGTCATGCCGTTCCACACGCAGTCAATGGCCTTGCTGTCCAGCTCCAGGATTTTGTTGTCCCATTCGATCTCGATGAACTCCACTTCCACGCCCAGGGAGGCGGCGAAGGCCTTCGCCACATCCGCGTCAAAGCCGACCCACTCGCCGGATTCGTCCTTGTAGTCCATGGGCGCGAAATCCGTGATGCCGACCACCAGCTTGCCCTTGGCCTTCACGTATTCCAGGTCGGTTTCCGCAAACGCCACGCTGCCCAGCAGCATCATGACCGCCATCATCAGCGCCAATACCTTCATCAGTTTCTTCATAACAGCTCTCCTCTTTTCTTCATCGCTTTACCGTAGTGAACCGATAGCATAATATCATATTATGCCGTTTTTGTCAATCCATGGGGAAGAAAAAGTAGCTGTTTTGCTGTGGTCATTAAAAGGACACTATAACGCTATAAAAGAGTTCAGAGTACAGAGTACAGAGTTCAGATTGATATGCAGTACGCTTTGAATTTGACCAACAAATATTATTTCACTCAATTAGCATTGTCATCCCGAGCGAAGGCGAGCAAGAGGCGAGCCGTAGTCGAGGGACCTGAGAGCTGGGTATCCTATTGCTTGGGTATTTATGCTTCTTTCAGGTCCCTCCATTCCGCTCCACTCTCGTTCCGCTCCAGTCGGGATGACAGAATATCGTTCACAGAAAAAGCTACTTGTTCAAGCTGATGATTGTTATCAAAACAAATTGCACTCTGTACTCTGTACTCTCGTTCTCCTAATGCCTACTGCCTATTGCCTAATGCCTTTTTCCAGACTTAAAGTGCCCTTTTATTGAATACTTCTGACCAGGCACATGCAAGCTTACTCCACAAACCCCATCACGTCCACGATCTTCTGGCCCGCGCCGTAGATGAGCTTGAGGGTTTTCTTGCCGTGCAGCCTTCTGAACAGGGCGGAGGAAGGGCCGCCGTCCAGGTCGTAGACCCATTCGGGATGGTATTCGCCCTCCAAAAATTCGTTGGCTTCCAGCAGGTTGAGGCCGTGGCTGGAGGTGCCCAGGAGGATCACATAGGTGTTTTCCTCGGGCAGCCTGGCGATGATGGTGCGGATATAGCGGGTGGCGGCGAATTTCCAGGTGTAGTCCACCAGGTTTTTGCCGTTCATCGCCATGGGGCAGCCCTCGTAAAAGCTCCAGGTCTGGATGGGATTGCGGGCCAGCACCTCTTCATTGTCCGCGCCCACGTACATGTGCAGGCCGTCTTCCTCCAGCGTCAGGCCGTAGTAAGGCACGCCGGGAAGATTGCGGTACACCTCGCCGTCCACCACGGTCAGGGAGCCCAGGGGCGTGTAGTAATAATCCGCGCTGGCGCCGGGATAATTGTCGGGGATTTCGGGGTATCTGGGGCTGACGTAGCCGCTGCCGTTGATGACCAGCGCCGCGCCCTTGATCTTCTTCGCTAAATCCTCCGCCTTCGCCAGGCTTTCGTGCCAGGGGGTAATGGCCTTTTTGATCTGCCGGGCGGGGTCGGCCATCCACACCTTGGCCACATAGCAGACCGTGCCGTTCAGCTTCACTTCTTCCAGGGTGTATTTCAGCGTTTCCGAGTCGTATTTCGCCATCACGCCGCGCTTGGTCAGCTTATATTCAGAAAGGCCGCCCAGCGGCAGCAGGCACAGCAAAAGAATCAAAACCAATATCCTTTTCATTTCAATTCCTCCCATTCGGTGGGTTGATTCACCGTCATTATAACACGGTATACATTTCCTGACAATGCGGTTTGATGTAAATTCCTTGACTTGCCAGACCCGTATCTTCGTGGTATGATGAGAAAAAAGGAAAGGAAGAGGACAATATGCCGTTGTTTCACAAAAAGCCGGTGAGTACCATTTCCTATGATCCCGAGACCCAGGAGCCCGCCGTGCGCCGCAGCATCTGCACCGGTGAAATGACCGTGGGCTACATCGACAAAGCCACCGGCAAATTCCACGACCTGATGATGGTGGACAGCCAGGGGCTGGAGGAGTTCCGGCGGCAGGTCGGAGTCGACGAAATCAGAACGATCTATTGACCGCGCCCGGTTGCGCGCCTGCCTTAAATATGATAGAATAGAACCGCTGCGATGGAATCGCGCGTCAGCATTCAATCAAAGGAGATACGCCCGAATGGAAGAAAAGCACGCCCCGTGCGTGGTATGCCTGGGCTTTTTTGACGGCGTACACCTGGCCCACCAGGCGCTGCTGCGGGCGGCCCGGGCGGAAGGAGAGCGCCTTCATCTGCCGGTCTGCGTCCACACCTTCGACCGCGCGCCGGGGCAAAAGGAATTTGAACTGACCACGCTGGAGGAGCGGGAAGCGCTGCTGAAACGCTACGGCGCGGACAAGGTATCCGTGAGCGTATTTAACGACGAAATGCGCCACATGCGGGGGGATGCTTTTTTCCGCGATGTGGTATTGGGCCAGTTGAACGCCCGCCACGTGGTCTGCGGCGACGATCACCGCTTCGGCTACAAAGGCGCCTGGGGCGTCAACGAACTGCAAGCCCTCTGCGATGAGGCGGGCATCGGCCTCACCGTCGTGCCCCAGGTGTCCCTGCCCGACGGGCAAAGGGTGTCCAGCACCGCCATCCGCAAAGCGCTGCAAGAAGGAAATACGGAATTAGCGGAGAGAATGCTGGGGAGGAGAATTAGGGATTAGGGATTAGGGAATAGGGATTAGGAAATAGTGTTTTGCATACAACGGTTTTTTACATGTTTACAGTGGAGAACAATTCGACTGCATGTAGAGCTAATCCCTAATCCCTAATCCCTCATCCCTCAACAAAACCTCTTGCCTAAATTCCAAAAACAGAGTAAAATAGAACCAACCATTTATTTCGTTATGACAGGAGGCAGAACCATGTACCATGCGGTAATTGACAACGCCAAGGAAAAGATGATCAAAACCAAGGATTTCTATCAGCGCGATATGCTGTCCCTGCGCGCGGGCCGGGCGAACCCGCAGATCCTGGACCGCATCGTGGTGGACTATTACGGCACCGCCACACCCCTCAAGCAGATGGGCAACATCAACAGCCCCGAACCGCGGCTGCTGACCATCTCGCTGTGGGACCCCAAGGCCATTCCCCTCGTTGAAAAGGCCATCCAGAAGAGCGACCTGGGCATGAACCCCTCCAACGACGGCAAGGTGATTCGCCTGGTGGTGCCGGAGCTGAACGAGGAGCGCCGCAAGGAGCTGACCAAGGTGGTGCGCAAGGGCGCGGAGGAAGCCAAGGTCGCCATGCGCAACACCCGCCGCGACGCCATGGAGCAGATCAAGAAGCTCAAGAAGGATTCCAAGATCACCGAGGACGACCAGCGCAAGGCCGAGGACGAGCTGCAAAAGCTGACCGACGCCCAGATCAAGGAAGTGGATAAGGTCGCCGCCGAGAAAGAAAAGGAGATCATGGAAGTTTGACCTGCGATGTATTGGGCCGTACCGTTGAGGCGGCCCTTTCTTCCCTCCCGAAGGACGCGCCCCGCCCAAAGATCACCGTCACCGCCGCCCCCGTCCGCACCGGCCAGCTCCGGCAGGACGGCACGCTGCGCGTCATTGGCGTGCGGGACAATGAATGGATCGTCGCGCGGTTTATCAACATGCTGGGTCATGGGACACCCCAAAAGCCTTCCCCTTGAGGGGGGGCGAAGCGCCTGTTCCCCCAAAGACTTCCCCTTGAGGGGAAGGTCCTACCCGCCAAGGCGGGCGCGAGCGAACGACTCCGCTTCGCTCCGCTCAGAGCCTGCCCTGAGCGAAGTCGAAGGGATGACATTGCTTTTGGCCGGTTCCTATTGCCTATTGCCTAATCCCTCATCCCTAATCCCTATTCCCTAATCCCTATTCCCTAATCCCTAATCCCTCATCCCTATTCCCTCATCCCGAAGGAGAAAAGCCATGAGCGAACGTCCCCTTCCCCGTCATGTCGCCATCATCATGGACGGCAACGGCCGCTGGGCCAAGCGGCACAAGCTCCAGGTGGCCCTGGGGCACCGCAAGGGCGTGGAAACCCTGCGCGCCATCATCCGGGAAAGCAGCGACATCGGCATCGAGTCCCTCTCCCTCTACGCCTTTTCCACGGAAAACTGGCGGCGCTCGCCCGAGGAAGTGGCGGCGCTGATGGGGCTGCTGCTGGAATACTTTACCTCCGAGATCGACGAGCTGGACGAAAAGAACGTGCGCATCCGCATCCTGGGCGACAAGGACGGCATGCCCGACAAGCAGCGGGCCGCCCTGATCAACGCCGAGGAGCGCACGAAAACCAACACCGGATTGAACCTGAACATCGCCATCAACTACGGCGGCCGGGCGGAGCTGGTGCGCGCGGCGCAGCGCCTGGCGGAAAAGGCCGCGAAGGGCGAGATCCGGCCCGGGGACATCACCGAATCCACCCTGGCGGACGAACTGTATACCGCCGGCCAGCCCGACGTGGACCTGCTCATCCGCACCAGCGGGGAAATGCGCCTGAGCAATTTCCTGCTGTACCAGTGCGCCTACGCGGAGTTTGAATTCCCCGCGGTGCTCTGGCCCGATTTTGACTTGGCCGCCTATCACGAGGCGCTGGACGCGTTCCGGCATCGTGACCGGCGCTTTGGAGGACGCAATTCATGACCCAGCGTATTATCACCGGCGTTGCTTTGGTGGGAATCCTTGTGCTGGCCCTGTGGGGGGGTGGGCTTTGGTTTTCCGTCCCGTATATGGTCACCATCTGCATGTCCATGTATGAAATGATCCGGGCCACGGCCCAGGCCGGGCACCGCCCGGTACAGTGGCCCTGCTGGCTGTGCGTGGTTTTGTCCATTCCGCTGTTCCATTTTGTGGGCAGCGTGTCGCTGCTGATGCCGCTGATCGGCGGAGCGTTCATGCTCATCGCCATGGTGGTCATCTTCCGGGAAGACCCGAAGCTGGAAGACATTGAAATCTCCGCCCTGCCTTTGATCTCGGTGCTGCTGCCGGGGCTGTGCATGCTGGGTCTGCAAAAAGCGCCGGGGCAGTACAACCAAAACCTGCTGATGGTGCTGGCCTTTGGCGTGCCGCTGTTCGGCGATACGCTGGCCTACTTTATCGGCAGCCGCTTCGGCAAGCGCAAGCTGTGCCCCGCGGTCAGCCCCAACAAATCGGTGGAGGGCGCGGTAGCCGGTCTGATCGGCAGCATCGTCTGGGCCATGCTGACGGCCGCGGCGTTTTCGCTGTATAAGCCCATTCCGCCCTTCTGGCATTTCCCCATCCTGGGGCTGCTGGGCGGCGTCGCCGGGCAGATGGGCGATTTGTTCGCTTCCCTCATCAAGCGTCACTGCGGCGTCAAGGATTTCAGCAACATCTTCCCCGGCCACGGCGGCATGATGGACCGGCTGGACAGTGTATACTGGTCCACGGTGATCATGTATGTGTATTTCAATCTGTGCGCGGGAGCGTTTGCGGTTTGAGAGGCGAGAGTGCAGAGTTCAGAGTACAGAGTTCAGATGATTTTGCTTGTCAAATGACAGCTTTCAATTGCGGCTGACTATATCAATCTGTACTCTGAACTCTGTGCTTTGGACACTCGTCTCTTTCTCCGCGTTCCCGTCCATCATATTTCTAAGAAGCGAGGTAATCAAGTATGCAGCGCGGCATCGCCATCCTGGGCAGTACCGGCTCCATCGGCAAGCAGGCCATCGAAGTGATCCAGCTCCATCCCGACCGCTTTTTTGTGACGGCCCTGACCGCCCACAAAAACGCGGCGCTTTTGTTTGAGCAGGTTCGGGCGCTGCGGCCAAGGCTGGCGGCGCTGACGGGAGTGGATGCGCCGGTTGCCATCCCGGATGACCTGTCCTTCTGTGCGTTCCGCTTCGGCCCCAAGGCCCTGGAGGAAGTGGCGCGGGAGGCGGAGGGCCAGGACGTGCTGGCGTCCGTGGTGGGCATGGTGGGCCTGAAAGCCGTCATGGCCGCGCGGCAGGCGGGCAAGCGGGTGCTGCTGGCCAATAAGGAAACGCTGGTGGCCGGGGGCGAAATGGTGATGAACGCCTGCCCGCCCGGCACGCTGCTGCCCGTGGACAGCGAGCACAGCGCCATTTTCCAGTGCCTGCAAGGGGCCGGGCCGAACAAATACGAGCAGATTTTGCTGACCGCTTCCGGCGGGCCTTTCCGCACCTGGGACAAGGAACGCATTCAAACCGCCACGGTGGAGCAGGCCCTGGGCCATCCCACTTGGAACATGGGCGCGAAAATCACCATTGACTCCGCCTCCATGTTCAACAAGGCGCTGGAAATCATCGAGGCCCGATGGCTGTTCGACGCCCGGCCCGAGCAGATTCAGGTGGTGGTGCACCCGCAGAGCATCGTGCATTCGGCGGTGAAATTTGCCGACGGCGCGGTGATCGCGCAGTTAGGCGCGCCGGACATGAAGGTGCCCATCCTCTACGCCATGAGCTATCCCGAGCGCCTGCCCACCGGCGGGAAGGAATTGGACTTGTTCCAGGTGGGCACGCTGACCTTTGAGCGGCCCGACCCGGAGAAGTTTCCCGCCATCCGTATGGCCTACGAGGCGCTGCGGCAGGGCGGCGCGGCTTGCTGCGTGCTCAACGCCGCCAACGAGGAGGCGTGCTATGCTTTCCTGGCGGGCAGGATTCCCTTCGGCCGCATCTCCGAGATCGTCGCCGACGCGCTGGAGAAGCACGCCTGCCTTCCCGCCCGCAACCTGGACGACATCGACCGCGCCGACGCCCTGGCAAGGGAAGCGGCAAGAAATGAGATAGGCATTAGACAATAATCATCAGGCATCAGAAATAGAGGATTTACCCCCTATTTGTCATCCCGAGCGGAGTGGAGCCAGAGGCGACACGAAGTCGAGGGACCTGGGAGTTAGGTATCCTGTTGTCTGAGTGAATGTTTTACGCTCAGGTCCCTCGACTACGGTTCGCGTCCCGCTCACCTTCGCTCGGGATGACAAGCAGGAAACATCCCAATGACTAATCCCTATTTCCTCATGAAAAAGGAGCAACTCATGAACATCCTCTACATCCTGGCCGCCATCCTGATGCTGGGCATCATGGTGACGATTCACGAAGCGGGCCACTTTTTCGCCGCGCGGCTGACGGGCATCCCGGTGAAGGAATTCGCCATCGGGTTCGGCCCGCAGATTTTCAAATGGAAAAGCAAAAAACACGAGACCCAGTTCTTCCTGCGGGCCATTCCCGCGGGCGGCTACTGCATGTTCTACGGCGAGGACGACGCCAAGGGCGACGAGGCGAAAACCGATCCCCGCGCCATCGGCAACTATGCCGTGTGGCGGCGGGTCGTCACCGTGTTCATGGGCCCGGCGATGAACTTTGTGCTGGCGCTGATCGTGGCGGCGGGGCTGTTCGGCATGGTGGGGGAAGACACCCAGGGGCGCTACGCCGACTATCCGCTGGTCATGTCCGTGGACAGCGAAGGCGCGGCGGCGGAAGCGGGCATCCTGCCCGGCGACCACCTGACCGCTGTGAACGGCCAGGACGCCCTGGGCGTCACCGAGGACGGAACCGCGCTGCTGCTCAGCAGCCTGATCGACAGCGAAGCCGAAAACGGGCCGATTGCCCTCGGCGTGCGGCGCGGGGACGAAGCCCTGACGGTGACGGTATTGCCCCGCTATGACGCTTCCATGAACCGGTATCTGATCGGCGTGACGCTGAACCCCTGCTACGCGCCGGGCTACACCGCCGTGTCCCTGCCCCGGGCGTTCCAGCTGGCGGCCGGTTACTGCGTCACCGCGGGCGGGGCGATTCTGCGCAGCCTGAAAGACCTGATCACCACCGGCGCGGGCTTGGATCAGACCAGCGGGCCGGTGGGCATCGTGACCATGATCGCCGAGGAAACCCAGCGCTCGGCGGCAGCCTCCTGGAAGGACGCGCTGATCACCTACGGCGAACTGCTGGTGCTGATTTCCGTGAACCTGGGCCTGTTCAACCTGCTGCCCATCCCCGGCCTGGACGGCAGCCGCATCCTGTTCCTGCTGGTGGAGGGCGTGCGCCGCAAGCCCGTGCCGCAGAAGGTGGAAGCCTATGTGCATCTGACCGGCTATGTGCTGCTGTTCGGATTATTGATCGTGATGACGTATAAGGACATACTCAGGATTTTCAGATAGGAACCAGGAACAGTTGCTAATTTCTCTATTGACAAAATTCGTTGGTTTTCTTACAATTAAATGGCCCTGATTTTCCAGGGCCGGGAGTGGACAACAAACGCGCAGGCGGTTGCTCTGACACCTTCTGAAAAGGAGGTGGTTTGCATGCGGATTACTTTTCATATTGGAAAGTTTACTGTGACCATCGTCATCAGCGAAACGCATCGCAAACAAAAGAACAACCGCCACTCCGGCAAGTGACGGCTGTTCTTGCGATGTGAATCGCAAGTCTACCATTAACTACTGAGAGCAACCGCGTGCGTGGTTCACTCCTCGTCTCTATTATACCGCAATGAAAAGAAAAGTCAAGCATATTTAGGACAAAGTAGGCAACAGGCGGCAACAAACGGAGGCAGAACATGAGCACAACCAAGCAAGTTCGCGCGGGCAGCGTCCTGATCGGCGGGGGCGCGCCGATTTCCATTCAATCCATGACCAACACGGACACCCGGGACGTGGCGGCGACGCTGGATCAGATCAAGCGTTTAGCGGCGGCGGGGTGCGACCTGGTGCGGGTGTCGGTGTACGACCGTGCCTGCGCCGGGGCGGTGCGGGCGCTGGTGGACGGCAGCCCGGTGCCGCTGGTGGCGGACATCCACTTTGACCACACCCTGGCCATCGCCGCCATGGAGAACGGCATCCACAAAATGCGCATCAACCCCGGCAACATCGGCGGGGCGGACAAGGTGCGCCAGGTGGCGGACTGCGCCAAGGCCCATCACGTGCCCATCCGCATCGGGGTGAACGCGGGATCGCTGGAAAAAGACATTCTGAATCAGTATGGCGGCCTGACCGCCCAGGGCATGGTGGACAGCGCCCTGCGCCACGTGAAGCTGCTGGAGGAAGCGCACTTTGACGACATCGTGATTTCGCTCAAGGCCAGCGACGTGCCGCTGACGGTGGAGGCCTACCGGCTGATGCATAAGGTTTGCGATTACCCGCTGCACCTGGGTGTCACGGAAGCGGGCCTGCCGGGCCAGGGTACGGTGAAGAGCGCCATCGGCATCGGCGCGCTGCTGCTGGACGGCATCGGCGACACGGTGCGCGTGTCCCTCACCGGCGACCCGGTCCGGGAGCCCCAGGCCGCGCTGGAAATTCTCCGGGCGCTGGACCTGCGCAAGGGCATCCGCTTCGTTTCCTGCCCCACCTGCGGGCGCACCCAGATCAACGTGGAGGCCGTGGCCCAGCGCATGACGCAGGAGTTCGCCGGGGTGGAGGAGCCCATCACCGTGGCGGTCATGGGCTGCGTGGTCAACGGCCCCGGCGAGGCCCGGGACGCCGACATCGCCCTCTGCGGCGGCAAGGACTGCGGCGCGCTTTACATCAAGGGCCGGTTCGTCCGCAAGCTCACCGGCGATTTGGGCGAGGCCATGAGCCAGGCGGTGAGGGAGTTTTTAGGGAATAGGGATTAGGGAATGGATTAGGGAATAGGGATTAGGGAATAGGGATTAGGGAATAGGGATTAGGGAATAGGGATTAGGGAATAGGGATTAGGGAATAGGGATTAGGGAATAGGTACACGTGGTTTAAATAAATACGTTCTTGACAAATTTTGTTGATTTTCTTACAATAAAATGGCCCTGATTTCTCAGGGCCGGGAGTGGACAACAAACGCGCAGGCGATTGCTCTGACACCTTCTGAAAAAGGAGGTGGTTTGCATGCGAATTACGTTCCACATTGGAAAGTACACGGTAACAATTGTTATCTGTGAAACGCATCGCAAAAAGAACAACCGCCACTCTGCCAAGTGACGGCTGTTCTTGCGATGTATATCGCAACCAAGTAATCACGAATGAGTAGAGCAACCGCGTGCGTGGTTCACTCCTCGTCTCTATTATACCGCAATGAAAAGAATTGTCAAGCACAATTCAAGGCAAAAGATGATCCGGTACCTCCCTGAAAGGAAAGGAAACAACCGCCATGACATACGACGAACTGCTCCAGAGCATCACCCGCGCGCTGCCGGAAACGGAGGGCAAAATCTCCATCGAGCGGGTGCGGTTTTCCAAGAGCGAGAACAAGGCGTACTTTTCCTTTCTGTCCGACACGCTGATCGGGGAGAAGGGCTTTTTCATCATGAAACGGGCGCTGGAAAAGGCGTTTCCTGGCCTGGCGTTTTCCCTGCGGGTGGCAAGCCCCGGCCTGGCGCGGGAGTTTTTGCAGAACCCGGACAAGTATTGCGCGCCGCTGAACCACTACCTCATCCGGCATTATCCCTCCGTAGCGTCGTGGGAATTCGACATGCGCTGGGTGCCGGGCAACGGCCGGGTGACGCTGGAAATGCCCAATGATTTTTCCTACCATTATCTGTTAAAGCAGGACATTCAGCCGCAGCTGCAAACGGTGATCCACGACGTGTTCCGGCTGGACACGGAGGTGGGCCTCAAGGTCTGCGGGGACGAGGAAAAGCGCCTGCGGGAATTGCAGGAGGAACGCGCGCAGCAGGATCGCGTGGCGGCGGAGCGCGCCCAGCGGTACGAGGAAATCACCGCCCAGGCGGCCAAGGAAGAAAAGCCCAAGGAGAAAGACCCCAAGATCAAGGGCCGCGCCATCGGCGACCCGCCGGTGCCCATCCGGGAGCTGACCGACGACAGCGGGCTGGTGGTCATCCGTGGCAAGGTGCTGTCCGCCGAAAACAAGGAAATCTCCGGCGGCGAAATGGTGCTGCTCTCCTTCCTGGTCACGGACTTTACCTCCACCATCCGGGTGAAAACCTTCCTGCGCTACCACGCCCGCGCCCGCAAGGACGAGGAGCCCGCCCCCGTCACCGACGAGGAGCGCAAGGCGGTGCAGAACGTGGTGAAGGCCATCCAGCCCGGCATGGGGATCGTGGTGCGCGGCGACACCCAGTATGACAAATTTTCCCATGAAACCGTGGTCATGGCCCGGGACATCTCCTCCTGCGACCTGCCCCAGCGCATGGACACCGCCGAAGAAAAGCGCATCGAACTGCATCTCCATACCCAGATGAGCAACATGGACGCGGTCTCCTCCGCTTCCGATTTAATCGCGCGGGCGGCGAAGTGGGGCCACGAGGCCATCGCCGTTACCGACCACGGCGTGGTGCAGGCGTTCCCCGAAGCCTTCGGCGCGGCGAAGAAGAACAACATTAAATTGCTCCCCGGCGTGGAGGGCTATCTCACCGACGACGACGAGGCCGTGACCGGTGCGGAGGACGATTTGCCGCTGGACACGCCCATCATTGTGCTGGACTTTGAAACCACCGGCCTGAACACCACCAAGGACAGGATCATCGAGATCGGCGCGGTGAAGCTGGCCCACGGCCAGGTGGTGGACAGCTACGGGGAACTGATCAACCCCGGCATGCTGCTGCCCGCCAAGATCACCGAGATCACCCACATCACCGACCAGATGCTGCGCGGCCAGCCCACCATCGCCGAGGCCATGCCCAAGCTGCTGGCCTTCATGGACGGCTGCCCCATCGCCGCGCACAACGCGAAATTCGACTGCGCCGTTTTGGACAGCGAATTAAAACGCTTGGGTATGACCTACGACGTGCCTCACCTGGACACGCTGACCCTGGCCCGGAAGCTGTATCCGAACCTCAAATCCCACCGCTTGGGGGCGGTGTGCAAGCATTTGGGCGTGTCCTTAAAGGACGCCCACCGCGCCGTGAACGACGCCGCCGCCACCGCCCAATGCCTGGCCCGGATGATCGAGGAGGCTAAGCGCAAGGGCGCGGAAACCTTAAGCGACCTGAACCATGTGTCCACGGGCTACACGCTCGGCAACTCCTGGCATATCGTGCTCCTGGCCGCTTCCCAGGACGGCATGACCAACCTGAACCACATGGTCTCCGAAGCCCACCTCAAATACTTCAAGCGCAAGCCCCACATCCCCCGGGCCGTGCTGCAAAAGTACCGGGAGGGCATCATCGTGGGCAGCGCCTGCGAATCCGGCGAATTGTTCTCCGCCATGGTAGACGGGGCCGACGACGACAGGCTGGCGAAGATCGCCCGGTTCTATGACTACCTGGAGATTCAGCCCATCGGCAACAATGCGTTTCTTTTGCGCGAAGGCCGCGTAGCCAGCGAAGACGACCTGCGGGAGTTCAACCGCCGCATCGTGCGCCTGGGTGAAAAGTTAGGCATTCCCGTCTGCGCCACCGGCGACGTGCATTTCCTGGACCCGGAGGACGCCATTTTCCGCACCATCATCCAGGCGGGCCAGGGCTTCGACGACGCCGACCACCAGCCGCCCCTGTACTTCAAGACCACGGACGAAATGCTGAAAGAATTTTCCTATCTGGGAAAAGAGAAGGCCTACGAGGTGGTCATCAAAAATCCCAAGCTCATCGCCTCCCGCGTGGGCGACGTGCGGCTGTTCCCCAAGCATCCCGAGGGCAAAACCACCTTCTCGCCCTTCTGGCCCGAGGCGGAGAACGATATTAAGTCCCTGACCTACGGCACCGCTCACCGTCTCTACGGCGACGATCTGCCCGAGATCGTGCAGAAGCGCATCGACAAGGAACTGAACGCCATCGTGGGCTACGGCTACTGCACGCTGTATTCCATTGCGCAGAAGCTGGTAAAGAAGTCTCTGGCCGACGGCTACGTGGTGGGCAGCCGCGGGTCGGTGGGCTCCTCCTTCGTGGCGTTCCTGACGGGCATCACGGAGATCAACTCCCTGCCGCCTCACTACCGCTGCGAAACCTGCCGCAAGGCGGACTTCGACGTGCCGCCCCAGTACACCATCGGCGTGGACCTGCCGGACAAAAAGTGTCCCGTCTGCGGCAATCCCCTGGTGAAGGACGGGTTCGACATTCCCTTTGAAGCCTTCCTGGGCTTCAAGGGCGACAAGGTGCCGGACATCGACCTGAACTTCTCCGGCGAATACCAGCCCGTGGCCCACAACTATGTAAAAGAACTGTTCGGCGAGGAATACGTGTTCCGCGCCGGCACCATCGGCACCCTGGCGGAAAAGACCGCCTACGGCTATGTGCTGAAATACTTGGAGGAGCGCAATCTTTCCGTGTCCGACGCGGAAAAGGAACGCCTCGCCGCGGGCTGCGTGGGCGTGAAGCGCACCACCGGCCAGCACCCGGCGGGCATGGTGGTGCTGCCACAGGAATACGACATCTGCCAGTTCACCGCCGTGCAGCATCCCGCCGACGACGTGGAATCCAAAACCATCACCACCCACTACGACTTCAACTCCATGCACGATATTCTGGTGAAGCTGGACATTCTGGGCCACGACGACCCGACCATGCTGCACATGCTGGAAGAGCTGACCGGCGTGAACTTCCGCAAGATTCCCCTGGACGACAAGGGCGTGCTGAGCCTGTTCTCCTCCCCCAAGGCCTTGGGCGTCACGCCCCAGGACATCAACTGCAACACCGGCACCTTCGGCGTGCCGGAGTTCGGCACCGCCTTCGTGCGCCAGATGCTGGAGGACACCCATCCCTCCACCATGCAGGAATTGATCCGCATTTCCGGCCTTTCCCACGGCACCGACGTGTGGCTGGGCAACGCGAAGGATCTGATCGACAAGGGCATCGTGCCCCTGAGCCAATGCCTCTGCACCCGCGAGGACATCATGAACCAGCTGATGCAGATGGGCCTGCCCGCCAAGACCGCCTTTGACACCATGGAGTCCGTCCGCAAGGGCCGGGGCCTCAAGCCCGAATGGGTGGAGGCCATGCACGAGCACAACGTGCCCGCCTGGTTCGAGGACAGCTGCCGCAAGATCCAGTACATGTTCCCCAAGGGCCACGCCGCCGCCTACGTCACCATGGCCCTGCGCGTGGCGTATTACAAGGTGTATTACCCGCAGGCATATTACGCCGCCTACTTCACCATCCGCGGCGACGGCTTCGACGCCTGCACCATGATCCTGCCCATCGACCAGCTGCGGCAGAAGCTGAAAGAAGCCTACCAGGCCGACCAGGAAAAGAAGACCACCGCCAAGGACAAGGACGCCATCACCGCCATGGAGCTGGTGCTGGAAATGATGGCGCGGGGCTTCTACTTCCTGCCCGCCGACCTGTACAAGAGCGACGTGAAGCGCTTCATTCCCGAAGGCGACAAGGGGCTGCGGGTCCCCTTCACCGCGCTGGGCGGTCTGGGCGAAGCCGCGGCCCAGGGCATCGTGGACGCGCGGAGCACGCCCTTCATCTCCGTGGAGGATTTGAAGAACCGCGGCAAGGTGTCCAGCGCCGTGCTGGATTTGCTGCGGGAGCACGGCTGCCTCAAGGATTTGGCGGAGACCAACCAGGTGACGCTGTTTCAGATGTGAGGGAGTAAAGGGATTAGGGAATAGGGATTAGGGATTAGGGAATAGGGATTAGGGAGGAATGGATGATGGGAGAGCAAAAATTCTTGATCGTGGTGGATATGCAGAAGGATTTCATCGACGGCGCTCTGGGTACGAAGGAAGCCCAGGCTATGGTGCCCGCGGCGAGCGCCCGCATTCGGGAATGCAGGGAAGCGGGCTATGCGGTCATCGCCACGCTGGACACCCACGAAGAAAACTACCTGGAAACGCGGGAGGGAAAGCATCTGCCCGTGCCGCACTGCATCCGGGGTACGGCGGGCTGGCGCATCCGGCCTGAAATCATGGACGCGCTGGGGGATGACGCCATCCTGGTGGAGAAGCCCACCTTCGGCAGCATCCGCCTGCCGGAGATCATCCGGGAAAAGTGCAACGGGGACGAACCCGCCGTGATCGAACTGCTGGGCCTGTGTACCGACATCTGCGTGGTCTCCAACGCGCTGCTGCTGAAAGCGGCCTTCCCGGAAACGGACTTCGCCGTGCGCGCGGCCTGCTGCGCCGGCGTCACTCCCGAAAAGCACGAAGCCGCGCTGGAAACCATGAGAAGCTGCCAGATCACCGTAATTTGAGGAGGAGAAAACATGGCTGAATATCGTTTTGACGCCGCGAAAGCGCGGGACCGGATGGTGGAAGAAATCAGAAAATTAGCGGAGCAGCAGGGCTTTTCCAAGGTCGTGATCGGCATATCGGGGGGCAAGGACTCCACCGTGACCGCCGCGCTGTGCGCCCGGGCGCTGGGAAAAGAAAACGTCTATGGCGTCATGCTGCCCGACGGGGAGCAGAAGGACATTTCCGACAGCCGGAAGGTGTGCGAAGCGCTGGGCATCCGGCGGCGCACGGTCAACATCGGGGCCATTCACGCGGCGCTGAAAGCCGTGACCGACCAGAATGAGCCCACCGCAAAGGAGGGCGAGTTCAGCGTGCCTTACAGCCGGGAGAGCGACATCAACGTGGGCCCGCGCCTGCGGATGACCACCCTGCGCTACATCGCCCAGGCCCTGGGCGCGCGCCTGGCGGGCACCGGCAACCTGAGCGAATTGACCGTGGGCTACTGCACCAAGGACGGCGACACCTCCTGCGACTTTTCCGTGCTGGGCGCGCTGACCAGCGTGGAGGTGGTGGAGATCGGCCTCACCATCGACGAACTGCCCCGGGAGCTGGTGGTGAAAACGCCCACGGACGGGCTTTCCGGCAAAAGCGACGAGGAACGCCTCGGCATTTCCTATCAGGATATTCACAAATATGTCCGCCTCGGCACCTGCGGCGACGCGGAAACCGACGAGAAAATCCGGCGCAAGGAACGGGCCAACATGCACAAGCGCCGCATGCCCGTGGTGCTGAACCCGCTGAAAGAGGATGAATGACGCGATGAAAGCACTGGCCTTTTTCGGGGCGTTCAACCCGCCCACCGTCGCCCACCTGAATTTGGCGGAATTCGCCCTGCGGCAGACCGGGCGGGAACAGGTGATTCTCGTTCCCTCCAAGTCGGTCTACATCCGCGACGAGCAGGGCAAGGACTTCGCTTACAGCGACGGGCAGCGGCTTCGCATGCTGCAAACCGCCGCCCAAACCCGCCCCTGGATGGCGGTGACGGGCTGGGAAATGGCGCAGCCCCGCCAGCCCAGAACCTACGAAACCCTGTGCCACCTGCGCGCGGAGGGCATCCAGGCCGCGCTGCTGCTGGGCTCGGACAAGCTGCCGGAGCTGGAGCACGGCTGGCAGTATGTTGAAAAAATAACGAAGGAATTCGGCATCGTGTGCATGAGCCGGGGCGGGGACGAATGCCGGCGCATGATTCAGGAGGACGATTACCTGCGCTCCCTCGCGCCGTACATCACCGTGCTGGATACGCCCGAAGCGACCAAGGGCGTTTCGTCCACCGCCGTCCGCCGCCGCGTGGCGGAAATGAAACGGCTGCAAACCGAAATCGCCGCCATGGTGCCGGGAGAAATACTGCCGCTGCTGCAAAATGAGGAGGAACAACCATGAAGCTGGACCCCATCGTGATTTCCCTGCTGGACACCGACCTGTACAAGTTCAACATGGATCAGGTGATCTTCCACAAGCACACCGACCTGAGCGGGGAATACTATTTCCGCTGCCGCAACGCGGGCGTGGTGTTCACCAAAGAAATGTTTGACGAAATCAACGCCCAGATCGACCACCTGTGCAGCCTCACCTTCCGCAAGGACGAGCTGGACTACCTGCGCTCCATCCGCTTCATCAAGAACGACTACGTGGAGTTCCTGCGGCTGTGGCATCCCATCCGGGACTATGTGGAAACGAGGCTCAGCGACGAAGGCGAGCTGTGCATCGTGGTTCGGGGGCCGCTGTTTTCCGCCATGCAGTTTGAAATCTACCTGCTGGAAATCGTGAACGAAGTGTATTTCCGTATGAGATACGACTATGACACGCTGCTGGCCTCCGCGAAAGAGCGCCTCGACCGGAAGATTCAGGACTTCCAGGACGGCAAATACACCTTCACCTTTGCGGAATTCGGCTGCCGCCGCCGCCTCAGCAGGGAATGGGAGGACGTGGCGGTGCGCCGCCTGAGCGCCGAAACCAAGAACATGACCGGCACCTCCAACGTGTACCTGGCGATGAAATATGGCCTCAAGCCCATCGGCACCTACGCCCATGAGTTCGTGCAGATGTACCAGGGCATCGACTCCATCCCCCTGGCCTACACCAACCACTACGCGCTCGAGGACTGGTACGACGAGTACCGCGGCGACAACGGCACCGCGCTGACCGACACCATCACCACCGACCTGTTCCTCATGGACTTCAACCGCGCCATGGTGAACAACTTCAACGGCGTGCGCCACGACAGCGGCGACCCCTACGAGTGGGGCGAAAAGATCATCCGGCATTATGAAAAGTACGGCGTCGATCCCCGCACCAAGCTGCTGCTGTTCAGCGACAGCCTGGACTTTGACCGCGCCCAGGCGCTGTACGACCACTTCAAGGATCGGGCGAAGGTGTCCTTCGGCATCGGCACCTTCTGCTCCAACGACACCAGCGAAGAAGCGCTGAACATCGTGATCAAATTGCAGACCGTCAACGGCCGGGCCGTGGCGAAGCTCAGCGACACCCCCGGCAAGGCCATGTGCCGGGACGCGGAATATCTGGAATACCTGAAGCGCTCCGTGGCGTTCCGCC
This sequence comes from uncultured Eubacteriales bacterium, assembly GCA_902795275.1. Taxonomy (GTDB): domain Bacteria; phylum Bacillota; class Clostridia; order Christensenellales; family Aristaeellaceae; genus RUG563. The sequence continues at coordinate 74,259 of CADBKQ010000015.1, read as the reverse complement.
TGAACCGGGAAAAGGAAACCCGGTAAACCGCGGTTCGGGATGCGGCAGGTTCCGGGACTTGGTTTTTATCAATCACGCAGGAAGGGCGGAGGAAGAACGCATGAAAAAAATCTCGCTGAACGGCCGTTGGACTTTGCGGGTGCTGGGGCCGGACGGCTGCGCCGTGGAAGCGAATGTGCCGGGCTCGGTGTACAATGACCTGCTGGCCGCCGGGGCTATGCCCGACCCTTTTTACCGGGACAACGAAATGCGGGCGCTGAAGCTGATGGACAACGATTTCAGCTACACCCGCGCCTTTGAGGTACCCGCGGAACTGCTGCAATCCGACGCCGTGCTGCTGCGGGCGGAGGGCTTGGACACGCTGGCGGAAATCAGCGTCAACGGCCAGTCCGTGGGCCAGGCGGACAACATGCACCGCATTTGGGAATTCGACGTGAAAGCCGCCCTGCGCCCCGGCGAAAACACCATCGAAGTGCTGCTGCGCTCCCCGACGAAGTTCATTAAGAAAGCCTACGCGGAGAACCCGGCGGACGGCTCCTCCGACGCCATGGCGGGCTTCCCCGCCCTGCGCAAAGCCCACTGCATGTTCGGCTGGGACTGGGGCCCCCGCCTGCCCGACGCGGGCATCTGGCGGGACATGATTTTGTTGGGCGTCAGCGCCGCCCGCATCCGGGACGTGTATGTGACCCAGGAGCATGCGGATGGAAAAGTCACCTGCCGGGTCAAAACGAACGTGACGTGCCTGAACGGTCAGGCGGTGGAGGTTTCCGTCACGATCACTGCTCCGGATGGGCAGGTGTTCACAGGCACAGGCGAAAACTGCGAAATTGTGATCGACCATCCCCTGCTCTGGTGGCCCGCGGGATACGGAGATCAGCCGCTGTATACCGTGGAAGTGGCGCTGGCATCCGGCGGCGAAACCCTGGACGCCTGGAAACGCCGCATCGGCCTGCGCACCCTGACCGTGCGCCGGGAAAAGGACGAATGGGGCGAATCCTTCTGCCACCGGGTCAACGGCGTGGACATTTTCGCCATGGGCGCGGACTACATTCCCGAAGACAACCTGCTGCCCCGAGTCACGCCGGAACGCACCCGCAGGCTGCTCACCGACGCCCGCGCCGCCAACATGAACACCATCCGGGTCTGGGGCGGCGGCTATTATCCCGACGATTTCTTTTACGACATCTGCGACGAGCTGGGCCTGCTGGTGTGGCAGGACTTCATGTTCGCCTGCGCCGTCTACAACCTGACCGAAGCATTTGAACAGAATATCCGGGCGGAATTTGCGGACAACATCCGCCGTCTCCGCCACCACGCCTCCCTGGCCCTGTGGTGCGGCAACAATGAAATGGAAATGTTCGTTTCCCGCGGGGTGTGGGTGGCGAACAAGCGCCAGGCGGCGGATTACATCAAGATGTATGAATACATCCTGCCCCAGGTGCTGAAACAGGAAGACCCCGCCACCTTCTACTGGCCCGCCAGCCCGTCCAGCGGCGGCAGCTTCGACGACCCCAACGCCGAGAACCGGGGCGACGTGCACTACTGGGACGTGTGGCACGGCCGCAAGCCCTTCACCGAATACCGGAAATTCTTCTTCCGCTACGCTTCGGAGTTCGGCTTCCAGTCCTTCCCCTGCATGGAAACCATCGAGAGCTTCACCCTGCCGGAGGATCGAAACGCCTATTCCTACGTGATGGAAAAGCACCAGCGCAACGCCTCCGCCAACGGCGCGATCGCCGCCTACCTGAGCGAGACTTACCTATATCCTTCTTCCTTCGACACCTTTGTCTATGCCTCCCAGCTCCTGCAGGCCCAGGCCATCCAGTACGGCGTGGAGCACTGGCGGCGGAACCGGGGCCGGTGCATGGGCGCCATTGTGTGGCAGCTGAACGACTGCTGGCCGGTGGTCAGCTGGGCCAGCATCGATTATTTCGGGCGCTGGAAGGCGCTGCACTATTACGAAAAGCGGTTCTTTGCCCCGGTGCTGGTTTCCTGCCGGGAGGAAGGGATTCTGAGCCAGGACACCAACGTGAACGCCGAACCCTTTGACCTCAGGAAGTCCGCCCAGCTGAACGTGAGCAACGAGACCCGGCAGCCCTTCCAGGGCACGGTTTCCTGGGCGCTGCGCAGGCCCGACGCCTCCGTGATCCAAAGCGGCAGCTTTCCCGTGGACGTTCCCGCCCTGTCCGCCCTGTGGCTGGAGGAAATGGATTTCAGCGACCAGGACACCTACGGCTGCTACTTCTCCTATGAACTTACGGACGAAGCCGGGAAAGAGATCGGCGGCGGCACGGCGCTGTTCTGCCCGCCGAAGCATTTCCGCTTCGCTGACCCGCATTTGCAGGTGCGGCAGGAGGGCGATGAAATCGTCGTCACCGCCGACGCCTATGCCCGCGCCGTGGAGATCCGGTGCGGCGCGGATACCCTGCTCAGCGACAACTTCTTTGATATGAACGCCGGGGAAAAGCGCGTGAAAGCGCTGCGGGGTGAAGTGAAAAACCTGTCCGTGCGCAGCGTGTACGACATCCGATGATGCGTTTGCCAAGCAAAACGGGGCCTGTCTCAAAACGCCGGGCAGAACAGGAGCCATTCGGCTTTGACCGTTTCCCTGCCGCGGAGAAGAAACCGGCGGAAGCCCAGGCCTTCCTTGATGCAGGCGAACCTGCTTTCGGTTATGTTCCTCTGATTCTTAGGGATTGACTTTTCCTTTCCGCGCGCATATAATAGCAGAGAGCGAAGAACGGGAAAAACGTTCGCGCGGGAGGACGGAAAGAGAAGGCGCGCCATCGGCTGGAAGCGCGCCCGCGTCCGGCGCGAGCAGTGCCCCCGGGAGCCGCAGGGCGGAAACCAATTTGGAAAGTATGCCCTGCCGTGTGCGCCGCGTTAAGGCGAAGCCATGATCAAAAGAGTGGATTATTGCGGCGTGCCGTTCTCTTGTGGAACGGAGCGCCGCTTTTGTTTGAGGTAGGAGGTTGGAAGCAGGAGGTAGGAGGTTTAAAGTGCTTGTGGCATTTTCGTCTGGATTCAGGAAATACCACACTTTTCAGAGGTATATAAACCTCCTGCTTCCTACCTCCTGCTTCCTCCTTCGCTATTCATCTCTGAAAGAGGGGAAACCATGTTTGAAACCCTGAAACGTGATATAGACGCTGTGATAAAGCGCGACCCGGCGGTACACTCCAAGGCGGAGGTATTCTTCTGTTATCCGGGGTTCAAGGCCCTGCGCAGCCACCGCCGGGCGCACCGCGCCTATTTGAAGGGCCACTTTTTCCTGGCCCGGCTCATCAACTTTCATTCCTACAGGCGCACCGGCATCGACATCCACCCCGGCGCCACCATCGGCAGCGGCGTGTTCATCGACCACGGCACCGGCGTGGTGATCGGCGAGACCGCCGAGGTGGGGGACGACGTGACCATCTACCAGGGCGCGACCCTGGGCGGCACCGGCAAGGACACCGGCAAGCGCCATCCCACCATCGGCAAGGGCGTCACCGTGGGCGCGGGCGCGAAGGTCTTGGGCCCCATCACCATCGGGGATTATGTGAAGATCGGCGCGGGGGCCATCGTGCTCAAAGACGTGCCGCCCCACTGTACCGTGGTGGGCAACCCCGGGCGCATCGTCCGCGGCCCCGCCACCAGGAACGAAATCGACCTCAACCACGGCGACCTGCCCGACCCCATGCTGGACAAAGTCCGCGCCATCGAAGGCAAGCTGGAACAGCTGGAACTGGAAACCGAAGGGCAGCATGACTGCGAGCACTGTACCTTGCAGGACTGCCCGGGACGCGAAAACAAGAATACAAAATAAATGGAGGAAAGACAATGCAGATTTACAACAGCGCCACCCGGAAGAAGGAAGAATTTATCCCGCTGCATGAAGGAAAAGTCGGCATTTACGCCTGCGGGCCGACGGTGTACGATTATTTCCACATCGGCAACGCCCGGCCGTTCATCACGTTCGACGTGCTGCGGCGGTACTTTGAGCACCGGGGCTATGAAGTGACCTTCGTGCAGAACTTCACCGACATCGACGACAAGATGATCAAGCGGGCCAACAAGGAGAACATCACCGTCAAGGAACTGGGCGACCGCTTTATCAAGGAATACTACCAGGACGCCAAAGCCCTGGGCATCCGTCCCGCCACGGTGCATCCCCGGGCCACAGAGCACATCGGCGAGATCATCCATCTGGTGAAAACCCTCCAGGACAAGGGCTACGCCTACGAGGTCAACGGCGACGTGTACTTCGACACCAAGAAGGACATGGGCTACGGCAAGCTGTCCGGCCAGAACCTGGACGACCTGGAAGCCGGCGCGCGCATCGACGTGGACGAGGTGAAGAAGAACCCCGCCGACTTCGCCCTCTGGAAAGCCCAGAAGCCCAATGAACCCGCCTGGCCCTCTCCCTGGGGCATGGGCCGTCCCGGCTGGCACATCGAGTGCTCCGCCATGAGCATGAAGTACCTGGGCGAAACCTTTGACATTCACTGCGGCGGCAAGGATCTGCTCTTCCCCCACCACGAAAACGAGGTGGCCCAGAGCGAGTGCGCCACCGGCAAGCCCTTCGCCCGGTACTGGATGCACAACGGGTTCATCAACATCGACAACGAGAAGATGAGCAAGTCCCTGGGCAACTTCTTCACGGTGCGCGACATTTTGAAGGAATACGACCCCGAGGACATCCGCATGTTCATGCTCTCCGCCCACTACCGCAGCCCCATCAATTTCAGCCGGGAGATGGTGGCCCAGGCCCACGCCTCGCTGCAGCGGCTGTACACCGCAAGAGAAAACCTGCTGTTCCTGAAAAAGAACGCGCCGGACAACGCGCTGTCCGCCGATGAGGAAGCGCTGCTGGGCCGCGTGAAGGAATACGCCGCCCGCTTCGACGCCGCCATGGACGACGACCTGAACACCGCCGACGCCGTGGGCGCGATCTTCGAGATCGTGAAGGACGCCAACGTGAGCCTGAACGAGCGCAGCGCCAAAGCTGCTGTGGAAGGCGTACTGAAAGCGCTGCTCGATCTGACCGGCGTGCTGGGCCTGCTCATGAAGGACGCCGAAGAGGGCCTGCCCGCCGAGATCCAGGCGATGGCCGACGAGCGCGCCCAGGCCCGCAAGGAAAAGAACTGGAAGCGCAGCGACGAGCTCCGCGACGCCCTCGCCGCCGCGGGCTATCTGGTGAAGGATACGCCCCAGGGGCAGAACATCACGAAGGCATAAGACACAGGGAACAGAGTTTTGCGCTCTGTTCTCTTTTTTGTTCTATCTTCTTTCCTCCGCGCATACCTATTCCGTGAAATGGTTCTGCGTGAAGGAGGCGGGAGAATGGCGCTGGAGAGCGTACAGGGCGTGCGGCCCTTCTATCGGGATATTGCGGAAAGAACCCAGGGAGACTTGTATATCGGCGTGGTCGGCCCGGTGCGGACAGGCAAAAGCACGTTTATATCCAATTTTATAGAGCAGATGGTGCTGCCGTACATGGCGGAGAGCCCGCGGCGGGAAAGGCTGACGGATGAGCTGCCCCAGTCCGGGTCGGGCAAGACCATCATGACCACCCAGCCCAAGTTTGTGCCGGGGGAAGGCGCGGCGGAAATCAAGCTGGACCCGCGCACGAACGTGCGGGTGCGGATGGTGGATTCCGTGGGGTACCTGATTCCCGGCGCGCTGGGCACCCAGGAGGGCGAAGCCGCCCGCATGGTGTCCACGCCCTGGGCGGAGGAAGATTTGCCCTTCGAGGAAGCGGCGGCGCTGGGGACAAAGAAGGTGATTTCCGACCATGCCACCGTGGGCGTGGTGGTGACCACCGACGGCACGGTGGCCGAGCTGCCCCGCTCCAATTACGTGCCTGCGGAGGAGCAGGTGATCCGGCAGCTGAAAGCGCTGCAAAAGCCCTTCGCCGTGGTGCTGAACTCCGCGCATCCCGAAAGCGGCGAGGCGAAAGCGCTGCGGGCGTCGCTGGAAAGCAAGTACGACGTGCCGGTGACGCTGCTGAACGTAAAGGAAATGAGCGCGGAGGACGCGCAGCAATTGCTGTCCGGCCTGCTGCTGGAATTCCCCCTGCGGGAAGTGCGCTTCACCGTGCCCGCCTGGATGGGCGCGCTGGAGGAAACCCACTGGCTGCCCGCCCATGCCCTGAAAATCATCCGGGATTTGGGCGACACCCTGCACAAAGTCCGGGACAAGGAGGACATCGTCGGCGCTTTCGGGGAATCGGAATACCTGCAGGCGCCCCGGGAAACGGAAGTCGATCTGGGCGAGGGCGCGGTGCTGTTCGACCTGCCGGTGAAGGAAGGGCTGTTTAACCAAATCCTCAGCGAACAGTGCGGCGAGACCATCACAGGCGACGCGCACCTGCTGTCTTTAATGAAGGAACTGGTGGCGGCCAAGCGGGAATACGACCGGGTGGCGGGCGCTTTGAAAGCTGTTCAGCAGACGGGTTACGGCCTGGTGACCCCTGCCATGAGCGAAATCCAATTGCAGCCGCCCGAACTCATGCGCCAGGGCAGCCGCTACGGCGTAAGGCTGAAAGCCTCCGCGCCCACGCTGCACCTCATCCGCAGCGACATCGAAACGGAAATCGCCCCCGTGCTGGGGACTCAGGAGCAGAGCGAGGCCTTTGTGGAAACCCTGAACGAGCAGTACGAAAAGGACCCGCCCAGCCTGTGGGAAACCAATTTCTTCGGAAAGTCCCTGAAAGAACTGATCCAGGAGGGCGTCAGCGCCAAGCTGAACCGCCTGCCCATCGAAACGCAGGAGAAGGTGCAGGCCGCCCTGACCAGGATGCTCAACGAGGGCGAGGGCGGGATGATTACGATTCTGCTGTGATGGGGCGTTGAGGGATGAGGGAATAGGGATGAGGGAATAGGGATTAGGGATTAGGGATTAGGGATTAGGGATTAGGGATTAGGCATTAGAGATGAATGTGTTCCTCAAGCGGGTTGTTCATTTATATGACACTATTATCCTAATCCCTATTCCCTCATCCCTATTCCCTCGTCCCCTCCCGTAACCCATGTAACCGCCAAGTAATGATAACAAAAAATGGCTCCAAAATTTCGGATAATGTCACAAATTGCTCTTTACTATTTGGGGGAATTGTGATAAAATTTACACAACAAGCGGGATAACCGCAACAAATGAAAGGAAGGAACATCCGTATGAAGAAACTGTTCGCTCTGGTTTTGGCGCTGGTTCTGTGCGCCGGCCTGGTCTCCTTTGCCCATGCCGATGATCCGATCAAGGTCGGCATCATCAATCTGGACCCCGCCGAATCCGGCTACCGCGAAGCCAACGTAAACGACCTGTATTCTGTTTTCACCGCCGAGAACGGCTATGACGCCAAGTTCGTCACTGCTCCCACCGCTGATAAGCAGCTGGAAGCCGCCAACACCTTCATCACCGAAGGCGTGGACTTCATCCTGGTGTCCGCCGCCGAAACCACCGGCTGGGACGAAACCCTGGCTGCCGCCAAGGAAGCCGGCATCGGCGTGTTCCTGTTCGACCGTATGATCGAATGCGACCCCGACCTGTACACCGCCGCTGTCGTTTCCGACATGCGCAATGAAGGCGTCACCGCCGTGGCCTGGCTGGAAAGCCTGGGCCTGGAAGAATACAACGTGCTGCACATTCAGGGCCAGCTTGGTTCCGCCGCTCAGATCGGCCGCAGCGAGCCCCTGCAGGAAAAGTGCGCTGCTGACGACAAGTGGACCATGGTTCGTGAAGGCACCGGCGGCGACAGCTGGGATCCCAACGAAGCCCGCAAGATCGCTGAAGCTGCCATCAACGCCGGCGAAAAGTTCAACATCGTGTACGCTGAAAACGACGGCATGGCGCAGGGTGTTGTGGCTGCTCTGGATGCCGCCGGCATCACCCACGGCGTGAACGGCGACGTGATCGTGATGGGCTTTGACTGCAACAAGTGGGCTCTCCGCGAACTGCTGGCCGGCAACTGGAACTACGACGGCCAGTGCTCTCCTTTCCAGGCTGCTCTGATCGACCAGATGATCAAGACCCTGGTGGGCGGCGGCGAAATCGAAGGCCTGAATGAACTCAAGCAGATCATCAACGACGAAAAAGGCTTCGACGCCCGCACCATCACCGAAGAAGACATTGCCACCTACGGCCTGGGCGAATAATTGAACGCATAATACCACGGCGCTGTATGGACGGAAAAAGCGTTCATACAGCGCTTCTTTCAAGTATATCGATATTTTTGTTTTACCAGCAACGGCATTCCTAAAGCAAATCCGGAAGGAGCGAACCCAGATGCAAGGCGACGCAGTGTTGACCATGCGCGGAATCTGCAAATCATTTCCCGGCACCAAGGCGCTCAATCACGTGGACTTTACCCTGCGCAAGGGCGAGATCCACGCCCTGATGGGCGAGAACGGCGCGGGGAAATCCACCCTGATCAAGGTGCTGACCGGCGTATATGAGAAGGAAGAGGGCAGTATCCACATCGAGGGCATCGAAGGCGAGGCCCACATCCACTCTCCCCAGGACGCCCAGAACGCGGGAATCAGCACCGTTTATCAGGAAATAACCCTGTGCCCCAACCTGACGGTGGCGGAAAACATGTTCATCGGCAGGGATGAAGAAATGGTCGTCCATTGGAAGGACTATGAAAAAAAGGCCGCCGCCATTTTAAACAATCTGGGCATTCCCGCGCGTCCCAGGCAGGAGCTTTCCTCCTGCTCCCTGGCCGTGCAGCAGATGGTGGCCATCGCCCGGGCCGTGGACATGAACTGTAAAGTGCTGATCCTGGACGAGCCCACCTCCTCCCTGGATGAAAAAGAAGTGGAGATGCTGTTCGGCCTGATGCGCGACCTGAAAAACCGCGGCGTCGGCATCGTGTTCGTCACCCACTTCCTGGAGCAGGTCTACGCTGTCAGCGACCGGATCACCGTGCTGCGCAACGGCGAGCTGGTGGGCGAATACCCGGTGCAGGAGCTGCCCCAGGTGGAGCTGGTGGCCAAGATGATGGGCAAGGATCTGAACGACATGGCCCAGCTGGAGCAGCTCGGGCAGAAGAGCGTGCCGGGCGAAGAAACCGTTTACGAAGCCGAGCGCCTCTCCAGTTCGGACAGCAAGCCCTTCAACTTCCGGATCCGCAAGGGCGAAGTGAACGGCTTCACGGGGCTGCTGGGTTCCGGGCGAAGCGAGAGCGTGCGCGCCATTTTCGGCGCGGACCGGGTGACGGGCGGCAGGGTGAAAGTGCACGGCAAAGAGGTCAAGATTGCCAAGCCCCACGACGCCATGAAGAACGGCATCGGCTACCTGCCTGAGGACCGCAAGCGGGACGGCATCATCGCCGACCTGAGCGTCCGGGACAATATCATCCTGGCCATGCAGGTGATGAAGGGCTTCTTCCATCCCATGCGGCGAAGCGACATGGAAAAGTTTGCCGATGAATACGTCAAAGCCCTGAGCATCAAAACCGCCAGCAAGGATACGCCGGTGGGCAGCCTGTCGGGCGGCAACCAGCAGAAGGTCATCCTGGCCCGGTGGCTGCTCACGCATCCCGACTATCTGATTCTGGACGAGCCCACCCGCGGCATCGACGTGGGCACCAAGCTGGAAATTCAGAAGCTGGTGCTGAAACTGGCGGAGGAAAACATGAGCGTCACCTTCATTTCTTCCGAGATTGAAGAAATGCTGCGCACCTGCTCCCGGCTGATTGTGATGCGTGACCGCAACATCGTGGGCGAGCTGACCGGGGACGAGCTGACGCAGGCGCATGTGATGAAGACCATTGCGGGAGGGGTGCGGCAATGAACAAAAGAATCATAAAAAAAGGCGGCGTGGGTCAGCTCCTGATCCCGCTGGTGGCCTTGGCCATCCTGCTTATATTCAACCTGATTCGTGATCCCGGGTTCTATTCCATCGGCGTCGCCGTGAACAACAGCGGCAACAAGGTGCTCACCGGCAACATCATCAGCATCATCGACAGCGCCAGCGAGCTGGCTATCATCGCCATGGGCATGACGCTGGTCACGGCGGCCTGCGGCGGCCAGGATATTTCGGTCGGCGCAGTCGGCACCATCGCGGGCAGCATCTTCGTGAAAACCCTCAAGGCCTTCCCCGACATCAACTTCGGCACCCTGATTCTGGCTATCCTGGCCTGCTGCCTCGTCACCATCCTGTTCAAATCCTTTAACGGCGCGCTTGTGGCCGTGTTCAAAATTCAGCCCATGATCGCCACCCTGATCCTGTTCTCCTGCGGCCGATCCATCGCGTACTGGATCGTAGGCAGCGCCACGCCGCAGATCGACAGCCCGATCATCAATTCCATGGGCATGACGATTCCCGGCATACCGATTCCCACGCCCATCTTCGGCGTGGTGCTGGTGGGCCTGATATTGACCCTCATCTTCCGGCTGACCACCCTGCGGCTTTACACCGAATCCGTGGGCGTCAACCAGGGCGCGGCCCGGCTAAACGGCATCAACCCCGTCGGCATCAAGATGCTGTCCTTCGTGATCCTGGGCATCTGCGTGGCGGTAGCGGGCATCATCGGCACCTGCCGCATGGGCCAGGTGAGCCACAAGACCCTGCTGATCGACATTGAAATGGACGCCATCCTGGCCGTCGCCATCGGCGGCAACAACCTGGGCGGCGGACGGTTCAAGATCAGCGGCAGCATCCTGGGCGCTTACATCATCCAGATGCTCACCACCACCCTGCTGGCCATGCGCGTGGACCCCGTGAATATCAAGGCGTACAAGGCCATCGTGATCATCATTATCGTGATGGCGGGTTCTCCCGTGGTGAAACAAAAGCTGACCGCCCTGTGGCACCGCATTCGCTCCGGCGGTTTGAAACCGGCTTCCGCAAAGGGGGTGAATTGAGATGTCGATGAAAAAAGCTTCCGTGAGTAAAAGACGCCGTGAACCCCTGACGGATTCCCAGCTGCTGATGACCATCACCATCGGCATTTTCGCGGTCATGTATGCCGCGGCCATGATCTTTATGGGCGGCGGCTTCCTGCGCACCCAGCAGTTCTTTGACCTGCTGAACGACAACGCGGCGCTGATCATCATTTCCTGCTCGCTCACCATCGTCATGATCGGCGGCGGCATCAACATCAGCGTGGGCGGCGTGATCGGCCTGACCGTTATGGCCTGCGCCCTGTTCCTGAACAATTCCGGCATTCAGAACGGGCCGCTCGGCATCCTGCTCACCCTTCTGCTGGCGCTGGGCATCGGCCTGGCCTTCGGCGTGCTGCAAGGCTTCCTGATCAGCTATCTGGAGATTCAGCCCTTCATCGTCACCCTGGCGGGCATGTTCCTGTCCAGGGGCCTGACCACGATGCTGTCCGTCAATCCCGTGAAGGTGACGCACGAAGGCTTCCTGGCGCTGGTGAAAAACCGCCTCGCCATTCCCTGGCTGGGCTACACCGCCAAGAACGGCAATCTGATTCCCGCCAAGCTGGAAATCGGGGCCGTCGTGGCGCTGCTCATCGTGGTGCTGGTTTATTTCATGCTGCGCAACGCGAAGCTGGGCCGCCACATCTATGCTTTGGGCGGCAACCAGCAAAGCGCCCTGATGCTGGGCATCAACGTGAAGCGCACCCGCTTTATCAGCTACGTGATCAGCGGCTTGCTCAGCGGTCTGGCGGGCTTTGTGTTCCTGATGCATAAGCCGGCCGGCAACGCCAGCGTGGCCATGCGCAGCGAGATGGACGCCATCGCCGCTTCCATCATCGGCGGCACCCTGCTGACCGGCGGCGTCGGCAACGTGATCGGCACCTTCTTCGGCACCATGATCCTGGCTACCATCCAGAAGATCATCGCCCTGAGCCCCCTGAACGAATCCTGGTGGCAGGAAATGGCCAACGGCGCTATGCTGGGCCTGTTCATCCTGCTGCAAAGCGTCGTGCTCTCCAGCCGCAAAAAGAAAGCCAGAACGACTTCCTGACCCAAGCAGCATCCATTCAAAAAATATGGGACGCCGGAAAAACGGCGTCCCTTTTCAAATGCTCATACTGTTCTTCTTCTAAAGAATTAAGGGTACAAATCAAACAAGATGGCAACGCTGGGGTTTCACCCCAGACCCCACCAGGGGGATGATCCCCCTGGACCCGCAACTGGCGATATAACGCCGTTGGAAGAAATCGACAATCTTCGCCTGCTGCGCTGGGGTTTACGAAAGATAGAGGGCTTCTGGCCCAAGAAAGCCGGGAAAATCCCAGGGGAAAAGCTCGCTTTTCCCTGGGGATTATTCCCAGGCTTTCCTCGGATGCGAAGCATCCGGGCTGGCGGCTTCGCCGCCGGGCCAGAAGCACAACGGCACCAAGCCTGACTTCCGCGTTCCTCCACGCAATAGCGGGAACTAAGCTCGGTCAGCAATGCAAGCAACAACCGCAAATGCGGGTCCAGGGACGAAGCCCGGACAACCGCCTGTGGCGGGTATTTTGTCCGGGCTGAGATCGACCGAAACAAGCAATGTCCGCATGAAGCGGACTTGCGCCGATTGAGGTCGCGGATACTCACCGCCCTGGTGCGGGGTTCAGGGGCCGCACAGGCCCCTGCTCCGTTACCCTTCGCAATAAAACTGTAGAAATTTAGAAAAGTATCAGACGAAAAATCTAATGCATCAGCGGAATAAACAAGGCCGCGATGCAAAGGAGCCACCCGGCGACAAACAGCACGGCGTGCTTTTTTTCCACGTGGATGGCGATGAACTCCCGAATCAACGCGCTGGGCCAGTAATAGAGTGCCACATGGCTGCCGATGCCAGTGCATTGGAGGCCGATTTTCCGGCAATACCGGAGTGCGCGGTAAACATGGTAGTTGCTGGTCACGAGCGCCGTGTATTTTCTGCCCTCCATGCCGTCCAGGATCCGCTTGGAGTATTGCAGGTTTTCCAGGGTCGTGGTGGAGGCGTCTTCCATCAAAATGTCCGCTTCCGGAATGCCGTGGGCCGTCAGGTAATTCTTCATGGCCTCCGCTTCGGAGAACTTCTCGTCCGCGCCCTGCCCGCCGGAAGGAATCAGCTTGGGCGGGGTCGGGTCCTTGCGGTACACCTCGATGGCTTTGTCCAGGCGGTCCGACAGCAGCTTGGACACTTTTTCCCCCTTCAGCAACCCAGCCCCGTGAATGATGACGAAATCAAAATCCTTCTTTCGGGGAATCAATTGCAGGAACAGCGTGTACAGCAGAAAAATCAGGAACGCCGCGGAGCCGTAGATCACGGTCACGCTGATGATGGCGCCGATCACATAATGGGCCGAATGATAAAAATCTTCGATTGTCGGAAACTGGTCGGCCCGGTAAAAACCGGCGATGGTCACGGCAGACGCCGCTTCTCCGAGCAGGATGGCGATTCCCAGGGCAAGGGACAGCAGCTGGGACAGATGCCTTCCCTCTTTCCGGATCATGACGATGCCGTTATGAATCAGGAAAAACGGCACGATCAAAATGCCCGCCAGAAAGAGGTTGACCATGACCGCAGCCGAGTTCCGCCTGTACGAACCGGCTAAACTCAGGAGAAACGGAATGACCGAGACCAGCGCGATAAACAGCAGATAGCAATTGCGGTATCTGCTCCTGTCCCTGCTGAGGAAAAGCAGGAACACGCCCCAGCAGATCACGGAAACCAGGCCGGTCACAATGATGGCGCGCATGGCTGTCCTCCTCTGTATCTCCTGATTTCATCGAAGCAAAAAACACGTTTCACAGAAAAATGAGCGTTTCCCCCGGATGGGCGGAACGCTCATTTTCCATACGGCTGGTCAGCCCGTCAGATCAATACCGTTCGCACCGCCCGGAGGCGACCCAGCAGTACACGCCGTTTTTGTTGACCATGAACCAATGCACGTTGCCCTTTTCCACGATGCGGCAATCCAGCACCTGGAAGATTTCACCGATATTCAGCGTGGCCACCTGGGGCATTTCAGTGCCGGGCCCGGAGCGGCCGACGCTGGCAGCATGGGCGTCATTATCCGAAATGCGGATGCGGATGTCCTTATGCTCAAAGCAGGATTTGGTGCCAGGGTAAGAAACAGGCTGTGTGGCAACGGGTGCAGGCACGGCGGTGGCCACCGGCTGCAAAGGCGCCAGCGTGTACAGGGGTGTTCCGGGCTGAGCCGCGTTCCTTATGACAGGCGCCTGCGTGGGAACGGGCACAGGCGTGGGCACGCCGTATTCAACGGGATTCATATAGGTAGAGGGCAGGGCGGCGCTGGTATCGTCCAGAAAATCGTCCAGAGACAAGGGTTCAATTTTCACCGGGAACCGGATCTCCGTGAAATCCGATCCTTCGCTCCGCGTGTTGCCCTCGGCATCCTGATAATAGGCCAGCACTTTGAAACGGCCTTCTTCCGTCCAGTCGGGCGTCCAGGTCTCCCCCGCGTTGATTTCCACCAGCGCGATGCGCTCCGTCTCGTCCAGCAGCACATAGGTGTAGCCGCCCTGGGCGTTCGGATTGCTGTATTTCACCGTCAGGCCGCCGTCCTCCACCGCGATGGAAGGAGCGTCCGCCAGCACCGGGAAGCAGGAAAGCGCCAGCAGGACAAGGGCGCACAGCATCGTCAGCAGTTTCTTCATTTAATCATCCAACTCGCTTTTCGTCATTTGATTCCTTTTGATTCAGCTGGCATTCCAGCGCGATTCAGGGGGACGAAACGCCGCTTCATCCTCTTGTCCGGCACCATGCCGCCGGGCAACTGCATTTATTATAGCATACTTCCGCATAAAAAGAAATCATCCGCAAGGCAATTGCCGAAAATAATTCTGTATCTGTTCTGTGTTTATTTGGTAAAATTCTCCTGTAAAAAACAAAAGGAACAGTATATTTACAAGCTATGCACTTTCTGTTATAATAATGGATGGTTCTCAAGATCGTTATATAAAAAAAGGAGGAATTTCATGAAGAAGTATCTTTCCCTGCTTCTGGCGCTCGTCATGCTGTTTTCCATGATGAGCTTTGCTTCCGCTGAAGCCGGTACGTTCACCGGCGTGGGCGACGGCAAGAACGGCGCCGGATCCATCGAAGTGGAAGTGGACGTGGACGCCGAAGGCAAGCTGACCGACGTGCGCGTCACCAAGAACGGCGACGACCCGGGCATCAGCGACCCCGCCGTGGAAAAAATCCCCGGCCTGATCGTTGATCTGCAGAGCGCCAACATTGACATCAAGACCGGCGCGACCCTGACCCAGGGCGGTATCCAGATGGCTGTGCTGGACGCCATCAAGAAGGCCGGCCTGGACGAAGCCGCTTTCTCCGAGCTGAAAGCTCCCGCCGCTGAAAAGAGCGAAGACATCGACGCCACCTATGACGTGGTGGTCGTGGGCGGCGGCGGCGCGGGCCTGACCGCTTCCATCCGCGCGGCCCAGGCGGGCGCGAAGGTCGTGCTGATCGAAAAGACCGCGGCGCTGGGCGGCAACACCCTCATCGCCGGCCAGGGCTTCAACGCGGCCGACCCCGAACGCCAGCATAACCAGCAGATGAGCGACACCCTGCGCAAGGAACTGGAAAGCTATCTCGACCTGAAGCCCGAAGATTTCGGCGACTTCGGCGAGGTGCTCACCACCGTCCAGGGCCAGATCAAGGAATACCTGGCCAGCGGGGAAACCTACCTGTTCGATACCCCTGAGCTGCACATGCTGCACTGCTACCTGGGCGGCACCCGTACCGGCCTGGATGGCACCAAGATTTCTCCCGACCTGGCGCTGATCGACGTGTTCGCCCACAGCGCGGACGCGGCCCTGGACTGGGCGGAGAGCATCGGCGTGCAGTGGGGCGATGAAACCCACACCATCCTGGGCGCGATGTGGCCCCGTTCCCACAGCCTGACCAACGGCAACATCATCCCCATCCTGGAAAAGGCCGCCCGGGACGCCGGCGTGGAAATCATGCTGAGCACCAAGGGCACCTCCTTCATCGTGGACGACGGCCGCGTGACCGGCGTGAACGCTGAAACCAGCGACGGCGCGAAGGTCACCCTGCACGCCGATTCCGGCGTGGTGCTGGCCACCGGCGGCTTCTCCGCCAACGCCCCCATGGTGGTGGAATACAACAACTACTGGCCCGGCCTGTCCCCCACCATGCCCTCCACCAACGCGGCGGGCATCACCGGCGACGGCATCAACATGGCCAAGGAAATCGGCGCGGATCTGGTGGGCATGGGATTCTCCCAGCTGATGCCCTCCTCCCATCCCGTGGACGGCTCCCTGTTCTCCGGCATCTGGGGCAGCGCTGAAACCCAGGTGTTCGTGAACAAGGAAGGCAAGCGCTACGTGAACGAATACGCTGAGCGCGACGTGCTTTCCAAGGCCGCCCTGGACCAGACCGACGGCATCTTCTACATCATCTGCGACGCCAAGATCGCCAACAACCCCGACCGCATCGCTTCCATGGAAGCGGCGGGCAACGTGGTATCCGCCGACACGCTGGAAGAACTGGCCAACAAGCTGGGCATTCCAGCGGATGCCTTTATTGAAACCATCGACCGCTACAACACCTTCGTGGAAAACCAGGTGGACGAAGACTTCGGCAAGCCCCTGTTCGGTGAAAAGATCGACACGGCTCCCTTCGTCGCCACGCCCCGTTCTCCCTCCCTGCACCACACCATGGGCGGCGTGAAGATCGACCCCGACACCCATGTGATCAATACCGACGGCAACATCATCCCCGGCCTGTACGCGGCTGGTGAGGTCTGCGGCGGCATCCACGCGGGCAACCGCCTGGGCGGCAACGCCATGACCGACTTCCTGGTGTTCGGTTCCATCGCGGGCACCAACGCCGCCACCGAAGCCAAGGCTGCGGAAGCTCCCGCTGCTGAAGAAGCTCCTGCCGCTGAGGAAGCAGCCGCTCCCGCCGCGGAAGCCGGCCCCTTCACCCCCGGCACCTATGAAGCCGCGGCCCAGGGCTTCGGCGGCGAAGTGAAGGTCGTTGTCACCGTGGACGACAAGGCCATCACCGCCATCGAAATCGTGGGCAACGACGAAACTCCCGCCCTGGGCGGCGCTGCCATGCCCGCCATGGCGGAAGCCTATCCCGGCAAGGCCGACGCGGACGCCGTGGACGGCATGGTGGGCGCGACTGTCACCTCCACCGCCGTGAAGGAAGCCGTCGCCAAGGCCCTGGCCCAGGCGAAGGGCGAAGCCCCCGCCGCTGACGAAGCCGCGGCCATGACCTTCACCCCTGGCGAATATGAAGCCACCGCCGCGGGCTACAACGGCCCCACCACCGTGAAGGTGACCTTCGCGGAAGACAAGATCGAAAAGATCGAAATCGTCTCCACCGTGGAAACCGAGCATGTGGGCGACGTGGCCTTTGACATCATGATCCCCGAAATGCTCGAAGCCAACGGCTCCGGCGTGGACGGCGTGTCCGGCGCTACCTTCTCCTCCCGCGCCCTGCGCACCGCCGTGAACGACGCCGCCGAGCAGGCGGGCTGCACCGATCTGGACGCCTTCAAGGCCGCCAAGGTGGAGCACACCGCCAAAGATGAAATGTACCTGGAATATGACGTGGTCGTGGTCGGCGCCGGCGGCGCTGGCATTGCCGCCGCGGCCCAGGCCGCCCAGGACGGCAACACCGTGCTGGTCATCGAAAAGAACGCCGAAGTGGGCGGCAACACCCTCGTTTCCGGCGGCCAGTACCAGAGCGTGATGCCTTACCTGGTCTGGGATCCCGCCGATCCCGACGCCACCACCGGCACCTATGCCTTCAACGGCGAAACCTACGATAAGGTCAAGTCCGTGCAGGGCTGCATCAACGAACTGAAAATGATCCTCAACTGGAGCGAAGAACCCTTCGACGAGGAATACTACAAGGATCATGAGTTCGTGGCGGGCGACGCGCTGGAGCTGAGCAAGCACGGCGTGCACGCCGAATACCTGCCCGTGCTGCAGGCCCTCAAATCCGAGATCCGCGAATACTTCGTCTGGGCCGCGCCCCAGTTGGCCGCCGGCAAGGACGAAAGCCAGCTGACCCTGTTCTCCACCATCAACCTGCACATCTTCCAGACCTACTACGGCGGCCTGCGTCCCAGCGCCGACGGCAGCTCCTGGATCTACGGCGACGTGGACCTGGTCAAGCAGTTCATCACCGGCGGCCAGGGCCTCAAGGAATGGCTGGAAGCCCAGGGCGCTACCTTCATCGAGAACACCCAGCCCACCCTGATCGGCGCGCTGTGGTATCGTGAAAACGAGTTCATCGGCTCCACCGTTGACCTGGACGGCGACGGCAATCCCGAGATGGGCCGCTGGGGCAGCTACTTCGCC
This sequence comes from uncultured Eubacteriales bacterium, assembly GCA_902795275.1. Lineage (GTDB taxonomy): Bacteria > Bacillota > Clostridia > Christensenellales > Aristaeellaceae > RUG563. The sequence goes on along the minus strand of CADBKQ010000015.1, from coordinate 56,029 downwards.
GCGCCCATGAAGACCATCTATGAAGCCAACAGCCAGAACAAGATCATGACCCGCACCACTGCCGACGGCCTCATCCTGGACGACACCGGCCGCGTCATCGGCGTAGGCGCGCATATGTACGACGGCACCGAAGTGAGCGCCCACGCCAGGAAGGGCGTCATCCTCGCCACCGGCGGCTATGCCGCGAACATCGACAAGGTGCTGGACGCCAACGTGTACTGGAGCACCGAATACCTTTCCAAGGCCACCAAGACCACCAACCGCTCCTCCCTCCAGGGCGACGGCATCACCATCGCGGAAACCATCGGTGCCGGCACCACCGGCCTGGGCTTCACCCAGCTGATGCCCATCTCCTGGGTGGACAACGGCAACCTGGCCTTCGGCGCTGATGCCCATCTCCTGGGTGGACAACGGCAACCTGGCCTTCGGCGGCGGCAACTACGCCTGCTGGATCAACCCCACCACCGGCCACCGCTTCGTGGATGAAGGTTCCGAGCGCGACGTGCTGAGCCTGGCGGAATTCCGCAACGGCATCGAGATCAACGGCACCAAGGGCGTATTCCTGGAAATCTATAACGAAGCCCAGCCCATTCCCGGCCCGCCCGTGGCGCAGCTCGCAGCCAGCGACTATGAAGGCCGCTACTACCATATCCAGGGCACCGTGGAAGCCCTGACCGAACTGTTCGCCCGTCCCGAAATGGCCGGCGTCACCGCTGATCCCGCCACCGTGCTGGAAACCGTGAAGGCTTACGACAAGGCCGTGATGGGCCAGGGCGAATATCCCGACGTGGGCAAGGCCATCGCTTCCCGCACCATCGGCAACGTGCAGAAGGACGACAACGGCAAGTACCTGCCCGACACCTACGATCTGGAAAACACCCGGCTGATCGTGCGCCTCATGGCCCCCTCCACCCACCACACCATGGGCGGCCTGATGGTCGACACCGACCGCCACGTGCTGACCGCTGACGGCGAAATCATCCCCGGCCTCTACGCCGCGGGCGAAGTCACCGGCGGTATCCACGGCGGCAACCGCCTGGGCGGCAACGCCATCGTGGAAATCTTCGTTTCCGGCCGCACCGCCGCCAAGGCCGTGACCGCGGACAACGAATAATCTCTCCCATATCATTGCTCCCCCGATGAATACTTGAACAGCGACGCGGGACGGAAGATCGTTCCGGGCAAGGCATGAAGCCGGTTGCTGTATCAAGGTTCGATTGATCGCCCGCTGAATGTTCGGGTATTTGTTGGGGGAGCCCATACGCACACAAAAAAGGAGCTTTCAGCCGCCGAAGAGGCGGAAGAAAGCTCTTTTTTGTGTACAGAAAAAGGGGCTACCGCAGAATTGATTCTTCTGCAGCAGTCCCTTCTTTTTCCGAAAGGAATCAGCGGCGGCCGGCTTCCTTGATCTTGGCGGCCTTGCCCTGCAAATCGCGCAGATAATACAGCTTGGCCCTGCGAACCTTACCGCGGCGGATGACCTCGATATGGTCAACGCGGGGAGAATGCAGCGGGAAAGTGCGTTCCACGCCGATGCCGTAAGACACGCGGCGAACGGTGAAGGTTTCCCGGCTGGAGCCGTTGCGCTTGGCAATCACAGTACCCTCAAACGCCTGAAGACGTTCGCGGCTGCCTTCCACAACCTTCACGAATACGCGGAGCGTATCGCCAACGTTGAAGCTGGGCAGATCGGTACGGAGCTGTGCCTGTTCGATCGAACGGATGATTTCGCTCATGAATGGTGTCCTCCTTCCCTCATAGACGTTCATGCGCGGCAATCTTTCGTGCCCGCAGCGGACCGCCCGTTAGTCACAACAGCGGATATTATAACACAGTTTTTCCGCGCTGGCAAGCCTTTTTTTCAGATAATTTTGCCGGTTTTCTCTGCGATGGCCGGATACAAAGCGCAGAGGGCAAAATGCCTGTGGACAGCCTGCCGCTTCTTATGGTAAAATACTTTTGAAAAACGGAACGGCATTGCACAGTTTGCGAGAAAGATAAAGGGGAAAACCATGATCAAAAAAATCATTTGGGGTGTACCCATCGCCCTTGTTGCCGTCGGCCTGTTGATCGTTCTTTTCAGCTATGCCCAGCCTTCCTGCCCCGCCACGGTGCTGTCCGTGGTGGAAAACACGTACACGCCTTCCAGAAAAATGGCGCGGGGCCATACAAGCGCGGTGTATCGGGAAAAGCTGGAGGTCAGTTACGGCGACGGGCAGACGGCCATCGTCCTCTTTTCCAGCACCAACCCGCATCAGCTGCCACAGGTCGGGGATGAGATCCCGATCAGCCGATGGTTTTCCGGCATGGTGACGCATCCAAACAGAACGCTGGTGGGCATCGGCGGGGCCGGGGCGGTCATCGGCGGTCTTTTCCTGTTTTTGTTCCTGCTGACAAAGTGGTCGCTGGCGAGGGACGAGAGGCGGCAGAAACGTCCAAAGCGGTGAAGCGTCGGCTCAGAACGTCACGCCCTCAAAGCCCTGCCACACGTTTTTTCCGCTGTAGGTCTTCGCCTGCGCCTGGCCCCGCAGGACCTTGAGCACCGGGAAAGCCATCGCCTCCTGCTCCATTTCGCCCGGATACACATGGATGGGAGCGATCCAGCCGCAGCGTTCCCGGATGCCCGCGGTGATGTCGTCAAAGCGCATCAGCCCGCCGGTCAGCAAAATGGCATCCACTTTACCGCACAGCACGGCGCTCATGGCGCCAATGCTCTTGCAGATCTGGTAGATCATGGTATTCCAGACCAGCGCCGCTTTCTTGTCCCCCTGCTCCACCAGCGCGTGAACGGTGTCGGAATTGGACGTGCCGAACAGGCTGACGAACCCGCCGGAGCGTGAGCACATCCGCCGCACATCGTCGACGGTTTGCTGGATGTCGCCATGGGATTCCAGGTAGTCCAGCAGCTCCAGCACCGGCACGCTGCCGATCCGGGTGGGGGCGAAGGGGCCGTCGCCGTCGGCGCCCATGGTGCCGTCGATCATGCGGCCATGGTCATGCGCGCTGACGGTTACGCCGCCGTCAATGTGGCCGACGATGAAATTGCAGTCCTCGTACCGCCTGCCCATGGCTTCGGCGTGGGCCTCCGCCACCGCTTTGGGATTCAGCACGTGGGAGTGCGGGGTGCGGTACAGGCCGCGGATGCCGGTCAGCCGCGCGTAATCGCAGTATTCGTCCACGTTGGTGGGGTTCAGCGTGTAGGCGGGCTTATGATAGGCAAGGGCAAATTTCCAGGCCAGCATCACGCCCAGCTTCGCGGCGTGCTCGCTGCCGCCCACCGCAGCTTCGGTGTCGTCATACAGCTTCTGGTCGATCACCGTCACGCCGCTGGGCTGCGTGCAGGCGCTGCCGCCGCGGCCGACAAACACGTCAATTTCGGAAGGGTCAGTCCCTTCCTTTTTCAGCATATCCAAAATGACCTGATACCGAAAAGGCACCTGGCCGTTGACATGGGGATATTGCAGCAGTACCGGCGCGTCGTGGAACTGGCTTCTTTCATACAGCTCTTTTTCGTTGACGAAGAGGCTGATCTTGGTAGAGGTGGAACCGGGGTTGATAATCAGCAGCTTATAGCTTTTTTCCATACCGTTTTTCCGGGATGCGGAAGCCCCATGGGGGATTCATCCGTCCGCTCCTTCTCCTTTTCGTGTTTTCAGCCGGGCCGCAATGGCGAATGGCCGCTTCTCCGCGTGGAAATCCTTGCCCTGTGTACCGTTTCGCATTTTACCATAAAAAGGCGGAGGAGTAAATAGGGGAAATGGAGCGCTGCATGGCATACGCATGAATAACCCAATGATAACAAAGAGATGGAGACGCAATCCAAAAGGCTTCCCCTTGAGAGGAAGCTGTCAGGCGAAGCCTGACTGATGAGGTGTTTTCACAGCATAAGCCACCTCATCCGACCCGCTTCGCGGCCCACCTTCCCCTCAGGGGAAGGCTTTGGGTCTCCCGGTCAATGATCCGATAATGGTCCATGGTTCTCCTCCTCTTGCGGCAGGCCGGCTTGGTTCCGGTTCTTGGCTTTTACCTCCGCCATTTCCGCAATCAATTCTTCCAGCGGCCGGTATTCGCCGCCCCACCATTCAAAGACATGCATGCCTTCTTCCTCAAGCACCGGGCCAGTCAGTTTCATCCGGATGCCGAGCTTTTGAAGCAGGCCCTCTCTGTCAACCGGAACCGCGTCGCCGGGCGTCAATTGGGAAAACGCTTCGTAGGAAACGCCGAAGACCACGTTTTCGACCCCCAGGGACGCGATTGCGCAAAGGCAGCGTTCACACGGAGCGCAGCTTGTATACAGCGTGGATTCTTTCAAAACGGCATCCGGATAGCGGTTGGCGCATTGATGAACCAAATTGAATTCCGCGTGGCCGAAGATGCCTTTGCTCCAATCCGCTGTGTTTTCCGCTTCTTCCAAAATTTCTCCGTTGTGAACGAGCACGGCGCCGAACGTGTCAAAGCCTTTCTTTCCCGCCCGGATCGCCAATTCATAACAGCGTTTCATGAACTGTTCCCTGTCCATGTAAGATGTTCACTCCTTTGGTCTTCTGTCATTCGCCGAACCGGATCACCTGCTGTTCGGCGTCCACCCGGGCTTCCACGCCGAAGGGCATGATGCAGCGGGGCATGGCGTGGCCGATGTTCAGGTTGAAAACAATCGGAAGATCGGGCCTGCCGATCACTTCGACCAGCAGCCGCTTGTATTCTTCCGCGTAGGTTTCGTTCATGGGCTTCCCGGCCAGCACGCCGGACACCGCGCCAAACACGCCCGTTCCTTTCAGGTATTCCAGCGCCTTGCGGTATTTTTCGGGCGCGGGCATTTCCTCGCTGGATTCCAGCAGCAGGATGCGCCCCTTCCAGTCCGCCGCGTCGGGGAACAGATGATACTTTTCGCACAGAACCGGCATGTCCGCATACCGCTCTCCGTCGAAAAAGTCATAGAGCGAATCAATGCAGCCGCCCAGAATTTTGCCGGAAAACACCGGCGCGCCCTGGAGCAGTTCAAAGCCCCGGTTGGGGTGGCTGGGCACAGGCTTCCCCGCCTGGTCGGGCGTGAATTGTTTCCTCTCCTCATACCACACACCGCTGGGCGTGACTTCCCGGATGCCGCCGGTGGTGATCAGTTCTTCAAAATACTTCCGGGTATAGGGGTGCATTTCCGGGCCCAGCTCGCAAATATCCGCAAGGAAAGCCTGCCCGTAGAAGGTGCGCAGCCCGACCTTGTGCAGCATCAGGTGATTGATGGTGGTATCGGAAAAGCCGAGGAACACCTTGTCCGTGACCGCGTCCGCCAGCTCATGATGGTCAAACAGGTAAGGCAGCAGGCGGTAGGTATCGTCGCCGCCGCTGGCGCACAGGATCATATCGACCTCGGGATCGCGGAACGCCCGCAAAAGATCCTCCGCCCGCTTCTCCGGGTGCGCCTTCACATATTCCAGGCCCATGCGCGCGTGCGGCATAAATTTCACGTTGAGGCCGTAATCCTTCAGCCTGCGCAGGCCGATTTCCACCTCAAACTGAACGAACGGCTCTCCCACGATCCCGCTGGAAAGGCTTACGATGGCGACATTCCTGATCATTCTTTTTCCATCCTTCCGTAGAAATAACCCGTAGCTCGCAGCCGCTTTCGGGGCCAAAGACGGCCTGCGCTCCATCTCTTCATCGGGCAAACAAAGCGGGAAAAAACCTGATTATCCCCGTTTCTTTTCCCGATACTCTTTCGGCGTCATGCCCACGGTTTCCTTGAACACGCGGACAAAATGGCCCTGGCTGGAAAAGCTCAGATACAAGCCGATGGCGGACACGGTTTTGTCCGTATAGCGGAGGAGGCGTTTCGCTTCCTCCACTTTTTCATTGCGCACAAAAGCGGCCAGGGGAATGCCCGCCTCCTGGGTGAAGCGGCGGGACAGGTGCTGGCGGCTCAGGAAGCAGTGCTCGGCGATCTGGTCGGTGGTGATGGCTTCGGACAGATGATGCTGCACGTAGTTTGCCACGTTCCGCACCAGGTCGGTGGCGTAATGGCCCCGGCGCACCCGTTCCACCTGCCGGGTGTAATACAGCACCATATCGTATTGCAGCTGGGTGATGCGGTGCATGTCCGTGAGCATTTCGCACTCCTGGATGTAAGCGTCGCTGCTGGTGAGGGCGTCCTCCACGTCCATGCCGCCCCGAATGGCGGCGCGGCAGGATTCGGCGGTGGCGACGATAAAGGTGTTTTTGGCCTGCCGCAATTGTTCCTGCGCCATCATGCCGGGGCACACGGCGGGCGCGTCCTGCACGAAGGCTTCCAGGGCGGCCACGTCCCCCTTGCGGATGATGTTCATCAGCGTCTGTTCCACAGCCAGGGAATTGTGCAGCGTTTCCGAGGTGGATTCCATTTCCGCCATGCGCTGCTCCGCCCGCGCTTCCTCCATGCCGAAGGGATTGTCCCCGCCGCCCACGATGTCGTTCAGGTTCAGCTTTTCCCCGTTCACCATGAAATTCACGGCGCACATCATCTGCATCATGCTCTCCATCGGCAGACGGATGATCTGCTTCATGCCGGACACGAATTCCGCCACGTCGTCCTGCCGGATATCCAGCTCAAAGGCGATGTCTTTCAATTCCTGATCCGAGGCGGCGGTCTGCCGGCTGGGGCCCACGATCATGCGCGTGCTGCCGCTGACCACGATGCCGTAATAGAAAAAGCGCGGCGTCACATAAAAACCCACACGGTCGGTGAGGGAAAGCTTTTTTCCCGCACCAGCTGGAAAGGGTCTTTAGGCAAGGCTACCAGGCTGTGGAAATATACCGGCTTTTCTTCTTCGTACAGCCGCACCGGTACGCCGGACAGGTTCCCGATCATGGTGCAAAGATACAAATAATCCTCGTTTTCCATGTTTTCATCTTCACTCGCGACATATTATACGAAAAGCGCGACACTTCTGCAATACTTTTTCAGGAATAATTGTTATAATGGTCATGCTGAAATTTACTTTTCTGCCGCATGGAAAGGAGATCAAACCATGAAGAAGGGCAACAAAGGAAAAATCATTGCCATCGCGCTGCTGCTGATCGCGGCGCTGGCGGTGAACATCGCGTGCTCAACGCTCAATCCCATGATCACATCCTTCATGGGTGCGAATCTGAATCCGTTACTCACGGGCAAGAAAAACGTTGAAAGCGCCGAGATCCTCAGCGTGGCCGACGCCACGGAACAGAGCCTGCGCATGGCCGAAGCGCTGGAGAGCGAGGGCATCGTGCTGCTGCGGAACGAGAACGGCGCGCTGCCGCTGGCGAAAGGAACGAAAAGGTCATCGTCCTCGTTAACTCCTCCAACGCTATGGAGCTGGGCTTCGTGGAGGGCGTGGACGCCTGCCTGTGGGTGGGCAGCCCCGGCGCGGTTGGCTTCAACAGCGTGGGCAAGGCGCTAACCGGCGAAGTGAACCCCTCCGGCCGCCTCACGGATATTTACGCCTACGACCTGACCACCGCCCCCGCCTATTACAACGCGGGCAGCTTCACCTACGGCAACTCAAAGCCCGCCATGAACAGGCCAAAGCGTAAGAAGGAACAGGAGAAAGCGACATGAGCGATTATGAAAAAGAACACAGCGCTTTTCTGCGCCGCTTCGGCGGAGAATGCGCGGTGCTGTTAAAGACCGACGGCGCGTTTCCCCTGGACGCGCCTTGCGATCTGGCGCTCTACGGCAGCGGGGCGCGGCGCACGGTGAAGGGCGGCACCGGCTCGGGCGAGGTCAATTCCCGCGTATTCGTCACGGCGGAGGACGGCTTGGAGGCGGCGGGCTTCCGGGTCACCAGCAAGGGCTGGATGGACCAGCGGCATCCCAGCTGCGGAACCACCATCAAGCATTTTGCTGCCAACAACCAGGAAACCAACCGCTACGGCAGCAACAGCCTGGTCAGCGAACGGGCCATGCGGGAAATCTACCTGCGGGGTTTTGAAATCGCCGTCAAGGAGAGCCAGCCCCACGCGCTGATGACCTCCTACAACCTGCTGAACGGCACGCACACTTCCGAGCATCGCGACCTGATTGAAGACATCCTGCGATGCGAGTTCGGCTTCCGGGGCATTGTGATGACCGACTGGATCATCGGCGTCCTGAACGCCGGAAAGAAAAAGTATCCTGCGCCCAACGCCGCGCGAATCGCGGCGGCGGGCGGCGACCTGGTGATGCCGGGCGGCCCCGGCGACCTGAAAGCCCTGCTGAACGGCCTGAAAGAAGGCGCCGTCACAAGAAAACAGCTTTTGATCAACGCATCCCGTGTGGTGCGTATGGCGAAGAAACTGACAGAAGCAGCCAACGCAAAAAAGGAGGAAAAGCCATGATCGCTTCCCGCCTGAAAACGGAATACCTGGTAAACCCCATGGGCATTGATATTCAGCACCCGCGGCTGCAATGGACCTGCGAAGGCGGCGTGAAGCAGACCGCCTACCAGATCGTCACCGAAAAGTGGGACAGCGGCAAGGCGGTCGGCGATTCCATGTGCGCGTATTATCCCCAGGAATTGGCAAGCGGGGAGCGCGTGAACTGGAAGATCCGCCTGTGGGACGAGAACGACGAGCCCGGCGAATGGAGCGAAGCCTTCTTTGAAATGGGCCTGCTCTCGCCTTCCGACTGCCCCACCCGGGAGCGCATGGGCTGGACGGGCGACAGCCAGGTGTTCTTCGGCACGGCCAGCTATCTGGCGGACTACGCCGCTTTCGCCCGGAAGCATCTGCGGGACGTGTTCGACCGGCAGTGGAAAAACGGCAAGCTGCCCCAGATCGCGCCTTACGCCAACGAGGATTGGTTCATGAACGTGATGAACGGCTCCGTGGGCTGGGCGGACGTGGGCATTCTCATGCCGTACCGTTTCTACAAGAAATACGGCGACAGGCAGATTTTGAAGGACAACTTTGAAAATATGCTGCTCTACGCAGCGTTCATGATCTCCCGCTGCGGCAAGTGGGGCGGCATTTACGCCAAGCCCCTGGGCATTTCCAAAGAAAACAGGAAATACGCCGTCAACGCGGGTCAGTCCTACGGCGAATGGGCGGAGCCCAACGACGTGAAAGCCTTCGTCTGGACGGACTTTGCCGAGCCGCACCCCGAGGAATCCACCGCCTACACCGCCTGGGTGCTGGGCGTGATGGTCGAAATCTGTGACATATTAGGGAGAAACGAATATATCCCGCGGCTCAAAGAATACTCGGAGGGCGCGAAGAAAGCCTATCAGGAAATGGTATCAAAGCCCAAATTCACCCTGGACACCGACCGGCAGGCCAAGCTGGTGCGTCCGCTGTACATGAACCTCCTGAACGAGGAGCAAACCGAATTTGCGAAAAAGCGGCTGATCCGGGCGCTGGACAATTACGGCTGGCGTCTCGGCACCGGCTTTCTGTCCACGCCGATGATCCTCTATGTTTTAGCGGATATGGACATCGAATACGCCTACCGTCTGCTGGAAAACGAGGAAATCCCCGGCTGGCTGTCCATGCCCAAGAGCGGGGCCATGACCATCTGGGAAGCCTGGGAGGGGCCAAAAGGCGATGCGGGCATTGCCAGCCTGAACCACTATTCCAAGGGCGCTGTCTGCAAATGGCTGTTTGACACCTGCTGCGGCATCCAAGTGGAATGGGAGAACCGCTTCGTGGTCGCGCCCCGGCCCGGCGGACACCTGGACTTTGCCAAAGCAAGCTACGACAGCATTTACGGAACCATCGAAAGCGGCTGGGAAAAGAAGGACGGGGAAACCGTCTTCACCGTCACCGTGCCCGCCAACTGCGAAGCGACTGTCCGCCTGCCAGACGGCAGCGAGCGCGTCCAGCAGTCCGGAACCATGACCTATGCCGTGCAGCGTCCTGATCAGCACACAGAAGAAGGGAATAGCGTGCCAACGGATATTTGATCAAAGACACAAAAATGTTTATGACGCCTGTTCACGCTTTTCGGGATTGAAATCGAACTGAAAAAGGCTGTTGCATTTTCATCTGCATCAGCCCTTTTTATTTCCCCCTGTTGGTCTCCCGCTTATAAGCGTATTCCGCCCGAAAAGGAGGGCGGCTGAAATGTAACAAAAATGTGTCTGATTTGCAAATGGCCAAAAGATATGGTATACTTAATCCGGAAAGCGCGGCTTTCCCCCTCAGTTGCGCCCGCCCAAGCGCGGGGCAGAATTGCAATGATGCTTTTACCAAAGGAGACGCCTTATGCGGAAAACACTGCTTTCTCTTTTTTTGACGCTTTTGTTGATTCCCGTTCCCGTCGTCCGGGCGGAGGACGTGATTACGCCCGCTTATCGCAGCCAATACCGGCCCTGGCACGAAAACTGCTATTGGTGCACGCCCATGGACATTCGCGATGAGGAAGCGGTGTGGGCCATGCTGACCGCGCCCATCACCGTTGTGGACGCGGGCCAGAAGGATCAGGTGATCCTGTATACCAGGCCGGATAAAAACAGCGACCCCTTAGGCGTGATTACCGGCTCCAGCCAGGCGGTGCACGTGCTGGAAAAAGACAAAGACGGCTGGACAAAGGTGGAAACCTATTCCAGCTCTTTCCACGACAGCAAGGTGAAAAACTGGAACGCCTTCGTGACCGGTTATGTGCCTACCAATAAGCTGAAAACCAAGAAGGTCAACCAGGAATACGGCATCGTGATCGACAAGCTGACCCAGACCCTTTACATCTTCCACGACGGCCACCTGATGAGCAGCCTGGCCGTGTCCACCGGCCTGTACAACGACAAGCAGCCCTATAACGAAACCCGCTCCGGCGAATTCATCATCGTGTCCCGGGTGGGTGATTTCAAGAGCGACAACCTGGTGTGCGCCATGGGCCTGCGCTTCAACAGCGGCGATCTGCTGCATGAAGTGCCTCACACCAAGAACGGCGACGGCTCCAAGAACTATAAAAACACCGAGCCCAAGCTGGGTACCCGTTCCAGCCACGGCTGCATTCGGGTGCAGCGGCTGAAAAACCCAGAAGGCATCAATATGAAGTGGATCTGGGACAACATCAAAAACGGCACCAAAGTGGTGATCTGGGAGGACTACCAGGGCCGCCAGATCGAAATCCCCTCGGAGCACACCGTGCTGTATTATAACCCCAACGGCGGCGCCAATTACCACACCACCCACGACTGCCGGGGCGTCAAGGAGAAATACTGGCCGCAGATGACGGCTTTCAATTACGGGCAATTGGATGAAGCGGAATTCGCTTCCCTCACGCCCTGCCCCTACTGCAATCCTCCCCGCCGCCCGGCCGAATTGAAGGAAATCAACCGCATCCATCGGGAAATGTCGCCGGGCGAAGTGATGAGCTACTGGAAAAAGTAAAAAACGGAAGGGATGCGGTTAAACCGGCTTCCTTCCTTTCAGGAATTCCCTCAGCGATGGGATGCTCGTACCGTCCAGCCCTTGGTCCGGCGCGGCGTGCCAGAGGGATTGCAGGATCGCTTCCTCGGCGCATTCGCCGATGGCCCGGAAGGGCAGGTTCATCAGGTCTTCCCGCAGCACAGTTTGCGTTTGAAAACTGTCGCTGCGTTTTTCTTTTGGCGCAGTCGTGAAGCCGACGGCGATTTCTCCGCTGCCATGCCCGATATAGGAGCCCAGCCGCGCCATCCCCACGGATGCCCTGCGCAGCACGCGCCTGAGCTGCCGCGAGGACAGGGGCAGGTCGGTGGCGGCAATCAGGATGATGCTGCCCTGGTCGCATTCCGCCAGCCCTTCCGGCAGGCAGACCGCGCGGAAGTCCGCCGACGCGCCGTAATTGCTCTGCACCAGCACGCCGATGGTATAGGTTTTGCCGTCCAATTCCATCAGCCGCGAGGAGGAGCCGATGCCGCCCTTCATGCCGTAGCAGATGGTGCCCCGGCCCGCGCCGACCGCGCCCTGGGCGAAGTCGGATGATGCGGACGCAATGGCATCGAGCACTTCCCTCTCCCCCACCGGCCGTCTGGCAATCTCGCTGATCCGGCTGTCGTTGCATTCGCAGACCACCGGGTTCACGGAAGTCAATTTGATCCCGTCCCGGCGGCAGACGTCGATCATGTAGCTCACCAGCGCGTCGTGTACTTTGCCCACGTTCAGGGTGTTGGTCAGCGCGATGGGCGTTTCCAGCGTGCCAAGCTCCTCCACCTGCACCAAGCCCAGGGTCTTTCCAAATCCGTTGAACACGCAGCACGCCGCCGTCAGCTTGTCCGTGAAAGGATTCTCCCGCGGCGGAAGCACCACCGTCACCCCGGTATGGCAATCGCCCGCGTCCACTGTGGCGTGGCCCACCCGCACTCCCGGCACGTCGGTAATCAGATTTCTTTCCCCGTGCGGCAGCCTGCCAATCGGCATGTTCATTCTGTTCCGCCTCCTTTTCATCCCCTGTTTTGCCTTATTCTATCACAGTTCGGGCGGTTTTTCCACTCATGCCGGATACTTTCCGCAAAATAGGCGCGCTCAGCCCGGCAAATTTTTTTCATTTTCCCTATTGCTTTTTTCTCAAAGCTGTGTTATTATATTTCTGTTGACCGGTTCTTGCTGATATAGCTCAGCCGGTAGAGCGCATCCTTGGTAAGGATGAGGTCCCCAGTTCGAATCTGGGTATCAGCTCCATTCCCCGAAGCCTTGGGAAATCAGGGTTTCGGGGTTTTTCTTTACCCGTTTTTCAGTGCAGGGCATTTGTTCCGGGGGGCCTCATTTTCGGCGTCCCGTTCCATTTTTGTGTCACAACGCAAGGAAACAAGAAGCCTGGATTCCTTGATCTGCATCCGGCTCCAAAAGGCAATGATCGGCGGCGCTTGAAAAATGTTGCTGTGCTTCAGGTTATCCCTGCGTCCGGCGCATTGCTTCGCCCATGAAGAATAATACATCTTGCAATCATGGTAAAAATGTGTTATTATTTTACCTGAAAAGCCGGTGGATTCCGGCGGCAACGTAACAAAACAGAAAATGGAGGAATGTGACAATGAAGAAAATCCTGGCGCTTGTTCTGGCTGTAATGATGACGCTCGGCCTCGTGTCCGGCGCGCTGGCCGTAAACGAAGACGTGGAAGGCGAGTTGGTCATCTACTCTTCCATGTACCCCTTCGTCATCGACATGATGGACGAAGCCCTGAAAGCCGAGTTCCCGAACCTGGTGCCCGGCAACGACGGCAGCTTCTTCTTCTACGGCGGCACCAGCTCCCTGATCACCAAGATCTACGGCGAAATGGAAACCGGCACCCTGGGCTGCGACATGATGCTGGTGGCCGAGCCCGCCTTCTCCCTGGAACTGAAAGACGCGGGCTACCTGCAGCCCATTGAAATCGACAATCCCGGCGAACTGCTCCGCTTCCCCTACGATGAGGAAGGCTACTGGTATCCCGTGCGCGTGTGCAACATGGTGCTGGCCTACAACCCCGAGAAGGAAGCTGAATGGAACGCCAAGGGCGTGAACATTCCCAAGACCTTCAAGGACTTCGCCACCGATCCCGCCCTCAAGGGCTACATCTCCATGGGCAACCCCCTGACCAGCGGCACCACCTACGCCGCCGTGGCCTCCCTGATCCAGGACGACCACTACGGCAAGGACTTCCTCAAGGGCCTGGCCGCCAACGAAGTGATGATCGAGTCCGGCTCCACCGCGCTGGAAAAACTCAGGACCGGTGAATGCGCCGCGATCATGATCCTGGAAGAATCGGTTTTGAAAGCCCTGAAGGATGCCGCGGACGCCGGCACGCCCGTTTCCAACCTTAAGTGCATCTATCCCGAAGACGGCGTGATCCTGATTCCCTCCACCGTGATGACCGTGGCCGAAGACCACAGCAAGAACGTGAACGTGGAAGCCTGCGAAGCCGTTGAAAAGTGGCTGCTGAGCGAAGAAGCCCAGAAGCTGATCCTGCAGGGCTACATGCACTCCGTGTTCGCCGGGATGAAGGAAATCCCCTACGAATCCGTGGACACCGACGGCCTGATCGAAAAAGACCTGGGCGTGGATTGGGAGAACGCCTTCCGCAACCGCGAAGCCATCAACACCGCCTGGACCGAAATCGTGACCACCAAGTAAGACAATCCATCACGCTTTGCAGGGGAAGCCGCTTTCCGGCTTCCCCCGTTTGGGTATCTTGTGATTCTTCAACGCGAAGAGGTGTATGCGGATGAAAAACGCGAAGGCAGCGCAGAAGGAATTGCCGCGGCAGACCCGCGCGCCGCTGATCACGAAGCTCGCCCTGGCGCTGGTGTTTGCGCTGGGGGCGGTGATTATCGCGCTGGGCGTGTCGGGGCAGCGGGCGTACGATACCTCGGGGTTCAGCGCCGAATCGGCTTACGGCGCGATTTATGCCCTGAGCAAGGACGTGAACGCCGCGTGGGAAAAGCAGTTGCAGCCCCAGCTTGCCGCCCTGCCCGCCGAACAGCGCGCGCAGGTGGACGAAGCCGTAAGGGCGCTGCTGGACGCCGCCTGGGAAGGCGCGAATCCCGGCAGCGCGGCGGAAGTGGAAAGCATTCTTTCCCCCGTCCCGGAGGGAGAAAGGACGGCGCTTTCCTATAAGCTGCTCTATTCCGCGTACCTGGTGAACGGCCCCAAGGTGAGCACGGCGCAAAAAAAGGAAATCGCCGCGCTTTCCGCCGCTGACCTGGCCGCGTTCCGGACGGCGATGCTGAACGGCGTCACCGACGAAAGCGCCGCCCTGCCCGCCGCCGCGGAAAAAGCAGCGGACCTGAAAGGCCAGGAGCGCCAGGCCGCACTGATGCAGCTTCTGTTCACCAGCGACGGGGCCGCCGCCTCCACCGAATCCGTGAACACGCTGAAAAAGGGCGTGCGGGACAAGGTAAAGCAGCTGGACGCTTTCCGCATGATCGCCAGGGGCGAGGTCGGCTGGCTGTGGCAGCTCATCGTGAGCAACAGCCGCACCGCCGTGCTGGTGGGCATCATCATCGCCCTGGACGCGCTACTGCTGACCCTGCTCATGATGTGGGACAAGAGCTGGATCATCGACGTGAAGTGGATCATTATTCTTTTGATCGTGGACTTCCTGCTTTTGTTCCAGCTGATGCCCCTGGTGTACATGGTCATCAAGGCGTTCTTCCCGGAGGGCAGCTTCTCGCTGGAAACCTTTGAACGGCTGTACACCTACTCCCTGAACCTGGACGCCCTGACCAACACCCTCATTGCCGCTTTCGCCACCATGATCCTGGGCACGCTGCTGGCCTTCCCCCTGGCCTGGCTGGTGGGCAGGACGAACCTGTACGGCAAGAAATTCTTCCGCGCCCTGTTCGTGCTCACCTACATGGTGCCGCCCTATGTGGGCGCTATGGCCTGGCTGCGTCTGCTGAACCCCAACGTGGGTACCATTAACCAGTGGCTGCGGGTGCTGTTCCGTCTGAGCGATGCGCCGGGGCCGCTGAACGTGTACACCCTGCCGGGCATGATCTGGGTGCTCACCAGTTTTTATTATCCCTACGCTTTCATCACCATCAGCCGCGCCATGGAGAAGATGGACCCCTCCCTGGAGGAAGCCAGCCGCATCAGCGGCGGTTCGCCGCTCAAGACGCTGTTTACCATCACCCTGCCCATGATGATGCCCTCCCTGATTGCCGGCGCGCTGCTGGTGTTCGTCAGCGCGGCCAGCTGCTACGGCATCCCCTCCATCATCGGCAGCCCGGGCCGGGTGCACACCGTCACCACCCGCATCGTGGAATATGTTTCCCTGGGCCAGCAGGCGCTGAACGACGCCACCGGCATGGCTGTGTTCCTGATGGTGATGGCCTTGATCATCCTGTTCATTTCCGACGTGGTGCTGGCGAAGAAGCAGTACATCACCGTGTCCGGCAAGAGCGTGCGCCCTGCCATCGTGGATTTGCGGAAGTGGCGCGTGCCGCTGACGGTGATCGTGAGCGTTTTCGCCGTCATCATGATCTTCATTCCCTTCGCCACGATCTTTACCACCTCGTTTAAGATCGACGTGGGCAAGAGCATGTTCCAGGCGGAAAACTTCACCTGGACCAACTGGCAGACGGTGTTTGGCCGCACGGAGACCATGAACTGCCTGAAAAACTCCCTGATCTTCGCCTCCGTCACCGCCACCGTGGGCATCGCCATCGCCTGCACCATGAGCTATCTTTTGCAGCGCACAAGGGTGAAGGGCCGGAAGATTCCCGACTTCCTGATTACGCTGGGCTCCGGCACCCCCTCCGTGGTCATCGCCCTGGGCCTGATTATGACCATGAAGGGCAACTTCGGCATCAACATCTACAACACCGCCTACATCATGATCATCGCCTACCTCATCAAGTACCTGATGATGGGCATGCGCACGGTCGTGTCCGCCATGAGCCAGATTCACGTGTCGCTGGAGGAATGCAGCCAGATCGCGGGCGCAAGCTGGCTGCGCACCATGTTCCGCATCACCGGCCCCCTCATCTTCCCCAGCATCGCCGCGGGCTGGTTCCTGATTTTCATTCCCAGCTTCTATGAGCTGTCCATGACCACCCTGCTCTATTCCAGTACGACCAAGACCATCGGCTTCCAGCTCTACGAATACTGGACCTTCACCAGCCAGCCCATGAGCTGCGCCATGGCCTTCGGCATCCTGCTGTTCGTCGTGGCCCTGAACTTCCTCCTCAACCGCCTCACCAAGGGCGAATTCTCCATTTGATAAGGGGTGTTGACAGATGGCAACCGTTACGATTAAAAACGTCTCAAAAGCCTTTGGCGACAACGTGGTGCTGAAGGAATTCAACGAAACCTTTCAGGAAGGGGAATTCGTCACCCTGCTGGGGCCCTCCGGCTGCGGCAAAACCACCATGCTCCGCATGATCGCGGGCTTTGAAAAGCCCACCTCGGGCGAAGTCTACATCGACGACCAGCTGGTGTCCGGCGGGAAAACCTTCGTGCCCCCGGAAAAGCGCTCCATCGGCATGGTGTTCCAAAGCTACGCCGTGTGGCCGCATATGAACGTGTTCGACAACGTGGCCTATCCCCTGACCATTCAAAGGGTGCCCAAAGCGGAAATCAGAGAACAGGTGGAAAAGGTGCTGGAGATCGTACACCTGAGCCAGTACGCCAAACGCCTGCCCAACCAGCTTTCCGGCGGGCAGCAGCAGCGCGTGGCTCTGGCCCGCGCTTTGGTGGCCGCGCCCAAGCTGCTGCTGCTGGACGAGCCGCTAAGCAACTTGGACGCGAAGCTTCGCGAGTCCATGCGCTTTGAAATCAAGGAGATTCAGAAGAAGCTGGGCATCACGGTGGTCTACGTCACCCACGACCAGACCGAGGCCATGGCCATGAGCGACCGGATCTTCCTCATTAACCGCGGCGTGGTGCAACAGAGCGGCACACCGGAGCAGATCTACAACGAACCGATCAACCAGTTCGTGGCCGACTTCCTGGGCAAGGTGGATTTCTTCAAGGGCGAAGCAGCCAATGGCCGCATCGCGTTTCCCGCGATGGGCGGGCAGAGCATTGCCTACGACGGCCCGCGCACCGGGAAGGTGGAGGTCGCCATCCGGCCCGAAAGCATTTACTTTGCTCCCGACGGCGTATTGGAAGGCACGCTGGAAGCCCAGTACTACCTGGGCGACGTGGACGATTGCCGCGTCCGCGTGGGCGACACCCTGATGCGCGTGATTGCCAATGGGTATGAATACAAGGCACTGCGGGAAGGTCAAAAGGTGCGGATGAACGTCCGCAGCTTTATGGTGTTCGAGGACAACGGCCTGCTGGAACAGATGCTGAAGATCCAGACCTGACAAGGACGAATAAAGTTTACTTCCTCCTCTGACGATCCGTCCCAGCAAGCGCGCATTTTCCGCCGCGTTCACCGCAAATAATTGAAAGACGTTACAACATTCAATGGACATAAAACACGAAAACCCAAGGGAAGCGAGCCTGGCGCAAAATGCCGCCTTTATTCGGGCTACCTACCGCAAAGCGGTGATCACGGGGATGCTTGCCATCCTGAGCGTCAACATCAATGTATTCGTGGACGGCATTCTGGTGGGCACGCGCATCGGTTCCGAAGCGCTGGCAGCCATCAACCTGAGCCTGCCGGTGTATCTGGCGCTGTGCGTGGTGGGCTCCTTCCTGGCCGCGGGCACGGAGATTCCCGCCGCCCGGGCCATGGGCATTGACGACACGAAGAGGCGCGACGCCTTTTTCCGCACCGGCCTGAACGCCTCAGTGCTGGCCTCCGTAGTCATTACCCTGCTGGCTCTGGCCTTTCGCGGGCCGCTGGTGTCTTTCCTCTGCGCCGATGAAGCGACCCGCGAGTATGTGATGCAGTATGTGGTCATCACGGTGATCGGGGCGCTGCCCAAGATCGTGATTTATATTCCGTTCTGGTATCTGCGCCTGGACGGGAAAAACACCGATGTGGCCGTGATGATGACGGGCATGACCGTGATCAACATCGCGCTGGACGTGCTGTTTGTGTATGTCTGGAACATGGGCGTGTTCGGCGCGGGGCTCGCCAGCGTGATCGCCACGGCGCTGGCCTGCCTGTACGGATTGTTCCGCCTGTTCTCCAAGGACAGCCCTTACAGCTGGAAGCCGGAAATGGCGCGCAGCCGGAGGGACTGGCTGACCATCGCCGCGGCGGGGTTCCCCTCGGCCTTCAATAACCTCTGCGCCACCGTCCGGCTGCTGATCGTGAACGCCCTGCTGATGGGCTGCGGCGGCGCGGGGCTGGTGGCGGTGTTCACCGCGCTCAATGGCATTTGGGGCTTTGGAGAGTGCGTCACCCTGGGCGTGCCCGCCGCAGGCGGCGCGATGCTGGGGGTGTTCAGCGGGGAAAAGGACAACGGAAGCTGCCGCCTGCTGCTCCGGGAGGAATGGAAAACCGGCTGCATTGCCGGGGTCGTCTTTCTGCTGCTGTGCATGGCGCTGTCCGGGGTGGTCCCGGCGATGTACGGCCTGACGGGAAGCATCCTGCTTCCGCTGCTGTGGATGGCCCTTTCCGTCTTCCCCGCCCTGCTTCTGACGATCCTGACCACCTACTATAACATGGCTGGCCTGAATATCTGGGCCAACGCGCTGATCCTGCTGCGGGTCATCGTCATGACGTATCTCTGCCTGCGCCTGGCCATCGCCGTGCATTTTTCCGTGTTCTCGTTCCTGCTGTTTGCAGAACTGGCGACGGCGCTTCTCTGGTGGATCGCCACGGGGCTGCACCATCGGCGGCATCCCCAGGATTCCCGTTACCTGATGACCGATCTCGTCAACGAGAAAAGCGGAAAAGTGCTGAATTTCTCTGTCAGCGCGGACGTGGATGAGATCGTCAGCGCCAGCGAACGCATCAGCGAATTCTGCGCCATGAACGGCATGAGCGTTAAGGAAACCATGCGGCTGGAAATGAGCATGGAGGAAGTGATGACCCTGATCCGCCAGGTCAACGCGGAAAAGGGCGTTTCCGATCTCAGCTTTGACCTGCGCGCCTTTTCGGTCAGCGGCATCAGCGGCATCCGCATCCGCTACAGCGGCATCCCCTTTAATCCGTTCAGCTTTTCGCCGGGGACGGGGGACGTGGAGGACGATATGTATATGGGCGTCCGGATGATCAAAAAGATCGTGGAGATGGTCAACTACCAGAGCGCCTTTGGGGTCAACACCCTGCAAATCATCCTGAGAGGAGATGAATGAATGAAGCTGGAAACAAGGCTTGCACAGCCCCGCGATCTTGCGCAGATCAAGCGCCTGATTGATGCGAACATCTCCCGGGATTTCTATTCCATCGAGGATTTGGAAAGGATGATCCGCGGGGAAGACGACCTGCTCTATGTGGTAGTCGACGCGGATCGGGACGGCATAGTCGTGTCTTACTTCTATGCGTTCCTTTCCACGCTGGACGAAGCGCTGCACGTTCTCCATGTGCAGGAGAAGCCGGAAGCGCTGCAAAAGTACGCGGGCAATGAGCGCGTCGGGGTCTACAAAACCACCAGCACAGACCCGGCCTACCGGAAGCTGGGCCTGTTTTCCTCCTTTATGGCGAATTTGCAGCCGGTGCTCAAAAGCAGGGGCGCGAGCATGATCGTAGCCGCAGCCCTGCGTCCTTTCGGTCAGGAGATTCCGATTCGGCACGTCCTGATGAAAACGGGCTTTGTCCCGGTTCTGACGCTTCACAGTCCCTGGGCGGGGACGAAGGGATACTGCCCGTATTGCAGGCAGGATGCCTGCATCTGCGACGCGGTATTGTATATCCGGGAATTCAGTGAAGAAGGAGATGAGAAACATGGCGGATAACCAGGTGAAACCCAAGCGCATCCGGTTCGGCGTCAGCAAAAAGATGCTGCTGAGCGTCGTGCTGCTGACGGTGCTGATCTGCGCCGTCTCCACGTTCAGCGGCTATGTCCAGTACAGCGATACGATCCGCAAGCTCTATAACGACAACGGCTATGTGATCGCCAACATCATTTTGAAGCACATCGACCACGATAAGATCGGCCATTACGCCCAGACCTGGACCGAGGACGAGGATTACCCGGCGATGGCGGAATACTTAAAGGGCGTGGAGGAGGCGTCCGGCGCGGCGTATATTTACATCGTGACCTTTTCCGAGGATCACACCATGCGGTATATTTACGACTCCTCCGGCATGGCTATCGGGAGCGTCGATCCCCTCTCCGCTTATTTCGACGAAGCGTGGGCGGCCTATACGGAGGGCAAAAAGCCCGACAACTATATGGTTCGCCACTCCAAGAAATACGGCTTCCTCACCTCCAGCATGCTGCCCGTGATCGACAGCCAGGGCAAAATCGTGGCGGTGCTGCTGGTGGACGTGTGGATGGAGCTGATCATGACCACCCTGCGGGGCTACATTCTGCGGATGATCCTGATTTCCCTGGGCACCCTGGCGGTTTTCTGCATCGCGTACTGGTTCTACATGCGCAGGAATTTCATCAAACCGCTGATGCACATCCGCAGCAACGTGACGGAGTTCGCGCAGAACGAAACGGCCACCACCACGTCCCTGGCGGACATCCGCACCCGGGACGAGATTCAGGAGCTGGCGGAGTCCATCAGCCTGATGGAAGGCGATATTATCAAATATATTGATAATATCCAGACCATCACGGCGGAGAAGGAACGCATCGGCGCGGAACTGAACGTGGCCACCCAGATTCAGGCGGACATGCTGCCCCGCATTTTCCCGCCCTTCCCGGATCGGCATGAGTTTGACCTCTACGCCACCATGGACCCGGCCAAGGAAGTGGGCGGCGATTTCTACGATTTCTTCCTGGTGGACGAGAATCATATCTGCCTGGTGATGGCAGACGTGAGCGGCAAAGGCGTGCCCGCCGCGCTGTTCATGGTCATCGCCAAGACGCTCATCAAGAACCGGGCGCAGATGGGCGACAGCCCGGCGGAGATTCTGAAGAACGTCAACGAGCAATTGTGCGAGGGCAACGAGGCGGAGCTGTTCGTTACCGTCTGGCTGGCAATCATCGAAATCTCCACCGGCCGGGGCCTGGCCGCCAACGCGGGCCATGAGCATCCCGTGATCCGGCGGGCGGGCGGTCAATACGAGGTGGTGCTGTACCGCCACTCCCCCGCTGTCGCCACCCTGAACGGCATCCGCTTCCGGGAGCATCCCTTCGAGCTGTACCCCGGCGACAGCCTGTTCGTGTACACCGACGGCGTGCCGGAAGCCACGAACGCGCACAACGAGCTGTTCGGCACCGACCGCATGCTGGCCGCCCTGAACCGCGATCCCAGCGCGGCGCCCGACGAGCTTTTGAAGGAAGTGCGGCGGGACATCGACGCCTTTGTGGGCGACGCTCCCCAGTTTGACGACATCACCATGCTGAGCTTCCATTATAACGGAAGGGGGGAAAAACGCGATGCATGAACTGACCCTGGAAGCGAAAGTGGACAACCTGAACCAGGTACTGGCTTTTGTGGATGAACGCCTGGAAGCGCTTGGCTGCAGCATGAAGGTTCAGATGCAGATCGACGTTGCCGTGGAAGAAATCTTTGTCAACATTGCCCACTACGCCTACGCGCCGAAGTCCGGCCCCGCCACCCTGCAAATTGAAACGGAGGAAAACCCGCCTGCCGTTTCCATTACCTTCATTGATTCCGGCGCTCCGTTCGATCCCCTGGCGAAGCCGGACCCGGATGTGACGCTTTCCGTGGACGAGAGGCAGATCGGCGGCCTGGGCATCTACATGGTCAAAAAGAGCATGGACAGCGTAACTTATCGGTGGCAGAACGGAAAAAACATGCTGACAATCAAAAAAAACCTGTCATAATCGGGCCGTCCCATTCCTCATCAGAATGCGGAAAACGTTAAACCCTTCAAGACAGGTTGGATGGTATCGAAAAACGAAGGAGGATCAAATGAAACGGATGATGAGCCTGATTCTGTGCGCCGCAATGCTGTTCACCGCTGCCACCGCTTTCGCGGAGGGCAAAGCCGCTTCCCAGGCGCTGATTGAGCGAATGGTGGTTGGATATGCGGCTTACGGAACGAGAGACACGGCGGCCATGGCTGAACTGGCCGCGGTGGATCCCGGCCTGGCTGATCAGTGGTCGCGCATCATGGCTCTCTGGGAAACGCCTGTCACGGTGAACGCAGCGCTTCCAGATGGCTTGCCCGAGGATGATACCCTGTGCCTGGTCGCTCTCGGATTCCAGCTGAATCCGGACGGAACCATGCGGGATGAACTGGTCGAACGCCTGAAAACGCTGCAGACGGCTTCGGAAAAATATCCAAAGGCCGTGATCGTCTGCACGGGCGGAGGCACGGCGGCCGACGATACCAACGCCACAGAGGCGGGAAGAATGGCCGAATGGCTGGAAGCGAACGGGGTTGATTCCTCCAGAATCGTTGTGGAAAACCGCTCCCTGACCACGGCGCAGAACGCCATTTACACCTTTGACCTGCTGGAAGAACAGCATCCGCAGGTACAGCAGATTGCGATCATCTCCAGCGATTATCACATCGCGACGGGTACGCTGCTGTTCGGCGCGGAAGCCATTCTCCGGGGCAGCCCGATGACCGTCGTCAGCAATGCCTCCTGGCATGCTCCCAGCGGCACGCTGAGCGCCATGTTCCAGGCCGGCGCGTTGATCGAGCTTTCAGGAGATGTGGAAACGGCTTTTGAAATCTATTATGAAACCTATGATATTCACGAACTGCCAAGCCTTGAAAATCTGACCGGACGCTGATAAAAAAGACGCAGAGCCGGATTATTCGACGGCAGAAAAGCTCTTTTGCGTTTCGTAAAGCGCTTCCGCCAGGCCGTACAGCCGGTTGGGGACGCCGAAGGGATGGGGATAATCTGAGTACATCACGAAGAGATAAGGCCCTCTCTCCGCGTACACGATGCCGGTGTCGTTGGTGGCGACTTCGTCGTTCATCGGGTCGCCATCCACGAAGCGGGCGGGAATCATGTCCAGGGAAAACACCTCCGTGTCTTCGTCGATGCCGCATTCCCACCCCGCTTTGGTCTGCACGGGAAGCCGCCCAGCCAGCCATTCTTTGGTGGCGGATTCGGCGGAGTCCGCGAAGTACCTGCCCGCGTGATGAATGTCCGACCCGCCGTTCAGGAAGCAGTACAGCCGCGTCCACAGCTTGAACATGTCCCGGGCGGTTTTGTTGCGCGGGTAGGGCATGGCTGTGAAATCGTCGTCCACGCCCGCTTCCCGGCACCATTTCAGCAGCGGCGCCGTGCCGTAGATTTTGCGCAGGTTTTCATAGGCGTCGTTGTCGGACAGCACGATGGCGTCGCGGAAATACTGGCCGTTTTCCAGGAACGCTTCGGGCCGCGCGTCCAGCGCCGCGCCGGCGTAGATCGCTTTGACGGTGCTCTGGGTGCACATGCGTTCGGTGGAGTGGAACGCCACGCCGGATTGAGTTTTCAGGTCGGCCATGATCAGGGAGACCTTGTGATGATCATCAACGATGCGCTGGATTTCCTCGTTCAGATGTTTGAATGCCGCCGGCGACGGAACGGCTTTTCCAAAGCAGGTCAGGGTATCGTCCTCCGGGAGGCTGTCAACCAGCTCCCGGATTTTTTGCATGACGGGAATGAAAGCCTTCGCTGCTGCCGCGTCATAGGCGGGCGCGGCCTGAATGAGGGCGGATTCCCGTTCCAGCGGAATGGCCACCGGCCCGGAGCACGGCGTCAGCTCTTTCAGGTAAAACTTGTTCATGGTGCCGTGCACCACGCAGTCAGGCCGGGCGATTTCCTGATAGCCGCAGCGTTCATACAGCCGGATGGCTGCTTGCAGGTTGGTGTGGGTTTCAAGATAGATCCGCTTGAAGCCCATTTCCCTGGCCCTGTTTTCGATGCGCATGACCAGCGCATAGCCGAAGCCCCTGCCTTTTGCTCTGTCGGCCAGATAGAGCTTTTGCATCTCGCAGCAGTCCGGGAAGGCGTCGAACGCCGCCAGGCCGACGCCGCCGATCACCGCGCCGTCCTCCAAAAGCACGTCATACGCCCGGCGGGGCGCGGCGGAATAGTATTGGCTCAGGCAGTCAAGGGCTTCGTCGTAATAGGCGGTGCCGGGGATGTCCAGCCGGTTCGCTTTCAGATTGCCGCGAATAAGCGCCGCAATCGCCGCGTCATCCTGCGCGGTCAGCGGGCGATACGCTAAACTCATCGTTTCAGTTCCTTCCGTAAAAGCTTCCCGGCGCGTTCCTCCGTCTGCCTGCCGTCCCGCAGAGCGACGGTGCCGTTCACGATCACGAGCCGCACGCCCCGGGCCAATTGCACGGGCTGCAAATATGTGGCCCGCGGCGCGAACGCGGCGGGGTCGAACACGGTGATGTCCGCCGCCAAGCCGGCTTCCAGCCGTCCCCGGTCGGTAAGGCCGAAGATGTCGGCGGGCTTGCCCGTCACCCGGCGCACCGCTTCTTCGACGCCGCAAATTCGCTTTTCCCGGGCCAGCCGGAAAAACTCCGCCACCGCGCCGTAGGAACGCGGATGCGGGTTGTAATGCATTTGGGCCGCTTCGCCGGGCAGCGCGTACCCATCCGAGCCGATGCAGATGTCCCGGGACAGGAAATACAGCATGTCCTGCTCGCTCATCACGAAGAACACGCACCAGGCTTTCGCCTCCGTCCGCAGCAGCACCTCCGCGGCGGCTTCGGCGTAGTCCGTGGTGTGCAGCATGTCTTCCGCCACCTGCCGCAGGGTCTTGCCCACGATCTCCGGCCATGTGCCCCGGTCGTCGCTGAACAGGCAGGTTTCCGCCCGTTCGGCGTTAAAGTAATGGCGGCGGATGCCCTCGACGATCTCCTGCCGCCGGGGTCCGCGCAGGCAGCGCAGCAGCCCTTCCCGCCCGCCGTCCATGCTCCACCGGGGGCAGCGGATGCTGAGGGTGGTGGAGGAAGCGGTGTAGGGATAGGTGTCCGCCGTGAAGCGAATCCCTTCCCGATTCGCTTGCTCGATGGCTTCCCAGACCTGCGGGGCGCGGCCATGCACGGTGTAGTTGTCCAGTTTTAAATGCGAAGCGTGGACGTGCGCGCCGGAAGCCCGGCCAATTTCCGCCAGTTCCTGGATGGCGCTGTCGATTTGCAGCCCTTCGCTGCGCATGTGGCAGGTGACGATGCCTTCCATCTCCCGCACCGTTTTTCCCAGCTCATTTAATTCCGCCTGATTGGCGAAACAGCCCGGCGCGTATTCCAGACCCAGCGAAAGCCCCAGGGTTCCCGCTTCCATATCGCGGCGCAGCAGGCGCTTCATTTCTTCCATTTCGGCGGGAGTGGCCGCGCGGTTCGCTTCCCCGATCACGGCGTCCCGCAGGGTGCCGTGGCCCGTCAGCATGGCCTGGTTCACCGCCATGCGGCAGCCCCGGCGGGAAAAGGCGTCCAGGAATTCCTCGAAGGAGGGAAACATCCAGGGGTCACTGTCTCCCTTCCGCATGGGAAAAGGGCTGTCGCCGCAGTTGCCCGATATTTCGGTGGTGATGCCCTGGTACAGCTTGGACGCGCCGCTGTCGTCCCGCACGAACATGGTGTCCGAATGGGCGTGGGCGTCGATGAAGCCCGGCGCAACGGCGAGGCCCTCCGCGCTGAATTCCCGCCGCCCGCGTAGACGCTGTAAATCGCCCAGTGCGGCAATGATTCCGTCCTTCACGGCAATGTCGCCGCGGTATCCGGGCCGCCCCGTGCCGTCAATGATCGTTCCGCCGCGGATGATGATGTCCGCATTTTCCATCGCAGGTGTCATTTCCTCTTCCTTCGCGGCGCTGCGTTATTCAGCGTCCGTGATTTCATGCCAGAGCAGGGTGTATTCCGAATCAAATTCGTCATCGAGCAGGCCGTGGGTGGCTGTCTCGGCCTCGCCGCCCTGGCTGTCGTAGGGATCGGAGCGGGGATATTTTTTGGCCGGGGAGAAAGGCGCGTAGTAGGCCCGGTTCGCCACCATGCGGTAGGGGTCGAGGTTGCCGAAGTAGAAGCGCCGCCGTTCCTCGTTGCCGGCGCGGTACGCGCTGCCGCCGAAGGAGCAGTCCACGGGCAGCCAGCCCAGGCGCTCGGAATAGAATTCCGCCCAGTCGTGATGGCCCACTTCGCATGGCCCGGCTTCCAGGCCGCTCTGCCAGCGGGCGGGAATGCCGCTGATGCGGCACAGGGCGATGAACAAAAGCGCCAGCATGCCGCAGTCCCCGCGCCGGTTCACGGCGGTGTATTCCGCGCCGCTTTCCATGAGGCGGTAGGAGGGCATGAAGGAATAGATCACCCGGCTGGTGATATAGTCGTAGAACCGCCAGGCGGTTTTCACCGGGTCGGTTTCCTCGCCGCGCAGTTCCTTCGCCAGGGCTTTCAGATACGGCGTGAAGGACAGGTGCGGCGGCTGCTCGATGAAATCCTCGGGACACACGGGCCGGGCGTCGGGATAGATGATGCGGTGAATGGATTCGTCCAGCGGGTCAACGTATTTGGGCCGCTGCACGACGGTATATTCCAGCCGGATTTCCTTTTCTGTTGTTTCGATATAGGCAGTGCGCTGGAGCGCGTCCTCAGCGTCGGCCCGGAAAGGTACACTGCAAGTAACATCCGCTGCCGGTTCCTGCTGCATGGAGCGGGAAGCCAGGGGCATATGGATGCGGTACACCGCGCCGGGCTCGTCATCGTCGATCTTCATGTCTGCCCGTAGGCGGTAGCGGAACACCACGTCCCGCTGCTTCATGCGGCGGATGATGCCGTCCAGGTCGGTCTGTGCGCCGCTGTCGGGCAGGGCGCGCTTTTTCAAGGACGGGATGGCTTTAAGCAGGGAGCCGGGCAAGCGGTTGAAATACCGCCGCTGGCCGTTCACATAGATGAAATCCAGCTTGCCGTTCAGCAGCAGTTCGTCCAGTTCTCCGGCGGTGAAATCCGGCACCCGCTTCTGCATTTCCGCCAGCAGGTCTTCATGGGACAGGGTATAGCTGCCCGCCAGCTTCGGCAGCAAAAACCGCTCTGTTTCCAGCCGGTTTTTGAGCATCTCCGGCAGCGGCTCCTTCAGCCTGCGTTCAATCAATTGCAAAGCTAAGTCAAATTCCCCCGCGCCCTTCAAGGCCGCAATGTCCTTCGGCAAAGGGCAGACCAGGGATTCAAGATAACGGTCAGGCATATTCTGACTCCCTTCCTGCGTGTTTTTATTTTACTTGTCCCAGCGGCACAACGCCGTCCACCCCCGTAACCCCCAGGCCGGGTTCTTCGCTCATGAAAATATCCTTGCCCTCGAAGCGGCTGCCGCTGTGGACGGGATTGGCGGCGCAGAGCATGGGGCCGTCCAGGTCGAATTTGGTGATCACGCCCTTGGCGCAGGCCAGATGCGCGGCGGCGTTGACAGCCACCGGCCCTTCCAGCATGCAGCCGATCATGCACTGGGCCCCGTACAGCTCGGCGAGCGTGGTGATTTTGAGGGCGTTCGTGATGCCGCCGCACTTCATCAGCTTGATGTTCACCAGGTCGGCCGCGCCCATTTGCAGAATCTTCATGGCGTCCATGGGGCTGAACACGGATTCGTCCGCCAGTACCGGCACAAAACTGCGCTCGGTGACGTATTTCAGCCCTTCCAGGTCGTGGGCCTTTACGGGCTGCTCCACCAGCTCGATGTCCAGGCCCTTATCCTGCATGCCGTTCAGGATGCGCACGGCCTCCTTGGGCGTCCAGGCCTGGTTGGCGTCGATGCGCAGCACGGTTTCCTTGGGTACGGCGGCGCGGATGGCGGCGAGGCGGGCAACGTCCAAAGCCGGGTTCACGCCCACCTTCACCTTGATGCAGTCAAATCCCCGCTGGATGGCGGTTTCCGCGTCCCGGGCCATGACCTCCGGCGGGTTCACGCTGACGGTGATGTCGGTGACGATGTGGGTTTTCCCGCCGCCCAGCAGCCGGAAGACCGGCGCGTTCAGCTTCTTGCCGTACAGATCCCACAGAGCCATGTCCACGGCGGCTTTCGCGCTGGTGTTGTGTACCAAAGCAGCCTGCACCTTGCCGGTGACGCCCTCAAAGTCGTCGATCTCCTGATTCAGAATCGCGGGGGCGATGTGGTGTTCAATGGCCCCGCAGATGGCCTCCGCCGTGTCGCCGGTAATGACGCCGGTGGGCGGCGCTTCGCCAAAGCCCACGTCGCCGGTATCGGCGGTCAGTTTCACAATGATGTCCTCCACGCTGGCGACGGTGCGCAGCGCGGTCTTGAAGGGCGTTCTGAGCGGGATGGACACCCGGCCCCATTCGATGGATACGATTTTCATAAAGACCTCCGTGTGATTGTTTGCCGGAAAGCCGCAAGCGCGCATGGATTGCGCTCACTCACAGCCTTGGAACGTTTCCATGGCCAGGATCGCCGCGCCCTGGGCGGCGGGATGCCGCGGCTCGATCACGCTGACGCGGAGAAGCGTCTCATGCAGCCGCTCGGTCAGGCGCTGGCGGATACAGGGATAATACTGGAAGATGCTGCCGAACAATGCCAGTTCGCCGTCGCTCATGCCGGTTTTCCGCCAGGATGCGACGGCCAGCTCCACTAAGTCATCCGCGGCTTTGTCCGCAATCGTCCGCGCCGCTTCGTCGTTCTGCTCCAGCGCCCGCAGCAGCAGCGGGGCCAGGGCGGCGATTTCTTTCTTTCCGGTATTTGCGGAATACAGCCATGTGATCAGGCCGGAAACATCCTGGACATCCAGCGCCTGATACACCAACGCCGTCAGGCAGGTGGCCGGCCCGCGCCCGTCGAAAGCCCGCACGACGGCGGCCAGCATATCCCGGCCCAGGGCGTAGCCGCTGCCGCCGTCGTCGATCAGGTAGCCGTAGCCGCCGGTACGAAAGGTGTTTCCTTCGGCGTCGCGTCCGAAGCAGACCGCGCCTGTTCCGGCGATCAGAATCGCGCCATGGCCCTGAATCGCCCCGGCCAGGGCGATTTCCTGATCTCCCAGCAGGCGGAACGGCCCGCTGTATCCGCTGGAACGCACGGCTTCCTCCACCGTTTGCGCGGCCTGACGGTTGCTGACGCCCGCCATGCCTGCCACCAGCCCCCGACACCCGGCGATCCCGCCGGGCAGCCCCGCCATCCACTGCACGGCGTTTTGCACCGTCTTCTCTACAGTTTCCAGGCTGGCCCCGTTGGGGTTCAGCGGGCCGAACACGGCGTCCCCAATTTTGTTTCCCAGGGCGTCCAGCGCCAGCGCCTTGGTGGTGCTGCCGCCGCCGTCCCAGCCGCAATAGTACATTGCTTACGCTCCTTTTTCGTTCCGAAGCGCCTGGGCGATGCGTCCGTCCGCTTTGTCCAGCGCCGCTTTAGCGGCTTCCGCGTCCAGGTTCAGCAACAGCATCACGATGGCGGTTTTGCAGGAAAAGCCGCACTGGTCGAGGGCGGCGGTGGCCTTTTCTTCGCTTTCGCCGGTGGCGGCGCAGACGATGGAAATCGCCCGGCGCACCAGCTTCTGGTTGGTGGCCTGCACGTCCACCATCAGGTTGCCGTATACTTTGCCCATTTTGATCATCACGCAGGTGGACAGCATGTTCAGCACCAGCTTCTGGCAGGTGCCGCTTTTCATGCGGGAGGAGCCCGTGATCACCTCCGGGCCGGGAACGGGATCGATGGTAATATCCGCGTGCCGGGACATTTCGCTGTCGTGGCAGCAGGTGAGGGCGATGACCGGCGCGCCCAGCGACCGGGCGTAGTCCATGGCCCCGATCACATAGGGCGTGCGCCCGCTGGCGGCGATGCCCACCAGCGCGTCCTTCTGGCTGAATTGGTTTGCGATCAGGTCGTTCCTGCCCAGCTCCGCGCTGTCCTCCGCCCCTTCCACGGCCTTGAGGAAGGCGGGCGGCCCGCCGGCGATTAAGCCCACCACCAGGCCGGGATCCACCCCGTAGGTGGGCGGGCATTCCGCCGCGTCCAGCACGCCCAGGCGGCCGCTGGTGCCGGCCCCGACGTAGAACAGCCGTCCGCCCGCGTGGACTTTCTCATATATGCAGTCAATGCTTTCCGCCACCTGAGGCAGCACCCGTTCCACTGCCTCGGCGCACTTGCGGTCTTCGGCGTTGATCAGCTTCACCATGTCCTGTGTGGATAGGGTGTCAATGCTCGCGGTAAGCGGATTGCGCCGTTCAGTGTCCAATTTTTTCAGATCAACCGCCACGGTGCCGTCACTCCTTTGAATGGAATAGAAAGTGCGGGTTTTCTGAATGATTATACCATTCTTTCCGTTCATTGACAACACTTTTTGTCCGCGGCAGAAGGCTAATTCCGGGGCTTTTGCGGGGGGCTGACGCCTTGAACGTTCAGCAAACGGCACGAAAAAACGTCCCGGAGCACGCTGCGCCGGGACGTTTTTGCTGTATTGCCGATCATTCCATGATCTGTTCAAAGTGGGATTCACACGCCTTTTCCAGGGCCTTGATGATGATTTTCAGCGTGCGGATACGGGCGTATTTCTTGTCGTTGGATTCGATGATGTACCAGGGCGCGTTCTTGGTGCTGGTCTTTTGCAGCATTTCATCTACGGCCACCTCGTACTGAGGCCACTTTTCCCGGTTGCGCCAATCCTCGTCGGTGATCTTCCACTGCTTTTCGGGGGTGTTCTGGCGCTCGGTGAAGCGGGCCAGCTGGGTGTCCTGGTCGATGTGAATCCAGAATTTCAGCACCACCGCGCCCCAGTCGGTGAGCTGGCGCTCAAACTCGTTGATCTCGTTGTAGGCCCGCTTCCAGTCCTTTTCGGAGCAGAAGCCCTCCAAGCGCTCCACCATCACCCGGCCGTACCAGGTGCGGTCAAAAATGCAGATGTGGCCGGTGCGGGGCAGGCGCGTCCAGAAGCGCCACAGGTATTGCCGGTTCAGTTCATGGGGCAGGGGCGAAGCAATGGGATGCACGTCGAAGCCGCGCGGGTCGAGCGGGTACGCCACCCGGCGGATATTGCCGCCCTTGCCCGCGGCGTCCCAGCCCTCGTAGCACAGGATGACGGGAATCTTCTTCCGGTAAATCATGTTGTGCAGCTCGCTCAGCCGGGCTTGCAGATGCTTGAGTTCCTTCTTGTATTCCTCGTCGTCCATGCTGGGAGTCAGGTCGACATCGGCCAGCTTCGGCATTTCCTTCAGCGAGAATTCTTCCTCAAAGGGGTCGCCCACGTAGCGGCCATTGTCCAGGCCATACTGAATCTTCTGGGCCAGCAGCTTCATGGCGTCCCGCACGGCGGTCTTGCGGCGGCTGCCGTCCAGGATGTGCCAGGGCACAAGATCGTCGGTCTTATCCATAAAGTCGTCGTAGGCTTCCATGAAACGCTTGTATTCCCGGTGCTGCCACAGGTCTTCTTCGGTGACGCGCCACTCGGTTTCCGGGTTGTCCACCAGGGCCTGGAGCCGCTCGAACTGCTCCTTCTTTTCGATGTGCAGGAAGATTTTCAGCACCAGATAGCCTCCGTCCCGGAGCTGGCGCTCGAACTCGTTCACTTGGCGCACTCGGCGTCGGTACTCGTTCTTGGTGATTTCATGGCGCAGGTACTTGCGCACCGCGGCTTCCATCCAGCCGGAGTCCAGGAAGGTGATCTTCCCATTCTCGGGAATCGCCTTAAAGTACTGGTACAGGAAAGGATAGCGCTCCTCCGTTTCCGGCACGATCACCGGGGAAACCACGCTGTAAAAACGCGGGTCGATCTCGCTGATCAGCTCTTTGATCAGGCTGCCCTTGCCCGCCGCGGCCCAGCCTTCGATCAGCACGACGACCGGCAGCTTGGCGTCCCGCAAAAGCTGCTGCTGGCCCACCAGCGTTTCCCGGATCTCTTTGATTTCATTGTTGAGGGCTTCCTTGTCCTCGGGCTTCTTCCGTTCAAAATCTTTCAGCATCCGCCTGACCTCCCATTGTTGTTTGATTCTATTCATGAAGAAAACGGAACGATTTTTTCCTTTGCGTCTATTATAATGGAACTGGTACAAAAATGCAAGGAGAATTCAATTTCAGGCAGGAAAAATTTGGCGCATTTCTACTTCTTTGCCCGAATCGGCAGAACATTTGGCGAAGGGAATCGAAGGGGCTTCTAAGGCGGAATAAAACCGGATATAATACTACTGCGCTTGTTTCGTGACGCCTGCTTCTATTGTCCCGGCGGCCTGCATAGAATAGCCGGGAAAGGAGGCAGGAGCCATGATGAAACGCACAGAACACGCGGCGGTGGCGGAAAAAGGAAAGCGATTGGCCGCCGGCACGCTGCTGGCGATTGTCCTGCTCTGCGCGGTGAGCGCGGCCTATGTGTCCGGCGCGCGCACGGCGGAGGTGGTTGCCCGGAAACGGGAGCTGCCGGTGTATTCGGTGGATCGGGACGACGGCAGGATCGCCATCAGCTTTGACGCGGCCTGGGGCGGGGACAAGACGAAAAAAATCCTGGATATTCTGGATGAAAATGGGGTCAAGGCAACGTTCTTTTTGGTGGACATCTGGACGCAGCGCTTCCCGGAACTGGTACAGGAAATCGCTGCCCGGGGCCATGAGATCGGCAACCATTCCACCACCCATCCCAAGATGAGCACCCTCAGCCGGGAAAAGATCGCCCAGGAACTGGAAACCATGAGCGCGAATGTGGAAAAGCTCATTGGGCAGCGCCCCACGCTGTTCCGCCCGCCCTACGGCGATTATAACAACGACGTGGTGCTGACTGCGCGGGAAAACGGCTATGAGGTGATCCAGTGGAGCGTGGACTCCCTGGACTGGAAAAACAAGGGCGTGCAGCCGCTCATCGACCGCGCCACGAAAAACGTAAAAAGCGGCGACATCGTGTTGTTCCACAACGATTCCCAGTATATCGTGGACGCGCTGCCCGCCGTGCTGAAAAAATACCGGGAGCAAGGGCTCAACGTGGGGCCGGTGTCCCAGGTGCTGCTGCCCGGACAGACAACCATAGACCCGCAGGGAAAACAGCATCCCGCGGCTACGACAGTACCGGAGGTGTGAAAACAGACATGGATACGGAAAACAACCAGCTTACCCTTTGCGGCGTGATTGAAAACACGCCCGTCCTGGATCACGAGGTGTTCGGCGAAAACTTTTACCGCATGGATATCCGGGTGCCGCGGCTCTCGGGGGCGAATGACCTGCTGCCCGTCACGATTTCGGAGCGGCTTATGAACAGCCAGGTGACGCCCGGCGTGCGCATCACCATTCACGGGCAGCTGCGCTCCTACAACAAAGTGATGGGCGGGGCGGGACGGCTGCTGCTCACCGCTTTTGCCCAGCGGCTGCTGCCGCCGGACGACGGTGAGAACCCCAACACCATCCGGCTGGTCGGCGCGATATGCAAGCCGCCCTCCTTCCGCACCACGCCCTTCGGCCGGGAAATCGCCGACCTGATGCTGGCCGTGAACCGGGCCTTCGGCAAGAGCGATTATATTCCCTGTATCGCCTGGGGCCGCACCGCCCGGTACGCAGCCGGGCTGAACGTGGGGGATAAGCTGGAGGTGCAGGGCCGTTTCCAGAGCCGGGAATACCAGAAGCAGATGCCCGACGGCACGATCATGAACCGCATGGCGTACGAGGTATCGCTGAGCCGGCTCACGTGCCTCAAGGACATGCCGCTGCCCGTCCAGCCCGTGATGGAGCGTGAAAACGCCCTGCAATGAAAACAAAAAAGAACAGCCATTTCCGCTTCTTGCAAAAGCAGGAAATGGCTGATTTTTTGCGTTCGCTTATTCAGCGAGCTTCAGGGCTGTAGCCTGGATGTTGGCACCAAGATACCAGTACAGGAAGCCTTCCAGGTCGATCACATCGCCGATATTCAGAGCTTCAACGGCTTTGTATACATCGGTATCCTGACCGCAAAGATAGAATTCAACGCAGAATTCATACACCTTGTCGTCCTTGGATACCTTGAAGTACAGGTCATCCGTTTTGTTCGCTTCATTCTTGTAAGCAAACGCGGCGCCGTTGCCATAGTCCACGACGGTAACGCCCTTCACCGTTACAAGCTCATTCTGATGGTCGATCAATTCATCGGTGCCCAGTAGCGCGGTCACGTCCAAGGGCTCGGCAATGAAGGGATCGGCTTCCAGGATTTCAAAGGTGGCGTCGGTGATTTCCACTTCGCCGCTCCATTCGGACTTATAGCCGGTCACACGGACCTTGGTGCCCGGAACCAGTTTGTCGTAATCTTCCTGGCTGATGGCCAATTCATAGACAAAATAAGCTCCGTCTTCCGCCTGCAGGTATATTGTGGCTTTGTCAGCCCACCAGCTTTGCTTCGCCTGGACATACGCTTCGATGGTCACTTCACTGTTCAGTTCAGCAGCCACGTATTCTTCGTGGGTCATCACGCCTTCCGCCAGCGCAGCGAAAGCGCACACAGTCATCATCAGAGCAAGAACCAGAGCAAGAATCTTTTTCATGTTTCCGTCTCCTTTTGATTTTGTTTTTTGGGAACCATCTGTATTATACAAAAAATGACGGCTAAAGTAAAGCGTTTGGCAATGTTTTTCTGCGGTCTGTTCCGTTACGCTTTCATCAGGCGGATGTCCTGGCCCAGGAACGCGATGGCCATGCCCGTGCGCGGGTCGAGCAGGCGGGAAGTCATGCGCTCGGTGTAGCGCTTTTTCAATTCGTCCCGGCTCAGGTTCGTCGTAATCACGGTGTACAGGCCGCGCTTTTCCCGGCTGCTGAGCAGGTTGTAGATTTGTTCCACAGTGATGTTCTCCATCAGCGGTTCCATGCCCAGGTCGTCTATCAGCAGAAGTTCCGCGTCAAAATACGCCTCCGCGGCCTCCTCGTTCCGGGAAAAGTATGCGTTCTTCAAATCCATCAGCAGGTCGTAGGCCGTTGTGCTCACCGTGCCAACGCCTCTTGCCTGGGCTTCATGCCCCACGCAGTTGAGCAGGAAGGTTTTCCCCAAACCGCTGCCGCCGTGAAGCAGCAGGGTTTTGATAGGGCCGCTGCCCGCATTGGCTGCAAACCGGCGGCATTTATCCCGGACAACGTTCATGTATTCCCGCTGGGTCACGTCTGTCCCGGGCAGCGGAGCATCCGGGAAGCGCATCGGGTCAAACGCCGCAAAGGTCTGGTTCTCCCGCTCGTTCCCGTCCGCCTGGGCCAGTGCTTGCTGATAGGCTTTTTTCAGGCATTCGCACTGCTTCCGCACGGAGTTCTCATAGATGAAACCCGTGTCGCCGCACAGTGGGCAGTTGCAGACGGGCGCCAGATAATCGACGGGATACCCCTTCGCTTGCAGCAATGCGGCGATTTTTTGATTGTATTCCGCCATGACTGCTTCCGCACTTTGCAGCTTCCCTTCGGAGAACGCGCCGCGCACCGCCCCCAGCACCATCTCATGGCGGCTTTTGACCACCGCGTCCAGGTCGGGATACTTTTCGGCGATCTCCCGCCGACGCCGTTCGTTTTCCTGCTCGTTGCGCTCGCGCTGGGCTTCAAACGCCGCCAGCACCTGATTCCATACCGGATTTTCCACGATACTTCCTCGCTTCCTCGATCAAATCGTCCGACACCGCCAGCAGTTCTTCTTCCGTGTATTCCCGCTGGGTATATTGCTGGGCGGACACGGTTTTCCGTTTCTCGGGCGCTTTCCGGGCCTGCACCTGGGACAGGTCGGTGATGCCCGCCGCGTGCCAGGTTTCCAACACCTTATCCAGATAGGGGAGCTTTCCGCCTTCGGCGTTGCGCGCCTGCTCGGCGGCGGCGCGGATCATTTCCTGATTGTAGCCCCAATTGTGCCATTTATTGTAAAGCAGAAGATCGGCGGCGGTGGGGTTGCCCCGGTGTCCGCAGGCTTCAAACACTTCCCGCAGCAGCACTTCCAGGCCCCGCCGCTTTTCCAGGTATTCCCGCACCGATTCTTCCGTGGTGTATCCTTTGCTCTGCCAGCGCTCCAGCAGGCTGTGCATATCCTCCAGGCTCCAGTTTTTCCGCCGGCATTCGTCCGCCGCCAGGAGGAGCACGCTGTGGGGCTGAATCTCCAGCAGCGCCTGGTATTCCAGAGCGGCCGCCGGGCCGGTGAGCCGCGCGCCTAAGCGGGAAAACACTTCCTGAGCCAGGTCTTTTTGCTTCTGCTCCCTGGAAAGCTGTTTGGTGACCTGGCTGCCGGTGCGGGCCTCGCCTCTGTTCCTGATTCCTTCCAGAATTTTGTCCAGATAGGCGAAGGAGGGGTCGCCCTTGTTCATTTCCTCGCAGGCGTTCAGGATGGCCTGAAGCTCAAAATGCCACTCGTCCACCCATTTTTCGTACAGCGCCAGCTCGCCATCGGTGGGCAGACGGCGCTTTTTCATCCAGGATAAGACCTTCCGTACCCCGTCGTGGATGGCTTGTTTATGCTGGAAGTAGCTCTCCGCATCCTCCGGTGTGCCGATTCCGGCGTCCTTCATGGCCACCGCCAGTTTTTCGGCGGCCTGGAAAGAGAACTGCGGCCCCTTTTCCGCCATGCAATGATGCAGCAGCATCAGCACTGCTTCCGGCGGCAGGCCCAAGTCCTGCACCCATTCCCACGCCAGGGAGATCTCCGAGGGCTTTACCTTGCGCCTGTCGCCGAATGCCGCATAGACCGCTTCGGCAAAGTTCACGTATTCCGGGTCCACCTCCATGGCGGGAGCGTTCATCCGCTGGGAGGGGGAATAGAAGCGGTACTGGGGCGGATTGTCGCTGACGCGCGTCACCAATCCCCTGCGCTCCCAATACCGCAGGGCGGCTTCAATCTCCGGTACGGTCAAAAGGATTTCCTGCGCCATGGCTTCCAATGTGTAATCCGGGTCTTTGCGGGCGCAGACAAACAGGCCCCAGAGATAAACTTTGATATATTCGCCCTTCGCGGCGGGAAGGTAATCCGTGAGGAATCGGTTTTCCACGGGCGTTACGCCGTACTGCGCCGCGTCCCGGTCAAATTCAAACACGCTCTGTTCTCCTTTTCATCTGTAATAGCCCGCCTGCCTGGGCCACCAGCACCGCCAGCAGCATCAGGAAGCAGCCGGTATAGCCCCGGCCGTCCATGCGCTCGCCCAGCATGATGGCACCGGCGATGACGCAGAACACCGATTCCAGGCTCATGATCAGCGCCGCGAAGGCAGGGCGGCAGCCCTTCTGACCAATCGCCTGGAACAGATACCCCACGCCCGTGGACATGACGCCGGTGTAGAGGATGGGAACCGCCGCGGCCAACAGGCTTTCCCGGGAGGGTTGCTCAAAGACAAAAGCGAAAATCCAGTTCAGCATCACGGCGGAAACAAACTGCATGGTACACAGTTTCAGGGGCGTCACCGTCTGGACGAAATGATCCATGCATAAAATCTGCACCGCCCACACCACGCTGCTCAGCACGAGAACGGCATCCGACGGAGCCAGGGAAAGCCGTTCGCCCGCCGGAACGCAAAGCAGATACAGCGCGGGCAGCGCCAGCAGCAAAGCCAGCCATGTGGTGATCTGGGTGCGCTTGCCAATCAGCGCCCCCAGTACCGGCACCATGACCACATAAAGCGCCGTCAGAAATCCGGCTTTTCCCGCCCCGGCTTCGCCGACGGCGGATTGCTGTAAAAACGAAGCCACAAAAAGAGCGATTCCCTGAACGGCGCCTTTGAGCGCCTCTTTCCGGGTCAAGGGCTTTCCCGTCGTTTTTATTTCCCGCAGCAGCAGCGGCAGCAGCGCGAAAATGCCCACCGTATAACGGGCGGCGTTGAACGTAAATGGCTGCAAATAACGGCTGCCTTCCCGCTGAAATGCCATGGCGAAGCCCCAGATACCGGCGGTCAAAAACAGCAGGAACGCGCAGCGGAGTTCGGTTTTGATGGAGGGATTGTTCATGCGGTTCGGTTTCCTCTTGCGCTTTGTTCTGACGCCCGCCCTTGTGGCGGGACAGCCAGCCGTTCTTCGGGCCGGCTGCCTCGTTATTATAGCATTTACGCCCCTTCTTTGCAATGAACCTGAAACAGTTTTTTGTAAATCAAAAGGCCCCTGCGCATATCATCCGCGAAGGAACGCTGATATGCGCGGGGGCAGGGACGGGAACCAGCTGAAGCGCTTTCGCAAAATCAATCAGCTGTTTTGCGGTTTTTTACTCAGGGAGCTTGTACAGGTCGTAACCGCTGTTCTTCGTCTTGATGATGATGTGGTCGTCATCTGTGATGGTGACGTTTGAATAATTCTGGGGCAGATAATTATTTCCGTACCAGTCCAGCACGGTGCTGCCGCCAGAGAAGGCGGCGACCATGATGTAGCCGCTTCCGCGGGTCTTTTTCATCGAGCAGTATTTGGAGACCACTTTGCCATCGGGGGCAATCAGCTGGGTCGTCGTGGTTTTCCCGGCTTTTTTGGTGGCGTAGAATGCAGCGCCATACCTTTCAATCTTGATTTCGGCATCCAATTCCGCTATCGGCAGGAGCTGCCCCGTCTCCACTTCATAGCGGAAAAACTGGTCATCCTTCTTCACGCAAATATAGCCGTGGCAGTTGAAAGGATCAAGCGCATTTTTATTCACCGGAATATCGTCATACTCACAGGGAAGAATCATGCGCTTTTCCCGACAGGAAAAGAGTCCTTTTTTCCCGTCGGCGTTGCCGGTGATGATGGCGTAATCCCTGGATACAGACGAAATCTTTCCGTCGCACATCGGGATGATCGTTTCGCCTTTTGCGGTGATGAGGGAATTCAGCTTGTTTCCCTGGAAGTCGATCCGCGTTGCGATCAGCAGCAATCCATCCTCTGTCTGTACTTCGCTCACCGCCGAACAGCCGTCCATGATCATTTCGCCTGTTTCCCGGCTGATGAGCATCCAGTTTTTGATGGCGTACATGCTGTCCTTGATACTCTTGAAGGTTTCGTCCACGGTTTCGCCATCTTTTTTGTACACGGTGACTTCGCCGTTTCGATTCAGGACGAACAGATAATCGCCATGGGCCGCGGCTTCTTGAAATTCATCCCGGGTCAGGGAAAGAATCAGGCGGAAGGAAGGCTCCCCGTCGTCAGCCGCGGCATGGGGGTCGTGATAGAAAATATCGCAGCGTTCAATCCGGTAGAAGTGCTTCTTGTCAGGAGTATAATCGTGATCCTCCGCCGTGCCTTCTTCCAGCACCCAGCCTGCGCTCCATTGGGGCGAATACACCTTAAAAAGGCCGTATATAAACTCGGTCTGGAGGTTTCCGTCAAAGGTCATCAGGGCGTTGCTGTTGACTTCTTCCGGTTTGATCCGGGCTGTTGTATTAAAAAGCTGTTCGGAGTTGGGCAGCGAGGCAACGGATAGACAGTCATACGCCAGATACGTGATTTTTTCATGCTCCAGCGGAATGACGATGTTGGCGTCGGTATCGTACACGCCCCATTTCAAATTCTTGGATTCCTGCGCAATCAGCAGATGGGTTCCCGGAATCTGCGCCAGATATTCCATCTTTTTGAGGATTCGCTCGGCCTTGACGTCTGCCATTGCCGGCTGGAAGATGCCGAAAAGCATCACGCACAGCAGAAGCAGACATACGAATTGTATCTGCTTTTTATACTTCATGGCAGCCTCCGCCTTCACCGGGTCACCGCATCCAACTGCAAGCCAGTGCTGGTACGGATCATGGCCTGGGAATCATCGGTCACTGTGATTTCCTTATAATGGTTGATGGGCACAACGATGTTGCCGTGCCAGTCGATCAGGCCGAAGGAAGCGCCTTTCTGCGCTTCGAGCAGATACCCGTCGCCGCGGGTGGCAAGGATTGTATCGGCGTCCACCGTATTGACTTCTCCATCACCGGCCACGACGGTCAGGTCGCCTTCCAATGTGGTGAAGAACAGGCTGCACCCGATATTCGTTACCGCGCGTTTGGAGTATTTGGTTTCGCAGCTCTGCACGTCATTGGCCACATCGTAAAAGCCCAGCTTTCCATCCTTTTCCACGCACACATAGCCATTGTGCACATATTTGTCCAGGTCAGTGTCGCAGGGAACGACAGCGCTGTAGGCGCAGGGCACAATCAGGCGGCCTTCCTCCAGGGAGAACAGGCCCTGATTTTTATCCAGATCGGCAACGACGGCGTACTTGTCGGTCAGGTCGACGAGCTCGAAATCAGCGGGGAATACGACGGAGCCGTCCGGATTCATCAAACCGGTCAGCTTGGTGCCGTCCAAAGCGATACGGGTCGCACGGATGAGCATCCGGTCAGACAGGTTGGCTTCCGCCACCTCCGAATAACCGTCGCCCAGGACGCTTTTGGTAAGCAGACTGATCAGCTGGTACTTGTCAATTTTGTACATGGGATTTTTGGCGGCGCTCAATTCGACGGAAACGGGCTGGAAGCTGCTGTCGTAAACGGAGACCCGCTTTTCCCGGTTTGTGATGGCGATATATTCGCCATGGATGAAAGCGTCCGCATACGCATCACGATCCAGGCAAGCCACGGGTTCCACGGAAGCCGCTTCGTCTGTCACATAGTACAGGTCGATGCGCTGATACTGATAGGACTTGGAACCGACTTTAATGTCCTGCAGCTTCCTATCGCTCTGCGCCTCGGGAGACACAACAAACGCGGCGACCCAGCGCTTGCTGAACACATTGAATCCGCCGTATTCCTGCTTGCCGATCATGCGGCCGTCGATTGTCCACAGCGTTTTCCCGTCAACGGCGTCTTTGTCGTCGTAGGCGCTGAAAAAGCCGTTCCCGAGATAGTCCACGTTCTTGTAAGCGAAGGGAATGATTGA
The DNA here is from genome assembly GCA_902795275.1 of uncultured Eubacteriales bacterium. Taxonomy (GTDB): domain Bacteria; phylum Bacillota; class Clostridia; order Christensenellales; family Aristaeellaceae; genus RUG563. Next base: position 15,004 of record CADBKQ010000015.1, on the reverse strand, counting down.
CTGCCCGGCTGTGGTATACAGCCCGAGGGAATTATCCTGCTTGGATTCGACCAGCACGCAGTTTGTGCCCGGCACGGATGTGATCGACGGCATGTACTGGAAGACCATGCTGAGGTTCACCTCGGCCATCGCGCTTGCGGCGGCCAGCATGAGAATCAGGGCAACGCACAGGCATTTCATCAGGTGTTTCATACGCTCTCTCCTTTTTCTTTGATTTTTCTTTGATTAACGGGAATCAATCAACATTGTTCCGATTCCGGGTCAGGCGCGCGCCGTTCTCTGGCGTTTGAGGATAACCGTCCATGGGATACCGGAACGAAACAATATGGATGCGAATGCCGTTCGGTCAGGCGGATTGGGTCTGGCCATGTTCATGCGTCAGACGGAGGGACCGGCTTCTGACCGGATGATTCCATGATACGATTTCCGGGCTTTTTCGTAGCTTTCCAGATTCCCGATGTCATACCGGCCGCCCGGCATTTCCATGCTGTGCACGGTGGTATGACGGCACATCCAGGCGACCAGGCTGCCCGGCGCGTCGGTTCCGCAGCCGTCTGCAATGGCTTCTTTGATCCGCGCGGCGTCAGCTTTTTTGTAGAAGTAGAAGGGCGGGGTACACCAATGGGATTTGGGATGCGCGGGCTTTTCCTCCAGGGAGAGCAGTACATCTCCTTCCCCAAGCTCCGCGACGCCGCTTTTTTGCAGGCGTTTTTCATCCGCCTCATAATAGCGCATCACGCAGGAGGTTTTCTTTTCCTGCGCGTAGCGGATGAAATGGGTGAGGCTGAAATTCAGCAGGTTATCCCCGGCAATCACCAGCAGGTCGTCGTCCAGGGCCAGGGCGTCCAGGGCGAACTGGATATCGCACACCGCGCCCAAGCGCGTTTCATTGGTGCTGGTGCCGTCGTCCGCCACGGTGATGGGCAGCCTGTGGCTCTCCGCCCACGCCTCAAAATGATGCGCGAATTTATGGTTGGAAATCACCACATACCGGTCGATAATGCCCGCGGTGTCAATGTCCTCCAGCAGCCAGTCCAGGATGGTTTTGCCGCCCACCTTGAGCAGGGGCTTAGGAAAGTTTTCCGTCAGCGGATACAGCCGCGTGGCGTATCCAGCGGCTAAAATCAGGCATTTCATAGGCTCACCCCGTCCGCGCTGGCGCACATATGCACGCTGTATTTGCCCTCCAGATGCGGGAAGGCGCGCAGGTATTCCCGGCTCACCTTTTCCACGACGCTCTCCTCGAACGCCGGGTCGATCAGCGCCATGCAGCAGCCCTTGAACCCCGCGCCGGAGAAGCGTCCGCCGTAGATGCCGTCGGTCTCCCGCATGATTTCGTACAGCCTGATCTGTTCCGGCGCGCCGGATTCCCAGTTGTGGATGCTGCTCCAACCGGATTCAAAGCTCAGCCTGCCGTATGCCTCAATGTCGCCCTTGCGCCAGGCTTCCGCCCCGGCTTCCACGCGGCGGAATTCGGTGTACCAATGCTCGCACCGGCGGGCCCAGGTTTCGGGCAGCTTTGCTTTGTATTGCTGGTAGATTTCCCAGGGCACGTTCCGGGCCATGGCTTCGTTGAACTTTCCGTATTTCGCCCCTGAGAAGGCCTGGAGCGCGTACACTCCCGCCCGCAGCTCATCCACGCGCATGTTGTATTTGCTGCCGGCGAGGGAATGCTCCAGTCCGGAGAAGAAAATGGCGATCTTGTAAGGCTTCATGCCGGGATGGGTGGGAATCAGCTCATAGCTGTTATCCTTGCAGTCGAGATACAGCAGGTGGTTCTTTTTGCTCAGCACCTCGCAGCTCTGATCCAGCGTGCCCACGTTCACGCCCACGTAGTTCTTTTCGGCGTCGTAGGCGATATGGATCAATTCCTGCGCGGACAGATGAATGTGATTCACCTGGCACAGCGCGTTCAGGAAAGCCAGAATCACCGCGGCGGAGCTGCTCAGGCCCCCGATGGGCAGGCTGCCTTCGATCACGCCGCACAGGCCCGCGTTCAGCGTGTGTTCCTTGGCCAGGGCCCAGGTAGCGCCCCGCAGATAGTCCGCCCAGTCGCCGGTCTTTTCGCCGATTTCCCGGATGTGCCATTGGGCGCGCTTGGGAAACTGGAGCGAAGTCATTTCGATCACGCCGTTATGCTTGGTGCCGAAAGCGGTGTGGATGCCCTTGTCAATGGCGAAGCCGGTGATCTTGCCCAGGTTATGGTCGCTGTGCGCGCCGATGGGACAGATGCGGTAGGGAGAAAAAGAGACGCCCTCCGGTTCGCGGCTGTAGTTTTCAAAAAACTTATCCTCACAATGCATAGCCATCAATCCCTCCTGAAGATGTCACGGGTGTACACCTTTTCCTGCACGTCGTCCAGCACGCTGTCGTACCGGTTGGCGATGATGCAGCCGCACATTTTCTTGAATTTTTTCAGATCGTTCACCACCAGGGAGCCGAAGAAGGTCGTGCCGTCCTCGAGCGTCGGTTCGTAGATGACCACTGCCGCGCCCTTGGCTTTGATGCGCTTCATCACGCCCTGAATGGAGGACTGGCGGAAATTGTCGCTGTTGGCTTTCATGGTGAGCCGATACACGCCCACCACGATCTCCTTCTGCTTTTTCTCATGGGCCAGGGAATAATCTTCGCTGTTGCCATAGGTTCCCGCGATTTCCATCACACGGTCGGCGATGAAATCCTTCCGGGTCCGGTTGGATTCCACGATGGCCTGAATCAGGTTCTGGGGCACGTCCATATAATTGGCCAAAAGCTGCTTGGTATCCTTGGGCAGGCAGTAGCCGCCATAGCCGAAGGAGGGATTGTTGTAATAGTCGCCCACGCGGGGGTCGAGGCAGACGCCCTTGATGATCGGCGCGGTCTTGAGGCCCTTGATCTCGGCGTAGGTATCCAGCTCGTTGAAATAGGAAACGCGCAGGGCCAGGTAGGTGTTCACGAACAGCTTTGTCGCTTCCGCCTCGGTGCAGCCCATGAACAGGGTTTCGATTTCCGGCTTGACCGCGCCTTGCCGGAGCAGGGCGGCAAAGCATTCCGCCTGGGGCCGGGTTCCTTCGTCGCAGCCCACGATGATGCGGCTGGGGTACAGGTTGTCATATAGTGCCTTGGATTCCCGCAGGAATTCGGGGCTGAACAGGATGTTGTCCGCCTGCAGCGCTTCCCGGATGTGGGCGGTATAGCCCACGGGGATGGTGGATTTGATCACGATGGCTGGCTTTTCCGCTCGGCTTCTTGTGGCGTCCAGCACCAGGCGGATGACGCTCTCCACCGCGGAGCAGTCAAAAAAGTTCCGCTTGGGGTCATAGTTCGTGGGCGCGGCCACCACCACGAAATCAGCATCCGCGTACGCGGAAACGGCGTCGGTGGTGGCTTTCAGATGCAGGCTGCGCTTGCCGGCCTGGGCTTCCTCCAGGTATTTTTCGATGTAATCGTCCTGAATCGGAGAGACGAAGCGGTTCAGCTTCTCCACCTTTTCCGGTACGATGTCAACGGCGGTCACTTCGTTATGCTGGGCCAGCAGCACAGCCAGCGAAAGGCCCACGTAGCCGGTGCCCGCGACGGCGATTTTATAGGAACGATCCAGCGTCTTCTTCCGTTCCTCCGCAGACACAAAAAGCTGAACAGGGTCAAAGTCCAGCACTTCGGACAGCGCCATCAATTGGTCGGCGGAGGGCATGTAATTCCCCGCTTCCAGCCGGGAGAACACGGAACGGTTGATTCCCGCGGCTTCGGCCACCTGGGCCTGGGTCATCTTCTTTGCTTTTCTCTGGGCGGCCACCCGATCCGCCAGCAATGCCAAGGATAGTTTTTTCATCGAATCATTCTTTCTTGTGTATTTTCGCGCTGGGAATGGCGCTTTTTGGATACTGTGATTATAAAATGAGTATACCATGGAAAATGTTGCTTGTCAACATTTTTCCGCCGCATTTAACAATTCATTTCAGCGTTGCATGTTGCTGAAAAGAACTTTTTGTGCTCTGCTCCAGAGAAAGATGATCCGCTGAAAACAAACGCTCCCGGCCGTAGCAGGCGGGAGCGAAGAGTTTTATTTCAATAAATTTTCCCAAGCAGAATCACGATGGCAATGAGCAGCGCCACGAGGACACAGGCGATAAAATCCCGCTTTTCGCATTTCAGCACCCGCAGGCGCGTGCGGCCCTCGCCGCCGTGATAGCAGCGGGCTTCCATGGCCATAGCCAAGTCTCCGGCCCGGCGGAAAGCGCTCACGAACAGCGGCACCAGCAGCGGCACCATGGCCTTGGCCCGGGCAATCAGATTGCCGGATTCAAAGTCCGCGCCCCGGGCGGTCTGGGCCTTCATGATCTTGTCGGCCTCTTCCATCAAAGTGGGGATGAACCGCAGGGCAATGGACATCATCATCGCCATCTCATGGGCGGGGAAGTGAATCACCCGCAGGGGCGAGAGCAGCCGTTCCAGGCCGTCGGTCAGGGTGATGGGCGGGGTGGTCAGGGTCAGGAGACTGGAAAACAGTACCAGCAGAATCAGGCGCAGGGAATAATGCACCGCCAAAACCAGCGATTCCTGCTTGATCTGCGCAAAGCCCAGGTCGAGGAGCACCGTTTCCCCTTGCAGGAAAAACAGGTTCAGCACGAAGGTGAGAATCAGGATGAGCCGCAGGGGCTTTAAGCCCTTGAGCATCATTTTGACCGGCACCTTGGAGAGCTTTGTGACAACGATCAAAAACGCGATCACCGGCACGAAGGCCAGCAGATTGCCCGCCAGGAACACCGCCACGATCACGGCGATGAGCAGAATGATTTTGACCCGCGGGTCCATCCGGTGCACCACGCTGTCGGCGGGGTAGTACTGGCCCAGGGTGATGTTGTCAAGCGCCATGGCGTTTCCCCTCCTTCCACAGGGCCAGCAGGGCGGGCAGCGCCTGCTCCTCCCGGAAAACGTCCTCGGGGCAGGGAAGGCCCATGGCCCGCAGCTTCATGCCCAGCTTGCACACGGAGGGCACATCCAGCCCCATGCCTTCCAGCCGTTCCGCGTGGCGGAAGATTTCCTGGGGCGTGCCTTCCATGGCGATGGCGCCGTGCTCCATCACCACCGCGCGGGTGGCGAAGCGGGCCACGTCGTCCATGGAGTGGGAGATCATGACCACGGTGGTTCCCTGCTTGTGCAGGCCGGAAATCAATTGCAGCATGTCTTCCCGGCTTTGGGGGTCCAGGCCCGCGGCGGGCTCGTCCAGCACCAAAATCCTGGGCCGCATGGCCAGTACGCCCGCCATGGCGACGCGCCGCATCTGGCCGCCGGACAGCTCGAAGGGAGACTTTTCCATGAGTTCAGGTTCCCCCAAACCCACCTTTTGCAGGGCTTCGATCACCCGCTCTTTGATTTCATCTTCGGAGAGCCCCAGGTTTTTCGGCCCGAAGCCCACGTCTTTGGCAACCGTCTCTTCAAACAGCTGATGCTCCGGGTATTGAAACACCAGGCCGATGGTTTTTCTGACTTCCTTTTTGTCAAAGCCCTTTTCGTGGATGTCCTTCCCGTCCAGCAGCACTTTGCCGGAGGTGGGCTTGAGCAATCCGTTGATGTGCTGGGCCAGGGTGGATTTGCCCGACCCGGTGTGGCCGATGAGGGCCAGGAATTCGCCCTCCCGGATCTCCATGCTCACGTCCTGGATGGCAGTGGCCTGGAAGGGGCTGCCGGGCTGGTAGGTGTGGGTCACATGCTCCATCGTCACTTGCACAGCCGCGCCACCTCCTCCGCCATTTCGTCCACGGTCAGGATGCCTTCTTTCAGCGGCATGCCCTCGGCCCGCAGCTGTTCCGCCAGCCGCGCCATGGGCGGCGCGTCCAAGCGGTAGGGGCGGATGCGGGACACGTCGGAAAAGATTTCTTTCGGCGTGCCGGACAGCACGATTTGGCCTTTGTACATCACGTGGGCCCGGTCGCATTCCACCGCTTCTTCCATAAAATGGGTAATCCACAGCACGGTAATGCCCTGCTCCTTGTTCAGCCGCTTCACCGCCTGCATCACTTCCCGCCGCCCCTGAGGGTCGAGCATGGCGGTGGATTCGTCAAAGATGATGGCTTCGGGGGCCATGGCCAGCACGCCCGCGATAGCGACCCGCTGCTTCTGCCCGCCGGACAACAGGTGCGGCGCCCGGTCGGCGTATTTCAGCATGCCCACGTCCTTGAGCGCCTTTTCGATCCGCGCGGGCATTTCGGCGGTGGGGACGCCGATGTTTTCCAGGCCGAACGCCACGTCCTCCCGCACGATGGTCGCCACCAGCTGGTTGTCCGGGTTCTGGAACACCATCCCGGCCCGGCGGCGGATCTCCCAGGTGTTGTTATCGTCCTGGGTGTCCATGCCGCAGACCGTCACATGGCCTTCCGTTGGTATATATAATCCGTTGATCAGCTTCGCCAGCGTGGATTTGCCGGATCCGTTCTGCCCCAGCACGGCATGGAAGGAGCCGCGCTCAATGGTCAGCGACACGTCCCGCACCGCCATCGGCCCGCCGTCTTCGTAAGCGAAGGATACGTGATCCACCGCGATAATCGGTTCTGCCATCCAATTTCCCCATTCTGCATAGAATCCGCGTCTGTTGGACACAGGGCAGATTATACCATACTTTTCCTGCCTCCGCAAGGAAATCGCAAGGAAATCATGCGCCTGCCGGGGAAAAAACAAGAATTCCCCGTTGACAAATGAGAAAAATCTGTTATAATATCTCTTGCTGTTCCTCAGCAATTATGCGGTCGTGGCGGAATTGGCATACGCGCACGTTTGAGGGGCGTGTTCTTAACCGAGTACGGGTTCAAGTCCCGTCGACCGCACCAGACTTTGTTGAAATAAAGATACGTTTCAACACCTACAAAGACCCCTGTTATCAGGGGCCTTTGAGGTTTTTGGAATAAAATTACCATAAATAAACACGCCGTCCAATCTTTCTACTACTCGATAAGCTCATAAAAATGACACACTCGCAGAAATACAGACAAGCGTGTCGCCGTGTGTCACAACCACCCCGTCATTGCTTTTTCCTTCGCTTTCGTTTCTCAATTTCTTTCTGTACACGGTCAAAGACTTCAGGAGAAATGATTGCATCGTGCGCATCTCTAATATATGCCCGTTCGCGCTCCCCGTGATTAACCTTAACTTGCTTGGTCAAATAATCTGCCACATAGGTTTTACCCAGCATCTCATCACCTTTATATTTCTCATTAGTCAAAATCTTCCTTATGCTCCCCGGCGACCAAACTAACCGACGGGAAGGAGACAACACCCCCTCATCGGTTAATCGTTTGGCGATTGCTGCATACGACTCGCCATCCAAAAATAACTGGTATATTTTACGTACAACCCTAGCCTCTTCTTCGACAATCCTAGGCTCGCCATCCTCGTCACGCTCGTAGCCTAAGAAGTTTTTGTAAGAAAAACGGGATTTTCCAGCTTCCATTCTGCGCTTATTTGCCCACCTAACATTCTCAGATATCGAACGGCTTTCCTCTTGCGCAAACGACGAAAGAATTGTAAAAATCATCTCTGCTTTAGGGTCAAAGGAGCTGATATTCTCTTTCTCAAATTTTATTTCTACGCCCAAATCTTTAAGCTCTCGCGTAATACTAAGCGAGTCTACTGTATTCCTCGCAAACCGAGAAATTGACTTCGTCAAAATTAGATCAATCTTGCCAGCCCTTGCGTCTGCGATCATTTCCGCAAACCCAGGCCGGTGTTTATACGACGTGCCAGACAATCCTTTGTCGGCATAGACTTTAACAAGCTGCCAATCTGGCCTCTTGGTAATAAAGTTAGTATAAAAAGCAACTTGCGCAAGAAAACTCCCCGCTTGCTCTTCTTGTTCTGTAGAGACTCTCGCATAAGCCGCAACTCGCCTACGTCGCGGCCAGACACTATCTTCATCATTATCTGTATAATACACCCCGCTGATTTCCCTCAATTTCTCCAAATATGACTCTGGAAAAACCTCCCTAATCTCGCGCCTATGGTGATTAGATTCCATAACGCGAGCTATCTCCGACATAAATAACCCCTTTTTCCGACAACAAATCGTCAATCCGCACACCATAAAGCTTGGACAACTTATACATAATCTCCAGCTTAACTTGACATTTACCGCTTTCGTATGAATAAAGCGTTTTCTTGTCAACACCAACCAGGTCAGAAACCCGACCAACGCCTAAGCCCTTCTGAACCCGCAAATCCTTGAGCCTGACCCCCAAAACCAAATTATCAATCATTCGTTCACCCAGCGCCCCATCGGGAAAACAAACATTGCGCCACACCAGAAAGACCTCGCGTTTTAGTTCCGCCTCAACCGCCGTCCGCTCAAATGCCTCATTCTCAATCAAGCATTTGTCCAGAAACTCAAGATGCATTCCATCCAGGTTATAACGAAGCGAGGCCAGCTGACGTTTGACGGCAAGCGCATTATCATAACGCTCACGCTGTTCGTGCGCGTCCAGTTCTCCCCGCCTAAAGGCGATAAGGTACAATAAAATGCGCAAATTCCAAAAATAAAAAGAGACATAGTCAGCAGACTCTGGTAGAATGAAGTTGCGAGACTAAACATTCGAAAGGAGCGCTGACTATGTCCGAGAAAATTGTAACACTGAACGAGGAAGTAATCAAGGGGCAATTGAAGGAACTGGTGCGGGGGAGCGTAGAGGAAACGCTGAACGAGCTGCTGGAGCAGGAGGCAGAGCAGCTGACGCAGGCGGCTCGATACGAGCGGAACGAGGCCCGGCAGGGCTACCGGAGCGGACACTACGACCGGAATCTGACCACCACCTCCGGAAACGTGACGCTGCATGTACCCAGGCTGAAGGGAATCTCCTTTGAGACTGCCATCATTGAGCGGTACCGGCGACGGGAGAGCAGCGTGGAGGAAGCGCTGATGGAAATGTACCTGGCGGGCGTATCGGTACGCCGGGTGGAGGACATCACGGAAGCGCTGTGGGGAACGAAAGTATCCCCTGCCACGATCAGCGAGCTGAACAAGAAGGCCTACGTCCACATTGAGGACTGGCGCAACCGGCCTTTGAAGGGCGGCAAATACCCTTACGTCTATGTGGATGGCATCTATCTTCGCCGGAACTGGGGCGGTGAATATGAGAACGTTTCGGTGCTGGTAGCCATCGCGGTGAATGAGGACGGCTACCGGGAAGTGCTGGGCGCGGCAGAAGGGATGAAAGAAGACAAGGCCAGTTGGGTCAACTTCTTCAAATGGCTGAAAAGCCGCGGCCTGGACGGAGTGAAGCTCATCGTCGGCGACAAGTGCCTGGGCATGCTGGAAGCGGTTGGCGAAGTGTTTCCCGAAGCGAAATACCAGCGCTGCATCGTCCACTTCTACCGCAACGTGTTCAGCGTCGTTCCCAAGTCCAAGATGAAGACGGTGGCTCAGATGCTCAAAGCGATCCACGCCCAGGAGAACAAGAAAGCAGCCCGGGAAAAGGCCCGGATCGTCGCGGAAGAACTCAAAGCCATGAAGCTGAAGGAAGCCGCGAAAAAGATTGAGGACGGCATCGAGGAAACGCTGACCTACTGCGATTTCCCTTCCGAGCACTGGACGAAGATCCGCACCAACAACGTCCTTGAACGCCTGAATCGGGAGATCCGAAGGCGAACAAGAGTGGTCGGCACCTTCCCCGACGGCAATTCCGCCCTGATGCTGGTCTGCGCCCGGCTGCGGCATGTGGCCGGAACCCAGTGGGGCAACAAGAAATACATGAGCATGAAGCACCTGGAAGCGCTTCTGGATGACGCTTCCGTTACTGCTTAACCGGCTTCAGTTCCAGAGCCTGCTGACAAATTTGCGCATAATACTTGACAGTACCGGCCGAATAGATACTGCCCGAATAGAAGACTAGATCTTGAGCGCTAGTTTTACAGACTTGGATTGAAGGTTGACCATTTCAGGCGTGAACCCTTCTATCCTGGTACCTTTACCACTTATGCTGTCTGTCCACGCTGTTCAGTATGCATTGAGCGTGAGCACCTGTTGTTCTACCCTCTCTGTGGTCAAAAACTGAATTGGGATTCCTACGAGCATGCTACCCTGCTTCTCCCACGATGATTGACCACTGGCTCTGATCTTGCTTCCTCTTTGTTTCGATGCTTGCTTCATTACGTTGCAAGCATTTTCATTTGCAAACCTACCATGCGTTTATGATGCGCTTACACAAATCTCAATAATAATCTCCCAATCTAATTATTTTGCCAGTAGTATTACAAGCATTATCATCTAATAATAATTCGCATATTATTTTTACTACATCTTTTGTTTTCAATATTCTGCCATTCAAGCATTCAGCGACATATTGCTCAAAATTCTGATATCCTTTTAATTTCACGATTTCTCTTGCAAGTTTAGTATCTATTAGCGATGGGGCAATTATGTTAATTCTTATTCCATTTTCTTCTTCTTCCTTTGCTATTGTCAAACATATGCTTTCCAATAAGGCTTTTGACCCTGAATAGGCTCCATTTAGTCTTTTGTTTTCATATGGGGCGCTGGAACTGATAACAACAATTTTGGTGCGACTCTCTCTTAGTGCTTCGTACAACTGGTTATAGATTTTGAGAAAACTTAACGCATTAATGTCAAGCAAATTTTCCCACTCTTTCAGACTTGTTTCTCTAACAAGTTTTTTGCCTGATTTTTTACCAATTAAAAAAACTAGCCCATCGATATGCAATTTTGTAAATAATTCCAATGTAGTCGTTGACAATCCTTTTTCCGCATCGAAATAAAAAGGGCTTCCTTTTAGATCTATAGGGTTATTTTTGTATGAGGCCCACACATTAGCATTACCAAGTAACAATTCTGTGGTTAAACTCTTTCCTAAATCGCCAGAGCCTCCAAATATTATATAGTTCTTAATCATTTGGGTGATCCCTCTCAAACATTTCTTCAAACTTCATCAATTCAGCGCTAATACTGTATAGTTCACCTACTTTTCTACATCTCGATATTTCTTCACAGTTACCTTTATTAATCCTCATAATGCAGCCTTTGAACACAACCCACATTATTTCTCCATCAGTAAAGTGAAAGTAGAAACAATCTTGGTTTATTGCATATAGAAATTTAGGCATTAATTGTAACAAATTAGGTTCACTGATTGAGACACGCAAAATCGTAACTTTATCATTATGTTGCAACATATGTACATATTCGCTTTCAGTAAACTGTTTTAACATACTGAGGATTTCAGAATCTACACTTTCTTCAATTATGATACCTCTATACATGATGCCACTCCAATCTTCATTTTTATCAAAATTCTGAGTTATTTGATTTTGACTTAACAATAGTTCTAAGAAAGCTCAAACCGAATTATGATGCAACAAATCTATCGCAAGTCCGAATTGCTCATCCGCCCACCCTAAATAATCAATATCAATTAAATTGTTATCAGTATATTTTATATATGCCCACGTTCCATTCCAGATCAATTCAAGAATTGTGTAGTCTTTTATAATATGTAGGTAGTTTCTATCTACGCATCCAAAGTATTTCTGTAAAAACATTATTTGGTCATCAATACCCCATAATCCACAGACACAGGCTAAATCGTAAAAGATATTTCCCATTCCCGCGAACTCAAAATCAAGTAATTTTATCTCCTCTCCCAACAGCATGTTATAATTACTCGCATCATTATGACAAAGTCCAACAAACCGTTGATCAAAAGAATTGAATTTGCATTGAATTGAACGAAATAGCGACAACGCTATGGTATAGTTTTTCCTCTTATTTAACTGTTTATCTAAGGATATTCTATTGATACGTTTTTCAATATCTACTGTCGGCATAAAAAAATGTGCAACATGATGACCATGCAGCTTTTTAAACTGTTCAATAAGTTTGTCTATGTTGCTTTGTTTTTTTAATTCATCCATTGTAGGAACATGACCATCTTCATAATATGTTATCATATCGCCATTATTCTCATCAAAATAATATAGCTTTAATCCAATTCCATCATTTGAAGCTATTCTCATGACTTCAGCTTCTGCATTTCTATCAATTTGCAACAAATCAATAGTGTCAGTAGCAATGCGTAAAACAAATAATTCATCATGATATGAGACAAAAAAAGTAGTATTTGTTCCTCCAATCGGTTCTTTAATAAGAAATATGTCATTATAATTCCAGTTTACGTTATTACATAATTCAGCAATTCGCTTCTGGTACTTTGGTTCAATGCTGTATCCAGTGCTCATACTATTCACCTCTGATAAAAGCAAAGCGCTTCAATTTATTGTTTTGTGAGTAACAAAATAATAGAGGCTGTTACTATTATTATAAATGCACAAATCAAGTAACCAAAGCATTCTTAGTTGGCAATTTCAATCTATTTGTGCAATCACGTAACAGTCTTATCTGTACAATTTCTTTAACTTCAATTTCCTATTATATTCCATTCATTATCATGTATTGATAATGCTTGAGTATTTGTCAATAGAATAGTATCATTATCTGTGACCTTCCCAAATGGACTTCCGCTCGAACAGTGTAATTCAATGTTCCTATGCAAGTATCCTAAATTACCACTATAATTATCGCCACATATTTTACTTCCAGCACTCACCCCCACGAAGAACATACCATTATCCAGAAGTCTCTTTAAAGTATCAGAAAAACCTATTGCATTAATCCGTTCTAACAAGTATTTAGTACTACCGCCACAGAAATAGATCGCGTCATAATTACAACCTACTTCGTAGGATAATTCGTAGTCCAAATCGTATATTAGGATATTGGTTTCTAATACGCCGAGATTGGTCAAGTCAGCCATGCATGAAGGAAGCAGTGCTTTAGCCTCGTCATCATTTGCTGCCGTAGGAACGAAAATGACTTTTACGCTCCCAATGTCCTTCTTCACATTCTTCAGGAACTCATCCTGGAATTCCTTGCTTTTTAAACCAGTAGATGTCAACAGCATTTTCATAGTATTACCTCCATTTATTATATCACATATTTTTAGCCTTTTTCAAAAGTCTTAAAAAACTTCATTTTCATGTAACAGTGGTTGAATATCCTTTACTCCATACAAAATCATACATAGCCTCTCTATTCCTATACCAATCACTGATACATCGGTTGGAATTGCTTTTTCTCTTAGCTTATTCTCTAAATATTCTTCTTCTGGCGTATACATATTCACCAGTTTATTTCTAAATACAAATTCATCCACATCCGTCGAGTACTCATAACCGTTAGATATTTCGATCCCATCAACAAAACATTCGTATCTTCTTACGAGTTCAGTTGTTCCATTTTCATATCTTGCAAGCGACAACGTACACGCTGGATATTGTGTAAAAAACACACACTTTCCCCTACTTAATGGTTCGATATGGTCATGAATATATTGATTCACTAATTGAAAAGGTTGTACAAATACATAATCAGGATATAAATGTTTTAAGTATTCAATTAATTTGCTTATGCCATCAACTTTTAAGTCAATGCCAATAGCTCTTTTAATTTGCTCATATACCGATATTTCACAAATGTCTTTATTAAGATTTTTAGCCTGTAGTATAACTTTCAGAATATTCTTCAGAAACTCGATGTCTTTTGATTGAAATAAAGCCTCGAGCAAAGTAAACTCACGCCCATGTATAGTATCCTCACACTCCTCTGGACGAAAGCTCGAACCAATTTCAAACACATCACCATAGTATTCCATCATTAATCGAAGTTGCATTTCTTGACAATTTCTCAAATATGATCCATATTCTGTCTGTATTCTTTTCATTGATTCACTGCATGTTTTTCGTATGATAGGTGTAAACACTTCTGTTGATCCGATCTGCGAAAAATAGACCTTTAGCTCTTTAACTAAATCTAATTTTTTCTTATACAATTCGTTCATCGCAAATCCCCCATATTCTTATCAATCTGAAGAGTGAAGTCCTTTACTCTTTGTTCTATAGAAGCATCTGTCCAAGGCGTATTTGACTTGTAGTAATCGAAGGCAGACCACGATGCAAGGTTATTAGGTGGTGTAAATCCCATACTAAGTGCCTTTTCATATAAAACCGTTCCGGGGTAAGGAGTATATATGTGAACTCTTGTTTCAGGTTTTGGGCACAGTTTCCACAATGAGCGAATAAAATCGAAGGTTTCCTCTTGCTCTAATACACTTTCACCGGGAAATCCGACAATAAATGTATAAGAACCAAGTATCCCATATTTTGCTATTTGTTCTGCAACAAAATACATTTCTTCTTTTGTAACACCTTTATCTACAACATCTCTTAATATACGATTACTGCCAGATTCAATCCCCATTAAATGACGTTTACAATGACTTTCAGATAACTGCTGGAGTAATGGCTCACCATTATTAATTGCTCTCAAAACGTCTTTGGGATGAATAGATGCAGCCCATGCAAGATTTAGATCAGTCAATGCATGAATCAACACCTCATATTTTTTTGAATTGATAAACCAGTCAGCATCATAGAATTTAATCCCATTCACATTATATGTATATTTGAAATACTCTAAATCATGTATAATCGTGTCACAAGGAAGTCTTGAATACCTTCTTTTATAATTTGTTTCATAACAAAATTTGCATTTATACACGCATCCTTGTGAAGATATGTAGTTAATAGTCCTATTTGAAATAGTTGAATCATATCGTATATATTCATTGCAGTCGATAAGGCTATAATCATATGGGACGAGTGTATTTGCATCAAGTTCATTTTGGGGACCTACCACCAATTGATCCGAAATATACATAAATAGGCCAGGAACTTCCTCGTACTTGGATTTACCAAGAAAGGAATCAATAAGACATGGAAATGATTTTTGGCCAGGACCAGATAAGACGACATCCACTAGATCGTGATTTAGAGTTTGCATTGGTAATACATTAACATGTGGGCCACCAAAGAGCCTATTCAAACATTTCTGTAAAGAGCGTTGCGGACTGTGATAAAATAGAGAGATCACAGGAGGCAGAGTATGGGCAGGAAGAGAAACAACGGACTG
>CADBKQ010000014.1 GCA_902795275.1 uncultured Eubacteriales bacterium | reverse complement strand
AGTCCGCACAGCGGACATTGCTCGTTTCGCCTGATCTCACCGCCGATGAGATTCCCGCCACTGGCGGTCATCGGCGGTTCGTCCGCCGGGCCAGAAGCAGCACGGCGTCAAGATTGGCTTTCTCGTTCCTCCATGTAACAGCAGGAGCCAAGCTTGATCGTCAATGCAAGCAACATCCGCTATTGCGGGTCCAGGGCGGTCACCGCCCTGGTGCGGGGTTTAGGGGCCGCACAGGCCCCTGCTCCGTTACCCTTCACAATATATCGGTTAGCAGTGAAAGAGTGCCAGAACAGCTTACCTGGCGAACAGCTGGGTCACGTAGACATTGCCGTTTTCATCGTAAGCCACGCCGATGCCCACTTTTTCCCACTGACTGCCCAGGATATTGCGGCGGTGGCCGTCGCTGCTCATAAACGCGGCCTCGGCCTTTTCCACGCTGCCATAGTGGGCAATGTTTTCGCCTACGCCCTGGTATTTATAATTGAAGGAATCCAGCATCTGGCCCGCGGTGCCATAGGTGGGGGATTCGTGGGCAAAATAATGGTTGCTGTTCATATCGCTGGATTTGAGCTTGGCCAGGCGGGAAAGCTCGGGGTCGAGAGCCAGCGCGGGCAGTCCGTTCCGGGCTCGATCCTGATTCAGCAAATTCAATAGGATTTGCTCTTGCATACTGGAATCAAATGTAGTATAATCACCCGTGCTTACGGTAGGCAGGGTTTCCGGCGGAACAGTCGGCCGGGGCGAGGGCTGAACCGTGGGCTGCGTCGTCGGCTGGGGCTGCGCAGTATAAAACACCGCGGGGTCAACGGTCGGAACCGTCCGGGGCTGTGCGGTATAAAACACAGCAGGGTCAACGGTCGGAGCGGGCTGGAGCTGCGCGGTATAAAACACAACGGGGTCCAGGGCTTCCTGCATCACGCCGCTGTCCAACGCTTCTGTGCGCACCTGGCTCTCCACCCAGTCCACCGTCCGAAGCAGTTCCTGAGCGGTGGGAGCATCGTTCGCGGCAGGCAGGCCGGCAGGATCGCAAACGGTTGTTTCCGTACAATATGAGAAGGTGTATGTCTTGCCATCGGCGCCTTCCCAGGTCTGGGAAACGACGGCGCCGGACGTATCGGGCAGGGAAGAAAGAAGCGCGTCCAGGCAGCTGCTGTCCGCGGCGCCGGAAGCGATGGATTCAATCGTCTGCTGAACAGGCGCAAAGCCTTCGGAGAAAGCGGAAGAAAGGAAAAGGATGATCATCATGAGGGTCAGAAGCGCGAAGGTCAGCCGTTTCATTTTTCTGTTAGTCCTCCTTTTGTGTCTCGATCGGGTTAACATTTAGTATAATAATACAATAAGACCAGAATTACAAGAGATCTGTAATATTTTGGTTACATGTAATTATTGGGAAATATATTATTCACAGGGAGGTAACAAATCATGCGTCTCATCAAATGCCCGCGCTGTGAGCTGAATTACATCACCCCGGAAGAGGGCTACTGTAAAATCTGCAAGCGGGAAATGAAGGGCGAGCCTCAGCAGGAAGAAATCGAGCTGTGCACGGTGTGCAACGAGCATCCCGCGCTGCCGGGAAAGGACGTGTGCCTGTTCTGCCTCAAGGAAATGAACGCCGACGAGGACCGGGACACGGAAGAAACCGAAGCGCCCGTGGACGAAGCCAGCTTGGGCGGCATCGACCCGGTGAGCGCGATGGACGAGATCATCCCCGATATTCCCGAGGATATCCACGACCGGGAATACAACGAAATCGAAAACGAAATGTCTCTGGAAGAACTGGAAGAAGAAGAGGCAGACGAAGACGACGAAGACGAGGACGACGAAATTTAAGTGGATATTTACGCGATTGGCGACCTGCACCTGCCGGGCGGCGACGATAAGCCCATGAACGTGTTCGGCGAACACTGGGCGGGCCACTTTGAGCGCATCAGCCGGGACTGGCTTGCCCGCGTGCGGAAAGAGGACGCGGTGCTCATTCCCGGCGACATCAGCTGGGCCATGCAGCTGGAGGACGCTTTGCCGGACTTGCGGGCCATCGGCAGCCTGCCCGGAAAGAAGATCCTGCTGCGGGGCAATCACGACTACTGGTGGAGCGGTATTTCCCGCCTGCGGGACGCGCTGCCTTTGGAGATGTTCGCCCTCCAGAACGACGCCCTGCGCCTGGAGGATACCGCCTTCTGCGGCACCCGGGGCTGGGCGCTTCCCGTCAGCGGCACGGCGGCGGAGGATGAAAAAATCTACCGCCGGGAATTGCAGCGGATGGAAATGTCCCTGGAACGGGCGATGAAGCTGAAGGCTGAGCGGCTGGTGGTGATGTGCCACTATCCCCCACTGGGAGAGGGCGGCGCGGAAACGCCCCTGTCCGCTCTGCTTTCCCGGTACCCGGTGGACGACGTGGTGTACGGCCACCTGCACGGCCCGTCCCTGCGCGGCGCGGTGAACGGGCTGTATGGAGGCATCCGCTACCACTGCGTTTCCTGCGACGGTTTGCAATTCCAATTGCTGCGCCTGCCGGACACAAAGGTGGAGCGCGAGCCCACCATGATAACCGAATAAGGCATCCCATTCCCATTCAGCGGCTGTTTCAGCCGCTTTTTTTTGCGTTTTGGCCCGCTTCTTCCCTTTTTGTGGAGATCGGTTTCTTGTTGTAAATAAATGGATAAAATATGAATTTTTTATTACGTTCTCCCCAAAAGGATGACACAGAAAATCAATAAAATTTTATTGTATATAGATAAATAATCTGATTAAAAACTATGCAAAACGCTATATTTCTGAAAAATAAGAAAATATGTTCCCTTATAATTTGCAATATTTTATGTCGGAGAAATAAAAGTGTGACGGAAAGAATACAAAATTATGACGAAACTATTTCCCAAAGAGAAAAACCGGAAATGAAAGTAACCTTGACAAAGCGGCAAAAAGTGCCTAAAATTGGTGACGAGTTCACGAAAGTGGAGATTATATGGCGGTTAAAGGTGGTGATCCCATGGCGAAGGATGAATTTACGCGCGATCCAGCTGCCGCGGAAGGCGGCGAAGAGGCTGCGCCGAAGGCCATGGAAAGCACCGATACCAAAGGAAATCTGCCGTCTTCACTGCCGTTTTTGGGTTTCACCGGTTCCTATCCCCACTCCATCGACGCCAAGGGGCGCATGATTATCCCCGCCGCGTTCCGCGACGCGCTGGGCAGCCGGTTCGCCGTCGCGCCGTCGCCCGATTTCCAGGCGGTGGCGCTCTATCCCATCGCCGACTGGATCCGCCGCCGGGACGCGCTGGTGGCGCTGGTCAAGCGCAAGCCCGTGGCCCAGCCCTTCCTGGATGAATTCACCCGCTACAGCTACACCGACTGCGAATCCGACGCTCAGGGCAGGCTGCTGCTGCCCCAGCGCATTCGCGCCTGGCGGCTGGGCGACGTGCGGGACGTGGAAGTGGCCGGCGCGTTCGACCATATCAAAATCATTTCCGCCGCCAAGGGACAGGATCAGGATCGGCTGTTCGACGAAAAATATCCCGACCCGCTGGCGTTCCTGACCAGTCTGATGGAAGAAGAATAAGGTTTTTATAGGATTCAGGAATCAGGGGCAAAGACGAGAGCAGAGTACAGCGGATAGAGTTCAGAGTACAGATCTATCATGACAGCCAATAAGCTGGGTTCCAAAAGCCCACACTAAATCATCTGCACTCTGTACTCTCGTCCCTCATCCCTCATCCCTAATCCCTATTCCCTAATGACTAAATCATCGTGTTCGTTTCGTTCTAAATTTCCCGAGGGGAGGATATAATGATGCATAAAGGCAAGAATGGACAGTACGTGACAGCGGGGGTGCAGCGCGCGTCATCCATGAAAATGAATGTGCGCAGCAACGTACATCTGCCGGATTCGGAGGTGGGCGCCTCCTGGTACGACGTGGATCAGAAGCCATTCTATGCCGAAACAGTGGCGGAGAGGAAGCGGACGCCGGTCACTGTGCCGCTCAACGGCGCGATGATTTTCCTGTGCGCGCTGTTTGTGCTTTTCAGCGTGCTGACGCTGAGCCGCACGATCCGCAAGGCCGAGATCGCCAAGAACATTTCCGCTATGGAGCAGTCCATCCTGGATATCCAGAGCCGCAACGCCGACCTGGCCTTGCAGGTGGCGGAGGCCCGGGATATGGCGCGCATCGGCTACGACGCATCCCACAGGCTGCAAATGATCGACGCCATGAAGGCGGAGACCGTCGCCGTCCATGCGCCGGACACCCGGCCCTTTGGAGAAAATGAAACCGCTGCCGCGGCAGCAGTAAGAACCGGCAGCCGGTAAACGGCTTTCCCGCCCCGGCTGCCGCCCGAAAGGAACACGATGCGAGCAGGACTTGTGACCCGAAAACGGTTACTGACGATGCTCACGGCGCTGACGCTGCTGTTCGCGCTGGTCGGAATACGAATCGGCGACCTGACGCTGAACCAGAGCGAAGCGCTCACCGCCCGGGGCGTGCGGCAGTGGACGCGGGAAGGGATCGTGAACGCCCGCAGGGGAACGATTGAGGACTGCAACGGCGACGTGCTGGCTCTGTCGGCCACGGCGTATATCGTGACCGCCAACCCCCAGCAGGTCAGGGACGAGGCCGCCTTTTCCCAGGCGCTGGCGCCTCTCCTGGACGCCGACCCTGAGGCGATGGAAAAACGACTGCAAAATAAAAAGCTGGCCTCGGTGATCCTCAAACGCCAGGTCAGCCGCGACACAGTGGATAAAATACGTTCCCTGCGGACAGAAAATTTAGAAATGAATGCTCTGCTGCGGGGAATTTCATTTGACGAAGACGCCAAAAGGGTGTATCCTAAGGGAGAGATGCTTTCCCAGGTCTTGGGCCTGACCAACGTGGATTCCGTGGGCCAGAGCGGGCTGGAAAGCCTGTATGAAACGCTGCTGCGGGGCAAGGCCGGGCGGCTCCGCACGGAGGTGGACGCCCGGTCGCGCCTGCTGCCGGACGGCAAAACCGCCTACACCCCGCCGCAGACGGGCTACACCCTGCGCCTCACGGTGGACAGCGCCATCCAGGGCGTGGTGGAAAAGGCCATGCGGGAATGCATCCAGGTGAACGACGCGGCGAGCGTCCAGTGCATCGTCATGGACGTGAATACCGGGGCGATTTTGGCGGTCTGCATGAAGCCGGACTACGACCCCAACAGCCCGCCCCGGAACGACATCGACACCCTGCGGGAACTGATGCGGCTGACGGTCATCACTGACGTGTACGAGCCCGGCTCCACCTTCAAAATGCTCACCTGCTCGGCGGCACTGGACAGCGGCGCGGCGGCCTTGACCGACCATTTCACTTGCACCGGCTCCATCACCGTGGACGGCGACCGCATCCGCTGCTGGAAAAACAGCCACGGGAACCAGGATCTGCCCACGGCCCTGGCCAACAGCTGCAACCCCGCCTTCGTGACCCTGGCCCTGCGCATGGGTACGGAGACCTTCTATAAGTATCTGCGGGCCTTCGGCCTGGGGGTGAAAACCGGCGTCGACCTGCCGGGGGAGAGCGCGGGCATCCTGATCAACCCCAAGTATGTGAAAACCGTCGACCTGGCCCGCATCGGGTTCGGGCAGAGCGTGGCGGTGACGCCGCTGCAATTGATCACCGCCGCGTGCAGCGTGGTCAACGGCGGCAGGCTGATGAAGCCCTACATCGTCAAGGAAGTGCGGGACGAGGGCGGAAACGTGATCGACCGTACTTCCCCCACGGTGGTGGCGAATCCCATCCGTCCCGAAACCAGCGCCGTCATGCGCACGCTGCTGGAAAACGTGGTGGAAAACGGCGGCGGCAAAAACGCCGCCATCCCCGGCTACCGCATCGGCGGCAAGACCGGCACCGCCCAGGTGTACAAGGACGGGCGGGTGGTCAGCAACGTACACATCGGTTCTTTTTTAGGCTTCGCGCCCATCGACCAGCCCCGCTTCGCCGTGCTGGTGACGGTGAACGAAGCGCGGGTGCCGGTGGACTATGGCAGCACCACGGCGGCGCCCTTCGCCAGGCAGGTCATGGAAGAAGTGCTGGGCTACCTGGGCGTTCGCAAGTCTGACCCCGGCGCCACCGAGCCGCCGCAGACGCAGGTGCCCGACGTTCGCGGCCTGACTGTGGCGGAAGCGAGGAAGGTCCTTTCCGACGCGATGCTGCTGTGCGAGACCGACGGCGTAAGCGCGGCGGTCAGCGACCAGGCTCCCGCCGCGGGGGCCAGGATGGCCGCGGGGTCGAAGGTGATGCTTTTCACCTTTGAAAAGGAACCTTTGCAGCCGATGGATCTGGTGTCCGTGCCGAACGTGAAGGGCCTGTCCATGGTGGAAGCGGGCCGCCAGCTTCGCGCCCGGGGCTTCGAGATGGAGATTTCCGGCACCGGCTTTGCCGTGAGGCAGGAGCCTTCCGCCGATTCCTTCGCCCCGCCGGGGGCAAAAGTAAAAGTTTACTTTGAGTTGCCTTGATGGTGATTAGCGAATGAAGGACACCCCAAAAGCCTTTCCCTTGAGGGGAAGGCTTTTGGCGGGTCCCCTCATCCCTAATGCCTAATCCCTATTCCCTAATCCCTCACCACAGATCGGAGTGATAATCATGTTGCTATCCGTCTTAGCCAAAGCCGCGGAAGCGGAAGTGCTGGACATCCGCGGGGAGTGCGAGATCGGCTCCATGAGCCTGGACAGCCGGAAGAAGCTGGATCGCGGGCTGTATTTCTGCATCCCCGGCATGCGCTTCGACGGCCATTCCTTCGCGCCCCAGGCCATTGAAAACGGCGCTGTGGCGCTGGTGGTGACGCGCTTCCTGGATGAACTGGACGTGCCCCAGGTGAAGGTCAAGAAGGTGCGCGCCGCGATGAGTCTGATGGCGGCGGCGTTTTACGGCCACCCCGACAAGGAAATGAAGCTGCTGGGCATCACCGGCACCAAGGGCAAGACCACCACCAGTTATCTGGTCAAGGCCATTATGGAGGAGGCCGGGTACAAGGTGGGGCTCATCGGCACCACGGGCAACATGATCGGCCAGGAGTACGTGAAGAGCGAGTTCACCACGCCCGAACCCATCGACTTTTTCCGCACCCTGCGCATGATGCGGGACGCGGGCGTGACGGTGGTCAGTATGGAGGTGTCCGCCCACGCCATTGAGATGGGCCGACTGGTGGGCGTGCATTTTGAGGCGGGCTGCTACACCAACCTGAGCGAAGACCACCTGGATCTGTTCGGCACCATGGAGCGGTACTTTGAATGCAAGAAGTCCTTCTTCACCCCCGAATGGCTGAGCAACGCCGCCATCAACGTGGACGACGACACCAGCAAGGACATTTTGAAGGACATCCAGGTGCCCCACTCCACCTTCGGCATCTGCAACAACGCGGACATTTTCGCCCGGGATATTGAGATCACGGAGAACGGCGTTTCCTTTATCATGAAGCTGTTCGACGTGAACGAAATGCCGGTGCATCTGCATCTGACCGGCATGTTCAATGTATACAACGCCCTGGCCGCCGCGGCTGTGGCCCTGATCATGGGCGTGGCGCCGGAGACCATCACCGCCGCGCTGGAAAAGGTCAAGGGCGTGCCGGGCCGGGCGGAGGTGCTGGACACGCATACGCCGTATAAGGTGATCCTGGACTATTCCCATTCTCCCGACGCGCTGGAAAATATTCTCACCGCCGTGCGGGAGTTCACGAAGGGCCGGGTCATTTCCCTGTTCGGCTGCGGCGGCGACCGCGACCACATCAAGCGCCCCGTCATGGGCGAAATCAGCGGCAGGCTGGCGGACTTTTCCATCCTGACCAGCGACAATCCCCGCACCGAAGACCCCATGGAGATTTTGGCCGCCATCGAGGACGGCATCAAAAAGACCGACGGGAAATACACCGTCATCGAGAACCGCCGCGAGGCCATCCGCTATGCCCTGCAAATGGGCCGGGAGGGGGACATTATCGTCCTCGCCGGCAAGGGCCACGAGACCTATCAGGAGATCATGGGCGTGAAGCGGCCCTTCGATGAAAAGGTCGTGGTGGCGGAATTGCTCAAGGAAATGAGGGAATGAAAGGGATGAGGGAATAGGGATTAGGGAATAGGGGACACTCCAAACTTCCTAATCCCTAATCCCTATTCCCTAATCCCTAACTACGCAAGAAAGGTTCCTGACAGCCATGTATTTGATTGCTGTGTTTGCCATGGTCTGCGCCGTGGCGGTGGTACTCCTGGTGATGCCGAAGTTCCTGCCCTTTCTAAAGAAGCTCAAGTTCGGCCAGACCATCTACGACCTGGGGCCCCAGGCGCACCTGGCCAAGCAGGGCACGCCCAACATGGGCGGCATCGTGACCGCGCTTTCCACGGTGGCGGTGACGCTGGTTTTTTCCGTCATCCTGAGCGTCAAGAACGGCTGGGCGCTGGGGCTGAACAACGCCCTGTGGCCGCTGCTGTTCATCACCGTGGGCTGCATGGCCCTGTTCGGCTTCCCGGACGACTACATCAAGGACGTGAAGAAGGACCACGAGGGCTTAAAGCCCAAGCAGAAGCTGATCGGCCAGATGGTGATCGGCCTGGCCTTTTCCGCGTTCTGCTACCAAAAACTGGGCAGCGAAGTCATCATTCCTTTTACAAATCTCACCTGGGATTTGGGGATTTTTTACATCCCCATCATGACCGTGCTGGTGATGTTTATTACGAACTCCGCCAACCTCCAGGACGGGGTGGACGGGCTGCTGTCCTCCGTCACGATTGTGGGCATGGCGGCGTTTGGCTTGATCGTGCTGTTCATGACCCCAAAGACGCTGGACGTCGCCTGGGGCATGCCCATTTCCATCCTCTGCTTCGCGCTGGCGGGGGCCAGCATCGGCTTCCTGCGGTATAACCGCCACCCGGCGAAAATCTTTATGGGCGACACCGGCAGCATGTTCATCGGCGGGGCCATGGTGGGCGTCGCCATGCTGACCAGGACCCAGTTTTTGCTGATCCTGATTTCCTTCACCTGCATCATGAGCTCCCTTTCCGTGATGCTGCAGCGGGGATATTTCAAATACACCAAGAAGAAGTACGGCGAGGGCAGGCGCATCTTCAAAATGTCCCCCCTCCATCACCACTTCGAGCTCTGTGGCATGAAGGAAAACCAGATCGTGCTCATGTACGCCGCCGTCACCCTCGTCCTGTCCGTGCTGGCGGTGTGGAGCATGGCGAAGTTTTATTAAGCGGGGTGATTCCGTTGGATTGGCAGCATAAAAAAGTTTTGATCGTGGGCATGGCCCGCAGCGGCATTGCCGCGGCGCAGCTGCTGCACCGCGCCGGGGCCGTGGTGACGGTCAACGATATGAAGCCCGAGGACGCCTTCGGCGAAAAGCTGAATGTCCTGCGGGAACTGGACATTTCCTTCCGCCTGGGCGAGGACGGCATCGACGCCCTGAAAGGCCAGGACATTCTGTGTATCAGCCCCGGCGTGCCGATTGACGCGCCCATTGTCCGGGCCGCCAAGGCCGCGGGCATCCCCGTGACGGGCGAACTGGAAATGGCGTCCACCCTGGCCAAGGGCGCGCTGCTGGCCGTCACCGGCACCAACGGCAAGACCACCACCGTGTCCCTGCTGGGCGCGATCTTCGAGGCCGCGGGCAAGGTGGCCCACGTGTGCGGCAACATCGGCTATCCCCTGTCCGCCGCCGCCATGGAGAGCAAGTACGACCACGTGATCGTGGCGGAGGTTTCTTCCTTCCAGCTGGAAACGACGGAAACCTTTCATCCCCTGTCCGCCGCCGTGCTGAACGTGACCGAAGACCACCTGAACCGCCATGGCACCATGGAAGTGTATACAGGATTAAAGCGCCACGTCTTCGACGCCCAGGGGCCGGAGGACTTCGCGGTGCTCAATTACGAGGACGAAGCCTGCCGGAAGATGGCCGAGGGCCTCAAATCCAAGGCGCTGTTCTTCTCCCGGCTGCATGAGGTGGAGCAGGGCGCTTTCGTCCGGGATGGGAAGATCGTCGTGCGGATTGGTTCAGAAGAAAAGGCCGTCTGCGAGGCGGAGGAACTGCGCATCCCCGGCCCCCACAACCTGGAAAACGCCCTGGCCGCCGCGGCCATGGCCTTCTCCCGGGGCGTGCCCGCGCCGGTCATCCGCCAGGCCCTGCGCACCTTCCCCGGCGTGGAGCACCGCATCGAGTTTACAAGGGAACTGGAGGGCGTGCGCTACATCAACGACAGCAAGGGCACCAACGTGGACAGCACCATCAAGGCCGTGCAGAGCATGAAGGCCCCGACAGCCCTCATCCTGGGCGGCTACGACAAGCACGTGTCCTTCGACCCGCTGGCCGAGGAGATCGTAAAGACCCCGCTGATCGAAAACTGCGTATTGATCGGCGTCACCGCGCCCCAGATCGAAGCCGCGCTGCGTAAGGCGGGTTATACCGCCATCCACCACGCGGGCAGCATGCAGGAGGCCGTCGATATGTGCCGCGCATTGTCGAAGCCCGGCGGCAACGTGCTCCTGTCTCCCGCCTGCGCCTCCTTCGATATGTTCGAGGACTACGAGCAAAGAGGCAGGGTGTTCAAGCAGATCGTGGCGGAACTGGTATGAACAGCCGTTCGTTCTTCGTCTACATCATGACCAGCTATAACGGCAACGCCATGTATATCGGATTCACAAACAACCTGGCCCGCAGAGTCGTTGAGCATAAAAGCGGCATGATCGACGGTTTTACGAAGCAATACAAAATCCATAAACTGGTTTATTTTGAACAGTTTGAGGACGCCCGCGCCGCCATCGAAAGAGAAAAACAGTTGAAGAGATGGTCGCGGGCAAAGAAGAACTGGCTGGTGGAAACGCTTAATCCAACATGGCGGGAAATCCTCCTGTCGGAAATTCAGTTTTTTTAGTGACGCAGCAATTCTTTCGCCTGAAAAGCAGCGGCATGCGCACCAAGCTTTTGAAAAACACACAAACACTGTCATCCCGACCGAAGTGGAGCGAGAGCGAAGCGGAGTGGAGGGACCTGAGAGAAACACGATAAACGGAGCAATTACTCCGTCGATATCCAGCTTTCAGGTCCCTCCACTCCGCTTCGCTTCGGTCGGGATGACAGTTGGGGTGTTGGGAAAAGCGAAAGTGCATATAACCGTTCAGTGAAGAAAGGACGCCCGCCATGACGACACTTCCTCCGCACATCCGCAGAAGGACAAAGCCTGTGGACAAAACGCTGCTGACGCTGATGGTGATGCTGCTGTTGCTGGGGCTGCTGACGCTGTTCAGCGCGACCTATTACAAAGCCCAGGATCGGGGCGACGCGCTGTCCGAAGTGAAGAAGCAGTTCTTCGGCGTGGCGGTGGGCGCGGCGGCGATGAGCGTCACCATGCGCATCCCCTACCATTTCTGGCAGCGGCGGCGGGTGGTGGTGGGCGGCGTGATCCTCAGCGCCGTACTGCTGATATTGGTTGTTATACCAGGTATTGGAAAATCCATCAACGGCTCCCGCCGCTGGCTGGCGCTGGGGCCGCTGTCCTTCCAGCCGGGCGAGCTGGCCAAATACGCTACCGTCCTCTTCATGGCCATGACCCTGACCTCCCGGGGGAAGAAGATCGAAAAGCTGTTCGCGGGCATCCTGCCGGTGCTCATCGTCCCCGGCGTCATGTTCCTGCTGATTTTGGAGCAGCCGAACCTGTCCACCGCGGGTACGATCATCATTGTATCTGTGCTGATGGTGATGCTGGCGGGGGCGAAATGGCGGCACATGGCGTTCTTGGGGGCTGGCGGGCTGATCGTCGGGGCATACTACGCCTGGAGCGCGGAGTACCGGCGGGAGCGGCTGCTTTCCTTCACCGACCCCTTCGCCAAAATGAGCGACGAAGGGTACCAACTGTCCCAATCCCTGATTGCCTTTGGCTCCGGCGGGCTGTTCGGCATGGGCCTGGGCCAGGGGCGGCAGAAGTACGCCTACCTGCCCTACCCGGAGAGCGACTTCATTTTCGCCATCGTGGGCGAGGACTTCGGGCTGGCGGGGTGCCTGGCGGTGATATTGCTGTTCGTGGCCTTCATGCTGGCGGGCATGCGCATCGCCATGCGGTGCGACGACCGCTTTGGCTGCCTGCTGGCGGCGGGCATCATTGGCATGATCTCCGTGCAGGCGTTCATCAACATGGGCGTGGTGGTCGGCATCCTGCCCACCACCGGCCTGCCCCTGCCCTTTTTCAGCGCGGGCGGCACGTCCCTGTCCATTACCATGGCGGCGGTGGGGATTGTGCTCAATATCAGCCGGTCTTGCTCTGATAACTTGATATGAGGGATTAGGGAATGGGGATTAGGCAATAGGGAATAGGCAATAGGGAATAGGGGACAATACAAAAGCCTTCCCCTTGAGGGGAAGGCTTTTGGCAGGTTCCTTGCTATCTATTGCCTAATGCCTATTACCTATTGCCTAATCCCTAATGCCTATTGCCTCCTAAAAACTTCCCTCCAAGCTGCATAACCCACTCTCCCCGGTGCCATACTGCTGATGACGGAGGTAGCAGTATGGCAACAAGCAAAGTGGAAATCTGCGGCGTGGATACCGCGACGCTGCCCGTACTCACCAATGACCGCATGCGCGAACTGTTCCCGCTGGTGCACAGCGGCGACCGCGCGGCGAGAGAAGAATTCATCCGCGGCAACCTGCGCCTGGTGCTCAGCGTGGTGCAGCGGTTCAGCAACCGGGGCGAGAGCGCCGACGACCTGTTCCAGGTGGGGTGCATCGGGCTCATTAAGGCCCTGGACCATTTCGACGTTACCCAGAACGTGCGCTTCTCCACCTACGCCGTCCCCATGATCATCGGCGAGATTCGGCGGTACCTGCGGGACAACAACCCCATCCGCGTCAGCCGTTCCATGCGCGACACCGCCTACAAGGCGCTCCAGGCCCGGGACCGGCTGGTGATTTCCCTGCACCGGGAGCCCACCGTGGAGGAAATGGCGGCGGAGCTGGGCGTGCCGCGGGAAGACGTGGTGTTCGCCCTGGAAGCGATTCAGGACCCGGTATCGCTCTTTGAGCCGGTCTACAACGACGGGGGCGACGCCATCTACATCATGGATCAGGTGAAGGACACCAAGCACCAGGACGACGCCTGGCTGGAACACATCGCCATCAAGGAGGCCATGCGGCGGCTCAACGACCGGGAAAAGAAGATTCTGCGCCTGCGCTTCTACGAGGGCAGGACGCAGATGGAGGTGGCCGGGGAAATCGGCATCTCCCAGGCCCAGGTGTCCCGGCTGGAAAAGAACGCGCTGGTGCACATGCGCAAGTATGTGGCGGTGAACTGAATACGGCGAAGGCCGCGCTGCAACGGGAAGAAACCCCGGCGGCGCGGTTTTTTATTCGGATGGGCTTGCGGAGGGCATGGAAAGCGTGGTATAATCAAAAATGGCGCAGTGCGTGATTGGATGCGCGCCACGCCGAGGAACGAGAATAAGGAGACAACCGATGCTTGATTTTTTGAAGAAAATGCTGGGGATGGGCAACGAGGCCCAGTTAAAGCCCCTGATGAAGATTGCGGACCAGATCGACGCCCTGGAACCGCAGATGGAAAAGCTCACCGACGCCCAGCTGGCCGCCAAGACCGAAGAATTCAAAGCCCGCTATAAGGGCGGCGAAACCTTGGACAAAATGCTGCCGGAGGCCTTCGCCGTGGTGCGCGAGGCCAGCAAGCGCACCCTGGGCATGCGCCCGTTCCGGGTTCAGATGATCGGCGGCATCGTGCTGCACCAGGGCCGCATCGCCGAAATGAAAACCGGTGAAGGCAAAACGCTGACCGCCACCCTGCCCGCCTACCTGAACGCCATCGCGGGCGAGGGCGTGCATATCGTCACGGTGAACGACTACCTGGCCTCCTTCCAGGGCGAGGAAATGGGCAAGCTGTACCGCTTCCTGGGGCTGAGCGTGGGCATCATCGTCCACGACCTCACCAACGAGCAGCGCAAGGAAGCTTACGCCGCGGACATCACCTACGGCACCAACAACGAAATGGGCTTTGACTACCTGCGGGACAATATGGTGCTCTACGAAAAGGACATGGTGCAGCGGGGCCACGCCTTCGCCATCGTGGACGAGGTGGACTCCATCCTCATCGACGAGGCCCGCACGCCCCTGATCATTTCCGGCCAGGGCGAAAAGAGCACCGACATGTACGAGCGGGCCGACCGCTTCGTGTCCCGCCTCAAGAACGAAGAGGACTATACCATCGAAGAAAAGGAAAAGGCCGTCACCTTCACCGAGGAAGGCACCCGCAAGGCGGAGCAGGCCTTCGGCATCGAGAACCTCTCCGACCCGGAAAACAACGACCTGAACCACTACCTCATCCAGGCTTTGAAGGCCAACGCCATGATGAAGCGGGACGTGGACTACGTGGTGCAGAACGGCGAGGTCGTGATTGTGGACGAGTTCACGGGCCGCCTGATGGTGGGCCGCCGCTACTCCGACGGCTTGCACCAGGCCATCGAGGCCAAGGAGCACGTGAAGGTGGAGCGCGAAAGCAAGACCTTAGCCACCATCACCTTCCAGAACTACTTCCGCATGTATAAGAAGCTCTCCGGCATGACCGGTACGGCCAAGACCGAAGAGGGCGAATTCCAGGGCATTTACAGTCTGGACGTGGTGCAGGTACCCACCAACAAGCCCATGATCCGGCAGGACCTGAACGACGTGATCTACCGCACCAAGGCGGGCAAGTACAAGGCCGTGGTGGAGGAAATCATCCGCCGCCACGAGACGGGCCAGCCCATCCTGGTGGGTACCGTGTCTGTCGAAGTCAGCGAGCACATCAGCCATCTGCTGGATATGCGGGGCATTCCCCACGAAGTGCTGAACGCCAAGCACCACGCGCGTGAAGCCTCCATCGTGGCTCAGGCCGGCCACTACGGGGCCGTCACCATCGCCACCAACATGGCGGGCCGCGGCACCGACATCCTCCTGGGTGGCAACCCGGACTTCCTGGCCCGCCGCACCATGCGGCAGGAGGAGATCCCCGAGGACATCATCGAAGCCGCCACGGGCTTTAACGAGAACGTTTCCGAGGAAGTATTGGAAGCCCGGAAGCACTACCAGGAGCTGAAAGCCGAATACAAAAAGACCACCGACGTGGAGCACGACAAGGTCGTGGCCGTGGGCGGCCTGCATATCATCGGCACCGAGCGCCACGAATCCCGCCGCATCGACAACCAGCTGCGCGGCCGCGCCGGACGCCAGGGCGACCCCGGCTCCAGCCAGTTCTTCATCGCGCTGGAAGACGACCTGATGCGCATCTTCGGCGGCGAGCGCATCCAGCCCTTGATCGAAAAGCTAGGCATGGACGAGGACACGCCCCTGGAAGCGGGGATGCTCACCAAGCAGATCGAGAACGCCCAGAAGCGCGTGGAGAGCCGCAACTACGAGATCCGAAAACACGTGCTGCAATACGACGACGTGATGAACCAGCAGCGCGGCGTCATCTACGGCCAGCGCCGCCAGGTGCTGGCAGGCGAGGACATGCAGAGCGTGGTCGCCTCCATGCGGGACGCGCTGATCGACGAAGCCTGCTCCCGGTTCCTGAGCGCCGAAAAGAACAGCGAATGGGATTTGAAGGGCCTGGCCGATTATCTGGAACGCCTCTGCGTGCCTCACGGCTGCATCGCCGCCAACCAGGACGCCCTGTCCTCCATGAAGAAGGAGGACGCCGTCAGCTTCCTCAAGAAGCAGTCGGAGAAGCTCTACGGGGAACGCGAGCAGGACATCACCAGCCTGGGCATCGACATGCGGAAATTGGAGCGCAACGTGCTGCTCCGGGCCGTGGACATGCGCTGGATGGATCACATCGACGCCATGGACCAGCTGCGGGACGGCATCGGCCTGCGCGCCTACGCCCAGCGCGACCCCGTGAACGAATACAAGCTGGAAAGCTACGACATGTTCGAGGAGATGGTGCATCTCATCCGCGAGGACACCGTGCGCTACCTCTATCAGATTCGCATTCAGAAGGAACCTGAACGAAAGGCTACCGCGAGAGTCACTTCTACCAACCAACCTGGCGAAGGCGGCGCGGCGCCGTCCGCCGCCCAGCGCCAGGCCGCCCGCATCAACCAGCGCCTGCAGGCCCGGCCCCAATCCGGCAATGGCGCGCCTCAGCAGCCCGTCAAGGTCGCCAAGAAGGTGGGCCGCAACGATCCCTGCCCCTGCGGCAGCGGGAAGAAGTATAAGAACTGCTGCGGACGGAATCTGGGCGGAGGGAACGAGTAGTTTTTCTGGGGGAAACCGCTCTTTGTAGCCAAAGAGCGGTTTCCCCCAGCCCCCCTTCCGAGAAAGCTATAAAACTTAAGCCCCTTGTTAAGGAGAGATCGTTATGATTTTAGAATTTGACCAATTCACCCAGCGTGTCGACGCACTCCGCAGCCAGCTCAAGGAAGTGGGCGATGGCCTGCACATCGAGGACATGGAGCGGGAGCTCACCGAGCTGCACGAGGAAATGAACGCCGACGGCTTCTGGGACAACCTGGAGCGCTCCACCCACGTGAACCGCCGCATCGCCAACCTGGAAGGGAAGATCAAGCACTACAATTCCCTCCTGTCCGGCTGCGACGACGTGGACACCATGATGGAGCTGGCCCGGGAGGAAAACGACGAAAGCATGGTGGAGGAGATTTCCGCCGAGCTGGAACGCTTAGAAAAGGAAACCGACGCCCTGGCGTTGGAAACCCTCATGCGCGGCCGGTACGATGACAACGACGCCGTGCTGTCCCTCCACGCCGGCGCGGGCGGCACCGAGGCCCAGGACTGGACCAGTATGCTCTACCGCATGTATACCCGCTACTGCGAGCGCATGGGTTTTACCGTGAAGCTGCTGGATTTGCTGGACGGCGACGAGGCGGGCATCAAGTCCGTCACCTTCGAGGTCAGCGGCGATCACGCCTACGGCTACCTGCGCGGCGAAAAGGGCGTGCACCGGCTGGTGCGCATTTCGCCCTTCGACGCCAACGCCCGGCGGCATACCTCCTTCGCCTCCCTGGATGTGGCCCCCATGCTGGAGGACGACGACAGCGAGATCGAAATCGACATGAAGTACGTGCGGGTGGACACCTACCACTCCTCCGGCGCGGGCGGCCAGAACGTGAACAAGACCTCCTCCGCCGTGCGCATGACCTATGTGAAGGACGACGTGACCATCGTCGTTTCCTGCCAGACCGAGCGCGACCAGGTGCAGAACCGCGCCACCTGTATCAAGATGCTCAAAGCCAAGCTGCTGGAGCTCCGCGAGCGCGCCAAGGAACAGGAAATGGCTGACATCAAGGGCGAAATGAAAAAGATCGAATGGGGCAGCCAGATCCGCTCTTACGTCTTCCAGCCCTATACCATGGTCAAGGATCACCGCACCGGCTTCGAGTCCGGCAATATCGACGACGTGATGGACGGGAACCTGGAAGGGTTCACCACGGCGTACCTGAAAATGCAATAAGAGCATGAGAGTACAGAGTGCAGAGTACAAAGTGGTATGCTGTGTGCTTTGAAACAGGCAGACAAACATGTTATCATTCAACTAACTTTGTCATCCCGAGCGGAGTGGAGCGAGAGCGAAACGGAGTCGAGGGACCTGAGAGAAACTATTTGCACCAGCGAAAGGATATAACGATGCGGGAATACCACTTTTTCGTTTATATTCTTACCAGTTACAACGGAAATGCTATGTACATCGGGGTGACGAATGATCTTGTACGGAGAGTGTTCCAGCATAAAAGCGGTTTGATCGAAGGATTTACAAAGCAATACCGCGTACACAAGCTGGTGTACTTTGAACAGTTTGAAGATGTCCATGCTGCCCTTGAACGAGAAAAGCAGATAAAGAAATGGTCAAGGGCAAAAAAGAATGGACTGGTTGAAACAGCCAATCCGGAATGGAAAGAAATTCTGCTGTTGGATATGATGTAACAGCAATGGGTTTGTTACTCTCAGGTCCCTCCACTACGGTTCGCGTCCCGCTCACCTTCGGTCGGGATGACAGCGGAGGGGCTCCTTCGTTCAAGATGACAAAGCTGTATCTACTCCCTAATCCCTAAAAAGAAAAGCTATGAAACGAATCTTTTACTTCCTGATCGGCCTTATTGCCTGGCTCTCCCTGCTCTGCTCCATCGCGGCGACGGCGGTCACCAACGAAAGCCTGATGAAGCAGGGCTTTTGGCAGTTCGCGGAGACGGCGCATTTGGGGGTATCGCCCAGCCGGTACGGGGACTACGCCCACGGGCTATGCCAATATCTGGATGGGAAAACGGACGCGGCGCAGGTCAAGGATCCGGACACCGGGGCGCCGGTGAACGCCTTTTCCGGCAAAGAAAACGCCCATCTGCGGGACGTGCGGGGCATCGTCAGCTTCCTCAAAATCGCCCGGTATGCGGGCGGCGGGCTGGCCATCGGCGCGCTGGCGCTGCTGTATTTCCTGCGCCCGCAGAACAGGAATGATTTGCTTTCAGACGCCGCGCGGGGCTTCGCCCTGTCCGCCCTCGCCCTGCTGATCGTGGCCTCCTCTCTGGCGGTGTGGGGCGTGGTGAACTTCGACGGCCTGTTCATTACCTTCCATAAACTGGCATTCAGAAATAACCTCTGGCTCCTGAACCCCAACACCGACGTGCTCGTGGCGCTGATGCCCCTGGAATTCTTCACCTGGTACGCGGGGGAGATGGCGAAATCCCTGCTGCCGGTGCTGGCCATCATGGCGCTGGTGATCGTGGCGTGGAAGCGCATCGGAAAAACGCAAAAGGAATCGAAAGCAACATGACTTACTATGCATCCTGCCAACAGCAAGTAGCTGCCCTGAAAGAAAAGGAACACGTTCGCATCCTGGCCATCGAATCCAGCTGCGACGAGACGGCGGCAGCGGTGATCGAGGACGGGCGAAAAATCCTGTCCAACGCGGTGTTCACCCAGATCGACCTGCACGCCCTGTACGGCGGGGTGGTGCCGGAAATCGCCAGCCGCGCCCACGTGGAGAAGGTCGATCTCATGGTAGACCAGGCGCTGAAAGACGCGGGGATGGAACTGTCCGACGTGGACGCTATCGGCGTGACCTACGGCCCCGGCTTAGTCGGCGCGCTGCTGATCGGCGTGTCCTGCGCCAAGGCGCTGGCCTTCGCGGCGAAAAAACCGCTGGTGCCGGTCAACCACATCGAGGGCCACATCTGCGCCAACTTCCTGACCCATCCGGATCTGGAACCGCCCTTCGCCTGTCTGGTGGTCAGCGGCGGGCACAGCCACCTGTTTTCCGTGGAGGACTACGGCGTGTTCCGGGTCATCGGCCAGACCCAGGACGACGCGGCGGGCGAAGCCTTCGACAAAGCGGCCCGGGTGCTGAACATCCCCTACCCCGGTGGCCCGCTGCTGGACAAGCTGGCGGAAACCGGAAATCCCCATGCCTTGAAGCTGCCCCGGCCCAAGACCGAA
This sequence comes from uncultured Eubacteriales bacterium, assembly GCA_902795275.1. Classification (GTDB taxonomy): domain Bacteria; phylum Bacillota; class Clostridia; order Christensenellales; family Aristaeellaceae; genus RUG563. The sequence continues at coordinate 38,444 of CADBKQ010000014.1, read as the reverse complement.
GGCCGCTACGACTATTCCTTCTCCGGCCTCAAGACCGCCTTCATCAACGCCGTCCACAACGCCCGGCAGAAGGGCGAGGCGCTCAACGACGCGGATTTAGCTGCATCCTTCCGCGCGGCGGTGGTGAGCTTCCTGGTGGATAAGGCCATGCTCGCCGCCGAGGAATTGGGGCTGCAAAAGATGGCCCTGGCGGGCGGCGTGTCGGCCAACAGCCTGCTGCGCCGGGAAATGGAAGCCGCCTGCCAGAAGCGCGGCATTCAACTCTATATGCCGCAGCTCAAGCTCTGCGGCGATAACGCCGCCATGATCGGCTCGGCGGCTTACTATCATTTGATGCGCGGCGAGATCGCAGATTTGGACTTGAACGCGAAACCGGCGCTGAGGTTGTAACAATGCAGTCAAGCAACGTTTAAACCAAAACGTAACTTTGTCATCCCGACCGAAGGTGAGCGGGAAGCGAACCGTAGTGGAGGGACCTGAGAGAAACGCCCTCTGCCAAGCAACATAATCCCCATCTCTCAGGTCCCTCCACTCCGCTCCATTCTCATTCCGCTTCGGTCGGGATGACAGCGGAGGAACGAAATAAAAAGCAACTTGACCGGTTTAGTTACTTGAAATGAACAAATCAATCTGAACTCTCTGTTCCCTCCTCCCCCTGATTACCGAAAGGAGGCCCCATGTCCACCGCTCGTATGCCCCTGCGGCACCTGATGAAGCGTTTTCTTCCCTATTATGGAAAGTATAAAAAGGAAATCGCGCTGGACTTATGCTGCGCGCTGCTGACGACGGGGTGCGAGATCGTGTTCCCGCAGATCGTGCGGCTGATCACCAACCAGGCGGTGGCGGACTATACGCAGATCACCACTTCCTGGGTGCTGAACCTGGGCGGGCTGTATCTGCTGCTGCGCGTCATCGACACGGCGGCGAACCACTTCATGCAGTATTGGGGCCACGTGACGGGCGCGAAGCTGGAAACGGACATGCGCAGCGATTTATTCAACCATCTCCAGCAATTGTCTTTTTCTTATTATAACGAAACCAAGGTGGGCCAGATCATGGCCCGCATCACCAGCGACCTGTTCGAGGTGACGGAGTTCAGCCACCACTGCCCGGAGGAATTCTTGATCGCGGGGGTGAAGATCACCGCCTCCTTCATCATCCTCTGCCGCACCAACATTTGGCTGACCCTGATGATTTTCCTGTTCCTGCCCTTCATGCTCATCGGCACCCGCTACTTCCGCCGGAGGATGCGCCAGGCGTTCAAGGACGCCCGGCATCAGGTGGGCGAAATCAACGCCCAGGTGGAGGACAGCCTGCTGGGCATCCGGGTGGTGAAATCCTTCGCCAACGAGGATTTGGAGATCGAAAAGTTCCGGGAAGGCAACGAAAAATTTTACGGCTTCAAGAAGATGCAGTACCGCTATATGGCGGGGTTCAACACGGTGACGCGCCTGTTTGAAGGCACCATGTACATCATGGTGGTGGTGGCGGGCGCGCTGTTCCTCAAGGACGGGAAGATCACCGTGGGGGACTACATCGCGTTCCTGCTGTATATCTCTACTTTGCTCACTTCCATCCGCCGCATCGTGGATTTCTCCGAGCAGTTCGAGCGCGGCATGACCGGCATCGAGCGCTTCTGCGAGATCATGGATGCGCCGGTGGAGATCAAGGACAATCCCGGCGCGAAGCCTTTGGGCGAGGTCAAGGGCGACGTTTGCTTTGAGAAGGTGGGCTTCCATTACGCCGACGACAAGGATCACGAGGTGCTGGCCGACCTGGACATGACCGTGCGCGCCGGCCAGAACGTGGCGCTGGTGGGCCCCAGCGGCGCGGGCAAGACCACCCTTTGCAACCTGATTCCCCGATTTTACGACGTGACCAGCGGCCGCATCACCATCGACGGCAAGGACATCCAGGGGATTACCCTGGCATCCCTGCGCAACGCCATTGGCATGGTGCAGCAGGAGGTCTATCTGTTCTCCGGCACCGTGCGGGACAACATTTCCTACGGCAAGCCCAACGCCACCAAGGAAGAAATCATCCTGGCCGCCAAGCGCGCCGGGGCGCATGAGTTCATTTCCTGCCTGCCCCGGGGTTACGACACCTACATCGGGGAGCGCGGCGTGAAGCTGTCCGGCGGGCAGAAGCAGCGCCTGTCCATCGCCCGCGTGTTCTTAAAGAACCCGCCCATCCTGATTCTGGACGAGGCCACCAGCGCCCTGGACAATGAAAGCGAACTGCTGGTGCAGAAGTCCCTGGAGGAATTAGCGAAAGGCCGCACCACCTTCACCATCGCCCACCGCCTCACCACCATCCGCAACGCCGACGTGATCTGGGTGCTCACCGAAAAGGGCATCGAGGAAACCGGCACCCATGAGGAATTGATGAACAAAGGCGGGCTGTATCATTCGCTGTACAGCATGTACAGTGGAAAGACGGCGTAGAGATCAGGCAGTAGGCATTTGAGAGCATAAAGCAGCTTTGTCATCCCGAGCGAAGCCGACCCAGAGGGGAGGCGAAGTCGAGGGACCTGGGAGCTAGGGGGCCATGTTGTTTGGTCCAAAGCGTTTCTCTCAGGTCCCTCCACTACGCTTCGGCTCTCGCCTCCGCTTCGGTCGGGATGACATTTGGGAGAGCTTACCTTTATTCCCTATTGCCTATTGCCTACGGCCTAATCCCTATTCCCTTTCTCCTCCACTCACCTTATTTCTCTTACGGCATAGCCTGAAAGAAGAAAGAAGGTGGATGCCATGGAAGGATTTCGGGTGATCGGCGGCGAAAAAATACGGGGAAAAGCGCGGGTGCAGAGCGCGAAGAACGCGGTGCTGCCCATCTTAGCGGCGGCGATCCTGCCGGAAGGGGAAATTGTGATCCGCGATTGCCCGGACATCCGGGACGTGTACGCCATGGCGGGCATCCTGGGCAAGCTGGGATGCGCCTGCCAATGGAACGCGGGAAAAATGCGGATCGACCCCGCCGGCCTGCATCACTGGGAAATGCCCGACGAGCTGTCCAAACAGATCCGGTCTTCTATTTTTTTGCTGGGCCCGATTTTAGGCAGGCTCCGCCGCGCCACGGTGACGTATCCCGGCGGGTGCGAGATCGGCATCCGGCCCATCGACCTGCATCTGAAAGGCCTGCGGGCGCTGGGCGTTTCCATCGTGGAGGACGGTGGCGTGATCTACTGCGACGGCATGAGCATGCGGGCCGGGGACGTATATTTTGACTACCCCAGCGTGGGCGCGACGGAGAACGTGATGATGGCCGCCGCCCTGCTGCCGGGCGTGACCACCGTCCACAACGCCGCCCGGGAACCCGAAGTCATTGATTTGCAGGACTTCATCAACGCCATGGGCGGCAGGGTTCGCGGCGCGGGCACCCAATTGATTGAGATCGAAGGCGTGAAAGCGCTGCACGGCGCGGACTATACCCCCATCCCGGACCGCATCGCGGCGGGTACGCTGCTGTGCGCCGCGGCCATGACCGGCGGGGAAATCGAGCTGACCAACGTGCGGCCCTGGGATTTGGTGCCGGTCTGCGACAAGCTGCGGGAAATGGGCTGCCGCGTCATCGACGGGCGCAGCACCGTCGCCCTCGCCGCGCCGGAACGCCTGCGCGCCTTTTCCCAGTTGCAGACCAATCCCCATCCCGGTTTTCCCACCGACATGCAGGCCCAGATGCTGGCCGCCGCGTGCGTGGCGGAGGGTACGTCGGTGATCGTGGAGAACGTGTTCGAGAACCGGCTCACCCACGTGGCCGATCTGTGCCGCATGGGGGCGGACATCCGCGTGAACGGGCGCACCGCCGTGGTGACCGGCGTGCCGGGACTTCACGGCATGACCGTTTCCGCCCGCGACCTGCGGGGCGGCGCGGCGCTGGTGCTGGCCGCTCTCGCCGCGAAGGGCGAAAGCACCGTGGAGCATATCGAGCTCGTTGACCGCGGCTACGAACGATTGGAAGAAACGCTCACGGCGTTGGGCGGGAAAATATTCAGAGTTCAGAGGTAGAAGTGTTATGTCAGAACAGCTTCCTCCGGTTTATTCCGGCAACGGCGGCTACATGGCTCCGCCCTCTCCGGCCCAGTCGCCCAAAGCGTCCCAGCGCACCGGCGTGTTTACCCTGGTGGGCATGGTGGTGCTGATCTTTGCCATTCTGGTGATCCTGAACGAAACCATGCTGAAAATCCGCCATGTGGCTGTGATCGGGAATCATCAGTATTCCTGGGAGGACGTGGTGAAGGCGGCGGGGCTGGACCGCGCCACCAGCTATTTCACCGTGGACGAAAAGAGCATTGCCCGGAACCTGCAATCCAACCGCTACCTGGTGTTTGAGCGGATGGAAAAAGTGTTTCCCAACGGGCTCACGCTGTATATCCACGAGCGCAAGCCCATCGCCAGGGTGCAGGAAATGGGCACGGATTACGTGCTGGACGAGGACGGCATGGTACTGGAACGGTATGCGAAATCGCAGAACAGCGAACTGGACGGGCTGATGTTCGTGACGGGCCTCAAGCCCAAGGAGATTCGGGTGGGCCAGGTGATCCAGGCGGGCACGTCGCTGCAAACGGAAGCGTTCCGGGCGCTGGTGCGCGAAGTGATTTTGCAGGGCATCACCGCGGAAGTCTCTGAATTGAATGTTGCCGACCCGGAAAACCTATATCTGATTACGAACGATAAATTCACCGCCCACCTGGGCAACGTGACCGACCTGCGCGCCAAGGTCGGCACGGTGCGCGCGGTGATCGCCTATCTGCGCGGCGAAGGCTCCGCGGGCGGCATGCTGGAAGCGGATATTCCGGGAGAAGTGGTGTATTCGCCGCTGTCGCCGTGAGGGGGCTGAGGGATGAGGGATTAGGGAATAGGGATTAGGGATTAGGGAATAGGGATTAGGAAACCCGCCTGACGGATGAGGTGTTGCGTCAGCCTTGCGACATGTTGCTTTTGTGCCGCTCAGTGGTGCCACCTCATCCGAGCTGCGTAAATTTGCTTAGTCCCGCTCTCCATCTTTGTTGCGCGCGGCCCACCTTTCCCTCAAGGGGAAGGCTTTTGGCCGATCCCCTAATCCCTAATCCCTAATCCCTAATCCCTAATCCCTATTCCCTATTCCCTAATCCCTAATCCCTAATCCCTATTCCCTATTCCCTAATCCCTCCCCCTACCACTTTATGGGAAAAATCCTGTAAAATGAAAATTTTTTTTAAATTTCCCCTGCTTTTTTTCTTTTTACCCTTGCCAAATAATCACAAAAAGGTTACAATAAAGTGACCGAAGTAGGCGCATTTTTTCCTTCGGCTTTTTCCGGTCAGGCAGTTTCCGGGCCGGGATCATGAACAGGGGATGATGGATGAATGAAAACCACAGTTGCCACAATGGATTTCGGCACCAGCAAGATTGTGGCGCTGATCGCGGAAACCAGCGGCCAGCAGCGCTGTGATATTATCGGCGCGGGCACCGTCCCTTACGACGGCTATATGGATGGGCGCTGGAACGCTCCCGATCAGCTGAACGCCGCCATTGAGGACGCGGTGCGCGCCGCGGAGGAGCAGGCACACAGCCGGATCAAGGAAATTTTTGTGGGTGTGCCGGGGGATTTCTCCCAGGTGCGCACGGTGGAAGTGAAGGTGGAGCTGCAGGGGGCCGATCCCCGCGTGACGGAAAAAAGCCTGAGCGACCTGTTTGACAAGGCTGTGGAGCAATTGGGCGAGATCCGCGGCAGCATCATCCATCGCAGCCCCGCCTGGTTTATCGTGGACGACGGCAAGAAAACGCTGGAGCCCATGGGCGTGCGCGGCTACGAGCTGCGCGCCATGATCTCCTTCGTGATCGCCGATCCGTTTTTCCTGGAGGATGTGCAGGAGCGGTTCCGCGCCCTGGATATTACGGTGGCCGGATGCCTGTCCACCCCCATCGGCGAAGCGATGCTGTTCATTCCCGAGGAGGAGCGCGACAGGGCGGCTGTGCTGGTGGACGCGGGATATCTGACCACGGAAGTCATGATCGTTCAGGGCGACGCCATCACCTCCCTGACCAACATTCCCATGGGCGGCGGGCATATCTCCGCTGATTTGGCCTACGGCCTGGAAGTCAGCCTGCCCGTGGCCGAGCAGATCAAGCGCAGCTACGTTTACGGCCTGTCTGCCGGACAAGCCTCCTTTGAGGGAACGGATGTGGCGGGCAACCCCAAAACCTTTACCCGCGAAGAAGTGGAAAAGGTGCTGGAGCCCCGGGCGGAGGAAATCTGCGAAGCCATCCGCGAAGCCATTGCCAATTCCGGAGTGAAGATGGGCCAGTGGTCGCCCGTGTATCTGACCGGCGGCGGCCTGGCGCTCAACCGCGGCGGACGCGAATTTTTAGCGGCCAAGCTGGAACGCACGGTGCGCGAGCTGCCCCGCAAGGCGGTCAAGCTGTCCAGCCCCGCCTATGCCAGCGCCCTGGGCCTGCTGGATCTTCTGATCGACACCACCGCCTCCGCCCGTTCTTCCGGCGGGATCGGCGGGTTCTTCCGCAGTTTGTTTGGCGGCTGAACCGCAACCACAGATTCAAAATTAGGGGGACAAGTTTATGCCTTTTGAAGTACAAGTTGAACAGCCTTCCTTTGCCTCTATTAAGGTCGTGGGCTGCGGCGGCGGCGGCACCAACGCCGTGAACCGCATGGTGGAATCCAACCTGCGGGGCGTGCAGTTTATCGCTGTCAACACGGATAAGCAGGCCCTGAGCCTGAGCAATGCGGACGTGAAAATCCAGCTGGGCGAAAAGCTGACCAAGGGCCTGGGCGCGGGCGCCGTGCCGGAAGTGGGCCGCCGCGCCGCGGAGGAAAGCCGCGAGGAAATCGCCCAGGCGCTGAAAGGGGCCGACCTGGTGTTCGTCACCGCCGGTATGGGCGGCGGCACCGGCACGGGCGCGGCTCCGGTCGTGGCCGAGATCGCCCGGGAAATGAACTGCCTCACCATCGCCGTGGTCACGAAGCCCTTTGCCTTTGAAGGCAAGCAGCGCATGAAGAACGCGGAAATGGGCATCAATGATTTGAAGCAGTGCGTGGACACCCTGGTGGTGATCCCCAACGACCGGCTCTTGCAGGTGGTCAGCAAAGGCACCACCATGCTGGAAGCCTTCTCCATCGCCGACGACGTGCTGCGCCAGGGCATCCAGGGCATTTCCGACCTGATCGCCGTGCCCGCCATGATCAACCTGGACTTCGCCGACGTCAAGACCATCATGGAATCCGGCGGCATGGCCCACATGGGCATCGGCGTTGGCAAGGGCGAAACCCGCCTGGTGGACGCCGCCAACAAGGCCATCTCCAGCCCCATGCTGGAAACCAAGATCGACGGCGCGCGGGCCGTGCTGATCAACGTGACCGGCGGCCCCGACATGAGCATCATGGAAATCAACGAAGCCGCCAACCTGGTGATGGAATCCGCCGACAGCGACGCCAACATCATCTTCGGCGCGGGCATCGACGAGACCCTCAAGGACGAGGTGCGCATCACCGTCATCGCCACCGGCTTTGAAAAGACGCCCTTCCCCTCCCGGGAAAAGAAGAAGGGCCGCAGCACGACCGCTACTCCTTACAGCGCGGCGGTGCCGTCCTACAATCCTTATGAATCCCGTCCCCGGGCGGACGTGAACAGCGACGTGAGCCAGGGCTTTGAAGCGCCCGCCCCCGCTACCTACGAAGGCGACAGCGCTTTCTTCCCCGGCGGCGCACGGCCGATGGCCATGCCCTCCTCCAGCTTTGGCATCCAGGCTCCCGCGCCTTACGCGCCCCAGCAGCCCTACACCCAGAGCTACGTGCCGCAGCAGCAGCCCGCTCAGGCCTATCCCCAGCAGCCCGCTTACCAGGCCCCCGCTCAGCCCGCCGCCAACGCGAAGGACGATCTGGGCGTGCCCGCCTTCCTGCGCAGGGGAAAGTGAAGGAAATAGGGATTAGGGATTAGGGATTAGGGATTAGGGAATAGTTTTATTGTGTTCTCAGCGTTTTTGACGGACTATTCTCATAACGCATGCTTCCTAATCCCTAATGCCTAATCCCTAATCCCTCGTACCTCATCAACTCGCCGTCCGCTTTTGTGGGCGGCTTTTCTTGAAAGGGGAAGCGCCGATGAAACGATGGTACAAGCTGCTGCCGCTGTGCCTTACGCTGTGTCTGCTGGTTCCGGCGGGCAGGGCCGAGGAAAGCGCCGTCAGCGAAGCCTACCGGATGATGGCGGGACGAATCAGCTTTTCGTTCCCCGCTTCGCCCAGCCTGGTGTTCGAGGAAGACCGCACGATGGAGCAATCCCTGGAACGCGGCGGGGCTTACGCCGCCTGGACCGACAAGGTGCAGCTGGCGGGGGAAACCCAGTCCGGCGCGGAATTCCGGGTGCATATCCTGAACGCGGAGCCCCTGCTTGCCTGGATGAAAGAAAACCATCCCGGCGAAAAGGAAGAGCAGTATCCCTTCCACGCGCTGCTGAACCTGGCCCAGTACTTCGCGGACTGCCTGGACGCCGCCATTCCCGACGCGCCCAAGATGGGCTACACCGGCCCCCAGGACGCCCCGCTGCCGGTGGTTCTGTTCAGCTACCGCACCACACGCTCCGCTACCTGGCATTACGGAAAGGGCATGATAGACGGCACCACGGTGGTGTTTCTGATGGGCCGGGACGATCCGGACGTGGTGGCGGCCATTAAGGATATGCACGCCGTCAGCCAGGAAGACCGCGACGCTTACGACCGGCGCGAGCCGGAAACCGTCACGATTGAGAGAATGAGCGTTACGTTCCCCATCCCGCCGGTCAAAGAGGATAACGTGGGACACATCACCCAGCATGTGCTCTGCCCCGACGGTACGCTGCTGGAAGCCGACTTCCTGGAAATGCCCATCTGGATGATTACGGAAGGGGAGGACACAAACCGCGAGATCAAGAAGTTCGTGGAGAGCTCAGCCCAGGGCTACAAGGAACGCGACGTGATCACGGACTATTCAATCCTCAGGGTGGCGGACTGCCTGTACGGCTTTTCCGCCAAATGCCAGATTGCGGACATGGTCAACGGCATGGTGCCTGTCCGCGAGCTGATGCATTGCTATGTGTCCGAAGACGGGATCTACACCGTTAAAGCCACCGACACCGAAACCGGCCGGGCCTTCCTGGACAGCATTGCGTTTGCGGAAGAATAAGGTATTCCAAACAAAACGCTCCCCTTTCCGCGATGGAAGCGGGGAGCGGTGATTGGACGAATGCGGAGGAGGAATTTTATTCCATCAGCTCCACCAGCACGCTGTTCTGCATGTCCATGCCTTTTCGGGTGAGGCGCAGAAAACCGTCCGCCCACTCGATGAGGCCCTGGCGCAGCGGCTTGTCCAGCCGTTCTCCGAAAGCCTCCCGGATCGAAACGCCATGGGCCGCGGTAAACGACGCATCGGAAACGCCCTCCGTCATCCGCAGGCCCAGCATCATGCTTTCAAAACGCGCTTCCCCGGGGGAAATCACGGTTTCCTCGGCAGGCTTTCCGTTCAGGTAATCGGAAAGGTCGGGCGGGTTCTGGTACCGGATATTCCCCAGAAAACCGCAGGCGGCGCTGCCCAGGCCGATATATTCCTTTCGCTTCCAGCAGTCCGCGTTATGGCGGCAGGCAGAACCGGGAAGGGCGAAGTTGCTGATCTCGTATTGCTCAAAGCCGTGGCGGAAGAGGGTTTCGCGGCACAGCTCGTACATGTCCCGTTCCTCTTCCTCCTCCGGCAGCACCCAGGCACCGCTTGTCACCATGCGGTGCATTTTTGTGCCTTCCTCCACAATCAGGCCGTAACAGGAAAGATGGGTGGGGGACAGGGCCAGAGCCTCGGAAAGCGTTTCCCGCAGGTCGTCCGCTGTTTGGGTCGGCAGGCCCAGCATCAGATCCAGATTGATGTTCTGAAAGCCCGCCTGCCGCGCCATCGCCACGCTCTCCCGCACCTGGGCCCAGGTGTGAATGCGCCCCAGCAGGGAGAGCAGGCGGGCCTGGCTGGCCTGCGCGCCGAAGGAAAGGCGGTTGATCCCGTTTGCCCGAAGCACAGAAAGAAAGCCCGGCGTGACCGTTCCCGGATTGCACTCGCAGGAACACTCCGCGCCGGGCGCAAAATCAAAGGTTTTCCGAAGCCCGGACAGCAGCCTGTCCATCAGCGCCGGCGGCAGCAGGGACGGCGTGCCTCCGCCGATATACAGCGTGGCGACCGCGGCGTCGGGCAGCGCCCGCGTTTCCGCTTCCCGGAGCACGGCGTCCACATACTTTTCCTCATCCTGCTCCCTGCCGGCGAAGGAGGCAAAATCGCAATAGGCGCATTTCCTCACGCAGAAGGGAACATGCACGTACAGGCCGATTTCTTTTTTCATAGCAGCGATACGGCGTAGACTTCATTCATGCAGGACAGCAGCGCCGTGCCGTCTTTCAGGATGCCCAGGAATCCCGTCACCGTCTGGCCGTTCAGCAGGTGGCCGATGCTGATGGGGGTAAACCGGCGGCTGCCCAGGTCGGCGCGGTACACCATATCGTCGGCAAAGGCGTAGATGCGTTTGTTGTACAGCCCGGCGCCCACGCAGGCGCAGGGAAGGGCGTAGCGGCGGTCGGTCTTGCCCCAGATCAGCCGGAGCTGGTTAATGCGGCCCATGGTGTCGGCGGCTTTTGCGGGCTTGAACAGCAGCATGGCTTCGCTGCCGCTGGGCACGGCGTCCATGAGCTGCCAGCCGTAGACCAGCACGGTGCCGCTTTGATCCTGGGTGCCGCGGTAATCGTATTGCCGCAGCTGCCGGGTGCTGATCACGTTCAGCTTCGCCCCGGCGTACACCACGGAATACACCAGGTTGTCCCCCAGGGAAATGCCGCCCGAATTGCTCACGTGCACCCGGAAGGTGTGGAGGCGCGTATCCGGTACGCTGCCATATACGTCCATGGACGTGGTCCAGAGATATTCGCCGTCGCTGAAAAAGCCCAGGTCGAGAATGATCGCGTCCTGGTACGCCGAGGTTTCCTGATCCATGGTGGTGCCCTGCATGTCCTTGACGATCAGGGTCGGGCTGGTATCCGCGCCGATGACCACCGCCACGTATTTTGTCCCAACGCGCACAAACTGGATGGCGTTGGGCAGGTTTTCATTATAGGTCGTCCTGCCGTCCTTGTCCACGATGTGCAGCTGGGTGCCCATCCAGGCGGCCACCACGCTGTCGCTGCACGAAAAGGAGGCGTTCTCGCCCAGGGGATAGCTCCATTTTTCGTAGCCATTGGAGCGCAGGCAGTACAGCGTCATGCCGTCGTAATACAGAATGTCGCTGCCGAAGGGCGTCACGTCCTGCGACGCCAGGCAGCGGAGACGCACGGCGGAAACGCTCTTGCTGCTGCCGCCGAACACGCCGCCCGCCGCCAGCCCGATCAGAACCACCAGCGCCAGCAGCGCGGCCACAAAAATCATTCGCTTCTTGTTATCCGTTTTTTCGGAAAACTGCATGTATGTTTTCTCCTTCAAGAGAAGTCAAAGCTGAACCTTCTTCCCCAAGCCTCCGCCATCACGGAAGCAAAGGGAACCTTGCCTATTATACTATGGTTTTCCCCGTCCGTCAAATAGGGATTCTTTCATTCCGCAGGTGAAAGACACGGCTTTTGCTTGCGCCTTTGCGCTTTCTCGTTTATAATGCAGGCAGAGCCATTACACACAGAAGAAGGGATTGCAAATGGAACGAATCTTGGCGGTTGTTCTGCCGGTGCCAAACGGCGCTTATCGGGAACGCATCCTGGCCGCCGCCGAACACCACGGGTTCAGGGCTGAATTCTTTACTAACGAACGGGAGGCTGCGCCCGCGCTGCCGGAGGCGGAAGTGATTCTGGGCCAGTCGGCTTTCCTTGCGCGAAACGCGCCAAAGCTGCGCTGGCTGTGTACACCCTCCGCCGGAGTGGACCAGTTTTTAGGCGATGATGTTTTTGCCGCGCCGGACGCCCTGCTGTCCAATTCCTCCGGCGCTTACGGCGTGACGATCGCTGAGCATATCGTGATGGTCACGTTGGAGCTGATGCGCCGCCAGATGGAGTACAACGGGATCGTGAGCCGCCGGGAATGGCGGCGGGATCTGCCCATCCGTTCCATTCACGGCAGCCGGATCACGCTGCTGGGCACCGGCGACATCGGCCGGGAAGCGGCCCTTCGTCTGCGGGCGTTTTCGCCTGCTTGCCTGGTGGGCATGAACCGCAGCGGAAGAAACCTGAGCGGGCTGTTTGACCGCATCATTTCCGAAAACGAACTGGACGCCGCGCTTCCCGACACGGACTTGCTCATTCTTTCGTTACCGGGCACGTCGGAAACCCGCGGCATCCTGAACGAAAAGCGGCTGGGCCTGCTGCCCCGGGACGCATACCTTGTGAACGTTGGCCGGGGCAGCGCCATCGACCAGCGGGCGCTGGAAACGCTGCTGCGAAGCGGGCGTCTGGCCGGGGGGGCGCTGGATGTGTTTGAGGAGGAACCGCTGCCGCGGGACAGTGGGCTGTGGGATTGCCCGCGCCTGCTCGTCACGCCCCACGTGGCGGGCAACATGACGCTGGCATACACCGTGGACAGAATCATCGACCAATTCCTGGAGGACTTTGAAAACTACTGCGCGGGACGCCCGCTTGCGCATCTGGTGAACAGGAAGACGGGATACTGAGAACCGAAGATTCATTTGATCGTTTTTTCATTATACTTCCCGGCAGGAAAAAAGAAACGCGCGTCGTATTATAAAAGGATGTGCGTTTTTTATTATTTGAAGGTGGAGGACGCTTCATGCTGACCGAGGAGATGCTGCGGGAACAGGTGGGGGAAGAGGTTTTTGCCCAGGGCAGCGCCATGTTTCATCGCGCGCTGGTGCGGGAAGCCCGGCACGTGCGGGACGATCATAAGGACGAGGTGATCTATATCGTTTCCGGCGAAGAGCGCCATTTGGTGTCTGTTTCGGCCGGACAGATCCGCTGCGACTGCGGCGGGTACCCCTGCGCCCATGGCGTGGCCGCCGCGCTGACGGCCCTGGAAAGCGGCGTAGTCCAGGAAATGGAAAAGCACAGGGCGCAGCTGGCAGCCCCTGCGCTGTTTGAAGCTGTCGCCGCCATGCTGCCCGAAACCGACGGTATCCGGCTGGCGCCTTCCCTGTTCCTCACCCGGGAAGGGCTTCGCATCGGACTGAAAATCGGCGAAGACAGGCTGTACGTGGTGCGGCATATTCCCCGTTTTTTGGAATGCCGTGAAAACGGCGAAGCGCTGTCCTTCGGCAAGGGCTTTGAATACAATCCCCAATGGATGCGGTTCAGCGAGAAGGAAAATGCGCTGCTGGATATTTTGGCGGAGTGCTGCGAATTTGGCAATGGCCGCGTCATGACCGGCGTGGACGCCCGGGTGATGCTCCTGCCGCCCCGGGCCGCGGTGCGCGTGCTGGAAGCGCTGGCCTGCCTTCCCTTTACTCTCCAGGCAAACGGCCTGCAATACCAGGTGCAGGGAATCAAAAGCCGCCCGCTGCCGCTGAATTTTCTGCTGTCCGGCACGCCGCAGAAATTGAATATGGCGGTGGAGGTGCCTGAAACGCTGGTGCCGCTGACGAAGGACTATCGCTTTCTCCTGGCGGACGGAGAATGCCTCCAGCTGCCCCGGGAACAGCGGGCCCTTGTTTCCGCCGTACACCGGTTCTCCTCCGGCCGGGAAACCTCCGTCAGCTTTTCCGCCCAGGAAACCCAGCGCGTGATGAGCGAACTGCTGCCCTTCCTGCTGCGGGAAACCACCGTAACCATCGACCCCGCGCTGGAGAGCCACTTCCTGCATCTGCCGCTGAAAGCCCAGGTATATCTGGACAAAGAAGGAAACGACGTTACGGCGAAGGTTTCCTTCGGTTACGGACAGGTGAAGCTGGACCCCTTCGACCCGGAAAGCGCTCCCGGCGACGCGCTGCTTCTGCGGGACGCGGCGGCGGAACGCGCCGTGCTGGACGAACTGGCGCGGGATGGGTTTCATATTTATAAAAAGCATGTCTATCTGAGCGGCAGTGAACGGATTTATGATTTCGTCACGGAGGGCGCGAACCGTCTGACGGCGTGCGCCGAAGTGTTTTTCAGTAAGGATTTCCGCCGCCTCACCCCGAGAAAGCCCCTGTTCCGGGGCGCGCTGCGGCTGCAAAGCGGGCGGCTGGAGCTGGAAATGATGGACGGCGACACGCCCATCGAGGAGCTTTATCCCCTGCTGGAAGCGCTGCGGAAGCGGCGGCGGTATTTCCGGTTCAAGACCGGGGACTACCTGGATCTATCGGACACAGCCGATTGGCAGCCGCTGGCCGAAGCGGTGACGGAAAGCGCGGAATCCACCGGAAAGCAGGAGCTGGGCGCTTGCTGGGCGGCGTACCTGTCCGCGCTGATCCGGGAAAACCGCCTGAATGTCACGCTGGATGAGAAGGCCGCCGAGGCCGCTTCCCTGGATTTCACCCCTCCGCCTCCGCCCGTCGATTGCCTGCGGCCTTACCAGGAACGGGGCTTTGCCTGGCTGCTTTCCCTCCATGCCCTGGGCCTGGGCGGCATCCTGGCGGACGATATGGGCCTGGGCAAAACGGTGCAGATGCTGGCCGCGCTACTGTCGGTGAAGCAGAACGCCCCCGACCGAAAGCCTTCCCTGATCGTGTCGCCCACGTCGCTCACCTACAACTGGCTCAGCGAATGCGCCCGCTTCACGCCCCAGCTGTCCGTAACGCTGCTCAGCGGCACCCAGGCTGCCAGGGCCGAGCAGATCGAAGCCCTGCGAAGCGGCGACACCCCCGACCTGGTGATCACCAGTTATCCGCTGATTCGCCGGGACATTGCCCTGATGAAGGAGATTCCCTTCCGCTTCGCCATCCTGGACGAAGCCCAGCAGATCAAGAACGTGCAGAGCGTGGGCGCGCACGCGGTGAAGCTGCTGACCGCCGAAACCCGCATCGCCCTCACCGGCACGCCCATGGAGAACCACGCGGGCGAACTGTGGAGCCTGTTTGACTTCGTGCTGCCCGGCTATCTGCCCCGGTACACCGATTTTCTGCGGCGCTGGGGCGAGGGCCAGAACGCCGAAGACCTGCGCCGCCGCATCCGCCCGTTCCTCATGCGCCGGGTAAAGGGCGATGTGCTGGGCGAGCTGCCGGAGAAAATGGAAACCGTGCTCATGGCCGAGCTGCCCCCGGAACAGCGCCGGGTGTACGACGCGGCGCTGCTGCAAAAGCGCGAAAGGGTCAACCAGATTTTGCGGGACAGGGGCATGGGCCGGGGCCGGGCGGAGGTGCTCTCCGCCATCACGGAGCTGCGGCAGATCTGCTGCCATCCTGCTCTGTGCCTGCCGGATTACGACGGCGTGAGCGGCAAGCTGGAGCTGCTGATGGATGTGCTGCCCGGCTTCCTGGCCGCGGGACGGCGCGCGCTGATCTTTTCCCAGTTCACCTCCATGCTGCACATCATCGAAAAGCGCCTGCGGCAGGAGAACATTCCTTACCTGTACCTGGACGGCGATACGCCGCCGGCCAAGCGCCTGGAGCTGACCGAGCGCTTCAACAGCGGGGAAACCAACGTGTTCCTGATTTCGCTGAAAGCGGGCGGCACGGGCTTGAACCTGACGGGAGCCGACCTGGTGATTCACTACGATCCCTGGTGGAATCCCACCGCCGAAGAGCAGGCCACCGGCCGCGCCCACCGTATCGGGCAGACGAAGAAGGTGGAAGTGCTGCGCCTGGTGGTGCATCACTCCATTGAGGAGCAGGTGCTGAAGATGAGCGACCGCAAGCGCCGCCTCTTCGATAAGCTCATCACCCCCGGCGAGGAAATGCCCACCCGCCTGACGGAGAAGGACATTCTGTCGCTGTTTGACGGAAAAGAATGACGATTGAGGGAAAGAGGAGCTTTCTGGAGAAACTGCTCTTTGGCCGGATAATGGGGGATAGGGAAGCATTTGAGTTGATTTTAGAGATTCCTTCGGCAGCTATATATTGCCACGATCTGCTTGGTCTTATGTTGAAGCTGTTTTCTTCTCTGCGGAGAATGACGCTGCAATCACAAGTTCGTTGAAGATCGAAATGTTGAGGTCGCTGGCTGCGCAAATCGTTCGGTTGGCTGTCGGTTATCAAATGATAATGGAATGGATTATGATACAAATACAGGCCATACTGTATACAGCGAAAACGGGCAGCGCCAAAACGCTATATACAGCATGGCTTTTTATTTAGGATTCTTTTGAAAAATCTTTCCGCTGGATGTTGCAATCATCAATGATCTGTCGTCTAATGGGTGAAAGGGGATGAGGCCGCTATGGAAACTGTCAAGGGCCCTGACAGGAAGGAAGAGACACTCGAACGGATGGTCGGCCTGTATCAGCTTCCCCTGCTGCGGCTGTGCTACGCGTATCTGCACGACGAGGAACTGGCGAAGGACGCTGTGCAGGAAACCTTCATCAAGGCTTACCGGAACCTGGGATCCTTCCGGCGGGACGCCTCGGAGCGCACCTGGCTGAGCCGGATTGCCATCAACACATGCAAGGACATGCGCAGAACCGCATGGTTCCGGCATGTGGATCGAAATATAACCCCGGATATGCTTCCGGAGGCCGCCGCGCCGACAGACGAACATCACGAAAGCCTGACGGTCGCCGTGATGAATCTGCCGGTGAAGCTGAGGGAAGCCGCGCTGCTGTGCTGGCTTCAGGGAATGACGTATGACGAGGCTGCCGATACCTTGGGGATCACCCATCAGGCGGTCGGCAGCCGTTTGAACCGCGCAAGAAAGAAACTGCGCTGCGCTTTGGAAGGACGTGATGACCATGACCCTGCGTGAAGAACAGGAAAAAGTTCAGACGGCGATGAATGCCGCGCTTTCAGGTTTGCGGGAAGATCCATGGCTTGCGCGGCGGGTTCTTGCGAATGCGAAAGGAGAAAACGTTGTGGTGAAGAAAATTTCTGTTTCCATGGTGATCGCCATCGCGCTTGTCCTGCTGACGGTCACAGGCGCGCTTGCCGCCGCGCTGGGTCTGTTCGGCCGGCTGTCCCAGGAGCCTCGCGGCGACAGCAGGCTGTCCGCCGTGGACAAAGTTGCGGAAAACATTGCCATGGAATGGACAACGAAGGATGGCATTACCATCCGCATCGAGCAGGCTTATTATGAAGGGAACCGGGTATTCATGGCGTACCGCATGACTGGTAACTGGAACGAAACCGCCCTGCACGAAGGAACGCCGGATGAAAAGATCAAATGGATCTGGGAAGAGCCGGATATGATTGCCGCGAAAACCATGATCAGCGATATTCCCGAACGGCAGCGGGCCATTCAGCAGTTGGACGGAAGCGGGCAGAGATGGATCGCCACCTTGGACATCGGGCTGCATGACGGCCTGAGCCTGGCGGATGGCACCTATCTGGACATCATCGGCGGCGACAATATCGTACAATCGGACGGAAGCGTGATCGGCTGGAAAGAATGTGAAATTCCGGAAGACTGCCTGCGGGATACCCTGACCTTTCAGGCCAAGCTGTATCGCATCCGCAGCATCATGTGCCAGGACGGCGACACTTATCGGGAGGCCGCGGAGCAGGGCGAAAGCACCACCTTTGCCTTCACGCTGAAACAGAACCATGATTTGACCTGTCTGCGCGGCAGCGGGAAAGGGCGGGACTATACGGCCTCCGCGGAACTGGCCGCCGGGCAGATCGACCTGCGGGGAAAGATCACCGTCACCTGCCCGGCGTCCTGGATTCAAGCCTGGAAGGCCTGGGAAAACCCGGAGAACCTCGACATCATCGCAGGCTGGGCGCTCTGCCGCAACAGTGCGGTGATTGACGAAGACGGGGTGCAGAGCATTGCGCTGAACAAAGAAAACAAACTGGTTTTTGAGGTGCTGTTTGATTCGGTTGACGATGTGAACAACCTGGCGTTGGCACCTGTCTATCAGGATCAGCAGCCCAGAATGAGTGAAGCGATTCTGCTCAAAGCAGAATAACACATGGGAGAACGATTCAGCCGATTCCCGCGCGCTTTATTCCTGGCAGTACCAGGAGTAATCATATCCGGGATCGGCTGTTTTTTCCACGGGCAGCACGCGCAGGCGAGCCACCGCGTTTGGCGCGAGGGTCAGAGAAACCTTGCCGTTTTCCGCTGTCCGCGTTTCGCAGGCGGGCTGGCCTGAAGCGCGGAGGAAGGAAAGCTGCTCCTGCGTCAAATCGGCGGGTTCGCCCATGCGGTGCCAGCAGGCCAGGGGATTGCAGGCGTCCTCGTCCACCCGCTCCACCAGCGCTGCGGCGTCCCCGGCGATGGGAAAGGAGAGCGTCAGATCCACAGCTTCTTTTTCGTTCTGGCACAGGTTCCACAGCACGGCTTCGTACCCGCCGTCCCCGCGCTTCACGATCACGGCATGCTCGTCCCGGTGGACGCATTCGCCCTGTAAATTGGCAAAGAAGGAGAACGCCCACAGGGTCGGCTTGGGAATCAGGCCGTTGGCCATCATGCCGAAGCCGCCGTGGAAGGGCCGGGTGGGAATGCCCTGCTCCTCGAACACGTCGCCGAACGTCCAGTAGCTGTAGCCGTCCGCCACGTCGCCCAGGCGGGACAGCAGCGCACAGCAGGTGGCGGCGTTCAGGTTGGTGTCGTGAATGGGGCAGAAGGGATTATAGCTGGTATTAAACTCGGTGATATACAAGGGAATGCCCCTGTATTCCGGGAAGGCGTCGATCACTTCCCGGCTCTTTTGCATCTCACTGATCAGCACGTCCGGGGCGCTCATGGTATGGTACAGGTAGCGGCCCTTGTGCTCCGGCTGCTGGCCCATGTAGGCGTGGCGCGTCACAAAATCCACGGGCAGGCTTTCGTCCCGGCAGAAGGCCAGGAAGTCGGCAATCCACTGCTGGCTGCCTTCGCCGCCGCAGATGGCGGGGCCGCCCACGCGCATGCCGGGCAGAATTTCCTTCACCGCCTGCACCGTGGCGCGGTACAGTTCCAGATACTTGGGCTTGTCCGCCTTTTCCCAGAAGCCGGGCAGGTTCGGTTCATTCCAGATTTCGCAGGGCCAGGTTTCCACACGCTCCCAGCCGTAGCGCTGGGCCAAGTGCTTCAGGGTTTCCTTTACCAACCGCTGCCATTCCGCCATGTCCTTGGGCGGCACGGTGTGGGCTTTCCAGTAAAACAGGGTTTGCTCCGAGGAGGCCAGCTTTTCCGGCATGAAGCCCAGCTCCAGAAAAGGCTCCAGCCCGTTTTCCAGGTAAGCGTCCATCACCCGGTCCAGATAGGTGAAGCAGTACCATTGCTGCTTTTCGGCGAAGGGCGGGCCCCATTCCTGGTAAATGCCCATCTGGTCGCTGAACAGGCCATGGCCGCGGATGTAGCGGAAATGGCATTTTTCCTGCACGGCGGCAAGCTGCTCCTGGTATTCCCGATGCAGCGCCAGATCCAGCCGGCCCGTGCCGACGCAGTAATTGGTCAGGTTTCTGAATGCCGCGGTGTCTCCCGGGTGAATGTCGATGCGTTTCTCCATGCTCATCCGCCTTTCTTCCTGTGTTCGGGGCCGATTCTGTGTCCATTATACAACCGGACGGCGGGTTTGACAATCGGTTTTGTTTTGGATTCGGCGGCGCGGCATCTTGATTTGTCGGAAATATTTTGATATAATACAAAAGACTGAAGACTTATACCGCTTCGGAAAGACCGGGCGGAGAAGACGTTGGCAATTCGGAAAATATATGATGAAAGGGTGGATGAAATGGAGATCCTGGAAATCCTGTTGCTTATATTTTTGAACACGGAGCTGTCGCCATTCTCGATTGGCCGGAGCTTGCTGTACCTGGTGGGGCTGTTCTTCATTTTCAGGAAGTGCGGCGTGCAGGGCTGGTGGGCGCTCATTCCCTGGGCGCGGGATTATAAGCTGGGCGTCTGCGCCGGACGGGAGCCGGAAGGGCGCGGCCTGTGCATCCTGTCTTTCCTGACCACGATTGCCAGCCTCGTCGCCCGGTACATTGATCCGCAATCCAACTTCGGCCTGTTCATGAGCTTTGTGGCATTCTTCCTGCTGCTGCTGGATCTTTTCTACCAGATTCGTGTGTACCTGGGCCTGATCGAAGTGTTCGGCAGGGAAAAATGGTGGATTCTTCCGTGGGTCTTGGCGGAAGCCCTCGTGGCGCCGCTGTGGGGCCTGCTGCCGCAGTTCAAGCCCCTGTGGACCGTGCAGCAGATTCAGAGCGAAGCGGCCAACTTCTTCTCCGGCTCCAAGGCGAAGGTGCTGGACAACGGCCTGACCGTGAACCTGGAAGAACGCACCGCCACGGAATTCTTCAAGAAAAAATACCTGCTGCGGGACATCCACATGTACATCCAGCCCGGCCATATGGTGCTGCTGCTGGGCGGCTCCGGCGCGGGCAAGACCACGTATCTCAACGCCGTGAACGGCTACGAAAAGGCCAAGGCCGAGGTGGTGCTCAACGGCACCAATATGTACAAGCATTATAAAGAAATGCAGTACGACATCGGCTTTGTGCCGCAGCTGGACTTGATGCGCGGGTCTGACAGCGTGTTCCGCACCCTGATGGACGCGGCTTCCCTGCGCCTGCCCAAGGACTTTTCCAAGGCGGACCGCCAGGCCCGGGTGGAAGAGGTCATGAAGATTTTCGGCCTGACGCCGGTGAAGGACAACCTGGTGGTGAAGCTCTCCGGCGGCCAGCGCAAGCGCCTGTCCATCGCCATGGAGTTTATTTCCAATCCTTCCCTGTTCATCCTGGACGAGCCGGACAGCGGCCTGGACGGCGTGATGGCCCGCGAGCTGTTCCAGCAGCTGCGCAAGATTGCCGACCAGGGAAAGATCATTATCGTCATCACGCATACGCCTGACCGCGTGATCGACCTGTTCGACGACGTGATCGTGCTGGCCAAGGACGCCAAGCGCACCGGGCGTCTGGCCTACTTCGGGCCGATTGAGGAAGCGCGGACGTTCTTCGGCAAGGAAAAGATGGAAGAAATCGTCAAGTCCGTCAACCGCGAGGAAGAGGGCGGCGAAGGCCGGGCGGACGAATTCATCCTGAAATACGCGGAGGTGCAGCATGGCTGAAGTGAATTTGAATGAACCCAAGGTCTTCCGTAAACTGCGCCATCGGGGCCGCTTGAGCCAGATTCCCATTTACCTGGGCAAGCAGCTTCGCTTCTTCGTGAATCAGAGCGACTGGAAGGTGCTGCCCATGGCGGCCATCATCGCCGCACTGGTGAGCATGGTCATCCGCAAGGACTTTTTTCTCACCATGGAAGGCAACCTGAAAGGCGCGTTCGCCCTGACCTGCGTTGGCATCTGGAACGGCTGCTTCAACTCTATCCAGGCCGTGTGCCGCGAGCGCCCTATCATCAAGCGTGAGCACCGTTCCGGCATGCACATTTCATCCTATATTGTGGCGCACATGATTTATCAGTTTGCGCTCTGCGCCGGGCAGACGGGCCTGAGCATGTACGTCATGATGATGCTGGGCGTACAGTTCCCCGTGCCCGGCTTCATGACCCCCTGGATGATCGTTGACATCGCCATTACCATGCTGCTCATCACCTACGCTTCCGACATGATGAGCCTGTTCATCTCCTCCCTCAGCCACACCACCACCGGGGCCATGACCGTCATGCCCTTTGTGCTGATCTTCCAGCTGGTCTTTTCGGGCGGCCTGCTGCCCCTGCCCGATTGGACCAAACCCATGGCAAATTTCACCATTTCCAATTACGGCATCAAGGCCATCGCCTCCCAGAGCGGCTATAACGAAGTGCCCATGGTGACCGCCTGGAAAACGCTGGACAGTATGCGCAATAACGAAATCGGCGGCACCGTGACCCTGGGCCAGGTGATGGATCTGCTGGACAGCCAGGCGGTGGAAAAGCGCCGGGATATGGAAATCATGAAATCCTTCACCGTGGGCGAAGCCGCCGACATCCTCAGCAAGGCGGACGATACGCTTCACCTGCGTGACAAGGAAGTGACCCATTCCTTCACCCTGCGCGAGCTGCTGACAGGCCTCAAGGAAAGCGACGCTTTCCAGCAATTGCGGGACTTTGTGCTGGTTCCCGCCGCGCAGCCCGCGCCGGTGGAGGAAGCGGCTGAACCCGCCGCGGAAGCGCCTGCCGAAGAAGTGACTGCGGCCGAGCCTGTTGAGGAAACTGCGAAGCCCGCCGTCACCGTGGGCAGCCTGCTGGATATGCTGCTTGAAAACGAAGACACAAAGGCCGCCCTGGACAAGGAACTCGGCGCGACCATGACCCTGGGCCAGGTGCTGGACGCCCTGCACGCGGAGGATGTCATCGCGTCCGTGAGCGATAAACAGCTCAACCAGCCCGTTACCCTGGGCCAGGCTGTGGATTTCCTGAAAAACAACGAAGCGCTGCAAAATCAGCGTGACCGGGAATTCACCTTCAAGACCACCATTGGCGACCTGTTCGACCTGGTGGGCGAAGAGAACGTGAAGCGCGTCGTGCAGGAAAAGACCGCCGCCGCCAGCCATAAAGACGAATATGAACGCACCGTGGATAACATTGTGGATAATTGGGTGGTGCTCGTCCTGTTCACGCTTGCGTTCGCGGCCTTGGCCACCATCTCTTTGGAATTGATCGACAAAGATAAGCGGTGATGGGTTTTCACGCCGATGTGAGCCGCTGACGGAAAGGACATTTTTATATCCAACGCCAAAAGCCTTCCTCTGTGCGGGGAAGGCTTTTGATGTGCTGCCAGTCTTTATGCTGCCGATCCGATTTCGAGCTTTTTGCCTGCTGCGGAAAACAGCGGATCGTTGAACAAGAAAATATGAGCTTTGTTTATTTGGGGATGTACAAAAGCCGGGCGATATAATATAATGAGGGTAAGTTTCAGTCTATACATAATGCCGGCAAGATTGGTGTTCCCGATACGGTTATCAACAAACCGTCAAAGCTGACCGATGAGGAATTTTCGTTCATAAAGAATCACCCGGAATCTGGAGATCGGATCTTGAACTTTTACCGCAGGAGGTTGTCAGAAAGGAAACTGGACTGGGAAAGGGTTCACAGTTCGATCCCGTATTTGCGGTATTATGTTGCAGATGATTGCAGAGGACCCGGATGAGAGAATGCGGGAAGCATAAGCGGAACGGAAGGAAGGCAGGAACATGCTCCTGGAATACGCCGAAAATATTTTTCAACTGCTGATGGGTATGGCTGCACTGCTGCTGTGCCTGGTCCGCTGGATCGGCCAGAGGCGCAAAGAATGGCTGTATGCAGTTGGTTTTTTCATCTGCTTTCTTCTTGCAACCTATTACTGGACAGGGTACCTGGTAATATGGGGACAGACTCCGGACAGCACGGACTTTTTGGCCTACATCGGCTGCAACATGGCGCTTGTAATCCTGCTGGTGCTGGGTTTTCTGCTGAAAAGCCCTGCGGAGCGCCGGTATTTCCATCCGCTGATGCTCCTGCCCATTCCTCTGAACGTCTGGCAGCTTACACTATACCTTCCCTACGGCGGCAAAGCAAACAGCATCTTTCAGGTCACAGCCTGCACGGCGATCGCCTGCTCGGCGCTGCAGAGTCTGTGCTGGTGGTATTTCAAAAACCGCAAAGCAAAGACGCCGATCTTTGCCATCGCTTCGTTGCTGTTTGTCTGCTTCGAGTTCGGCATGTGGACCAGCACGTGTTTTGACGAACCGGTAGCAAACCTGTATTATCCTTTTTCCTTCCTTTGCAGCGCCGATCTCCTTTTTCTGGCATGGGCGCTGTCCCGCACGCTCGCGTCTGACACAAGCGGGGAAAGCACGCAGGAAGAAGGGAACGAAAAACCGAAGCTATGGAAAAAGAGCCGTTTTAACCTGCTGGCTCCCATGTTCCTGATCTTTTTCCTGATGATCCTGATGGTGCTGTACACCTCCCGGGTGATCCGCAGCGTGGCGACAGCCAATGTGCGTGAAATGGGTGAGGTCCGGATTGCGAGTGTAACAGCCCAGATGGAAAACTACCTGGAAATGACAAAGAGCGTGATGTGGGTCACAGCTGATACGGTAGACCACATGTTCCGCAATGGAGATTCCACTCAGGATATTCTGAAGTATATCACGGAGGAATCCGAAAAGCAGGAAAAGCATTTCGACGATAATTATTCCGGTATATACGGTTACGTGCAGGGAGAATACCTGGATGGCGATGGATGGGTACCGCCGGAAGATTATGATCCGACGCAGCGGGATTGGTACGTAGCTGCCATCGAGGCTCAGGGCGAAGCGACGATCGTTTCACCCTACGTGGACGCGCAGACAGGCGCTGTGATTATTTCGATCAGCCGCATGCTGTCCAACGGGCAGGATGTACTCTCTCTGGATGTGAGGATGAATCATATCCAGGAAATCGTTGAGGATCTGCAGGTCAAAGGAAAAGGCTATGGTTTTGTGGTAAACAGTGATGCGATGCTGATCGCTCACCAGGATGAAAACCTTAAGGGGCAGTACCTGAACCAGACGGAAAGCGAACGCGCTTTGATGACCCGGATTACGGAAGCGCAGGATGGCACCTTTGAAATTGATCTGAACGGGGAAAGATGCACGGCCTTTGTGCACCAGATCCTGGGCCAGTGGTATGCGGTCATTATCATCACGAACACCGAACTGTACGAGGATGTTTCGCAGCAGCTGACGGTTAACGTGCTGATCAGCATGGTCATCTTCACTCTGATCGCCTTATTCTACCTGCTGGGTTATCGGAATGAGCAGTCCTACTCCCGCCGGATTGAGGAGATGCGTGCGGAAGAGCAGCGGCGCTGTCTGAAGCGGCGGCAAAACTGGAAACAGCGGCAGACAGCGCACAAGTCGAGGTGATCCAACGCAGGCATGATGATATGATGAAACGCTACTGTTTGATCGTCGAAGCAATCCGCCGGGTGACCGGGATAGAAGACCGTCATGAGCAAACGCCCGACGCAGATGATGAAGTTCTGGAGTTTCTGCCGGAATAGCCTGACGATCCTGTTGATCGGAACCGAATTTGCTCGCGGAACACGAATCTGAAGGAGACAAAACCCTATAGGATCTGGATAAAACCGAGGAAAGTATATGGATCGTATTTGATCTCGGCGGAAACGCGCTTCGCCTGACGCAAAAACATCTCAAAATCCACATCATTTCGGGCAGTGTAAACACGCCATAGATTCTTTATGGCGAATGATGGTTGGCTCTGCTTTTGGCCTGCGAAAGTGTTTTATTAGCGGGTTGATTTGCTTTTGATTTTTATGTGATTTTGAGGAACTTGGCATTTAAAAAAGGGCTGCTGCAGCCTTTTGATGATTCTGCAACAGCCCCGTTTGGCAGGTGAAAATAGGATTACGCCCGGAGGACCGCGCCGAACTGCTCCTTGCTGATCTTGAGGGCTTTTTCGGTAAGCGCGGTAATCTCCTCATCGGTGAGGGTGTGGTCGGCGGCGCGGAAGGTGAGGGAGAAGGCCACGGACTTGTTGCCCAGGCCCACCTGCACGCCGCGGAACACGTCGAACATGCGGATGTCCTCCAGCATCGCGCCGCAGCCGTGGCGCAGGGCTTCCATCAGCGGGCCGACCTGCTGGGTTTCCTTCATCACCAGGGCCAGGTCGCGGTTCACGGCGGGGAAGCGGGCGATGGATTTCACCTCGCCCATAGCCCGGGTCTTGGCGAAGAATAGGGGCAGGTTCACCACGGCCACATATACCCGCCCGGACAAGCCGTACTTCACGGCGGTGTCGGGGTGCATTTCGCCCACCACGGCCAGAACGTCTTCCCCAGCCAAGATCGCCGCCCGGCGCCCGGGATGCAGGTAGGGCGCGTCGGTGGAGGCGATGGCGCAGGGAATGCCCGCCTGCTTGCACAGGGCTTCCACCACGCCGCGAATGGCGTAGAAGTCCGCGCTGCCGCCGTACATGCCCAGGGCCAGCTCGTGGGTCTCGGTGGGCAGGCCTTCTTTCGTGCGGTTCTTGGCGTCGTAGATGGTGCCCAGTTCGTAGAGCTTGCCGGATTCGTTGCCGTTCTTGATGTTGGTGGCCAGGGTTTTCAGCAAGCCCGGCAGCACGGTGGTGCGCATGCAGGAGGTGTCCTCGCCCAGAGGGTTGCGGATCATCAGCGGCGCGTTGCGGGGGTCGCTTTCCGGCAGGCCCAGGGCCGCGATGGTCTTGGGAGAGATAAAGGAGAAGGT
This sequence comes from uncultured Eubacteriales bacterium, assembly GCA_902795275.1. Taxonomy (GTDB): domain Bacteria; phylum Bacillota; class Clostridia; order Christensenellales; family Aristaeellaceae; genus RUG563. Next base: position 12,292 of record CADBKQ010000014.1, on the reverse strand, counting down.
CATGCTCTCGTAGAAGCCCATGCCGGTCAATTGTCCCCGGATGACGCTCTCCCGCCGCCCGGTGTCGTTCATGCCGCCCATGGGGGTTTCGCCCCGCAGGTGGGTGATCGGGATGCGGCCATAGCCCGCGTAGCGAAGCACTTCCTCGCAGATGTCCGCTTCCTGCTCCATGTCCTGGCGGAACAGGGGCGCGGTGACTGCCATTTCGTCGCCGTTCCGGGTGACGCTGAATTGCAGCTTTTTGAGAATATTTTCCATTTCCTCCGGCGCGATGTCCACGCCCGCCCGCCGCGCCATCCGGGCGCAGGACACGGTGAGGGTCACGGGCTGCAGGGGCTTGGGATAAATGTCGATGACACCGCCCACCACGTCGCCCGCGTCCAGCTCGTTCACCATCTGGCAGGCCCGGTTGAGGGCGTCCATCACGGTGGCGGGGGAGACGCCGCGCTCGAAGCGGCCGCTGGACTCGGTGCGGATGCCCAAGGAACGGGCGGTGACGCGCACGCAGGCCCGGTCGAAGGAGGCGCACTCGAACAGCACGTACTTCGTGGTTTCGGTGATTTCGCTTTCCTCGCCGCCCATGATGCCCGCCAGGCCGGTGGGGCCCTGCTCGTCACAGATCATCAGCTCGGTGCCGTTTAGGGCATATTCCTTGCCGTCCAGGGTGGTCAGCTTCTCGCCCTTCTCCGCCTTGCGCACGATGATGTGGCTGCCCCGCACCTTGCTCAGGTCAAAGGCGTGCATGGGGTGGCCGGTCTCCAGCATGATGAAGTTGGTGATGTCCACGATGTTGTTGATGGAGCGCATGCCCGCGGCGTAGAGGTACTGCCGCAGCCAGTAGGGGCTTTCGCCCACGCGCACGTTTTTGATGACCTTGGCGGCGTACCGGGGGCAGAGTTCGCTTTCCTGCACGTCCACCTTGGCGTAGTCGTGAATGTCGCCGCCCGCTTCGGTGACTTTGATTTCGGGCAGCTTCAGTTCTGTGTTCATCGCCACGGCGGTTTCCCGGGCAACGCCCCAGACGCACAGGCAGTCGGGCCGGTTGGCGAGGATTTCAAAGTCGATCACCGTGTCGTCCAGGCCGAAGATGGGTTTCACGTCCGCGCCCAGGGGATGATCCTCCCGGAAGACCAGCAGGCCCGCCGTCCCCACGGAGGGGTACAGCTCCACCGGCACGCCGATTTCGGGGCCGGAGCACAGCATGCCCTGGCTTTCGACGCCCCGCAGCTTGCCCTTCTTGATGGTCACGCCGCCGGGCAGCTTGGCCCCGATCTTCGCCACGGGCACTAGGATGCCTTCGGTCACGTTCGGCGCGCCGCACACGATTTGGAGCGGCTCCCCTTCGCCCACGTCCACGGTGCAGACGTGGAGATGGTCGCTGTTCTCATGGGGCCTGCAGGTCAGCACCTTGCCGACCACCACGCCCTCCAGCTCCGGCGCGATGGGCTCCACGCCCTCCACGCCCGTACCGGTCATGACCATGCGGCTTTCGTATTCCGCGGGCGTCACGGGAATATCCGCGTATTGCTTTAACCATTTCATGGATACTTTCATATTCTATATCCTCCCTCGATCAACGGAACTGTTTGAGGAACCGCAGGTCGCCTTCGTACAGCAGCCGCATGTCCTTGATGCCATAGCGCAGCATAGTGATGCGCTCCACGCCGATGCCGAACGCGAAGCCGGAATACACCTTGCTGTCGATGCCGCACATTTCCAGCACCTTGGGGTTCACCATGCCGCAGCCCAGCACTTCGATCCAGCCGGTGCCTTTGCAGACACGGCAGCCCTTGCCGTGGCAGTTGAAGCAGGTCAAATCGACCTCGGCGCTGGGCTCGGTGAAGGGGAAGAAGGAGGGGCGGAAACGCACGTCGATGTCCGGGCCGTAGAGCCGCTTGGCGAAGGCGTCCAGGGTGCCTTTCAGGTCGGCCATGGTCACGTCCTTGTCGATCACCAGACCCTCGATCTGGTGGAACACGGGGCTGTGGGTGGCGTCCACTTCGTCGGCGCGGAACACCCGGCCGGGGCACACGATGCGGATGGGCGGCTTCTGGGTCAGCATGGTGCGGGCCTGCACCGGGCTGGTCTGGGAACGCAGCACCACGTTGTCGTCGATATAGAAGGTGTCCTGGGCGTCGCGGGCCGGATGGTTCTTGGGCACGTTCAGCAGTTCAAAGTTGTATAGATCCAGCTCCACTTCGGGGCCTTCCACCACGGAGAAGCCCATGGAGGTGAAGCAGTCCAGCACTTCGCTGAGCACCAGGTTCATGGGGTGCTCCGCGCCGATCTCGGGCAGTTCCCGGGGCTCGGTCACGTCGATGGCCTCGGCGGCCAGGCGGATTTCTTTTTCCTTCGCCGCCAGTTCCCGCTGCTTTTCATCCAGCAGGGCGGTCAGCTTTTCGCGGGCTTCGTTGATCATCTGGCCCATCTTGGGGCGCTCTTCGGGGCTCAGGCCTCCCATGCCGCGCAGCAAGGCGGTCAAAGAGCCTTTCTTGCCCAGCACCTTCACCCGCAGCGCTTCCAAGCTCTGCACCGCGTCGGCGGTTTCCAGTTCCTTTCTCAGTTCCTCGCCGATCTGCGCAAGGTTTTCCCGGATATCCATGTGCATCTTCCTCCTGTAATCAAAAACGCCCATGGCGCAAAACTGCCATGGGGCGTGATAGGCGCACGCTGTACCACCCAATTTCAGCGGCATCGGAACATGATACCGCCCTCGTGTTCCCTTAACGCGGGTCTGTACGGCAACGCCTACTTTTGTTTTCAGCATTGCGGCTCCGGAGCGAATGTTCCCCGCGCGTTCCGGGCGGCTTCCAGCCCGTGGCCTGCCCTCTCTTGTCTCGCGCGCCGGATGGGGAAGTTGTTCTCCTTCACGGCCGATAGGCGCATTATACCACGCGGCGCGGGAATGGTCAAGCGCAAAAATCAGCCCGACGCCCGCAGCATATCGTTTTGCAGGCGGGAGAGAATACGCTTTTCCAGGCGGGAGATATAGGATTGGGAGATGCCCAGCTGGTCGGCCACTTCCTTCTGGGTCATCTCCCGGCCTCCGCCCAGGCCGAAGCGCATTTTCATGATGGTCTGCTCCCGCGGGGACAGGCGGGACAGGGCGCTGCCCAAGAGCTGCTTTTCCGCGTCCTCCTCGATGCCCCGGGACACCAGGTCGCTTTCCGTGCCCAGCACGTCGGAGAGCAGCAGTTCGTTGCCGTCCCAGTCGGTTTTCAGCGGTTCGTCCAGCGACACTTCGTATTTGAGCCTGCTGGTGTGGCGCAGAAACATGAGCACCTCGTTTTCGATGCACCGGCTGGCATACGTCGCCAGCTTGATTTTCTTGCCGGGATCAAAGGTGTTCACCGCCTTGATCAGCCCGATGGTGCCGATGGAAATCAAGTCCTCGATGCCCACCGACGTGTTTTCAAACTTCTTGGCGATGAACACCACCAGCCGCAGGTTCCGCTCGATCAGCACGGAGCGCACGGTGCCGTCGTCGCCGGGAAGCCGGGCAACCAGCTCCAGTTCTTCCTCCGGGGTCAGGGGCTTGGGCAGCGGGTCGGCCCCGCCGATATAATGCACGCCCTTCGTCCCCAAACGGGAGAAGAACAGCAGCATCCATTTTTTCATTTCCTTTGCCTGCATTGGCGTTTGAACCTCCTATAGGATGAACAGTTCTTCCGGCACCAGCGCCGATTTCTCCGCAAAATCCGATATGGCGATGGTCGCCTCAACCTGTCGCGCTTTCCCGTCCTGCACCAATTCCGCGCTGTCCGGACGGAAGCACATGAGCGTCCCTTCTCCCGCCGCCGTGCGGATGGGCAGCAGCCGCCAGCCGGGGGGCAGCGTGGCAAGATCGGCGGCCCGGACGCCCGCCGGCAGCAGGCGCGCCACCCTTTTTTCCGGGGCCACGATCACGGGCAGGCCCGCGATGCCGTCCGACAGTCGGTTGCCGCTGTCCCGGAGGGCGGGAAGCACGGCCCGCCGTCCCCGATACATCACCCGCACAGCGCAGCCGCCGTCCTTCCCTGCCGCCTGCCTGCCGCGCAGAAAGCAGAATCCCAGCACACAGAACCCGCTGAGAAACAGCACCGCGGCGGCGGACGCGCCTTGATGCAGCAAGGCATCCGCCAGGCCGCACAGCAGCAGGGACGAAGCAAACACCCAGGGAAAAAGCGCGAATCCTGTCCTGCCAAAGGCCAGCACCGTGACGCACAGCATGGCGGTCAGCAGAAACGGAAACCCGCGAAGCAGCCCGCTTCCCGTCCAGGCCAGCAGCGCGTACGCCGCCCCCAGCGCTGCGCCCGCCGCGGCCCGCAGGCCGTGAAACCGCGCCCGCCGCAGCCGCGCCGCCAGCAGCAGCGAAAGAAAATCCATCCAGAAATTCATGAACAGATACGCTTCACCATACACCCGCATTTTGCCTGTCCTCCGATGCGAAGTATAGAGCAGTGCGCCTTCCGCGGGCGTCGAAAACGGATGCAAACAAGGTCGAAAAAGACCGGGCGATTTTCAATTTTGTTATCCGTTCAGTCATGGTTCCATGGCGCAGGAGTCTTAACGAGTTCCAAGTTCTAAGTTCCAAGTTCTAAGCTTAATGTAATGAATAAAACAAGATGCTATTCTGTCGAATACAACAAAGAGCTTAGAACTAAGAACTTAGAACTAGGAAAGAAGCGTCTGAACCATTGCAAAAATGTATACAAAAATATCCTGAAATATGGGTTGACAATGCAGTTGTTATCCCTTATACTGTTCCTGAAATTTAAGAAGAAAGGAGGCCGCAAAGATGACCATGAATCTGTATTTCATCCAGCTCGGTATGAACGTTCAAAGGGCGAAGTCTGTCCTTTTCGCTGTGCGTTTCTGCGCTTTTTTGCGGCCGCCTGTGGTCTGTTAGTCTTGCCTGAGGGCAAATGACAACAGTTTTTCCAGGCCATCGGCTGCAAAAGCCGATGGCCTTTTTTCATTACATTCCCAAGGGAGGGATTCAAAATGGAACAGCGTTACCCGCACATGATGCGGAAGCTGATTCGGGACAACAAATGGCATCTTATCGCCGCGCTTTTGTGTACCGTCGTGACCGTGGCGATTGAGTTCATCACGCCGGTGCTGCTGGCGGAAACCCTGGATTATTACTTGCAGGGCAAGCCCAGCCGCATGCCGGGGTTCGTCAACGCCTGGATCGACAGCCTGGGCGGGCCGGCGTTCATGGCCCGGAACCTGTGGATCATGGGCCTGGCGCTGGTGGGGCTCAACATTTTAAGCGGCGTGTTTGGCTATGGCAAAGGCCGGGCACAGGCCGTGGCAGGGGAAAACGTATCGCTCACCCTGCGGGAAAGCCTGTACAGCCACATCCAGAACCTGCCCTTCTCCTACCACGTGAAGGCCGAGACCGGCGACCTGGTGCAGCGCTGCACCAGCGACGTGGAAACGGTGCGCCGCTTCCTATCCATGCAGCTCATGCAGGTGGTGAACGCGCTGCTGGCGATCACGATTGCGCTGCTGTACATGTTCGGGGAGAACGTGAAGATCACGCTCATCAGCATGATCATGATCCCGGGGCTGTTCCTGTTCGCCTGGCTGTTCTTCCGCTGGGTGATCAAAAACTTCCGCCTCTCCGACGAGGCCGAGGGAAAGATGAGCGCCGTCTTGCAGGAGAATTTGACCGGCGTGCGGGTGGTGCGGGCCTTCGGGCAGCAGGAATATGAGGTAGAGAAGTTCGAAAAGGTCTCCGCCGACTTCCGGAAAAAGACCTTCAAGCTCTGCAACCTGCTGGCCGTGTACTGGGCCACCAGCGATTTCCTGTCCATGACTCAGTCCATGCTGACCCTGCTGGCCTGCGTGTACTTCGCCATCCAAGGGGAAATCACCGTGGGCGGGCTGATCATCTTCACCACCTACATCTGGAAGCTGCTCTGGCCCATCCGGCAGCTGGGCCGCATCCTTTCCGACGCGGGCAAGAGCAAGGTGGCCATGGACCGTATTCAGGAGATTTTGGGCGTGCCTGAGGAGCCGGAGGAACCTGACGCCAAGAAGCCGTCCCTCAAGGGCGACATTGTGTTCGACCATGTGTCCTTCGGCTACGCGGAGGGCCGGGACGTGCTCAGCGACATGAGCTTCACCATCCCTGCCGGAAAGACCGTCGCCATCTTAGGCGCGACGGGCAGCGGCAAATCCACCGTCGTGCACCTGATTCAAAGATTGTTTGACGTGGAGCGGGGCGAAATTCGCATCGGCGGCACGCCCATCAACGAGATCGACCGGCATTACCTGCGCTCCCGGGTGGGCCTGGTGCTGCAAGAGCCTTTCCTCTATTCCAAGACGCTGAAGGAGAACGTCGCCATCGCCCGGAAGGACGCCACGGACGCGGACATCGACCGGGCCGTGACCGACGCGGCGGCGAAGGAATTCATCTTAGAAAGCGACAAGGGCTTTGATACGCTGGTGGGCGAGCGGGGCGTGACCCTCTCCGGCGGGCAGAAGCAGCGCGTCGCCATCGCCCGCACGCTGATGAAGGACAACGACATCCTGATTTTCGACGATTCCCTGTCCGCCGTGGACACGGAGACCGACGCCCAGATTCGCGCCGCGCTGAAAAAGCGCAGCCGCGACACCACCACCCTCATCATCAGCCACCGCATCGTCACCCTGTCCCAGGCCAACTTGATCCTGGTGATGGAGGACGGCAAAGTGACCCAGCAGGGCACCCACGAAGAACTGATCCACCAGCCCGGCCTGTACAGCAAGATTTTCAATATCCAGACCGCGCTGGAAGAGGAGTTTAAGGCGGATAAAACAGCGTAATCAGTATACGGAGCTGCCCAAAAGCCTTCCCCTTGAGGGGAAGGTGGCGCGTAGCGCCGGATGAGGTGTTCCCCGAAGCGGCAGGAACGAGGCCACCTCATCCGAGCCGCGCGAATTGTCTTGCATCCTCTCTCCAGCTTGGTTCCGCGCGGCCCACCTTCCCCTCAAGGGGAAGGCTTTTGGTGGGCCCCCCCCTAATCCCTAATCCCTAATCCCTAATCCCTATTCCCTATTCGCTCAACAAAGGAAGTGAACCTTCATGCAACAGATCGAAGAAAAGGACTACACCCAGCGCTTTTCCCTGAGCCTGTGGCGGAAGATCCTGCAATACGCGAAGGAATACCACAAAGACCTGTACAAGCTGATGGCGGTCATGGGGATCACGGCGGCCTGCGACGTGATCTTCCCCTTAATGACCACCTACGCCATCGACCATTTCATCCCCGCCCTGGACCGTCCCGGCACCATAGAGGGCGTGCCTGTGTTCGTGCTCATGTACGCCCTGGTGCTGCTGGTGCAGGTGGCGAACATCTTTTATTTCCTGTACCTGGGCGGCAAGATCGAGGTCGGCGTGTGCTACACCATCCGCAAGCAGGCCTTCCGCAAGCTCCAGGAGCTGCCCTTTTCCTACTATGACCGCATGCCCGTGGGCTACCTCATGAGCCGCATGACCAGCGACACCCAGCGCCTGGGCGAGACCATCGGCTGGTCGCTGCTGGACCTGGCCTGGGGCGCGGTGATGATCGTGGCCACCAGCGCCGCCATGTTCGCCCACAACGTGAAGCTGACCCTGATGGTGCTGCTGGTGGTGCCGCCGCTGGCCATCGTCAGCTGGTGGTTCCAGCAGAAGATTCTGAAAGCCTACCGCGCCGTGCGCAAGACCAACAGCCAGATCACCGGCGCCTTCAACGAGGGCATCATGGGCGCGAAAACCACCAAGACCCTGGTGCGCGAGGAACAGAACATGCAGGAATTCACCGTCCTGACGAGGGACATGAAGAAGTCCTCCGTCCGCGCCGCGTCCCTGTCCGCCGTGTACCTGCCCATCGTGGTGGCGCTGGGTTCCCTGGCCACCGCCTACGCCCTGTGGAAGGGCGGGCAGGAGGTGCTCATCGGCGGCATGACCCTGGGCGTGCTGCAATTGTTCGTCAACTACACCGTGCAGTTCTTCGAGCCCATCCGCAACATCGCCAACGTGTTCGCGGAGCTCCAATCCGCCCAGGCGGCGGCGGAACGGGTGCTGACCCTGCTGGAAACGGAACCGGACATCGTGGATTCTCCCGAGGTGGAGGCGGTGTTCGGCGACAACTTCCACCCCAAAAAGGAAAACTGGCCCGCCCTCCACGGCGACGTGGAGTTCTGCCACGTGGATTTCCAGTATAAAGAGGGCGAAAGAGTCCTGTCCGACTTCAACCTGAAAATCAAGGCGGGGGAGACCATCGCCCTGGTGGGCCCGACAGGCGCGGGCAAAAGTACCGTGGTGAACCTGATTTGCCGGTTCTACGAGCCCACGGCGGGCGAAATCAAAATCGACGGGGTGAACTACAAGGAGCGCAGCCAGCTCTGGCTGCAAAGCAACCTGGGCTACGTGCTCCAGGAGCCGCGCTTGTTCTCCGGCACCGTGCGGGACAACATCCGCTACGCCCGGCTGGACGCCTCCGACGAGGAAATCGAGGAAGCCGCGCGGCTGGTGAACGCCGAGCCCTTCATCCTCCGGATGGACAAGGGCTACGATTCCGACGTGGGCGAGGGCGGCAGCCGCCTGTCCACCGGGGAAAAGCAGCTGATTTCCTTCGCCCGGGCTGTGCTGGCTGACCCGCGCATCTTCGTGCTGGACGAAGCCACCTCCTCCGTGGACACCCAGACCGAGCAGATCATCCAGAACGCGATCACGAAGGTGCTGTCCGGCCGCACCTCTTTCATCATCGCCCACCGCCTGTCCACCGTCCGCAGCGCCGACCGCATCCTGGTCATCGACGACGGGAAGATCAAGGAAATGGGCACCCACCAGGAGCTGCTGCGCAAACGCGGCGCGTATTACAGCCTGTACACCAACCAGTTCCAGGAGGAACAGGCCATGGAGATTCTGGGCCGCGCGGAAGGAGCGTAATAAACCCCTTGCGTGAAACGCTCCGCCGTGGTATAATAAGGCCACAAGGAGGCGGGAACATGACGTGCATTCCCATTCGAGACCTGAAAAACACGGCGGAGATCTCCGCCCTCTGCAAGCAGACGGGCGCGCCGATTTTTGTCACCAAGAACGGGTATAACGATATGGTCATCATGAGCGCCGAGGTCTATGACCGCATCCGGCTGTATACCGTCTATGAGAAAATGATGGAAGCGGAAGCCGATCTTCAGGCGGGCCGGGTCAAGGACGCGAAAGCAAACCTGGCGGGGCTGCGGGCGAAGTATGGCTTATAACGTGTTTGTCACCGAAAAGGCGGAAGAAGACCTGGACGGCATCCTCCAATACCTGACGCGGAAGCTCTGCAACCCGGACGCGGCAATATCGCTGCTGGAAGAAATTGAAAAGCTGTATGACCGGCTGTCTGAAAACCCCTACATGTATTCGCTCTGCGCCCATCCGCTGCTGGCGGACAGGGAATACCGCAAAGCCGTGCTGGGCGGATACCTGACGCTGTACAAGGTGGAGGGCAGCGCCGTTTATATCGCGCGGTATTTCAGCGGCCTGGAAGACTTTGCGCAGAAAATCTGATGCTTCCCACATGGAAATACATTGGAAATACAGCCGAAAAACAAGCAAAGTACAGCCTTTCTCTTGCATGGGAAGGGCTGTTTTTGTATAATAGGGGCCGTGGTTTTCAAATTGTATGCAAGGAGGCATTGACAATGAACGCTTATGTAGAGAAGGTTTATAACGGTCTGGTGGAGCGCAACGGCCACGAAAAGGAATTTTTGCAGGCTGTGCGCGAAGTGCTGGAGGCGCTGAGCCCCGTATTTGACAAGCACCCCGAATATGAAAACAAGGGCCTGCTGGAGCGCTTCGTGGAGCCCGACCGGGCCATCCTGTTCCGGGTGCCCTGGGTGGACGACAACGGCAAGGTGCAGGTGAACCGCGGTTACCGCGTGCAGTACAACAACGCCATTGGCCCCTACAAGGGCGGTCTGCGGCTCCATCCCAGCGTGAACCTGTCTGTGATCAAGTTCCTGGGCTTTGAGCAGGTGCTCAAGAACAGCCTGACTTCCCTGCCCATCGGCGGCGGCAAGGGCGGCAGCGACTTTGACCCCAAGGGCAAGAGCGACAACGAAGTGATGCGCTTCTGCCAGAGCTTCATGACCGAGCTGTTCAAGTATATCGGCGCGGATGAGGACGTGCCCGCCGGCGACATCGGCGTGGGCGCCCGGGAAATCGGCTTCCTGTACGGCCAGTACAAGCGCATCACCGGCCTGTACGAAGGCGTGCTGACCGGCAAGGGCCTCAGCTACGGCGGTTCCCTGGCCCGCAAGGAAGCCACCGGCTTCGGCCTTTGCTACCTGACCAACGCCATGCTGAAGAAACACGGCCTCAGCTTCCAGGGCCAGCGCGTGGTGGTGTCCGGCAGCGGCAACGTGGCCATCTACGCCGCCACGAAGGCCACCGAGCTGGGCGGCAAGGTGGTCGCCATGAGCGACAGCAACGGCTATATCGTGGATGAAAACGGCGTCAACCTGGAAGTGGTCAAGCAAATCAAGGAAGTGGAACGCGGCCGCATCAAGGAATACGCCGCCCGCGTGCCCGGCAGCGTGTACACCGAGGGCTTCCGCGGCATCTGGACGGTCAAGTGCGACATCGCGCTGCCCTGCGCCACCCAGAATGAACTGAACGAAGAAGGGGCCCAGGCCCTGATCGCCAACGGCGTCAAGGCTGTGGCCGAGGGCGCGAACATGCCCACCACCTACGAAGCCACCCTGGCCCTGCAAAAGGCGGGCGTACTGTTCGCTCCCGGCAAGGCGGCGAACGCCGGCGGCGTGGCCACCTCCGCCCTGGAAATGAGCCAGAACAGCCAGCGCCTCTCCTGGACGTTCGAGGAAGTGGACGCCAAGCTGAAGGGCATCATGGAGAACATCTTCGCCAACATCGACGCCGCCGCCAAGGAATACGGCGTGGAAGACAACTACGTGGTCGGCGCGAACATCGCGGGCTTCCTGAAAGTGGCCGACGCCATGCTGGCCCACGGCTGCGTGTGATTCATTGATTTCATTGGCGCATCCTTCCCGGATGCGCTTTTTTCTTTTTTCCCCTTTACTTTCCCGCAAAATGCGGTATACTGGCCTTGCGGGCGGATGCGGCCCGCGGAAAGGAACCGCGTATGAAAAGGATCATTGCGTTTTGTCTGAGCCTGCTTTTGCTTCTGCCCCTGGCCGGGTGCGGCGCGGCGGCGGAAGATGTGTCCGTGATGGCGACGTTTTATCCCGTTTACATCCTGGCGGAAAACGTGCTGGACGGGGTGGAGGGCGTCAGGCTGTCCTCCATGACGCCGCCCGCCACCGGCTGCCTGCACGACTATCAGCTGCTCACCAGCGACATGAAGGCCCTGGCGAAGGCCCAGGCGCTGCTGGTGAACGGCGCGGGCATGGAAAGCTTTCTGCCGGATCTGGCGGGCCAGTTCCCCAGCCTGAAAATCATCGACTGCTCCCAGGGCGTGGAACTGCTGGCCGAGGAGGGAGAGGAACACGACCACGGCGAATACAACGCCCACATCTGGCTGGCCCCGCAGAACGCCGTTCAGATGGTGAAAAACCTGCGGGACGGCCTGAGCGAGCTGCTGCCGGACAAAGCGGAGCAAATTCGCGCCAACGCGGAACAGTACATCGCCCGGCTGGAAGCGCTGGACGCGGAGCTGCGGGAAGCCATCGCGGCGCTGCCGAATAAAAAGATCGTCACCTTCCACGAGGCGTTTCCTTATTTTGCCAAGGCTTACGGCCTGGAAGTGGCGGCGGTGGTGGCCCTGGAGCCAGACGAACCGATCTCGCCCCGGATGCTCAAGCGGGTGATTCAGCAGGTGAAGGAGGCGGGCAATCCGCCGCTGTTCTCCGAGCCCCAGTATGAAAACACCGCCCTGCGCACCGTCGCCCAGGAGACCGGCGCGCGGGTGTATGAACTGGATCCGCTCGTCACCGGCGACGGCGCCCTGACCGCCTATGAGGACACGATGCGCCGGAACCTGGACGTGCTCCGGCAAGCGCTGGGGGAGAGCAAGTAACAGCTAATACGATTCAGAGTTATGCTGTAAAGGGTTGGTTTCAAACCGCCTGAATACAGCATAGCTGGATGGCTCATCTGTGGCAGGAAGGGCTTCGCGGCTATGCGGAGCCCTTCTCTGAGCCTTGATAGGCTGATTATTCCATGATGCCAGCCGTGCTCGCATACGCGGCCCGGCTGGACGGACAATCGGCCTGCGGCTGATTTCCTCATCACTCTACCACAGGAGGAGCGAAAAAAAGAATACGATCTTTGAGAAAAGCCACGGCACGCATACCTGGAAGAATGGAT
>CADBKQ010000013.1 GCA_902795275.1 uncultured Eubacteriales bacterium | reverse complement strand
AGCTGCGGAAACTGCTGCAAACAATGTGCCACCGCAGGGCAGTGCTTGCAGCGGAAGGCGCAAACGCTTTCCCGACCGAGGAATTGGACGCTTATCTTCGGCAATATGACAAGCTTGTCGAAGAAGGAATGGCTGTCCAACCTGAGCCTGAAAAAGTCCCCGGGAAACGCGGCAGGGTTGGCAAAGGAAAATTCCGCTGTCTCCTTGAACGTTTTCGGGACTTCAAGGATGACATCCTCCGCTTCGCAAGAAATTGGCTGGTCCCCTTTACCAACAATACAGCAGAACGGGCGATCCGTTGGGCGAAACTGAAAGACAAGGTTTCCGGCTGCTTCCGCTCCAAGGCTGGAGCCGGCCGATTCACAGCCGTTCTTTCCTTTGTCTCAACAGCCGCCCTTCATGGCCTATCTTCTTTTGATGCGCTTCTGTCCATTTTCTCCGATACTGCTTTTCAAACTGCCTTATCTTGGCGCGACTGAACAATTACCAAAAAAGTTTCATCTCACCAACTGTATGACGACGCTCATGATCGAATCGGAAAACCGCGAGTATTCAACGCTGAGCCCGGAAGAACTGATGAACAAAGGGTTCAAGCCGTGCAAACAATGCAACCCGGAAAGAAACCGGTAGGGCGTTGCTGCACAGACATTGTATAAAGCCTTTATTTCAGGCAAGGGAGTGACCATGTTGCGAATCAAACGAATCACCGCGCTGCTGCTGGGGCTGGCGCTGCTGCTGGGCGGCATGACCGTCGCCGCGGAGGAGAAAAACATGACGGCTTATGAAGCGTATCTGGCGGGCGGAGAAGCGCCGGGCCTGGCCGGGCGGTACGAAGGCATCTTTTCCATCGGCGTTGCCGCGTCGCCGGAAATGCTGCGCGATGAAAAGGCGGCGGCGCTGGTGGCCGCGCACTTCAACTCCCTGACCTGCGAAAACCAGATGAAGGCCGACTTCGTGATGGATAAGGCGGCCACCAAGCGAAGCAAGGACAATACCCGCGTGAAGCTGTATTTCGGCCAGGCCGCGCCGGTGCTGAAATTCGCCCAGGAGCACGGGATGCGGGTGCGGGCGCACACGCTGGTGTGGCACGCCCAGACGCCCCGCTGGTTCTTCGCGGAGAACTGGTCGGACCGGAAGGACGCGCCGCTGGTGGATCGGGACACCATGATCCAGCGCATGGAGAATTACATCCATGACGAGATGGACTACATCAACACCAACTATCCCGGCCTGGTGTACGCCTGGGACGTGGTGAACGAGGCCATCGAGCCGGGCAACGGCCACCCCGACGGGCTGCGCACGGAAAACAATCTGTGGTATGAAACCATCGGCGACGACTGGGTGGAGCTGGCCTTCACCTTCGCCCGGAAATACGCCGCCGAGGGGCAGAAGCTGTTCTATAACGATTACGGCTGCTATGGCTCCATGAAGGTCGCCCCGCTGCGGAGCCTGCTCAAAAAGCTCCGGGACTTAGGCGTGCTGGACGGCCTGGGGATGCAGAGCCATATCGGCATCGACTCGCCCACCCTGATGGAGTATGAAAACGCCCTGAGCATGTACGCCCGCCTGGGCATCACCATCCACGTGACCGAGCTGGACGTGGGCACCGGGGACAATACCGCCCTGGGCCAGATGCGCCTGGCCAACCGCTACCGGGGCCTGTTCGCCCTGCTGGAGCGGCTCAAGACCAAGGCGGGATACGACATTGAGAGCGTTACTTTCTGGGGCCTGACGGACAATTATTCCTGGCTGAACAGCGCCGCGGAAAAAAAATATCCGCTGCTGTTCGATCCGAATTACCGCTGCAAGCCCGCCTTCTTCGGCGCATTGCAGGACAGCTCCATCCCCATGATGTCCGGGGAAGCCAAGCTCCAGGAGGCTGTTGAAAAGCTGGGCCTGGACAAAATCATCACGCAGGAGGAAGAATCCGTGAACGTACTGAAAACCCTGAACCAGCATAACCCGGTGATGGTGCAGCGCTTTGGCGCCGACCCCTGGGCCATGGTATACAACGGCCGGGTGTACATTTATATGACCGGCGACGAGCCCATGATGGGCATGGACGGCAAACCCCGCACCAACGATTACAGCAATATCACCACCCTGCGGGTGGTCTCCTCCGACGATCTGGTGAACTGGCAGGATCACGGCTCGGTCAATGCCGCGGGTAAGAATGGTGCGGCGAAATGGGCGGGCAATTCCTGGGCTCCCTGCGCGGCATGGAAGAACATCGACGGGCAGGACAAGTTCTTCCTGTACTTCGCCAACAGCGGCGGCGGCATCGGCGTGCTGACGGCGGACAGTCCCACCGGTCCCTTCACCGATCCCCTGGGCCATGCCCTGGTGAGCCGGAACACGCCTACCTGCAATGAAGTCACCTGGCTGTTTGACCCCGCCGTGCTGGTGGACGACGACGGCAGCGCCTACCTGTACTTCGGCGGCGGCATTCCCAACGGCAAGGCATCCGATCCCGGCACCGCTCGCGTGGCGAAGCTGGGGGCCGACATGATTTCCCTGGACGGCGACCCGGTACGCATTTCCCCGCCCTGGCTGTTCGAGGATTCCGGCATCAACAAGATCGGCAATACCTACGTCTATTCCTACTGCTCCAACTTCAACGTGCCCAGCACAGGCAGCGAGCAGGGCTTCATGAGCGGCGAGATCGTGTACATGACCGCTGAAAACCCCATGGGCCCCTTCACCTTCGCGGGGCGCGTGCTGCAAAACCCCGCCGTGTATTTCGGTGTGGGCGGCAACAACCACCACTGCATGTTTGAGCTTGGCGGCAAGTATTACATCACCTACCACGCCGCCACGGTGGATAAGGCCCTGGGCTGGGACGCGGGCTACCGCAGCACCTTCGTGGATGAATTGAAACTAAACGAAGCGGGCCTGCCCACGCTCTCCAAGGGCACCTATGAAGGCGTGGAACAGCTGAAAGCCTTCGACCCCTTCCAGGCGGTTCCCGCCTCCACGCTGGCTTCCCTGGCGGGCACGGAAACGGCGCTGGTTCACGCCGAGGATAAGCCGGCAGGCACCGGCGATATGCTGGTGAAATCCACGGCGGCGGGCGGCTGGATGGCTGTCGCAGGCGCGGACTTCGGCGCGGAAGGCGCTGGCGGCGTGAAATTGGATTATACCGCGGGCGAAGGCGCGAAGCTGGAAATTCTGCTGGATGATCTGAACGCCGAGCCCGTCGCGGTGATCGACCTGCCCGCGGCGGCGGAAGCCCGGAGCGAGCTGTTCAGCCTGCCGAATGCCATCACTGGACAGCATGACCTGTACTTCCGGTTCTCCCAGGCCGACATCGCCCTGCTGCAATGGCAGTTCTTTTCCCCCCTCGAAGGTAAGTAAGGGGCCCAGCCTGCTGACGGCCAGCGACTTTCCCGACGCCGACGTGATCCGGGTGGGCGACGCTTATTACCTGGCCAGCACCACCATGCACTTCTGCCCCGGCTGCGCCCTCCTGCGCTCCTACGACCTGATTCACTGGGAGTGGTGCGGGCATCTGTATGACGCCCTGGACGATACCGATGCCCGTGCCCTGCGCAGCGGGCAGAACTGCTACGGCAAGGGCATGTGGGCTCCCTCCCTGCGCTGGCACGACGGGGAATTCTTCGTCTGCTTCGCGGTGGTGGACAAGGGCGAAACCCGCATTTACCACACAAAGGATATAGAAAACGGCCCTTGGACGCTGATCACGCTCAAGGGCCTGTACCACGACCCCTCCCTGTTCTTTGATGACGACGGGAAAGCCTACATCGTGTACGGCAACAGTACCATCCATTTAACAGAACTGAACAAGGAACTGACAGCCCCGCAGCCCGGCGGGCTGAACCGGGTGATCGCCCAAAGCGGCCAAATGAAAACCCTGGGCTACGAAGGCTCCCACTTCTACAAAATCGACGGAACTTATTACCTCTTCACCATCCATTCCCTGCCCGACCGCTGGCGGCGGGTGGAGAGCTGCTTTGCCTCCGACAGCCTGACGGGAGAGTTCACCGGTGGCATCGTGTTCAACGATGACCTGGGCTTCCACGGCCAGGGCGTAGCCCAGGGCGGTATTGTGGATACCCCGGACGGGCGCTGGTACGCCATTTTCTTCCAGGATCACGGCGCGGTGGGGCGTATCCCCGTGCTGCTGCCCATGGCCTGGGAAAAGGGCATGCCAGTCATCGGCCACGACGGGAAAGCGCCAAAGGAAGCGGTCAATCTCACCACCCGGCCCGGATACGCATACGCGCCGCTGGCCTCCTCTGATGCCTTTGAATCCGCTTCCCTGAACACCATGTGGGAGTGGAACCACCTGCCCGACGCCGCCCTGTGGCAGACCGGAAACGGCGCTTTGACCCTGAGCACAGGCAGGACGGATCAAGAACTGACCGACGCCCGCAATACGCTCACCGTCCGCTGCACCCACCCTGTCACGGAAGTGACTGTTCACTTAGATGGAAGCGGGCTGAATCCCGGCGACCGGGCGGGCCTGTGCGCTTTGCAGTATCCCTGGCACGCCGCTGCCCTGCGCCGCGCGGAGGACGGCTATCATCTGTCGCTGCTGAAAAAGGCGGAAAACGGGGAAGCCGTCGTCGTGGACATTCCCGCCTCCGAAAGCGCTGACCTGAAAGCGGTGTTTGATTTCACCGACATGCGGGACACGGTGGCGTATTATTACCAGGACGGCGGCGAATGGCGTTCCCTGGGTGAACCGCAGCGCGTGGTCTTCGATCTCAAGCACTTCGCGGGCGTCCGCGCCGGGCTGTTCTGCTATGCAACGGAAGCTCCCGGCGGCAGCGCTGTGTTCAGCCGGTTCGATTACCGGGTGAAGGAATAAAGATCCTCCAGGCCCCTTTGTAAAAAACGTTCTCCGATAAACATTTAATAATACGGAATATTATAATTTTGCTTTCTTGGAAGGGGGTCTGGGGGAAACCACTCTTTGGCATCCAAAGAATGGTTTCCCCCAGAAAACTCCCCGTTCCCTGAATCGTAACGAAAAACCGAAAAAAAACGCAAATTGAACAAAGAAAGGGCTTTACTTACACGCTTTAATGTGTTAAAATGCCCGTGAGGGGATGAAGCAAGGAGTGCGCCGTTTCATCCCTTTTCTTGTAAGGAGGGGGAATTTACGATGGCAAAAAACATGAAGCAGGAGCGCAGCATGGCGCTGTACGAAGCCATTTTGTCCATCAAGGATCTGGACGAATGCTGCCAGTTTTTCGACGACCTGTGCACGCCCACCGAACTGCGCAGCATGGAGCAGCGCTACGACGTGGCCGCCGCCCTGATGGAAGACCAGGTGTATATGGAGATTCAGGAAAAGACCGGGGCCAGCAGCGCCACCATCAGCCGCGTGCGCCGCAATATCCTGGAAAACTCCAAGAGCGGCGCCATGCGGGAGGTCATCACGCGGCTGGGCAAGAAAGAAGAAAGCTGAGGATGGTTTTAAGTTCTAAGTTTATAGTTCTAAGTTCTAAGCCTTATCTTGTTATCCAATCATCAATGCTTCGACATGATTTTCTTAGAACTTAGAACTTGGAACTTAGAACTCAAACAATAACTACCCCTTATTTTATCAACTCATGGAGGTTTTTATGGCCGAACGTTATTTTCAACCGGAGATCGAAACCGCGAGCCGGGAGCAGATTCGCGCCTGGCAGGATGAGCGGCTGGTGAAGCAGGTGCGCCATGTCTGGGAAAACGTGCCTTATTACCGCAAGAAGATGGAGGAAAAGGGCCTGACCCCGGCGGACATTAAAGGCGTTGACGACCTGCACAAGCTGCCCTTCCTGAGCAAAGACGACCTGCGGGACGCTTATCCTTATGGCTTATTGGGCGCGCCGCTCAAGGACTGCGTGCGCATCCATTCCACCTCCGGCACCACCGGCAAGCGCGTGGTCGCGTTCTACACCCAGGAAGACATCGACCTGTGGGACGACTGCTGCGCCCGCGCCCTCACCGCGGCAGGGGCCACCAACGAGGACGTGTGCCAGGTCTCCTACGGCTTCGGCCTGTTCACCGGCGGCGCGGGCCTGAACGGCGGCAGCCATAAGGTGGGGTGCCTGACCATCCCCATGTCCTCCGGCAACACCGAGCGGCAGATCATGTTCATCCGCGACCTGAACGCCACGATCCTCTGCGCCACGCCTTCCTATGCCGCCTACCTGGGCGAATCCATGAAGGAAATGGGCCTGACCCCTGCCCAGATTCCCCTGAAAGCGGGCATCTTCGGCGCGGAAGCCTGGAGCGAGGAAATGCGCCAGGACATCCAGAAAACCCTGGGCATCCGGGCCTTTGACATTTACGGCCTCACCGAACTCTCCGGCCCCGGCGTGGCCTTTGAGTGCTCCGCCCAGAACGGCATGCACATCAACGAGGACCACTTCATCGCCGAGATCATCGACCCCAAGACCGGCGAGGTGCTCCCCGACGGGCAGCAGGGCGAATTGGTGTTCACCGCCCTGACCAAGAAAGCCTTCCCCTTGCTTCGCTATCGCACCAAGGACATCTGCGTCCTCAGCCATGAGCCCTGCCCCTGCGGCCGCACCCATGTGAAGATGTGCAAGCCCCGCGGCCGCAGCGACGACATGCTCATCATCCGCGGCGTGAACGTGTTCCCCAGCCAGATCGAAACCGTGCTGCTCAACATGGGCTATCCCGCCAACTACCAGATCATCGTGGATCGCGTAAACCACACCGACACCCTGGAAGTCCAGGTGGAAATGACCCCCGAGGTCTTTACCGACAGCATGGGCGAAATTGCCCAGCGGCAGAAAGCGCTGGTGGACGGCCTGCGTTCCATGCTGGGCCTCACCGCCAAGGTCTCCCTCGTCGCGCCCAAGACCATCGTGCGCAGCGAAGGCAAGGCTGTCCGCGTCATCGACAAGCGGAAGATTTGATTCCATACGACTCCCCTGCTAAGGGAGTCCCTCCAAAAGCCTTCCCCTTGAGGGGAAGGTGGGCCGCGAAGCGGCTCGGATGAGGTGTTTTTCCCCTTACAATAAAGGAGGTGCCCCAATGAGCGTAAAGCAGATTTCCATCTTCCTGGAAAACAAGCCCGGTTTCCTGGCGGAAGTGACCAAGGTGCTGGGCCAGAACAACATCGACATGCGCGCCCTTTCCGTGGCGGAAAGCAGCGATTTCGGCATTGCCCGCATCATCGTGGACGATGTGTACAAAACCACCACGGTTCTGAAGGACGCGGGCTATATCAACAGCGTCATCGACATCCTGGCCGTCGCCCTGCCAGACGTGCCCGGCGGCCTGAGCAATGTGCTGAACGTGCTGGCTGACGCGAAGGTCAACATTGAATACATGTATGCTTTCCTCGGCGGCAAGACCGGCGGGGCATACATGGTCTTTAAGGTGGCTGACCAGGATAAAGCCGCCGCCGCCCTGAATAAATACCGCATCCGCATGGTGGATCAGGAAGAACTGGGAGAGCTGTAAGGCTTTTCTTTTTCTAAATTTTTAACAGGTTTTTATGAAGGGTAACGGAGCAGGGGCCTATGCGGCCCCTAAACCCTGCACCAGGGCGGTGACCGCCCTGGACCCGCATTTGCGGTTGCTGCTTGCATTGCTGACCGAGCTTGGTTCCCGCTGTTGCTTGGAGGAACGCGGAAGTCGGGCTCGGTGTCGTTGTGCTTCTGGCCCGGCGGCGAAGCCGCCAACCCGGATGCAAAGCATCCGGGGAAAGCCTGGAAATAATCCCCAGGGAAAAGCGAGCTTTTCCCTCTGGGTTTTTCCCGGCTTTCTTGGGCCAGAAGCCTTCAAACTTTCGGAACCCCAGCACGGCAGGCGGAGATTGTTGGTTTAATCCAACACTGTAACATCGCCAGATGTGGGTCCAGGGTACTCAGTACCCTGGTGGGGTCTGGGGTGAAACCCCAGCGGTTCCCCTTGTTGGTAGAAGAACAATGGTATAAGGCTTTCCGCTGCATATCCGGACAAAAAAAGGCCATAGCAGGCGCGCCCGCTATGGCCTTGATCATGGCTTCATGATTTCTTTTCCGCGAACATCCAATCCACGGCTTTTACGATGTACTCGCTCCAGAATACCATATCGTGGATGCCTTTGCTCTCGTGGTATTCATGGGCGATCTTTTCCTTTTCCAGGAAGCGGTGCAGTTCGCGGTTGGGCTCGATGAGGAAGTCCTCGGTGCCGCAAGCCAGATAAAGCTCCGGCAGTTTTTTCCCGGCTGCTTTCAGCTTGTGCGCCAGCACTTCGGGATTGCAGTCCCGGGTTTCGACGGTTTCCAGGTCGCCAAAACACTCGTGGTAATACGCATAGTTCGCCACGCTGTTGCCCCCGCCCGGCTGCATGTGGGCGATGCCGTGGACGATCAGCGCGGAAGACAGGCCCGCCGCTTTCCCGAAGGTTTCGGGATAGGCCAGGGCAGTGTGCAGCGCGCCGAAGCCGCCCATGGACATGCCCGCGATGAAGGTGTCCGCCGGGGTGCGGGCCAGATGGAAGGTCTTGCGCACATAGTCCACCAGTTCCACGCCCACCAGGGTCTGGAATGCGTGGCCGGTACACAGGCCGTCAAGGTAAAACCCGTTCTCGCCGCTGGGCATGACGATGGCGAAATTGTATTTTTCTGTCAGGTATTCCGGCACCCAGTTGCCCGCCTTGCCCGTGTAGCCGTGGAGCAGGAACAGGGTGGACATGGGCTTCTTGTTTTCGATCTTGGGGTCTCTGGGGTCGTTGGGAATCAGCATTTCAAAGGACGCCTGGCGGCACAGGGCCTGGGAATAATACTCAATGCGGTAATAAGCCATGGGGATGCTCCTTTCTCTTTTGCGCTGACATGATTATAGCGGATAAGCGGAACGGAAGCAACAGATTTTATCATGACCCGGCAAAACGAATACAAACGAAAAACAATGATTGCCTTGACAAAAGAAGAAGGCTGGTTTATAATTCGTTTAACCTATTTGAAAGGTAGGTAATTCGATTGAAGGAACGGATTTACGCCCTCCCGCGGTTGTCGCCGCTTCGTCCGGGCATGTGCTGGCGCTGTTGACGCAGGACTGTCATCGGACCGAGAAAAGCATTTTATTATACCGCGAAATAAAAGGAGGATATTATCATGAGCCGTATTTATACTTCCGCTGACCAGCTGATCGGCGGCACCCCGCTGCTGGAGCTGTCCCACATTGAAAAGAAAGAAAACCTGCAAGCCAAGGTGCTTGTGAAGCTGGAATACTTCAATCCCGCCGGTTCGGTGAAGGACCGCATCGCCAAGGCCATGATCGACGACGCGGAGAAGAAGGGCCTGCTGAAACCCGGTTCTGTCATTATCGAGCCCACCTCCGGCAACACGGGCATCGGCCTGGCCGCCGTGGCCGCTGCGAGGGGCTACCGCATTATCCTGACCATGCCGGACACCATGAGCGTGGAGCGCCGCCAGCTGCTGAAAGCCTACGGCGCGGAGATCGTGCTGACCGAAGGCGCGAAGGGCATGAAGGGCGCTATCGCCAAGGCGGATGAGCTGGCGAAGGAAATCCCCGGCGCGTTCATCCCCGGCCAGTTTGTGAACCCCGCCAACCCCGCCGCCCATTATGCCACCACCGGCCCCGAGATTTGGGCGGACACCGACGGCAAGGTGGACATTTTCGTGGCGGGCGTGGGCACCGGCGGCACCGTGACCGGCACAGGCAAGTACCTGAAAGAGCAGAATCCCGCGGTCAAGGTCGTGGCGGTTGAGCCTGCGACTTCTCCGGTGCTGAGCAAAGGCACGGCAGGCCCCCACAAGATTCAGGGCATCGGCGCGGGCTTCGTGCCGGATGTGCTGGACACCAAGGTGTATGACGAAATCATTGCTGTGGAGAACGAGGACGCTTTTGCCACCGGCAAGCTGATCGGGCGTTCGGAAGGCGTGCTGGTGGGCATCTCCTCCGGCGCGGCGGCGTATGCGGCCATCCAGCTGGCGAAGCGCCCCGAGAACGCGGGCAAGGTGATCGTGGCCCTGCTGCCCGACACCGGCGACCGCTACCTTTCCACCGCGCTGTTCACGGACTGATACGATTTTTCTATTAAAGACAAAGGGCTGCGCCGAGGCTATGTACCCCGGCGCAGCCCTTTGTTTCTGTTTTACCCTTTGCATGAAATCCATGAGAGGCGTTTATTCTTCCCGGTATTGGGCCGGGCCGGACTCATAGAGATTGCCGCCGTGGGCGTCCATGAGCACGATGGCGGGAAAGTTTTCCACCGTAAAGCGATGAATGGCCTCGGTGCCCAGGTCGGGATAAGCCAGCACCTCCATGCTTTTGATGCTGCGGGCAATCAGCGCCGCCGCGCCGCCCACCGCACCCAGGTACACCGCGCTGTATTCCCGCATGGCGGCGCGCACAGCGTCGGAACGGCGGCCCTTGCCGATCATGCAGTTCAGGCCCTGCTTGAGTAATTGCGGTGTGTAGGCGTCCATGCGGTAGCTGGTGGTGGGGCCCGCCGAACCCACCGCGTGGCCCGGCGAGGCGGGGGCGGGGCCGACATAATAAATCGCCTGTCCGCGAACGTCCACGGGCAGTTCTTTTCCTTCGTCCAAAAGCTGGATTAGCCGCTTGTGGGCCGCGTCCCGCCCGGTCAGCATCGGGCCGGTGAGATAGACCATGTCCCCGGCGCGGAGGGCCTGAACATCCTCCTGCGTCAATGGCAGCTTGAGATGATATTCCTGCATGATTTACTCCCTTATAAAAGTCTTTTGAAGGATAGGGGTGCAGGGGAAAGGGAAGCTTTTCTCCAGAAAAGTTCCCTTTCCCCTGCAAAACTCATATTTCGCCCTCCGCGTGGCGGGCAGCGTGGCAGCAGATGTTGACGGCCACGGGCATCCCGGCGATGTGGGTGGGGAAAAAGTCGATGTTCACGGCCAGGCAGGTGGTGCGCCCGCCGATGCCGGCGGGGCCGATGCCCAGGCGGTTGATGGCGGCGAGGGCGTCGGCTTCCAGCTTGGCGTAGCGCGGGTCGGGGTTGTGGCTGCCCACGGGGCGGGCGGTCATGCGCTTGGCGATCAGGGCGGCCTGCTCAAAGGTGCCGCCCACGCCCACGCCGATGATCATGGGCGGGCAGGGGTTGGGGCCTGCTTTCCGGGCGGTGTCAACGATGAAATTCCGCACGCCTTCTTCCCCATCGGCGGCCACGCACATCTTGACGGCGCTCATGTTCTCGCTGCCAAAGCCCTTGGCGGTGACGAGGAAACGCACCTTGTCCCCCGGCACGATGCGCAGGTGCAGGATGGCCGGGGTGTTGTCGCCGGTGTTTTTGCGGTCAAACAGCGGGTCGTCCACAATGGACTTGCGCAGATAGCCTTCGCTGTACGCCTGGCGCACGCCCTCCTGCACGGCCTGCTCAAAGTCCCCGCCGGTGAAATGCACGTCCTGGCCCACGTCGATGAACAGCACGGCCATGCCCGTATCCTGGCAGATGGCCACCTGTTCCTCCCGGGCGATTTGGTAGTTTTCACACAGCTGGCACAGCACCGATTTCCCAATGGGCGACGGCTCGGTTTCGGCTGCGGCTTTCACCGCCGCTTCCACGTCCGCGCCGATGTAATAAGCCGCGGTCAGAAACAGCTCTTTTACCTTTTCCGTGACCCGCGGCACGGGGATTTCACGCATGGCCGTCCACCTCTTATTCTTTTAAATAATTCTTGTGCTCCCCTAAAAAATCCCGGTTCAGATTGCGCTCCATCTTTTCCCGATAGGCGGCTTCAAATTCCTCCGGCTGTACGCCGCAGCAGAGCAAAACATCGGTCAAATACATGAACACATCGGCCATCTCCTCGCAGAAGTGGGCGCGAAGGGCGGCGTCCTTCGTCACCTCGTTCGCCCCGCGCTTTTTCAGGATGGCAGACACCTCGCCGATTTCCTCCACAGCGTAGAGCAGATGGTGTTTGGCGGTGTCGGGGTTGTCCCCTTCCCATACGCCCGCGTACTTCTCCTGCAAGCGAAGCTGGTAGTTCATCAGGTCTTCCACGGATAAGCTCATCTGTTTTCAATCCCTTTCATCAGTGATGAGGAATTATACTGTTCTCAAAAAAACAAGCTAATCAGAATCATTCAAGTAACGTTGTCATTCTGAGCCGTCCCCCTATACAGATGGGGACGTGCGAAGAACCTCCCTTGTTTATTACCTCAAAAGCACGGGGAGATCCTTCGCTTCGCTCAGGATGACAGAGTGCTCCTTTTATTTACTGTTTTAATTTTAAAACCTCCTGCTTCTCATAAGCACCTGCAGCACATATTGCAGGCGATATTCAGCAGGCACATCCGCAGGCACCAGCGGGTGGGGTCGGCGGCGCTCATATTGAAGCCCCGGGCGCGCTGGGTGTAGGCCTGGCCCGCGGACTGATACTGGCGCAGCAGCTGCTGATAGACGGGATTGCCGGGCTCCATCTGCGCGGCCCGCTGGATCTCCTCCAGGGCGGTCATGGTATTGCCCACGCCGTGCTGAGCCAGGGCAAACAGGTAATGCCAGCGGGCGTCGCGGGCGGCGGCGTTCACCTGGTTCAGGGCGCTGATGGCGTCGGCCCAGCGCCCGGCGTTGATGTCCTGGATGGCGACCCGCACTTCCATGCTGTCATAATTCATTTCCTGGGGCCGGGCGTCGGCATAGCCCGCCTGACGGCGGAAAGCGCCGCCGAACAAATCCTCAAAATCCACCCATTCCACATTGCTCCACCCGCCGTAGGGGTTGTACCCGCCGCCGTATGAACCGACGGGCCGCTGCCCCTCCTGGAAGGGATTGGAATACGACTGCTGCGTACCCCGGTACTTTTCCGGGTGCATCAGCATGTCGTAAGCCTCGTTGACCTCATTCATTTTTTCGGTGGCGCGGGGATCGTCGGGATGGAGGTCAGGATGGCATTCCTTGGCCTTCTGGCGGTAGGCTTTTTTGATTTCATCCTGGCTGGCGTCCGGGCCGACGCCCAGCACCTTGCGGGGGTCAGTGACCATCCTGTACACCTCCTTGCTCTTTTTTCTCTTTTGTCTTTGCTTTTTCGTTCATTTGATAATTGTAATTCTGCCACACGCCGGAGTAGAGGATGTTGCGCATCAGGTGGACGTCCTGGATAAGCGGCAGGGTTTCAAAGGCTTCCGCCGCCTGGCCCAGGGGCAGCCGCAAAAGCTCCCGGGCCTGTTCGGGCGTGACCTGCATGCCGTTCAGCGGGTTGTAGCAGCCCTTCTTCCGGTCGTCCTCATAGTCGATAGCCGCGTCCATCATGTAAATAAACTTGCCCAGGAAGTAGCCCAGGCAGGCCGCCTGGTGCTGGAAGAAATCTTCCTTTACGCCAAAGATGGCGGCCAGCATCCGTCCCGACAGGTCGGCGGCCTGTTCCGGCTGGGCTTTTTCGTCCTTCTCCACCTCGTGCAGCGCGTCCAGGCTCTTTTCGATGGCTTCGCACTGGGCGGGCCATTTCTGTTTTACCTTTTCATAGGAGCCCTTGAGCAGCCCGGAATACACTTTGCCGGTCCGGCTATGCTCGTCCATCCAGTCGTCCAGGGCTTTGTAATAGGTCAGCGCCACGGTCATGTCGGCAGCGTAGTCGGTAAATTCCGTGGCCGTTTCCCGATGCTTCTTCACCGGATGGGGCGGGCACACGGCTTCCTTTGTCTGTTCCTCCGGCTCGTACAGGGAATTGAGCAGCAGAATGAGGAACGTCATATCATAGCTCAGGGCCATGCGTCCGGCCAGGCCGTATTTGTCGTTCAGTGCACGGCACAGGCCGCAGTAGACCGCTTTGTACCGCAGCTTTTCGTCCTCGGTCAGGTCGTTCATATAGGGGCGGATGAAACCAAACACCTCTGTGAGCCTCCCTTTCCATCGTTCAGGAGTTGTGGAGAATGAGAGTTCAGAGTACAGAGTGCAGAGTTCAGATGATTTAGCGGTATGAATACCTCTTCGGCGTTCCGCTCCGACCCCTGACAGGAGAGGAAAGGATGCGTTTCACATTTTTTCTAAGTATATCAATCTGTACTTTGAACTCTGTACTTTGCACTCTCATAACTGAGTGCCTTGTTACGACTTCATTTTAAAGCGATTCTGGCACTTGGGGCAGCAAATGTCCTTCTCTCCGGCGCCGCGGCTCATGCGCAGGAGCGCGCCGCACTGGGGGCACTTAAAGTATTTGTACTGCTTGCGGAGCTTGAGCCGCAGGATAAACTGGCGGATCTTTGTGCCGATGGGCGTCCACCAGGTCAGGAACTTCTGGTTTTCCGTGGCCCGCTTGGGACTGCGCTTGCTGAAAATGCGGAACAGCGCCCAGCCGTACAGGGCGATGCTCAGAAACATGATCACATTCAGCCCCGCGATGGAACCGATGATTTGCAGCAGCAGGCTGCCGATCAGAATCCCCATGGATAACTGGTCAAAACCGTTTCGGCCGCTCATGAACGCCATGAACCGACGGCCCAGCATTTTTAAAAACGCCATGCGTTTCCCCTCCCGTTCTGTAATCCCCGGGGTGCGCTCAAACACCCATTTTTATTATAATCGGAAAAAGGGAATGTTTCAAATCCTTTTTTCCAAAAGATCGGGCAAAATTGAGGCAGAAAAATAACAGCCTGCCGCGCGCCGGTTCTGTTTGTTTCAGCCGCGGCATAAGCTGTTTTCGGGCGCAAAAAAGCCGCGTGACCTCACGCGGCTTTCGGTGAATCAGCCTTCCTTTTTCAGCTGCTCCAGGCAGTTCCTGCAGATCAGCTTATCTTTATAGCGGATCACATCCCGCGCGTCATTGCAGAAAATGCAAGCGGGATGATACTTTTTCAGAATGATTTTATCATCTTCCACGAAGATTTCCAGCGTATCCCGCAGACCGATGTCCATGGTACGACGGAGTTCAATCGGGATAACGATTCTTCCCAGATCATCCAGTTTACGAACAACGCCAGTCGATTTCATTGTTTCCCCTCCAAACAAATAATTTTTCTGCCAAATTTAATTGTACTATTATTTGGTAATATTGTCAAGCAAAAAACAGCATGTTTTTATATAAATTGGAATAAAACGACATTTTTTGTCGATTCGATCATTAATTTTGGGCAAATCACAAGCAATTCGCTGTGAAGAATGCATAGCTTTTCAGCATGGCGGAGGGAGAGGCGGAAGTATGCTGCAATGGATTTTCGGAGGAATGGCAGGGCTGGCGCTGGTCTGGGGCATGGCAACAGGCGCCGGCGGGCAGACCGTATCGGCGATGCTGAACGCGGCGGAGGAAGCCGTGGGAACCGGGATTGCGCTGGCCGGGGCCTACGCTTTCTTCTGCGGCATGCTGAATATTCTGCGCCGGGCGGGAACGGCGGAACGGCTGGGCGCGGCGCTGTCGCCCGCGCTGCGGCGGCTGTTTGGGGACGGTCTTCCGGCGGAGGCATTGGAGCCCGTCACCATGAACCTGACCGCCAACCTGCTGGGGCTTGGCAACGCGGCCACGCCCATGGGCATCGAGGCCGCCCGGCGGATGGGGCAGGGCGCGGACGCCGCAGGCAACGCCCTGTGCCTGTTTCTTGTGATAAACGCTTCCTCGGTTCAGCTGCTTCCCACCACAGTGATCGCCCTGCGGACGGCAGCCGGATCGGCGAATCCCGCGGGCATCGCGCTGCCAGCCCTTGCGGCCACGGCGGTGTCCACCGTCGTGGGCGTTCTGTGCTGCAAGTGCGCGGAGAAGAGAAGATGAATGGGACGCTGTGCGTGTTTCTGCTGCTGTGCCTGGGCTGCGGGCTGATTCATCGGGTGCCGGTGTACGACGCCTTCCTTGAAGGAGCGAAGGAAGGCATCAGCACCGCCCGGCGCATTCTGCCCTCGCTGATCGCCATGCTCTGCGTTATCCGGGCGTTTTCCTCCTGCGGGCTGATGGAACGGCTGTGCGCCTTGCTGGAACCCGCGGCGGCCTGGGCAGGCATTCCCAAGGAAACGCTGCCACTGATGCTGTTCAAGCCGCTGAGCGGATCGGCCTCCCTGGCCATGCTGCGGGAAATCCTGAACGAGTGCGGCCCCGACAGCCGGGCCGGGCTGGTGGCCAGCGTGATGATGGGCAGCAGCGAAACGGTGTTCTACACCTGCGGCGTGTACCTTGCCGCCGCGGGCGTAAAAAAATCCCGCCACACCATTCCCTGCGCCCTGGCGGCTTGGCTGGCGGGGAGCATCGCGGCAAGCCTTGCGGTGCCGTAAGGAAAGCAAAAGCGATGGCCGTCCGAATGACAGCCATCGCCTGAAAATGCTGGTTTGGCAGAAATTATTTCCCCGCCACGGCGATTTCGCCCACGTCCACGGAGGGGCTGCCGATGGGGCTGCCGGGGAAGGTGAGGTCGCTGCCGACGGCGCGGATGTTTTTGAGCAGCTGGTAGAAGTTGCCCGCCACGGTGATCTGCTCCACGGGCTGGTCCTTCCTGCCGTCCTTCACGGTGTAGCCCTGGGCGATGAGGGAGAAGTCGCCGCTGATGGCGTTGGCCCCAGCGTGGAGGCCGCTGACCTCGGTGATCACCAGGCCGTCGCCCATGTCGGAGAGCAGTTCTTCCTTGGATTTTTCGCCGGGTTTCAGGTAGAAGTTGCTGGGGCTGACGTCCACGGCGCTCGCATAGCCGCCCTTAGCCGCGTTGCCGGTGGTTTTGACCCCGGCCTTCCGGGCGGTTTTCAGGTTGTGCAGCAGGGTGGTCAGCTTGCCGTTTTCAATCACGGCTTTCGTAAATGTGGCCACGCCCTCCGCGTCGAAGGGCTGGCTGGCCAGGCCGCCGGGCAGCAGCGGGTCGTCCAGGAGGGTGACGGCTTCGGAAGCAATGATTTCCCCTTCCTTGCCCGCCAGCAGGCTCAGGCCCTTCTGGGCGCTCTCGGCGGAGAACACGTCCGCGAAGGTGCCCAGCAGGTCGGGCATGCATTTGGCGTCGATGATTGCCCGGTAGGTGCCGCTGGGAACCGGCGCGGCATGGAGCATGAACAGGGCTTCGTCGACCGCTTCCTTGGCGATGGCGTCGGCGTCCAGTTCGTCAAAGTTCCGCGTCACCTTGAACCCCGCGCCGGTGGATACGCGCTCGCCTTCCTTGGCGGTGGCGCTGGCATACACCACGGCCATATTGTCTTTGTGGCTCAGGTTCAAGCCGTAGCTATTGACGATGCGGGTGGCGCCGCTGTTGGTGGAGATCATATTGTAGTTCAGCGCGACGATGCGCTTGTCCATGGCCAGGGCTTTCTTTTCAATGTCCTGGATCAATTGCAGCTTGCGGCTTTCCTCCACCTGGTCCAATGCCGGATTGTAGTTGTCCACTTCGGGATACGCTTCGTCGCCTTGGTAGATTTCCTGAATGTCCTCATCCTCGGTCAGCTCGGCGCTTTCCTTCACCGCCCGCACCAGCTGACTCACCGCTTCCTCATCAAAGGCTTCGGTGGCGGCGTAACCCATCTTTCCCTGATACAGCCCCCGCAGGGACAGGCCCTGGGTGGCATGCACGGTGTAGTTGGCGATTTCGCCCTTCACGCACATGGCGCGGAAGCTGTCGCCGGAGGAAAGATAGACCTCCGCCGCCAGAATGCCTTCCTTTTGCGCTTCATCCAATAACGCCTGAATGAATTGTTCCACAGTCATGTTCTCTTCCTCCTTTCTCAGCGTCCGCCCACGGTGAGCTCGCTGACGCGGATCATGGGCTGGCCCACGTTGGTGGGAATGCTGCCGCTGAGGGAGCCGCACATGCCCTGGGCCATCTGCATGTCCTTGCCCACCCGGTCGATCTTCATCAAAATCTCGCTGCCGCGGCCGATCAGGCTGGCGCCGCGCACGGGATTCACGATCTTGCCGTCCTTGACCAGGTAGCCTTCGCTGACGGCAAAGTTGAATTTGCCGGTGGTGGGCTCCACGCTGCCGCCGCCCATTTTCTTGGCGTACAGGCCATCGCCCATGGTGGCGATGATTTCATCGTTGTCGTCGTTTCCGGCGGCGATGTAAGTGTTGCGCATGCGGGACGTGGGAGCGAACATGTAGCCCTGCCGCCGCCCGCTGCCGGTGATGGGCATGTTCATGCGGCGGGCGTTCAGCTTGTCGATCATGTAGTTTCTCAGGATGCCGTTCTCGATCAGCACCAGCTTGGTGGTGGGGGTGCCCTCGTCGTCGATGTTCAGGCTGCCCCATTCGTTGGGGATGGTGCCGTCGTCAATAGCGGTCACGCAGTCCGCCGCCACCTTCTGGCCCAGTTTGCCGCACATCTCGCTGTTGCCGACGGCTACGGAGGTGGCCTCCAGGGAATGGCCGCAGGCCTCGTGGAAGATCACGCCGCCAAAACCGTTGTCAATCACCACGGGCATGACGCCCGCCGGACACAGCGGCGCGTGGAGCATGGTGCAGGCCTGTTCCGCCGCTTCCCTCGCGCAGGCGGCGGGGTCGATCTTCGTATCGAAGATTTCAAAGCCCTGCATCGCGCCGGGAGAGATGCCGCCGGTCTGGTTTTCCGTGCCGTTGGATGCAATCGCCGCCACCATGAAGCGGGTATAGACGCGGGTATCATGGGTGAACAAACCTTCGCTGTTGGCGATCCACACCCGCTGCACGCTGTCCATGTAGCTGATGCTGCCCTGGACGATTTCCGCTTCTTCCTTCAGCACAGCCTGGGCTTCCTTCATCTTGGCCACCTTGCGGGCCGCCTTGACGGTTTCGGGCATTTCCTGGATGAAGTGGATGCTGGGCGTGTCGCTCCACACCAGGTCTTTTGCGGTGTAGTACTCCTTGCCCCGGATGGCGGACGCCGCGCGGCGCGCGCAGTCCATCAGGCCGTTCAGGGAGGTGTCGTTAGTATACACGTATACGCCCTGGAATCCGCTGAACACCCGCACGCCCGCGCCGTGCAGGCGGCGGCTGTTCACGCTCTCCACCTTGCCGGACAGCATGGAGAGGTTGTTGCTCTGCCGGTCCTCCAGGAAGATTTCGGCGAAATCGCCGCCTGTTTTCAGGGCTTCCGCGATCACCGCCTGGGCAACGTCTTGTTTGAGCATAAGTACCTCCTGTTTATTTCTTGTTTTCACTTCGCTTCCGGCAGCTTTTCATACCCGCCGTAGCGCATCAGGGCGTCCACGATCTGCTGGTGGGGGAAGGAGAGGGTTTTGCGGTTCAGCAGGCCGAAGCGTTCGCCGTTGCCGGAGAACACGTTGTTGTCCCACCAGAACACGGGCAGGTTGCGGGCGCCGGCGGTGGCAGCGTAGAAGGCCGTCCAGTCCACGCGGGATTGCAGGTTATCGCCCTTCACCATGGCCCCGAACTCGCCGATCACCACGGGGATGCCGTTCTTGATGTACTTGTCATACAGCCCGTTCATGAAGGAAACGATCTCCTGCTTCTGCGACTGGGTGCCGAAGCTGTCGGTGCCGGGCATTTCCAGGGCAAAGGAATAGGGCGTGTAGGCGTGGACGGACACGATGAGCTTATTGTCCGCGGTGTCCTTAGGCAGGACGAAGAAATCATTCAGCACGCTGCCCGGGGCGGCGTCGTAGCCGGGAACCATCAGGTAGCGCGTGGCGTTGTTCCCGCCGGAAGCGCGCACGGTGTCCACGAACAGCTGGTTCAATTCGTTCAGCACCCCGGCGGCGCTCACGCAGTCCGCATTGTTGGCGTCGAACCGCCATTCGTTGGCGTGGCCTACCATGCGGGGCTCGTTCATGGCTTCCATGATCAGGCGGTCGTCATAGTCCCGGAAGCGGGCGGCCAGCTGCGTCCAGATGGCTTCGACATATTGTGCGGACGCCTCTTTGTGCTCCAGCGTGGGCAGGAACTGATCCTCGTCGTGGTGGATGTTCAGAATCACGTGCATGCCCCGGCTGTAAATCCAGTCCACCACTTCCTGCACCCGGTTCAGCCATTTTTCGCTGATCTGGTTGTTTTCGTCCACGTGGTCATGCCAGGACACGGGCACGCGGATGGCGGTGAACCCGGCGTTCTGAATGGCCTCGATCATGGCTTCGGTGGTTTTGATACCGACCCAGGAGGTTTCCACGGTCATTTCATCGGCCTTCCGGTTCCAGTCACCCTTGATGGCGTCAAAGGTATTTCCCAGGTTCCAGCCCACGCCGATGCTTTTCAGGAACGCCATGGCCTCGTTGTCGGGGATTTCCCTTCTTTTGATCGTCAACTCGGGAACTTGCGCGGCGGCTCCTTCCGCGGCGGCGATTCCCGCCGCCAGGGACATCAGAAGACACAAAATGATGAGCATACAGGTTCCTTTCTTCATGCGGATACTCCTCCTCATTATTTTTTCATGAACTGAGCCAGGGCGTCGGACAGGACAGCTTCCTGACGCTCGGCGGTTTCCTTGTCCGGCGCGGAGACGGAGATATACGTTTTCAGCTTGGGTTCCGTGCCGGAGGGCCGCACCACCACGGACGCGCCGCCGGTGAGATAGAATTTCAGCACGTCGGAGGGCGGCAGGCCGTCCAGGCCGGCAGCGTAGTCCAGGGCCTTTTCGATGGCCCGTCCGCCAAGCTCCGTCAGGCCGTCCCGGAAGGAACGCATGATGGCCTGCATTTTATCAAAGCCCGCCGCGCCCTCAAATTCATAGCTGTGCAGGGTGTTCAGGCAATAGCCGTATTCGCCGTAAAGCTGCTTGAGCTTTTGCAGCAGGCTGACGCCCCGCTGCTTGTGCCAGGCGAACATTTCGCAGATGAGGAACGCCGCGTCCACCGCGTCCTTGTCCCGGACATACGTGCCGGACAGGTAGCCGTAGCTTTCCTCAAAGCCGAAGATATAGCGCTCGGGATGCCCTTCCGCTTCCAGACGGCCAATGGTTTCGCCAATGAACTTGAACCCCGTCAGCACGTTCCGGGTCTCTACGCCGTAATGGTCGGCGATGGCTTCGCCCATGTCGGTGGTCACGATGGTTTTCACCATGACCGGGTTTTCCGGCATGGCGTGGAGCGCCAGGCGGCGGGAACAGACGTAGTCCAGCAGCAGCAGGCCCGTTTCGTTACCGGTGAGCAGCCGGTATTCGCCGTTTTCATCCCGCACCGCGATGCCGCAGCGGTCGCAGTCCGGGTCTGTGGCCAGGAGCAGGTCGGCTTGCAGCCTTGCGGCGTATTGCAGGCCCAGCGCCATGGCTTCCCGGATCTCGGGGTTGGGATAGGGGCAGGTGGGGAAATGGCCGTCGGGCTGCTCCTGCTCCTTCACCACGGTCACGTTGGTGTAGCCGCTCTCCCGCAGCGTGCGCACGACGGGTTTCAGGCCCGTGCCGTTCAGGGGCGAATACACGATGGCCACGTCCTTGTCCACCGTTTCATCGCCCAGCAGGGACTGCTTTTTCACTTCCTCCACAAAGTCGGTGTACACCTGGTCGGGAATATAAGCGATGGAACCGGCTTTTAAGCCTTCGTCGAAATCCATGCGCTTGCAGCCGCTGAAAATATCCAGCTTGTCGATCTCGGCCAAAATCTCCTTTGCCGCTTCGGTGGTGATCTGGCAGCCGTCCGCGCCGTAGACCTTGTAGCCGTTATACTTGGCGGGGTTGTGGCTGGCCGTCACCATCACGCCCGCGGCGCAGCCCAGGGCGCGCACGGCGTAGGACAGGCAGGGCGTGGGCATGAGCTGGGGATAAATCATGGCCCGGATGCCGTTGGCGGCAAAGACCCCGGCGGCGACCCTGGCGAAAACGTCGCTGAGGATGCGTGAGTCGTAGCTCACGGCGATGCGGCGCTGGTTCTCCGGGAAATGCTTGATCACGTAGTCGGCCAAGCCCTGGCTGGCCTTGGCGACGGTGTGGACGTTCATGCGGTTGGTGCCCGCGCCGATCACGCCCCTGAGGCCCCCGGTGCCGAAGGCCAGGGAACGGTAGAAAGCGTCCTCCTTTGCGGCCTCGTCCATAGCCCGCAGCTCGGGCAAAAGCGACGCGTCGGCCTCTTTCAGCCAGCGCTGATAAGCGGTTTCAATGCTGTTCATTTTTTACTCCATTTTCAGCAGTTTTTTCAATTCGTCGGTGATTTCCTTCGCCGCCTGGCGGTGGGCGTCGCGGCTGGGATGCATGCGGGAGCCGAGGCTCTTCGCGTCGGACAGGCTGAGGTAATGCGCGTTTTTGTCGCCGTTCTGCCGCATATCCTCCACAGCGCCCTGGAGAATATCCTCCACCGCGTGCCCGCACAGGCCGTAAGCCCACAGAATCACGGCCTGGGGATACCGGGCGCGGACGGTTTCCATCAGCTCCACGGCCCGGGCGCGCAGCTCGGCGCGGACGAGGGGCAGCTCATCCGGGGCGACTTTCGCGAGCGCGGAGGAATCGTTGGTGCCAAGGTTGATGACCACCGCGTCCGCCGGGCGCTCGTCTGTGGGCGCGGGTACATCGCCGCCGGGAGTGACGGCGCAGAGCTGGTTATAGATGCGCCCAATGCGGGATTCCGGCTGGTTGTCCCAGCTGCGGGCAGCGCCCCAGCCGCCCAGGGCGACCACGCGCTTGTCGGCCTTGATTTCTTCCGCCACCAGCGTGGGGAAGGCGGGCATGTGGGACACGAACAGCATCCGCCATTCCTCGCCGCCGTAAGGCCCCATGGTGCCCTCGCCCACGGTGAGGCTGTCGCCGATGAACTCGATCAGCAGGGGCCGGGCGGCAGGCGCTTCCGGTGTTCCGTCGGTCAGCACCGCGTTCAGCACCACTGGGCCCGCTTCGTCATAGCTGGGCTGGGTGTCGCGGAGGATGGTGATTTCGTGGGAAAAGTGGTCGTCCAGCCCGGCCAGCAGGGTGTATGGATGCGTACCTTGAACCAGCGGCAGGCGGGTGATGGGCGCGCCGTCCACCAGCACGCCCAGCCATTGGGCGTGATCGGCGGCGGTGGAAGTCGCTTCCACGTCCAGCCGCTTGCAGGCCAGCTTCACCCGCACGCCGGAGCCGCTCCACCACAGATTTTGTTCTTTCTCGCCGGCATCGCGCCGGCCAATGGGAAGAAAACGGAGGTCAGGGAGTGCGTATCGCTGCATCATTCGGGTCTCCTTTCAAAAATGTATTGCGCGCTGTTTTTCCATCTGTAAGAGCCTAAAATCAACCATTTTTATTATACACCAAAATGGAGGCTTTTTCTACCCCTAAAGAACGAAAGACGATGTTTTTCAATCCCAGCCGTTAACGGTTCGGCTGTGACCATATGGGTACTTTAAGTTACTATCGCATTGCGAAATAAGGGGTTACGCTGGGCGCTCCGCGCGCCCAGACCCGCGGCAAGGGATTTCATCCCTTGCATCCCAGTAGGCGAAAATACAAGCTGGGGAGAGCAAACAAGTTCCGCCTGCTGCGCTGGGGTTTACGAAAGTTTGAGGCTTCTGGCCTATGAAAGCCGGGAAAATCCTCAGGGGGAAAGTTTACTTTCCCCTGGGATTATTCCCAGGCTTTCCCCGGATGCGAAGCATCCGGGCTGGCGGCTTCGCCGCCGGGCCAGAAGCACCACGACGTCAAGATTGACTATCGCGTTCCTCCAAGCAGTAACGGGAACCAAGCTTGATCGTCAATGCAAGCAATATCCGTTCTTGCGGGTCCAGGGCGGTCACCGCCCTGGTGGGGTGCGGGGCAAAGCCCCGCCGTTCCCTTTCGTGATCTGAAGCGTCCAATAGATTATCGCCCGAACTTCCCCAATTGTTAAATTTTCCGGGAAATTTGTCTTTCGTGTGCAATCATGATATAATAAAACATCCTATGCGCGTGAAGGACGCGAATGATCATTCCTGAAGAGGAGGAAACGCATGAAAAAGCTGATTGTGGCCGTGCTGGTGATGCTGCTGTGCCTGGCCGCCGCGGGCATGGCGGAGGAAACGACCGTTACTTTTACATCCGAACGGGGCGCCTCCATCCAGGTGAGCAAGGACGTGGAGGAAATCGATCTGGGCAAAATGGTGCTCTCCCGCCAGGGAAACGACCTGAATAACCTGGTGGCCTTCATCAATCAATTGCCGAACCTGAAAAAGCTGGACATGTTCAACACGGAACTCTACGCTTCCGAGGTGGAATCTCTGCACTCCGCCTGCCCGCAGGTGGAATTCGGCTGGACCATGGTCATTCCCTGCACTAACCCCCTGCATCCCGAACGCACGCCCCATAAAGTGCGCACCGACCAGACGGCGTTTTCCACCCTGCACAACAATCAGTGCGCCCCGCATTCGACCTGGGATTTGCAGATTCTGCGCTTCTGCCGCAATCTGAAAGCCCTGGACATCGGCCACAACGCCGTTGATAACCTGAATTTCCTGTACGAGATGCCCCAGCTGAAGGTGCTGATCCTGGGGAAAAACAACATCTCCGATATTACCCCCCTGGGTTCTTTGAAGGAACTGGAATACCTGGAACTGTTTTCCAATAAAGTCACCGACGCCACGCCCCTGGCAGGCTGCGAAAGCTTGGTGGACCTGAACATCGCCAACAACAGCATCGCCGATTTCGGCCCCCTGACAAAGCTGACCCATCTGCGCCGCCTGTTCATTTACAATAGTGCGTACGGCTCCAACAACGGCCCCGTTTCCAATGGCATTGTGGGCATGCTGCACGCCGGCTTGCCCGGATGCCGGATCGACAACGCCACCGGCGGCGCGCATGGCGCGTGGCGCGAGCATCATCGCTACAACACCCTGCTGGAGATGTTCTGGGACAGAGAGAATGTTCCTTCCCAGAACCAGAAATACGTTCCTTTCAAAAACCTGGATTGAACCGGGTTTATTTGCGGACTGCGATTTTCGCAGCCCGTTTGTTTTTATCATAGTTCTAAGTTCTTAGTTTTAAGTTCTAAGCCTTTTGTTACATTATAACATGAATTGCGATATATATAGACAGCTTTAGCTTAGAATTTGGAACTTAGAACTAATTTACCATCAAGGAGTACAAAAGCGTGAGAAAAAGAATCACGGTGTTCTGCGGCTCGGCGGACGACTGTCCGGCGGCGTACCTGGACGCGGCGGAGGAATTGGGCCGGCTGATCGCCAAGCAGGGCCGCGAATTGGTTTACGGCAGCGGCATGGTGGGCCTGATGGGCCGGGTGGCGAAAGGCGCGATTGAGGAAGGCGGCTTCGTGGTGGGCATCAACGTGGAATGCTACCGGGACTTCCCGCCCTATCCCGGCACCGGCGAGTTGCTCATGGCAAAGACCATCTCCGAACGCAAGACCCTGCTCATGGAACGGGGCGACGCCTACATCGCCCTGCCCGGCGGCGTGGGAACCCTGGACGAACTGATGGAGGTCTGGGCCGTGGCTCAGGCCGGGCTGATGGACAAGCCCATGGGCCTCCTGAATGTGAACCATTATTACGACGGCTTGCTGATGCAATTGGAACGCGCGTATCAGGATAAGCTGCTGAAAGAAAAGGATTACCGCCGCCTGCTGGCCGCCGGGGAGCCGGGAAAGCTGCTTGAACTGATCGACCGGTATGGGAAATCATGATGATGCAGTACAGAAAGCTGACGGAACATGATATGGACCGCTTCATTTTAATGCGTATTGCTCAGCTGCGCGAAGAAGGCGCCACGGAGGACATCGACCTGACCGGCGCGCTGCGGGATTATTACACCCGGCATCTGGCGGACGATACCTTTGTTTCCTGGCTGGCGACGGATGAGGGCCGGATCATCGCCACCAGCGGTATGTCCATTGTGGAAAAGCCGCCGTACTTCGGCTGTCCCACCGGGAAAATCGGCCTGCTGTCCAGCATGTATACGGAAAAAGCCTACCGCAGGCAGGGTATCGCCCGGGAACTGCTGTCCCGCGTGATGGAAGAAGCCAGGGCGCGGGGATGCGGGGCCGTGCAGATCACCGCGTCCGATATGGGCGTACTGCTGTACAGCAATTATGGTTTTACAAAAAACGGGAACTTTATGCAATATAAAATATAAAGGAGAATGAAACATGATTTTCCAGCAAGAACAAAACGCCCTGATTGCCCGGAAGGGCGGGGAAACCCTGCGGATTGAAGCGTGGGGCAAGGACAGCCTGCGGGTGCGGGCGACGATGTTTCCGCAATTGACCGGCAACGACTGGGCGCTGACGGAACAGCCCGAAGCAACCACGGCCAAAATCGAAACCTACACCCAGTCCCTGCGAAGCGGCGACGGCTCTTTCTGGGACGCGCCCATGGCCAGCATCGAGAACGGAAGAATCAAGGCCACCGTGAACCACAGCGGCGTGCTGACCTTCTATCGGGACGGCAGGCAGATTCTGAAAGAACACTTCCGCTTCTACGATGGCTCCGTGACTCGGGAAAGCCACTGCCTGAAACGCCCCGCCCGGGACTGGCTGCCCTATACCGCCGGGGACTACCGGCTGATCGTCCGGTTTGAGCCCAACGACGGGGAAAAGCTCTTCGGCATGGGCCAGTACCAGCAGCGGTATCTGGACTTGAAGGGCTGCACCCTGGAGCTCATCCAGCGCAATTCCCAGACCTCCGTGCCCTTCGCCGTGTCCAGCCTGAACTACGGCTTCCTGTGGAACAATCCCGCCGTGGGCCAGGTGACCTTCGGCAGGAACGTGACGGAATGGCGCGCCGACGCCACCAAGGACATGGACTACTGGATCACCGTGGCGGACAGCCCCAAAGAACTGCTGTACAACTACACCGCCGTGACGGGCCGCGCCCCCATGATGCGGGAGGACTGCATGGGCCTGTGGCAGTGCAAGCTGCGCTACCGCACCCAGGACGAAGTGCTGTCCGTGGCCCGGAAGTACAAGGAACTGAACATTCCCATCGACGTGATCATCATCGACTTCTTCCACTGGACGGTACAGGGCGACTGGAAATTCGACACGAAATACTGGCCCGACCCCAAGGCCATGGTGGACGAGCTGCACAGCATGGGCATCAAGGTCATCGTGTCCGTGTGGCCCAGCGTGGACCGGCGCAGCGAGAACTTCCAGGAAATGATGGAGCGGGGCCTGCTCATGCGCACCGAGCGCGGCGCGGCCCAGACCTATGACTATCAGGGCGACTGCGTGACCATCGACCCCACCAACCCCGAGACCCGGGCCTATGTGTGGGAAAAGTGCAAGGAGCATTATTACAACTACGGCATCGACTTCTTCTGGCTGGACAACTCGGAACCCGACCTGACCAAGTACGACTTTGACAACTTCCGCTATTACATCGGCCCGGCCCTGGAATGCAGCAACATCTTCCCCCAGTGGTACAGCCGCACCTACTTTGACCCCATGACGGCCCTGGGCGCTCAGCCCGTGAACCTGCTGCGCTCCGGCTGGGCGGGCAGCCAGAAGTACGGAAACGTGCTCTGGAGCGGCGACGTGCCCTCCTCCTGGGAATCCCTGCGGGATCAGATCGTGGCGGGCCAGAACATCGGCGTGGCGGGCATCCCCTGGTGGAACACCGACATCGGCGGCTTCATGGAGGGCAACGTGAACGACCCGGCCTTCCACCAGCTGCTGGCCCGGTGGTACGAATGGGCGGTGTTCACCCCCGTCATGCGTCTGCACGGTGATCGGGAGCCTTTCACCATCCCCGCCCTGGACGACCGCGAGCGCGGCGGCGGCTACCTGCACACCGGCCAGCCCACCGAAATGTGGGCGCTGGGGGACGACATGTTCGCCCTCATGAAGCAGGGCTACGATCTGCGCATTTCTTTGAAACCCTACCTCAAGCGCATCTATCAGGAAGCCCACGACAACGGCTCGCCTCTCATCCGGGCCATGTTCTATGAGTTCCCGGAGGATGAGAAGTGCTGGAACCTGTCCGACCAATACATGTTCGGCCCGGATTACCTGGTGGCCCCCATCTTTACCCCCGACACCTTTGAGCGCTCCGTGTATCTGCCCGAAGGAAACTGGCAGGAAATCCATACCGGCGAAACATACGCTGGCGGCCAGACCGTCACCGCAAAAGCGCCCATCCATTATATCCCGGTGTTCAAACGCCTGTAAGCGTTATGATGTGATACTCAAAAAACAGCGTCAATCAAGTAACGATGTCATCCCGACCGAAGGGAAGCGGAGTGGAGGGACCTGAAAAGTGTAATCACCCGTTTGTTGTCTGAGTGTGCAGTGTTTAGGTCCCTCGACTTCGTTTCGCTCTCGCTCCACTTCGCTCGGGATGACAGCGCCGTTTCCTTCCATAATTATTTGCTGTTTTCATGTGAGAATCAAATAAAGCAAAAAAGGAGGTTTCCCTATGAAAAAGACCATTGTTCTGATTTGCGTGGTTTTGCTTCTGTCCGTTGCCTGTGGCGCGATGGCTCAGACCGTCTGGGCCCAGCCCGCTGAACTGCTGCGTCCGGTTCTGGCCGGAAAAACGCTGACCGGCACCATGAGCGGTTACAGCCTGAACGGGGACGGCGGGATTTCCACGATGTATGTCACGCTGTATGAACAAGCCCGTTTCGCGGCCAAGGATGTGGAAGCGCTCCAGCCCGGCGACACGCTGATGGGCGGGGGATTGTCCATCACGGTGAAAGCCATTGAAGCGGACGAATGGGGCTATACGCTCACCGGCGAATGGGACGAAACCCTGAATCTGATCCGGGACGAGCAGGGCGGCTATTATGCCGTGGATGACACGGAACACACGCTCTGGCTGCAAGTGTGCCAGCTGGAGTGCAATATGGCAGACGGGTTTGAATTTGTGGATGATTCCGACCCGGACCCGGACGCGCAGCCCATTGTCCGCCCGGTGGAAGACCTGGTGAAAGGCTATGAAGGCGATATGGTGTTCCTGCCGGACAATATGCGGATCACCTTCGACGACGATTGCCGCGTCACCCAGGTTCTGTATCTGTACACGCCCTGGAATTGACGGAGGGAAAAGCATGCTGAAACTGAGTGAACAAGGCTTGGCCAACCGTTCTGAATGGGAACAGAAGGGCTACACCCTGCCCGCCTTTGACCGGGCGATGATGATCAAGAACACGGCGAAGGCCCCGGTGTGGGCGCACTTCGGCGCGGGCAATATCTTCCGCGCGTTCCAGTGCGCTGCGGCCCAGAAGATGCTGGACACCGGCGACATGGACACCGGTATCATCGCCATCGAGGGCTTTGATTACGAGATCGTGGAAAAGGGCTACCGTCCCTGCGATAACTATTCCCTGCTGGTGACGCTGAAAGCCGACGGCCAGGTGGAAAAGACCGTCATCGGCAGCATCGCGGAATCCCTGATGCTGGACAGTGAAAACGAAGCGGAATACAGCCGTTTGAAGGAAATCTTCGCCAATCCCTCCTTGCAGTTCGCCACCTTCACCATCACCGAAAAGGGCTACAGCCTGGTGAACGGCAAGGGCGAAACCCTGCCCGCGGTGGCGGCGGACTTTGAAGCCGGGCCGGAAAAGCCCATGAGCTACATCGGCAAGGTGACGTCGCTGCTTTATGCCCGGTACAAGGCGGGCGCTTACCCCATCGCCATGGTGAGCACCGACAACTGCTCCCACAACGGCGAAAAGCTCTGCGCCGCCATCAGCGCCTTTGCCCAGGCCTGGAAGGATGAAGGCTTCATGGCCTACATCAGCGACCCCAAGAAGGTCTCCTTCCCCTGGAGCATGATCGACAAGATCACCCCCCGGCCCGACGCCTCCGTGGAACAGATGCTGCGGGAGGACGGCTTGCAGGGGCTTGACCCGGTGATCACGTCGAAAAACACCTACATCGCCCCCTTCGTGAACGCGGAGGAAAGCGAATATCTGGTGATCGAGGACGACTTTCCCAACGGCCGCCCGGCGCTGGAAAAGGCGGACTTCATCTTCACCGACCGGGATACCGTCAACAAGGTGGAGCGCATGAAGGTCTGCACCTGCCTGAACCCGCTGCATACTTCCCTGGCGGTGTACGGCTGCCTGCTGGGGTACACCCGCATCTGGCAGGAAATGAAGGATGAAGACCTGGTGAAACTGATCAAGCGGGTAGGCTATGTGGAGGGCCTGCCGGTGGTCACAGATCCCGGCGTCATCAACCCGAAAGCGTTCATTGACACCGTGGTGAACGTGCGCCTGCCCAATCCCTTCATGCCCGACGCGCCCCAGCGCATCGCCACGGATACATCTCAAAAAATCCCCATCCGTTTTGGCGAAACCATCAAGGCGTATCTGGCCAGTCCCACCCTGGACGCCCACGCCCTGAAAGCCATTCTGCTGGTACTGGCGGGCTGGATCCGGTACCTGATGGCGGTGGATGACGAGGGCAAGCCCTTTGAGCTGAGCAGCGACCCGCTGCTGGACACCCTGCGGCCCATGGTGGCGGACATTCACTTGGGCGATACATGTACCGCCGCCGAACTCAAAGCCAGGCTGTCCGGCCTGCTGCAAAACGCTTCCATCTTCGGCGTGAACCTCATCGAAGCCGGGCTGGCCGACGCGGTATGCGAAAACCTGAGCCGCCTCATTTCCGGCAAAGGCGCGGTGCGCGAAGCCCTGAAAGC
Organism: uncultured Eubacteriales bacterium; assembly: GCA_902795275.1. Classification (GTDB taxonomy): domain Bacteria; phylum Bacillota; class Clostridia; order Christensenellales; family Aristaeellaceae; genus RUG563. The sequence continues at coordinate 45,303 of CADBKQ010000013.1, read as the reverse complement.
GCTGTAACGCCGTACCCGGAACCTGATTTGCCTTCCGGCTTGCATGCCGGAAGGCGTTTTTTGCCGTAAAATTTCATTTGACTTTTTTTCTGCGGTATGCTACAATAACCGTTGCTGGCAATCGTGTCGGCGTGCCGATATAGCTCAGTTGGTAGAGCGGCTGATTCGTAATCATCAGGTCAAGGGTTCGAGTCCCTTTATCGGCTCCATCCTTCGAGGTGTAGCGCAGTCTGGTAGCGCGTTTGGTTCGGGACCAAAAGGCCGTGGGTTCGAATCCCACCACTTCGACTGACAAAAAGCACCGAATCCGCGTGGTTCGGTGCTTTTTTGCTGCATGCACTGATTCCCTGTGCTGAGCCCTTCTGCCGGATTCCGGCGGAGGGGCTCTTTTTTTATGCGCTTTTATGCTTCAATGGGATCACCGCGGCAAGCGGAACAATCGCCTTTCAAAGGCAGAAGAAGCGACCGCTTTACGGCCAGGAGGATGAAAAATGGAACAATCGAATTTGCAGCGGGTGGACGAAGAAATGGAAACCCAGGACAGCGTGAATGACGCGGCGGCGGGCGAAACCACGGAAGCGCCCGGCAGCGGGCGGACGGCGTTTCGCCAATTGATCGCCGGGGAGTACCGGCAGGACTATGAAAAAGCGGTGGGCCAGCGCATTCAGGCGGCCATCCAGCAGCGCTTCAAGAATCAGCAGGATTACAAAAAGCAGCTGGACGCTGTGCAGCCCATCCTGCAAGCCCTGGGCGGAAGGTTCGGCCTGGACGCGGGGGACGTGGAGGGTATTTCCGAAAAACTGCGGCTCGAAAATACCGAAGCGTCCACAGCGGAACAGGCGGAAAACCAGACGCCGCCCTTTTTGCAGGAGCATGTGCGCAGCGTCAGCGCCCAGGCGGAAGCGCTGCGGAAGGAGCTTCCGGGCTTTGACCTGGCGGCGGAAATGAAGAATCCCGCGTTCGTGCGCATGACTTCCCCCGGCGTGGGCATGAGCGTGAAGGACGCCTTCTTCGCGGTGCACGGTCAGGAAATTCAGCGGGACAGCATGCGCTACACCGCCGAGCAGGTGCGGGAGCGAATCGCGGCCAGCGTGATGGCCGGGGCCAGCCGCCCAAGGGAAAACGGGCTTGACCCCGTGGGCAGCGCCGGCATGGGCATCGACGTGCAGAGCATGGACCGCAAGACCCGCGCGGACTTCCGGCGCAGGATCCGGAACGGGGAGAAAATCAACTTCATGGATCAGGTTTGAAATAAGGAGGAGGTTTTTCTATGATTTCTCATTGGTTGAACAGCGGTGTGCTGATGGCTGACAGCGGCGGCCAGGGCGGTTATCCCGTGGCGAACACCGGCAATTACACCAACGCCTACACCGGCGCGGAAACGGCCTTTACCGAAGGCAGCACCATGGCCCCGCAGATCAAGGAATGGTACAACACGGAAGCCCTGGAAAACGCCCGGAGCAACCATGTGTTCGCCCAGTTTGCCAAGAACATTCCCCTGCCTGAGCACCACGGCATGACCGTGGAAATGCGCAAGGCCAATTCTTTCGGCGACGTACCCCGCCTGAAGGAGGGCGTGATTCCCGACGGCCAGGCGTTCGGTTACAGCGCAGTGCAGGCCACGGTGTATGAATACGGCGCTTACACGCCCCTGGGCCGCCGCCTGGAACGCCACGCCATCGACCCTGTGGCCCAGGACGCCGCAAAGGAAATGGGCGCGGCGGGCGGCAACACCCAGGACAAGATCGCCCGCAACATCGCCATTTCCGGCAGCAACGTGATGTACTGCGACAAGGCGGACAACACGACCGTGTCCACCCGCTCCCAGCTGACCAAGGATTGCATCCTGACCCCCACCATGGTGAACCGGGCCGTGACCTGGCTGAAAAAGCACAAGGCCCCCAGGATCGACGGCAAGTACATCGCCATCGTGCATCCCTCCGTCACCTACGACCTGCGGGAAACCAAGGGCTGGCTGGACGCCCACGAGTACGCCCATCCTGACGAAATCTACAACGGCGAGATCGGCGAGCTCCACGGCGTGCGCTTCATCGAAAGCGACAACGCCAAGGTGTATCGCGGCGCGCCTTTGGCCAGCGACAGCATTACCCTGACCGTGAACGGCGCGATCAGCCAGGCGGGCAAGGTCATCACCTTTGACGGCGGTACCGTGGCCGACGACGCGCTGAAAGACCGCTACATCCTGGTGGGCGACGTGAAGTGCCTGGTCACCGGCAACACTTCCACCACCATCACGGTCAAGGACAATGTGAACAACATTGCCGACGACACCGTGATCTATCCCGGCGAAGGCGGCGCGGCGGGCATCGCCGTGTATGGCTGCGTGTTCCTGGGCAAGAACGCCTTCGGTATGATCGACGTGGGCGGCGGCAATATGGAGGTCATCATCAAGGCCCCCGAGCAGGCCGGCGGTCCCCTCAACCAGTTCGGCACCATCGGCGTGTACTTCGAGACCGGCGGCGCGGTGCTCTATGAGGAACGCCTGCTGCGCGTGGAATGCGGCAGCCACTATAGCGACGTGGACGAGGACGCTTAACCGGAGTTTTTCCGGGGGGAACCGCTCTTTGCTGTCCGGGGCCTTCCGGCCCGGCCTTCGCTGAAAACCAGCCCAAGGGCAGGTTTTCCGGGCGCTTCGGCCCCAAAGAGCGGTTCCCCCCAAACCCCCTTCCGAGAAAGCCGTAAGGAAAAACGATATTTCAATGATAAATAAAAGTGGGAGGATACAGTCATGACAAAGCAGTACGATCCCTGGCAGGACATGCGCACAGTCTACATTCCCAAGCGCAGCAGAACCGAGCAGAACACCCTGGAAGTGGGCGTGAACGAAAAGACCTATTTCGTGCCCAAGGAGCAGTTTGTGGAAGTGCCCATGCCCCTGTGGGAAGTGATCCAGGAGATGCTGGAACGTCAGAAGATCATGGAGCAGGAAGCCGCTCGCGCTTCCGGCACCCGGGAATACGCCATGAGCGTGTGACGCTGTGATGGATAAAAGGACACTTTAAGTAACGGAGGGATTAGGGGAACGAGGGAATAGGGATTAGGGAGTAGGGATTAGTAATAATGTCTTCCGCTTTTGTACTAATCCCTAATCCCTAATGCCTAATCCCTAATGCCTAATCCCTAATCCCTAATCCCTTTTATAACCTAAAGTGTCCAATAAGGGGGTATTGACAATGACTATCGAGAAAGCCATTTTTCAGGCGGATGAACTGAAACCGAACCAGGTGGCGAAGGCGCAGAAGATTGAATGGCTGAGCCATCTGGACAGGCGGATTTTCAGGGAGATCATCTGTGCCCACGAGCCTGACGCGGACACGCCGAAGGCTTTCGGCGGCTACACCCAGGATACGCCGCCCGACACCGAGTTGCTGGCGAAGCCGCCTTACGACGATGTGTATCCGTATTTCCTGCAAATGCACATCGACCTGGTCAACCTGGAATATGACAAATACAACAACAGCCTGCTGCTGTTCAGCGACGCCTGGGGCCAATTTGCCCGGGCGTATCACCGGGAGCATCGCTTCAAACCGGAAGCGAACGCGCTGAAATTCTAAGGGAGGCACGAGCATGCACTACCCAACCCTGCAACCCATTCCTTCCCATTCGCTGTGGACAGAGCAGTTCACCGGCCTCGACCGCCGTCCCCGCACATACGACGGTTCCTTTGACGCCATGGGCAACATGACGGGAGAGCAATGGCCGCTGCTGTGCAGCCGGAAAAAGCGCGGCATCGTGGCGGAACTGGAAAACCCGCTGGGCATGATCGCCATGGAAAAGCTGGCGTGGATTGACGGCAGCACGCTGTACTATGACGGGAAACCCACCCCCATCACCAATCTGTCGCTGGACGATAGTATGCTCCCCAAGCAGATGGTATCCATGGGCGCATACCTGCTGGTGTTCCCCGACGGCGTTTACTGCAACACCGTGAACATGAACGATTCCGGCAGCATCAACCGCCTGTATGCATCCCCCGCCGGGCAGTCGGTCAGCTTTTCCCTGTGTACGCTGGAAGGCCAGGAATATCCCCGCGGAGCGATGACGGTGAACGCTAATGAACCGCAGAATCCCGCGGCAGGAGACTACTGGCTGGACACAAGCGGGGAAACCCATCTGCTGTACCGATGGAACGGAGAATGGACGGCGGTTCCCAGCGTGTACGTCCGCATCAGCGCGCCGGGCATCGGAACCGGACTGAAAGCGCAGGACGGCGTGGCCCTCAGCGGGGTAAGCTATACGGGAAATAATCATGCCCTGAAAGCCCAGCTGGAAATGCTGAACAACACCCATCTTGTGCAGGCTGTGGGAGAAAACTATATTGTCGTTACCGGCGTGATTGACCAGAATTACACCCAGACCAGCGGATCCATCCGGGCGGACCGCAAGGCACCGGCCATGGATTTTGTGATCGAATGCAACAACCGGCTGTGGGGCTGCCGCTACGGGGAACAGGACGGGGAAGCCGTGAACCAGATTTACGCCTGCGCCCTGGGCGATTTTACCAACTGGCAGAAGTTCGCGGGTACCAGCCAGGACAGTTATTTCGTCCACCTGGGTTCCGACGGGCCGTTCACCGGTGCGGCGGCGCACAGGGGAACGCCCTGCTTTTTCAAGGAAAACTGCCTGCACCGGATCTACGGCGAGATCCCGGCGAATTTCCAGATGCAAACAGCCCAATGCGAGGGCGTGAATCCCGGCAGCGGCGGCACCCTCGTTTCCGCCGGCGGCGCGATGTACTACCTGGGCGCTCACGGCGTGCAGCGCTTCGACGGTCTGCCGGATGGCGTTAGCAAAGCCCTGGGCCAGGACAAGCTGAGCGGCGGCGCGGCCGGGATCATGGACGGACGGTATTATCTGTCCGTAGAGGAAGCCGGGGACGAATGGAGCCTGTACGTGCTGGATACGGAGAAAGGCGCGTGGCACCGGCAGGACAACGCCCACGCCCTGGCCTTTGCGCCGCTGGGCGGGGAAATGTACATGCTCTGCCGGAATGGAACGCTCTACGCTTTGAACGGCACAGCCGGAACGCCCGAACCGGATGAAGTGACCTGGTACACTGAAACGGCGGAGATGGGCTATGACTACCCCGAACACCAGTATCTGAGCCGCTTCCTGCTGCGGATGAAGCTGGATACCGGCGCGGAATGCCGCTTCCTGGTGCAGTACGATTCCGACGGCATATGGCTGGAGCGGGGAACGCTGCGGGGAAATGGCAGGACAAACCTGCTGCTCATGCCCATCGTGCCCCGCCGCTGCCAGCACATGAAGGTGCGCCTGGAGGGCAGCGGCGGCATGCAGCTGTACGGCATGGCCCGGGTGCTCTCCGCCGGGAGCGACGGCGGGTTGAAACCATAAGCATAGGAGGAGGAAAACGACATGCTTCAAATCGTCCCATCGAATCAGCAAGGCGGCGCTGTTTCCTATCTTGGCTTGTACAGCCCCGTGGTTCAAAACGCGCGGCGCTATTTGCAGTCCGCGATGGGGAAAAAGCCCCAGGCTTATCAAAGCCGCTATGCGGATCAGATCGCCGGCCTCTATGACCAGATCATGAACCGCCCTGCATTTTCCTACGATGCCAACCGCGACCCGCTGTACCAGAAATACCGGGACGCCTATATCCGCGACGGCCAGCGCGCCATGCAGGACACCATGGGCGCGGCGGCGGCGCTTACCGGCGGCTATGGCAACAGCTGGGCCAATACCGCCGGGTATCAGGCCTATGGCGAATACATGAAAGCGCTGAACGATAAGCTGCCGGAGCTGGAAAAGAACGCCAGGGAACGGTACGACGCCGAAGGAAACGCCCTCACAGACAAAGCAAACCTGGCCCTGAACCTGGACAACCGGGAGTACGGCTGGTATCGGGACGCGATGAACGACTGGCAGTTCGACGCCAAGCTGGCGCTGGAACAGAAGAAGTTTGACCTGCAGCTGCAAAAATACCAGGATGCGATGCTTTCTTCCCTCGGCACTGCGAACAGCGTGATCATGCTGCCGTATCAGGAGCCGGTTCAGGAAGTCCCGGCCCATGCGTCGCAGAAAAAGAAGAAGGCAGGGAGATGATCGTGTGGCATATCTGGCCGACATTCAATCGCCCGGCAATGTGAAGGACGTTCGCCAGGTGATGGATTACCTGCGCCATCTGGAAGACCAGCTGCGGTACGTGATTCAGCATATCGGCGCGGAAAACATCCAGCCAAACGCCATCGGCGAGGAGCAGCTCAGCCTGAAAGTCAAAGACGATATGAAATCCTTCCGAAGAACCGTGAAGGACATGGGCCGCAGCCTCAGCTCCTACCGCCAGACGGCGGAGGAGATCGCCCTCGAGGTGCGCCGTATAGCGGAGGACGGAGTGGAGAAAGTCAATAATTCCGCCCTGACGATCAACAGCAGCGGCATCGACATGGCAGGCGGGGAAATCAACATCCGCGCGGGCAGCGCGTTCCGGGCCAAGAGCGGCGGAGTGTTCGAGGTGTTTGCGGCGGATGAAAACAGCTGCCTCAAATTCGGCGGCACCGAAAACAACCCCAACGCCTCCCTGGGCAACGGCGGCACCCTGCGGGTAAAAACCATTTACGCCGACAGCATCCATACGGGCAGCGGCGATTTTCTGTCCGGCGGAAACACGCTGGGAAACAGCCAGGTGGTGGTGTCCGCCACGAAACCCGAAGGACATGGCCTGCTCTGGGTGCGGCCTGTAACCGCGAACATAGCGGATTATAGCCTGCTGCCAAACGCCGCGCTGGCGATGAACGGCGCGCAGCCGGAACAAACCCTGACCTTGACCCGCAGTCGCCCCGCCCTGGAAGGGGCGTCCTGCCACTATGGGGTGAAATTCAGCATTTATAACGCCTCCGGGGCTTGTACCTGGAACAGCGTGCAGGTGCATCTGCTGCGTTCAGGGCAAACGCCGCTGCTGATTTATCAAAGCAGTCCGAACACACGCATCGGCGTAGGCGATTATTTCCGCGTCGATACGCTTTCTTCCCCTTCCGCGCTCCTCGACAACCTGACGGGTACAGCGGATCTGCAAATCAGGGTCAGCCTTGTCAAGAGCGACAGCACGCAGGCCAGCTTTTCCGTCAACAGCCCGGTCATCCTGAGGTGCGTCGCCGATGAAGGGCAGCCGGCGGACGGAACACAGCCCTGCGATCTACGCTATATCCCGTAGCTTTCAGTCTTTTGGAGAAGGAAAACTTTGGGCAGGGCTTGCGTTGGGGCTGTTTCAAAACTCATTTTTCCAAATCAAAATGGCACGGGATCCTGTCCATCCGGTTGGAATCCCGTGCCAGATTTTATGTGTATTCTTGATCAACCGGCAAATACTTTCCGGTTTGAGATAAAAGCGGAAAACCGCATGCAGGCAAAGCGAACAGAATCAGGCGGGCAGCTTACACACGTCCACCCATTCCACGAAAGCGGAATACTGTTCCAGCTCGGGCAGGCTGAGCTCGATGGCGCTGTTGCTGCTGCCGCAGGCGGGAAAAACGGTGGCGAAGCGTTTGAGCGATTCATCCAGATACACCTTCACCCCGTCGTTTACCGCGAAGGGACACACGCCGCCGACGGCATGGCCGATCAGGGATTCCGTATCGTCGGGGGAGAGCATCTTCGCCTTGGTCTGGAACTTTGCCTTGAACTTGGGGTTGTCTATCCGGGCGTCGCCCGCCGCCACCACCAGAATCGCTTTCCCGTCCACCAGGAAGGAAAGCGACTTCGCAATGCGGCAGGGCTCGCAGCGCAGCGCCTGGGCCGCCAATTCCACCGTGGCGCTGGATACGTCAAATTCCTGAATGCGTTCTTCCAGGCCATGCTGCCGGAAAAACGCCCTGACTTTCTCAATGGCCATACATCTGTTTCCTCCATCTGTGTAATACCTGCATTGTACCGATATTTCCGCAAAAAAACAACAGCCAGAATGTACTGGCTGTGTTCTTTATAACTGGCCTCACAGGTCTGAATCCGTGGTTTCCGCCTCGGCGATGGAGATTTCCAGGTTGCCATTCTGGAGGCGCAGGTCGTCAATGAACGCCTTTTCCTTTCCCGCGTCCCGGAGGGTGATGTCGTAGGTGAGGCGGAAGAGGGAGCCCATGTTGACGGTTTTCACTTGGGTCAGCTTCCAGCTCTTGCAGTAGGTGGAAAGCGTGTTCTGAAAGATGCCGGTATAGTCCAAATCTTCGGGTACGGTGACGCGCAGGCGGCGGTGCAGGCCCTTCGCCGCGGGATCGAACAGACTGGTAATCAGGTAAATGATGCACAAAACGAGGGTGAACAGCGTGGCGTAAGCCAGGTAGCCCATGCCCGCGATGAGGCCCGCCACCATGCACAGGAAGATGAGCGCCATTTCTTTCGCGCTGCCCGCCGCGGAACGGAAGCGCACCAGGCTGAACGTGCCCGCTGTGGCGACGCCTACGCCGATGTTGCCGTTCACCATCATGATCACCACGCAGGACAGGGCGGGCAGGGTGAGCAGGGTGGTCAGAAAGCTGAAAGACAGACGGCTTTTCCGGGATGCCGTAAACGCCACCGCCCCGCCGATGAGCAGCGCCACACCCACGCAGAGCAGAAATTTATCCATGGAAATGACGCTCACAAAATTGGAGTCAAACACGCCTTTGAAAAGATTTTCAAGCATACATGCGCCCTCCTGTCGTCGTTTGCCCGGCCATCCACTGCCGGTAGGCCGTGCCGTATTTGGAAAATGAGGTCTTGTAAATCTGATTCTCACTCAGAAATTTCACCATCCACAGCGGGATGCCGCCGGGCGTTTTCAATTCCAGGATCAATTCGTCCGGCGGGATGATGAACTGCCCGCCGCCCGGCGCGCGCAGGTCGATGTCCTCCATGCGCCAGAGCAGGTTTTCGTCGATGGTCATGCGGAAGTCCACGCCGTCGATGGGGTAAAATGCTTCCCGCTCATAGCTGAGATACATCGCCGGGGCCAGCGTCGGGCCGTAAAAATGCTTGAAAGCCTCGATCTCCCGGCCGATCTGCCGGTCGGTCGGCCCGGCGGGCAGGATGTTTTCGGGCTTCAGGCCCTCCATCGCCGCCTGGCAGGGCAGCGCCAGCCGCCGCTTGTACACCACTTTTTCAAACTTCTTTTTCAGCTCCACGAATACCGGCGAGGTGTCCGTGGCCTGGCCGTAGGAGCGCACCCGCAGCTTTTCCTTGTACCAGGGTTTTTCGATGGAACGCCGCACCAGCCGCCAGGTGTCCGTGTCGTAATACAGATTGCGGATGGTGGTGTGTCCGAACTTGTCCAGCGCCAAGTGGCCTTCTATGGCTTTCAGCAGCGCGTCCCGCTGGGCGCGGTTGATGCGGTATTTCAGTTCATACCGCTTGAATGTCATCTTCGCAGCCATTGTCATTTCCTCCTGACGCCGAAAGAATAACGCGCCATGCTTAAACAAACCTTAAACATTATTCGATTTTTTCCATGGCGAGGCAAGTATACTTCGCCGGTTTTCCACATAAACTGCAAAGAAAAAGCCGGGAGGAATGAGGATGCTTTCGCAGGAAGACAGAATGAAATATGAAATTGCGGAGGAACTGGGGCTGCTGGACAAGCTCAGGAAAGTCGGGTGGGCGGGCCTGAGCACCGCCGAAAGCGGACGCATCGGCGGGCTGGTCGGCGCGCGGAAAAGGAAGGAAGCGCCCCGGCTTGACTGAACGAAACGCCTTTTGTATAATAAACTGAAACAGTCGGAACTCAGCGAAGAACACAAAGGAGCGTGCGAGCATGTACGGCGCTTTTGCCAGCGTTTACGACGCGCTGATGGACACGGTGGATTATGCTGCCTGGGCGGCGTATTATAAAACGCTGATGGAAAAATGCCAGGTTCCGGCCAAAGGCCGCGTGGTGGAATGCGCTTGCGGCACGGGCAGCCTGACGCTGCCCCTGCGCAGGATGGGATACCAGATGACCGGCGCGGACGCTTCGGAGGAAATGCTGGCCGCTGCCATGGAAAAGGCGCGGACAGCGGGCGTGATGATTCCCTTCGTGCGGCAGGACATGCGGCAGCTGACGGTTCCCCGGCGGGTGGACTGCGTGCTGGCGACCTGCGACGGGGTGAATTATCTCACATCGCCGGAGGATGTCCGGGCGTTTTTCGCCGCCGCCTTTGCCGCGCTAAAGCCCGGCGGGGCGTTGATCTTCGACGTGAGCACCCCGGAAAAGCTGTCCGGCGTCCTGGGAAACAACACGCTCTATTCCGACGACGATGCGGTTTCCTATATCTGGCGCAACCGCTGGGACGAAAAAACGTCCCGCGTCATGCTGAGCCTGTCGCTGTTCGTCCGCCGGGAGGACGGCGCGTATGACCGCATCGAGGAATGCCAGACTCAACGCGCCCACACCCGCAAGGAGCTTCGCGCCTGGCTCGCCGCCGCAGGCTTTGCGGACATTGCCTTCTATGGCAGACAGCGCATGACCCCGCCCCGTACCGGCGACGACCGCTGGCATGTGACGGCAATAAAAGAAAAATAGGAATCGTTCAGCCGGGGCTGAAAGGACACTTTAGGTTATAAAAGGGATTAGGGATTAGGGAATAGGGATTAGGAAGATCGTGTGCAACACGATTGGAAACCAACGAAATAGCAAAACAAAAATGTCTAATCCCTATTCCCTATTCCCTAATCCCTCCGTTACTTAAAGTGCCCAATAAAACACCAGTTGAACAGATACGAAAGAAGCGCACGCAAAAGCCGCCCGGCACATACCGGACGGCTTTTTGCTTTGAAAGAAGGGCTCAATACTTCCGCTTCCGAGCGGCTTCCGCCTTCTTCTTGCGCTTTACGCTGGGCTTTTCATAATGTTCGCGCTTACGAACTTCTGCCAGGACGCCCGCGCGGGCGCACTGACGCTTAAAACGCTTCAGCGCGCTTTCCAGCGATTCGTTCTTGTTTACATGAACCTCAGACACTTGTTTTCCCTCCCTTCGCTCATCTCGCCTGAAACAACACCGTCTGCACGGTGCTCGCCGTTTGACCGGCGGATGGCGACCGTGAGAGTATTATACCGCGTTCAGCCGGGAGAGTCAACAGCTTTTTTTCGGTCGATTTATCTTTTTACATTTTCATTCTTTTCGCCGGAAGAAAACCGACCAATCACGCCATCGGTAAACTCGGGATGCATCGAAGGGCCACGGCCCTTCGATTGTAATCCGCAGGCGGCGGCGTGTACGTCGCCGAGGAGCGGTCCCTGACCGCTTCCTCTATCAATTTCTGACCATAAAATGAGCGTTTCCACAGGAAATGCCATTTTACAAGAAATTGATGCATCCATCGAAAGACTGCTTCGGCTGTCTTTCGATGGCAGAGCATCGACCCTTTCGATGCTCTGTGACCAATCACGCCATTTGATCGCCCATCTGCCGTCCGCCCAGAATGTGGAAATGCAGATGCGGCACGCTCTGGCAGGCGTCGGGGCCGCAGTTGGACACCATGCGGAAGCCGTTCGTCAGGCCCTCCTGGGCGGCGATTTTGCCGATGGCCCGCATGATGGCGCACAGCGCGTCGTCGGGCAGCTTGCTCATTTCGGCGATACTGGCCACGTGCTGCTTGGGTACCACCAGCACATGGGTCGGGGCCTGGGGGTTGATGTCCCGGAAGGCATAGCAGAAGCCGTCCTCATAGACCTTCGTGGACGGAATATCCCCGGCGATGATTTTGCAGAACAGACAGTTTTCCATGGCTGAAGCTCCTTTCGGTTTTTAGGGATTAGGGATTAGGGATTAGGGAATAGGGATTAGGGAATAGGGATTAGGGATTAGACGATAAGGATATGTATATAGGTGATTTGCTGTCAGGCAAAAAACTAATCCCTAATCCCTATTCCCTAATCCCTTCTTTACTCAATCCAATCCGCGGGGCGGATATCCAGGGGCTGGCCCTCCTTGATGTCCCGCAGGATCATGAGGGATTTTTCGCCCTCGATGGAACGGTGCTTGGGGTTTTCCAGGGCCAGCACGAAGCAGATGCCCATCACGGTGATGGAGAATTCCTTCATCAGCTCGATCATGCCCCGGGCGGTGCCGCCGCCGCGCATGAAATCATCCACGATCAGGCATTTCTGGCCTTCGCGCACGGCGCGGCGGGAGAGGGCCATGGTCTCGATGTTGCCGGAGCCGGACACATAGGAAATGTTCACCGCGCTGCCCTCGTACACCTTCGTGGCGTGGCGGGCAATAATCAGCGGCACGCGCAGGGCGTTGGCGGTCATCATGGCCACGGGGATGCCCTTGGTTTCCATGGTGAGCACGAAGTCCACGTGGAAGTCGTAATACTGGCTGGCAATCAGCGTACCCATGCCCTGCACCAGCGCGGGGTCGGACAGGATATCCGAAAAATACAAATACCCGCCGGGCAGATGCCGCCCCGGTTCCCGGAGCCTGGCGCAGATTCCTTCCACAAATTCCCGGTTCGCGCTCTTGAGGCCAATCGGACGGTAACGCACGCCGCCCGCCGCGCCGGTGACGGTTTCCAGTTTGCCCAGGTGAAACTGGTTCATCGTTTCCTGAAGAATCGCCACGTCCTCGCTGACGGTGGATTTGGCGGTGGAAAACAGCTCGCAGAAATGGGAAAGGGTGAAAATGCGATTGGGCGAAGTGGTCAGAATCTGGGTCATGGCCGCCAGCCGCTCGTTCCGCTTGATCTTGTCCATGGCAAAAATACGTCCTCCCTGCGTGATGGTGCTCAACAAGACAGAAGTATAGCACATTTTTACGAATCTTTCCAGAGGGTAAACCAAAAAATGTTCGGGAAAATACAAAAAAGAAGCAAGCTTTTTGCAAAATACAAATGAGCAAGTTTTGATAAACTTAATCGAAAATATGTTGATAATTTTATCAAAATGTCCTTGACAATTCGAGGTACATATGGTAAGATATAGCCAGATAGGAAAAGAACCTATCGGGAGTAAATCAGAAGATTCCCAAGTGGGAAGCAATGAAAAGAAAGAAAAAAGGATCGTTCCAGAAGGAGGAGATTCCCATGGATCAAGCGCTGCGGGCGGCGGGCAAGAACCACGGAAAATTGAATATCATCTGGACAATGATCTGCTGATAAAAAAGGCTTGAATTTCAAAAAGAAATCAAGCGACGCGGAACGCGAACAGAAAGCAGAAACAAAGAAAACAAACATCGGAAAAATACCCTGAACCCGCCGCGGTACCCGGATCAAAGATCGAACACGAAAAAATGTGTTATTCAGGAACGGAGCGCAGAAGAAAACGAGATTGCACAGCTGGCTGAACGCTTTCGGTTCCGTTGGTCATGATCCCAAAAAGGGTTGACGATACAAGTTTCAAGGGCCCGCAAAAGCCGGGCCCTCTTTTGTGCCCTTCGGGACAGCCCGGGCGTTTTCAAAAAACGGAAACGGCAAGGCTGTTTTTCAATGTAAAACTGTGCGAGGAAAAATTTTCCAATCCATGAGAGAAAAAGACTCTTACCGGTTGCCCTTTATGGCTTTCTCGGAAAGGGGGTGTGGGGGGAAACCGCTCTTTGGCCAGCAAAGAGTGGTTTCCCCCCACAAACTTTTGCAATAAACTCTGTTTCTTGTATACTTTTCCTTCCTTCGGCTACACTATGCCCAAGGGGGAAGAAAGCATGAAACGATGGAAAGCCGGACTTCTGGCGTTGGTTTTTCTGGCGGCGCTGTTTCCGCGCGACGCGAGCGCGGCTGTGGCCTGGGGCGACCGGGGCAACGACGTGACCCGCATCCAGCAGCGGTTGCGGCAGTACGGGTACATGGACGCGCCGGCGGACGGCATTTTCGGCCAGGCGACCTATGACGCGGTGGTATGGTTCCAGCGGAAGAACGGCTTGAAAGCGGACGGCGTGGTGGGCCCCGCCACCGCCGCCGCGCTGGGAATATCCCTGAACAACGCGGCGGAAGCGTCATCCTACAACGAAAGCGAGATCAACGTGCTGGCGCGGCTGGTGCACGCGGAGGCGCGGGGCGAGCCCTATCTCGGAAAGGTCGCGGTGGCGGCGGTGGTGCTGAACCGGGTGCGCTCCGCCTCCTTTCCCAACACCATCAGCGGCGTTGTCTATCAAGCGGGAGCGTTCGATTGCGTGGCCGACGGACAGATTCGCCTCACGCCCGACAGCGATTCCATCCGCGCTGCCCGCGACGCCATGAATGGCTGGGACCCTACCGGCGGCTGCGTCTATTACTATAACCCGGCCAAATCCACCAGCGCCTGGATCTGGAGCCGCGAAGTGCGCCTCACCATCGGCGCGCATTCCTTCGCGGTATAGGAAGGAAAAAGGGATTAGGCATTAGGGAATAGGGATTAGTAAAGATCGTGTGCGATATAATTGGAAGTCAACGGAAGAGTAAAACAAAATGACTAATCCCTAATCCCTAATCCCTCCTTTGTGTCCAAAGATCATCAGCATGGAGTTGAACATGGAAAAGAAAAAGCTCACCATTTCCCTGATTGCTTTGCTGGGAGTATTGGCTGTCGCCGTGGGCGTGGCGGTGCGGGTGTCGGCGCGGGCCGACAGGCTGGAAGCGCGGCTGCGGGAGGTGTACGACGGGGCGGTGCTTTCCGCGCTGCGGCAGATGGAGGATATGCAGACGGCGCTGGGCAAGGCGGTTGTGACGGAAGACAGGGGAGCGGAAGCCCAATACCTGAATCAGGTCAGCGCGGGCGCGGCCCAGGTACAGCGCAGTCTGTCGCTGCTGCCGCTGTCCCATACCGCCACGCAGAAAGCGGTGAAATTCGCCAACCAGCTGGCGGATTATACCAGCAGCCTGCTGAAAACGGACGGGCTGTCCGAAGCGGACGCGGCGACCCTCGGCACGCTGATTTCCGCCTGCGCGGATTCCGCGAGAGCACTGGCGGAAGCGAAGAATGATCTGTCCGACCTGGCCGCGGCGGGGGAGACGTCCTTTTATCCCGCGGGCAGCCAGGAAACAGCCGCTTATGACAGCGCGGTGGAATATCCCACCCTGATTTACGACGGCCCTTTTTCCGACGCGCGGGAAACGGGCGCGGCGAAAGCCCTGCCGGACAAGGCCGTGACCCAGGCGGAGGCGCTGCAAATCGCCCGGGATTTCGTGGGCGGTGAACGGGTCGACAGCGCATCGCCCGGCCCGGAGATGGGCGGCATGATCCCCTGCTGGGGCGTGAACCTGCGCCTGCGGGATCTTTCTTTGCTGGCTGCCGTGACCAAGCAGGGCGGAAAAATCCTGTTTCTGACGCCGGACAGCGCCGATTTCAGCCCGGACAAAAGCGTGGAGGAATGCCGGGAAAACGCGCTGCAATTCCTCAGCAGCCGCGGCTATGACCATATGAAGCCCACGTATTTCCAGGTCTACCAGGGCGTGGCGGTAGTTTCCTTCGCCGCCACCCAGGGGGACACCGTGCTGTATCCCGATCTGATCAAGGTGCAGTGCCGGTTGGATACGGCACAGGTGGTGGGCTGGGAAGCCCGGAATTACCTGATGAACCACACGGCGCGGGGCCTGCTGACGCCCGAATTGACAGAAGATGAAGCGCGGCAGTATGTGAGCAGCCGGTTGAAACCGGATGCCGCGCGCCTCTGCCTCATCCCGACGGAAGCGGGAGAAAAGCTGTGCTATGAGTTTCAGGGGGACTACGGCGGCCACACTTACCTGGCCTACATCAACGCCGCCACCGGACGGCAGGAAGAGCTGCTCAAGGTGGTGGAGGGCGCATCGGGCCTGGAAGCCGTGTAATCAATTGCACCCTGCGGGGAAGAGCGCTGGGAAAGGAACGCCCGGCGCTCTTTTCATTTTCTCTTTTCATTTCTCTTTTCATTTTTGCCGGATGCGGTTCGGAACACTTGTCAACAGCGCCGTTTTATGGTAAGATAATATGTCTTTCTATGAGCCTTGAGCGAAGGAGGGAAAGGAACCATGGTTCATATTTATCTGGACGCCATGGGCGGGGACAACGCGCCCCAGTGTACCGTCGACGGGGCCATCGAAGCCCTGCGGGCTGACGCTGACCTGAAAGTCACCCTGGGCGGCCCCAAAGACGAAATCGAAAAACTGCTTGTCAACTGCGACGACGTGCGCAGCCGCCTGGATGTGGACGACTGCCCTGAGATCATTACCAACCATGACGCACCCGTGATGGCCATCCGCCAGAAAAAGCAGAGCGCCCAGGTGAAGGGCATGCTGCTGGTGCGGGAAGGCGGCGCGGACGGATTCGTGTCCGCCGGTTCAACCGGGGCGACCCTGGCCGGGGGCATGTTCCGGCTGGGCCGCATCGACGGCGTGGAACGCCCGGCGTTGGCCCCGCTGCTGCCCAACGGCAAGGGCTTCTTCTGCCTGATTGACTGCGGGGCGAACGTGGACTGCCTGCCCGCGTACCTGCCTCAGTTCGGCATCATGGGTTCGGCCTACCTGAAAGCCGTGCGCGGGGTGGACAATCCCCGGGTTGGCCTGGTGAACATCGGGGCCGAGAGCGAAAAGGGCAACGCCATGGTGAAGGCCGCCTATCCGCTGATGGAGAAAGCGCCCTTCAACTTCATCGGCAATGTGGAAGGCCGCGACATCACCGCCGACGTGGCCGACGTGGTGGTCTGCGACGGGTTCAGCGGCAACCTGATCTTAAAGTTCATGGAGGGCGTGGCGGGCACCTTGCTGGGCATGATCAAAAAGGAAATCAAGGCCGACTTCCGCAGCACCCTGGGCGGCCTGATGGCCAAGCCCGCGTTCAGGCGCGTCAAGAAAGCCATGGACTACACCGAGGTCGGCGGCGCGCCGCTGCTGGGCGTCAAGGGCGTGGTGGTCAAGGCCCACGGCTCCAGCAACGCCCACGCCATCGCCTGCGCCATCCGCCAGGCCGTCATCATGGTGCGGAAGAACCTGGTGGAATCCATCGAGAAGGAAATCTCGAAGCAGCTGAAAGATCAGGAAACCTGAAAAATGGGGGATCGTCAAGGGGAACTCCCCTTGACTTAAATCCGCACCGGCGGCATGTACGCCGGGAGGACTGAAAATTTCTGAAGGGAACGAAGATGACCGAAAGAAATTTTCTTTCCTTGCGGTTTTTCCGCCCGGGAGCGTTAGCGACAGGAAAAACCGCAGGGGGTTCCCGAAAGGGGGAAGGATTCCCCCTTTCGCAAAAAGATTAGGGAGGATAAGAACATGGTATACGAAACCGTAGCCGGCATGATCGCCAAGCAGCTCAAAATGGACGTGAAGGACATCACCCCCGACAAGCGTCTGGTGGAAGACCTGAAGGCCGACAGCGCCAACGTGATGGTCATGATCATGGACCTGGAAGACACCTTCAACCTCACCGTGGACGACACCGCCATCAACACCCTGCGCACCGTGGGCGATGTGGTCAAGTACATCGAAGCGCACCAGTAATACAACAGGTAGGAAGTAGGAGGTTTATATTGTCGGATGACAAAACACAACAAATTGATTCGGCATATAAATCAAAATCACTCTAAAACCTCCTACTTCCTACCTCCTACTTGAACAAATCCTCAATCTTTGAACAAAGAAGGAACCGCACCATGTCAGACCTCAAGGCCCTCCAACGGGCGATTGGCTATCAGTTCAAAAAAACCGCCCTGCTCAAGCAGGCGCTCACCCATCCATCCCTGGGGCACGACCACAACCAGCGGCTGGAGTTTTTGGGCGACGCGGTTTTGGAGCTGTGCGTGAGCGAGAAAATCTACGCCAATCACCCGGAAATGCACGAGGGGGCCATGACGCGCCTGCGGCAAAAGCTGGTGCGGGAGGAAAAGCTGGCGGAGGCCGCGGCGTCCGTGTCCCTGGGCGAACTGCTCAACATGGACCGCAGCTGCGAAATCTCCGGCGGCAGGACGAATCCTTCCGTGCTGTGCGACACTTTTGAAGCTGTGCTGGCGGCGGTCTACCTGGACGGCGGGCTGGACGCGGCCAGGGCGATGGTGCTCCGGCTCATCGGCGACTGCACCGAGACCGGCGAAACCGACGCCAAGAGCGCCCTGCAGGAGTACGTGCAAAGCAAGGGCCTGCCCAATCCTACCTATGAAACCCTGGGCGAGGAAGGCCCGCCCCATGACCGGGTGTTCACTGCCGCCGTGCTGATCGACGGCAAGCCAACCGCCCAGGGCAAGGGCACCAGCAAGAAGCGGGCCGAGCAGGAAGCCGCCGCCGCTGCGCTGAATATGATGAAAGGTTCGGGGGAAGCAGGGACAGATGCGCCTTAAAAAACTGGAAATCCACGGGTTCAAGTCCTTTGCCGACCGGACGGAAATCGTGTTCAATCAGGGCATCACGGGCATCGTGGGCCCCAACGGCTCGGGGAAAAGCAACATCGGCGACGCGGTGCGCTGGGTGCTGGGGGAGCAAAGCGCCAAGGTGCTGCGCGGGGCCAAGATGGAGGACGTCATCTTCAACGGCACCGCCAAGCGCAAGCAGGCGTCCTACTGCGAAGTCAGCCTCACCTTCGATAACGAGGACGGGGCGCTGAAATCCAGCTTCGCCGAGGTGATGGTCACCCGCCGGGTGTACCGCAACGGCGACAGCGATTATTTCCTCAACAAAACCGCCTGCCGCCTGAAGGACATCCTGGAGCTGTTCCGGGACACCGGCATCGGCAAGGAGGGCTATTCCCTCATCGGCCAGGGCCGCATCGACGAAATCCTGTCGGTCAAGAGCGAGGACAGGCGGCAGATCTTTGAGGAGGCGGCGGGGGTGATGACCTACCGCGTCCGCAAGGAGGAGGCCGAACGCAAGCTGGCCCGCACGAGGGAAAATTTGGAGCGGGTTAACGATATATTGGACGAGCTGGCCTCCCGCGTGGAGCCGCTGGAAAAGCAGGCGGCGGTGGCGAAGGAATATCTGGAGCTGGCGGAGCGCTTAAAGGATCTGGAAATCAACATTTTCCTCATCCGCCACGACAAGGTGAAGGAGCGCATCGCCGCGCTGGATCAGACCATCGAGGGCTTGAAGGACGTGCTGGCCCACCACGAAGCCCGGCTGAACGAAAATGCCGCCGAACGGGAACAGCTGGAAGAAGCCATCGCGCTCCTGGAAGAAGAATTGGCCGCCGCCCGGCAGGCGCATCTGGCCGCCAATGACAGCCTGCACGACATGCAGTCCGCCCGTGAACACACCGTTCACCAAATGGAAAGCATTCAGGAAAACCTGAAACGCATTGCCGGCGAACGGGAAACGGCGGTCAGCAAGCGGGAGGAACTGCAGGCCCTGTTCGACAAGGGCGAGCAGGACACCAAGCAGAGCGGCGAAGCGCTGGCCCAGGCGGAAGCGGAACTGAACGCCGAACAGAAAAAGCTGGACGTTTACCTGGACGACGCGCAGCAGAAGGAAGCCAGCCTGGACCGGCACAAGGCGGACATTTTAGCCGCCATGAACCGCCTGTCCGACGCCAAGAACCAGCAGGCCCGGCAGCAGGCCATCTGCGCCCAGATGAAGCAGCGCCTTTCCGAAATCGAAGCCAGCGTGCAGGAGGGCGGGGAAAAACAGACCGCCCTGACCGCCGCACTCCGCGCCGCCGAAAAGCAGGCGGCGGAGGTGGAGGAAGGGCTGAACCGCCTGAAAGACGACGCGGTGCAGACCGAAGCCAATCTCCGCGCCCTGACCACGGAGACCCAGGAAGCGGCGGAGAAGGCCCAAAGCCTGAACGCCAAATACCAGGGCGACGTGAGCCGCTTCCGCCTCATGGACGAAATGAGCCGGGAGATGGAGGGCTATAACCAGTCCGTCCGCAAAGCCTTGGCCTACGCCCAAGGGGACGGTTCCGTCCGGGGCGTGGTGGCGCGGCTGATGCAGGTACCCAAGGAACTGGAAACCGCCATCGACATGGTGCTGGGCGGCGCGCTGCAAAACATCGTCACCGAGGACGAGGAAGCGGCCAAGCGCATCATTGACTACCTGCGCAACAACCGCCTGGGCCGCGCCACGTTCCTGCCCATGACCAGCGTGAAAAGCCGGGTGCTGAACGCGGAAGAACGGCGGCTTCTGTCCATGCCCGGGTGCCTGGGCGTCGCCAGCGAATTGATCTCCTACAGCCCGGAATACCGGGGCATCATGGAAAATCTGCTGGGCCGCACGGTGATCGCCCGCGACCTGGACAGCGGCATTCCTATCATGCGGGCCGGACGCCACGCTTTCCGCCTGGTGACCCTCACCGGCGACGTGATGCACTCCGGCGGCTCCATGACCGGCGGCACCGCGCAAAAGAGCGCCGTCAGCCTGCTGGGCCGGGAGAGGGAAATCAAGGAGCTGCGCCAGACCCTGGAGCAGGAAAAGCAGCAGCTGCAAGCCCTCCGGGAACAATTGAACGGGATGCAGCAGCGGCGCGAGGATTTGAAGCGCCTGCGCAACGAAGCCATGGAGCGGGTGCACCAGGAAGAAATCGCCGTGGCCCGCGAGCAGGAGCGCGTGTTCAATGCCAAGGCGGAGCTCACCGCCGCCTCCCAGCAGTTGGAGCGCACCCGCGCCGCCCGGCAGCAGCTGACCGAGAGCATTGCGGAAATCGAGCGGGATCTGGCTTACGTCCAAAGCATGGCGGAGAGCCAGACCATCGACCGGGAAGCCATGGATCAGAAAACCGAAGCCCTGCAAAAGGCGCTGTTCGACGCCCGGGAAAAGGCCGACACCCAGCGCGACCTGGTCACGAAAATGCGGCTGCAATACGCCGAGCTGTCCTACGCCCTGGATACCCTGCAGCGCGACAAACAGCGCCGGGATCAGGAATTTACCCAGCTTGCCAAGCGCCTGGCCGAACTGGAAACCGACCGGGAATGCCGGGAGATTCAGTTGCAGAAGGCCCAGGAGCTTTTACAGGAGCAGGAAGCCGCCTGCCAGAACCAGGAAGCGCTGGTGGAGCAGGCGAAAGCGAAGGTGGATGCGCTGGAAGCCCAGCGGCAGGAGAAGAACGCCAAGCAGCGGGATTCCGTGCGCCTGAGCGAGGAAATCCACAAGGCTTACGACGACGACAGCCTCAAGCTCCACCGCACCGAGCTCAGCCGCGACCGGGCGGAAAACGAGCTCAAGGTGATGACCGACCACATCTTCAACACCTACGACCTCACCTACGCCATGGCCGAGGAGTTCCGCGCGGAAGGCAAGTTCGACCTCTCCGGCAGCGAGAAGGAGGCGGCGGTGCTTCGCGCCCGCATCCGGGACATGGGCCACGTGAACGTGGGGGCCATCGAGGAATACGCCGCAACGAAAGAGCGCTTCGACGATCTCACCGCCCAGCAGCAGGATTTGACGAAAGCCGAGGAGGATTTGCAGAACCTGATCACCCGCCTGCTTTCCCAGATGGAAAAGCAGTTTGTGGCGGAGTTTGACAAGTTAGGCGAATTCTTCAAGGAAACCTTTGCCCGGCTCTTCGGCGGGGGCTATGCGGAATTGAAGCTGACCGACCCCGACGACGCGCTGAACTGCGGCATCGAGATCATCGCCCAGCCGCCGGGAAAGAAATTGCAGCTCTTGAGCCTGCTCTCCGGCGGCGAGCGCGCCCTCACCGCCATCGCCATTCTGTTCGCCATGCTGAAACTCAAGCCCACGCCCTTCTGCATCTTGGATGAAATTGAAGCGGCCCTGGACGAGGCGAACATCGGCTATTTCGCCGATTACCTGGCCGAGTACGCCAAGAGCACCCAGTTCGTGGTGGTCACCCACCGCAAGGGCACCATGGAGCGCTGCGACGCGCTCTACGGCGTCGCCATGCAGGAACGGGGCGTCAGCGGGATGGTGTCGGTGAATTTGCAAGATTACGAGTAAATTATTGCGTGAAGTGTGGAGTTTGGAGAGTGAAGAGTGGAGTTTTTTGTTCATTGCTTCATCATCTAAAGATCAATGTACAGTAATCCTTCACTCTTTATAACTTCACACTCCACTCTCCACACTCCACACTTTCATCATACTACATAGCAGGAGGAACAAACCATGGGTTTCTTTCAACGCCTCAAGGAGGGCCTCTTCAAGACCCGCAGTGGACTCACGGACAAGGTAGACGAGCTGGTCAAGAACACCCGGGTTGTGGACGACGATTTTTATGACGAGCTGACGGACATTCTGATTCTGGCCGACGTGGGCGTGGCCGCCACCACCGATATCATCGACAAGCTGAAAGCCCAGGTCAGCGAAAAGAAAATCAAGGACGCCGACCAGGCCAAAGAAATCTTCAAGCAGATTTTGATCGACGAAATGAACATCCCCCGGCCCAACCTGCGCTGGCCCATGGTGATGTTTGTGGTGGGCGTCAATGGCGTGGGCAAGACTACCACCATCGGTAAACTGGCCCTGCGCTTCCAGGAAATCGGCCGCAGCGTGATGCTGGCCGCCGCCGACACCTTCCGCGCCGCCGCCGACGAGCAGTTAGCGATTTGGGCGGAACGGGCCAAGGTGCCCATCATCCGGGGCCAGGAGGGCGGCGACCCCGCCTCCGTGGTCTATGACGCCGTGCAGAGCGCCAAGGCGCGCAAGACCGACCTGCTCATTGTGGACACCGCGGGCCGTCTGCACAACAAAAAGAACCTGATGGACGAGCTAAGCAAAATGCGCCGCATCATCGACCGGGAATACCCCGAAGCCGAAATGCGCTGCATGCTGGTGCTGGACGCCACCACCGGCCAGAACGGCATCCAGCAGGCCAAGCAGTTCAAGGAAGCCGCCGAGATCAATGGCATCGTGCTCACCAAGCTGGACGGCACCGCCAAGGGCGGCGTCGCCATCGCCATCCGCAAGGAACTGAACATCCCCGTGTGGTACATCGGCGTGGGCGAGGGCATCGACGACCTCCAGGCTTTCGACGCCAAGGAGTTCGTGAACGCGCTGTTCTGATGGGAACGGTGGGGGAACCGCTTTTGAGTCAAAAGCGGTTCCCCCACACCCCCTCCGAAAACCAATTGTGGAATAAACTTGGTTTGTACATCAATCAGTTATTCCCACTGATTCTGCTTATTCTTCCGATAATAGCGTTATTTATATAGCTTTCTCGGAAGGGGGTCTGGGGGAAACCGCTCTTTCAGCAATGCGGCTTTAGACGCATTGCGCGGTATCAATGAAGATACAAAGGAGTTAAAAGCGCGGGCAAGCGAAGCGCAGGCCGTGCGAAGAAACTCCAAAGAGCGGTTTCCCCCAGAAAACTCAAATTTTGAGGTGACCACCCCATGCGATTCCTGCGGCTGTTTTCCCGGAAGCCCGCCTTTTCCGATGACGCGCTGGATCTGGTGTTATCCAACGAGGACGTGTCCGACCCGGAATACGGCATCGACGACGGCTACACCTTCCACATTTACCGCCACAAAACGAGGGACTATGTGGGCTATGTGAGCCTGCGTCTGGGCGAAAGCCCAGGGCTTTACTACCTGGGCCACATCGGATACCGCATCGAGGAAAAGCACCGGGGCCACGGGTACGCAGCCCGCGCATGTTACCTCATGCTGCCGCTGCTGCAACGGCTGCATCTGGGGTCTGTGGTCATCACCAACAACGTGGAAAACACCGCCTCCCGCAAGACCTGCGAAAAGCTGGGCTGTGCGCTGGAACGCATCGCCGACGTGCCGCCGGAGTACCGCACCCTCTGCGCCGGGGCGTTGCAGAAATGTCGCTACATCTGGCGCATGGACGGAGCAGAAAAGGCATACAATAAATAAGTGATGAGGGATTAGGGAATAGGGATGAGGAAAGGAGCGGCGACATGGAATTAACCGCCAAGGGCGTGCGCGTCCATTACGAGCAGATGGGCGAAGCCGGGAAAAACCTGCTGCTGCTCCACGGGTGGGGCTGCTCTGTCCAGCATTTCCAGCCCATCGCCCAGGACCTGAGCAAGGACTACCGGGTGACGGTGATCGACTTTCCCGCCCACGGCGCGTCGGGCAGGCCGCCCGAACCCTGGGGCGTGCCGGAGTTCGCGGCCTGCGTGAAGGATTTGATGGAGCAGCTTGGCATCGCGCCCTGCGACATCATCGCCCATTCCTTCGGCGGACGGGTGGCGCTGTGGCTGGCCGCCAACGAGCCGCAGATGGTCAGCCGCCTGGTGCTTACCGGCGGCGCGGGCCTCAAAAAGCCCCAGACCGAGGAACAGAAGCAGCGCAGCGAAGCCTATAAAAAGAAGAAGGAAACGCTGCTGGGGCTGACCAAAATTCCGCTGGTCGGCGGCATGGCGCAGAAGAGCCTGAAAGCCTTGCAGGAAAAGTACGGCTCCCCGGACTACAACGCCCTGGATGACGAAATGAAAAAGACCTTCGTGAAGGTCATCAGCCAGGATCTGCGGCCCCTGCTGCCGAAGATTCAAGCGTCCACCCTGCTCATCTGGGGCGAGAACGACACCGAGACCCCCCTCTGGATGGGCCAGGCCATGGAACAGGAAATCCCCGACGCAGGCCTGGTGATCTTCGAGGGCGGCGACCACTTCGCTTACCTGCGGCAGTGGCAGCGGTTCGTGACGGTTGTGCGGGCGTTTTTAACGTGAAGGATTTTCTGGGGGGAACCGCTCTTTGAAGCCAAAGAGCGGTTCCCCCCAGACCCCCTTCCGAGAAAGTTATAAGCGTATGATTATTGTTGAAAAGGAGGGCTGAACATGGATGAAAACCTGCTGTATTATTGCCTGCATTCCCTGGGCTTTGGCGCGGGTATCCTGCTGGCAGCCCGACGGCTGATGCACTATTATCAATTGGAAAGCTACCAATTTCATGGATATTTTCAAACGATCGGTCGGCAAATCAAACGAGCGATTGATCCCTGCCTGTTATTGGGTTTTATTTACTTCATCATCTTTACATCATTTTGTTTGATCGTAGGACCGGTAAAAGGAAACACTCATATTTATATTGTATTGTCGCTGGTGGCGTCCGCGCTGTATGGAATTGCTGGATGGCTGGTCAGAAGAAGCGGTATGAAGCAAAAGGAAAAAAAGCCGTTTGCTATGACTGCCCGCATGAAAAGACTTTACGTGATGCTGGCGCTTTTGCTGATATTGCTCCCTTTGACCGTTTACCTTCTTTCTCATGGTGAATTGATTTTTCTTGGCGTCTATGGTTGTTTAGCTGCTTGTTTCCTTCCCTATCTGGTGGCTCTGGCCGGGCTGCTGGCCCTGCCCATTGAGCGGCTGATTTTCCATCTGTATTTCCGGGACGCGGAAAAGAAACTGCTGGAGAATCCCCGGCTCATCCGCATCGGCATCACGGGCAGCTACGGCAAGACCTCTACGAAGTTTATCTTAGCGGAAATCCTTTCCCAGAAATATAACGTGCTGGCGACGCCCGCGTCCTTCAACACCCCCATGGGCGTGACCCGGATCATCCGGGAGCGCCTGACCCCCGCCCATCAGGTGTTTATCGGGGAAATGGGCGCGCGGCACGTGGGCGAAATCAAGGAACTGTCCCGGTTGGTACACCCCACCATCGGCATCCTGACCGCCGTGGGACCCCAGCATTTGGACACCTTCAAGACCCTGGAGCGCATCGAAAAGACCAAGTATGAGCTGATCGACGCGCTGCCCGCGGACGGCCTGGGCGTGTTCCTGAACGATGACGGGATTGTATACAAGCTGTACGAAAAGACCGGAAAGTCCAAGATGCTGGCGGGGAAGGAAGGGGCCGACGCCTGGGCGACGGATGTTTCCGTGTCGCCCCAGGGCAGCCATTTCACCCTGCATCTGCGCGACTGGGAGCCGTTTGAATGTACCACGCCGCTGCTGGGCCGCCACAACATCGGCAACATTTTAGCCGCCTGCTGCGTGGCGAAGCACCTGGGCCTCAACCGGGAGCAGATTCGCCGGGGCATCCAGCAGCTGAAGCCGGTGGAGCACCGCCTGCAATTGCTGAAAACCGCGGGCGGCGTGACGGTCATCGACGACGCCTTCAACACCAATCCCACCTCCAGCAAGGAAGCCTTGAAGGTGCTGTCCTCCTTCCCCGGGCGGCGGGTGATCGTCACCCCCGGCATGGTGGAGCTGGGCGCGGAGGAAACCCGCTACAATGAGGAATTCGGCCAGGCCATGGCGGGCGCCGTGGACGTGGCTGTGCTGGTAGGCAGGAAACACACCGAGCCGATTCAGAAGGGATTGAAAGAAAGCGGCTTCCCGGCGGACAGCATTCATGTGGCCGCGTCCCTGGACGAAGCCATCACCATCGTGAACGGCATCCTGCGGCCAGGGGACGTGGTGATGTATGAGAACGACCTTCCTGACCATTATAATGAAGAGTAACCAAAAGCCTTCCCCTTGAGGGGAAGGAGGACTGCGCGGAATCAAGTTGGAGAGAGGAATCAAGATGATTCGCGCAGGACGAATGAGGTGTTTTTGTCGGCATTGGAATAAGCTGCTTTTATGAAATCCAGCAAGACACCTCATCAGTCAAGCGCGAATGAGCCTGGTTCCTCCGTTGGAGTTGGTTCCGCGCCTGACAGCTTCCCCTCAAGGGGAAGCCTTTTGGGTGGTTTGTGCATCTCTCTCAAGGAGGATTCAATCATGAGCAAAACCCAACTGGGCGTGATCTTCGGCAGCCGCACCTGCGAGCACGAGGTGTCCATTATCAGCGCGGTGCAACTGATGCGTAACGTGAACCGGGAGAAGTACGACGTGATCCCCGTCTATATCAGCCAGAAGGGCGAATGGTTCACCGGCGATCCGCTGCTGGACATCAAGACCTACACGCCCTTCGACCCTTATAAGAAGGGCATCGTCCCGGTTCATCTTGATCTGACCGCCGGTTCCGGGGCGCTGCTGCATTACGTGCCGCCAAAGGGCCTGTTCGGCGGCGGCAAGGAAGAAATCGTGGCCCGGCTGGACTGCGTGATTCCCGTGATGCACGGCCTCCACGGGGAGGACGGCTCCCTGCAAGGGCTGCTGGAAATGGCGGGCCTGCCCTATTCCTCCACCGGTGTGACGGGCTCCGCCGTGGGCATGGACAAAATCACCATGAAGCGCTTCTTCCGGGGCTGTGGCTTCCCCATCCTGCCGGACTGCGCCCTGACCCGCAGCGAATTTGAGCGGGACGCGGACAAGGCCATGGACAAGGTGGAGGCAGCGCTGCCTTACCCCGTGTTCGTGAAGCCTGCCTGCCTGGGCTCCTCCATCGGCGTGAGCCGGGCGGATGACCGGGGGGCGCTGAAAGAAGCGCTGGAACTGGCTTTCTCCTATGACCGCCGGGTGCTGGTGGAACAGGGCTTGGATAAGCCCATTGAGGTGAACTGCTCCGTGGTGGGCTTCGACGGGGAGCGCAAAGCCTCCGTGCTGGAAATGCCCAACTCCGGCGCGGCGTTCCTGGATTTCTCCGAAAAATATTTAGCGGGCAGCGGCGGCAGCAAGGGCATGGCCAGCCTGAAACGCATCGTGCCCGCGCCCATCGGGGAGGAACTGACAAAGGCCCTGCAGGAACTGTCTTTGCAAGTGTTTGACGCCATGGACTGCAAGGGCGTGGTGCGCATCGACTACATGCTGGACCGCCACAGCGATAATTATTACATCACTGAGATCAACACCATCCCCGGCTCCCTGGCCTATTACCTCTGGCAGGAAACGGGCCTCAACTACGGCAGGCTCATCGACGAGATGGTGGACTGCGCCATGAAAGCCTATCAGGAGAAGGAGAAAAACTCCTTCGCTTTCCATTCCGACATCCTCTCCGGCGTGCAGCTGGGCGGGGCGAAAGGCGCGAAGGGCGGAAAACTGAAGCTGTAATTTCATAAGAGAAAAGCCCGCGCGCTTGTTTCCAGGCACGCGGGCTTTTATGCTGCGTATGATGTTTATACTAAATCCCATCTAAAAGCTTGAATCTTCGGGCGTCTTTTTCGCCCTGGCTGTGCTTCACTCCGGCCGGTCAACGTAGCGCTGCTACGCCTCCCTTCGTTCAGCTTAGCCAGGACGAAAAATCCATCCCGAATCTTTCAATCTTTTAGAAGGTATTTAGTATTAGAGGGGAGGTTACGAGCCGAGATAGGCTTTCTGCACCGCGTCGTTATGCAGCAGCTCATGGGCAGGGCCCTGCATGGTGATCACGCCGGTTTCCATCACGTAAGCCCGGTCGGCAACAGTCAGGGCCATCTGGGCGTTCTGCTCCACCAGCAGGATGGTCACGCCGGAAGCGTGCAGCTCGGTGATAATGCCAAAGATTTGCTCCACCAGGATGGGGGCCAGGCCCATGGACGGCTCGTCCAGCATCAGCAGGCTGGGGCGGGACATGAGCGCCCGCGCCATGGCCAGCATCTGCTGTTCGCCGCCGGACAGGGTGCCGGCGATTTGCTTCTCGCGCTCTTTCAGGCGGGGGAAGCGCTGGAACATTTCGTCCAGGGAGGCGGGGATTTCGGCGGGGTCGCGGCTGTACGCGCCCATTTCCAGGTTTTCCTTCACCGTCATCTGCTGGAAAATGCGCCGTCCTTCGGGACACAGGCTCAGGCCCTTGGGGACGATCTTGCTGGCGCCCAGGCCGTTGAGCACCGTACCTTTCAGTTCCACCGTGCCCTGCCGGGGCTTGAGCAGCCCGGCGATGGTGTTCAGGGTCGTAGACTTGCCCGCGCCGTTGGCACCGATCAGGGTCACGATCTCGTTTTCATACACTTCCAGGGAAATGCCCTTGATGGCGTGGATGGCGCCGTAGTACACGTGCAGGTCGCTGACCTTCAGAAGAGGGGATGCCTGTTGGTTTTCGCTCATGCCTGTCCCTCCTTCTTCTTGCCCAGATAGGCTTCGATGACCACGGGGTTCGCCTGGATTTCGCTGGCGGTGCCCTTGGCGATGACGCGCCCGAAGTTCAGCACGCAGATGCCCTCGCACACGCCCATGACCAGGTTCATGTCGTGCTCGATGAGCAGGATGGCAATCTGGAACTGGTCGCGGATGCGGGCGATATTCTCCATCAGTTCTTCCGTCTCGCGGGGATTCATGCCCGCGGCGGGTTCGTCCAGCAGCAGCAGCTTGGGATTCGTCGCCAAAGCGCGCACGATTTCCAGCCTGCGCTGGACGCCGTAGGGGAGAGAGCCCGCCCGCTCGTCGGCTAAGTTCTCCATGCCGAAGATGTGCAGCAGCTCCAGCGCTTTTTCGTGCTGCCGGTTCTCCTGGATCCAGTAGCGGGGCAGACGCAGGATGCCGCTGAACATGTCGTACTTGATGTTGTTGTGCAGGCCGATGCGCACGTTTTCCTCCACCGTCATGTTGTCGAACAGACGGATGTTTTGGAACGTGCGGGCAATGCCCAGCTTGGACGCCTGGGCGATGTCCAGGCCGTGCAGGTCGCGCCCGTTCACCAGCACAGCGCCGCTGGTGGGCTCGTACACCTTCGTAATCAGATTGAAAATGGTGGTCTTGCCCGCGCCGTTGGGGCCGATCAGCCCGGCGATTTCCGTCCGGCCGATGGTGAGGTTAAAGTCGTCCACGGCTTTCAGGCCGCCGAACTCGATGCCCAGGTGCCGAGTTTCCAGCACCGGGATCTCGTTGATGTCGCGTTCGGGCACGATGCTATTGGTCGGCACGGGCACCATCTTGGTGGTGGAATGATGCTTCTGCTGGCTCATTGCGCGTCACCTCCCGTCACGTCTTTCCGCTTGAAGGGCGCGATCAGCCGCTTCATGAAGGACAGGATGGTGGGATTGTTGGTGAAGATCATCACCAGGATCAGCACCACCGCGTACACCAGCATGCGGTAATCCGCGAAGGCGCGGAGCATTTCGGGCAGGATGGTCAGCAGGGTAGCGGAAATGACGCTGCCAAGAACATTGCCCAGGCCGCCCAGCACCACGAACACCAGCACGTTGATACTCTGGTTGAACGTGAACTGCGTCGGCACCACGGTGGAGGAGTTCAGCCCGTACAGCGCCCCGGCCATGCCCGCCAGCACGGCGGCGGTGACGAAAGCCATCATCTTGTACTTGGTCACGTTCACGCCCATGGATTCCGCAGCGATGCGGTTGTCGCGACAGGCCTTGATGGCGCGGCCCGCGCGGGAATTGACCAGGTTCAGCACCACCACCAGCGTGATCAGCACCAGGATGAACCCGGCGGTAAACGTGGAAATGGGCTTGATTTTCACCGCGCCCTTGGCCCCGTCCACCAGCATGGTCACGCCCTCGGGCAGCTTCTTGTTCAGGAAGGAAGCGTACAGCCGCCCGTCGCCGGTGCCGATATACAGCACGTTGACTAAGTTGCGGATGATTTCGCCGAAGGCCAGGGTCACGATGGCTAAGTAGTCGCCTCGCAGGCGCAGCACGGGAATGCCGATCAATGCGCCCACAATGCCGGACAGCAGCCCGCCCGCGACAATGGCGACCACCAGACGCAGGGTGGCGTCCTGGATGTCATATACGTTGATGAGCAAACCGCTGACCACCGCGCCGGTGTACGCGCCCACGCTCATGAACCCGGCGTGGCCCAGGGACAGTTCGCCTGAAATGCCGATGACCAGGTTCAGGGACACCGCCATCACGATCCAGCAGCAGATGGGCACCAGCTGGCCCTTGAGCGAGCGGGTGATGGTTTTGTTGGCGATCATGGATTGCAGGATGAGGAACGCCCCGATCACCAGCGCGAAGGTGACGATGTTGTAAATGAGCTTGTTGCGCTTGGCTTTTGTCATTTTCATCCCGTCACACCTTCTCTCTGACCGGCTTGCCCAGCAGGCCGGAGGGCTTCACCAGCAGCACCACGATCAGCACGGCGAACACGATGGCGTCGCCGAGTTCCGTGGAAATGTAAGCCTTGCCGAAAATCTCGATCACGCCCAGCAGCACGCCGCCCAGCATGGCCCCGGGAATGGAGCCGATGCCGCCGAACACCGCTGCGGTAAACGCCTTGATGCCCGGCATGGAGCCGGTGGTGGGCTGCAAGATGGGATAAGAGGAGCACAGCAGCACCCCCGCAATTGCCGCCAGGGCGGAGCCGATGGCGAAGGTCACGGAGATCGTGCGGTTCACGTTGATGCCCATCAGTTCCGCCGCGCCCCGGTCCTCGCTGACGCAGCGCATGGCCTTGCCCATCTTGGTCTTGGCGGTGAACAGCGTCAGCGCGATCATGATGACCACGTTGGCCAGGATGGTATAGATGGTGGCGCTTGCAATATTCAGCCCGCCGATGTGCAGGATGGAGCTGTTGATGAACGTGCGGGGGAAGGATTTGGGATTGGCCCCCCAGATCATCAGCGCGATATTTTGCAGCAGGTAGCTCATGCCGATGGCGGTGATCAGCACGGCCAGGCTCGCCGCCTGCCGCAGCGGGCGGTAGGCCAGGCCCTCGATGGTGATGCCCAAAATGGTGCAAACCACCATCGCCGCGAGGATTGCCACGATGGGCGGCAGGCCCCAGTACTGCAAGCCGCAGAACGCGATATACGCGCCCACCATGATAATGTCGCCGTGGGCGAAGTTCAGCATCTTGGCGATGCCGTACACCATCGTATAGCCCAGGGCAATGATGGCGTAAATGCTGCCAAGGCTGAGCCCGTTCATCAGGTTGTCCAGAAAAATCATGTTGCCGCATCCCCCAGTGTGTGTTTTTCTGGGGGGAACCGCTCTTTGAAGGTCAAAGAGCGGTTCCCCCCAGACCCCCTTCCGAGAAAGCCATAAGGGGAAGTATGCCATATTGACAAGTGTTCAATGTGAGCAGAAAATGTTCACCAATTAAACGAAAACGCGGGACTGGCCCAAAAGACTGGGCCAGCCCGCTTTCATTCACAAAACGGAATGAATCCTTGCGCGGTTGGAATTATTCAAACACGTATTCGCCGTTGACGATGGTGGCGGCCATAGGCGTCTTGGTGACGGCGCCGGAGGCGTCCCAGGTCATGGAACCGGTGATGCCGTCCACGGTGATTTCCTGGATGGCGGCGATCAGCAGGTCGCAGGCTTCCTCAGCGCTCATGTCGCTGGTGATGCCGGCCTTTTCGGCGGCGGCGATCAGGATGTAAATGCCGTCATAGGCGTCCGCCGCGAACTGGATCGGGATCTCGTTATAAGCGGCCTGATACTTGGTGACGAAGTTGACCACCTTTTCATCGGTGGAGGTGGCCACGAAGGGGGTCAGCAGCATGACGCCCTCGGCCAGGCTGGTGTCGAAGCCTTCCACGCTCAGGATGCCGTCCATGCCGTCCACGCCGAAGAAGATGGGCTTGAAGGCCTTGTCCGCGGCGGTCTTGAGGATCAGGGAAGCGGGGGTGTAGTAGATGGGCAGGAACACGATTTCCGCGCCCGCGTTCTGGGCGTCGGCCACCTGGACGGTAAAGTCGGTGGTTTCATCGGTGAAGGTGGTTTCGGAAACGATTTCCAGGCCCAGGGCCTTGCCTTCTTCCACGAAGGTGTCGCGGATGCCGGTGGAGTACACGTCAGCGTTGTTGTAGATCACGGCGACCTTGGTACCCAGCTTGTGCTCCGCGATGTACTGCGCGGAAGCCTTGCCCTGGTTGGGGTCGGTGAAGCAGATCTGGAACACGTTGTCCTTGTCCTCGATGACGGCGGTGGAGGAGGCGGAGGGGGTCAGGAAGAACACGCGGTCCACATAGCCCTGAGCGCCCGCGGCTTCACAGGGCTTGGAGGTGGTGGAGCCCAGAATCATCTGCGCGCCGGCGTCCAAAGCGGCGTTGTAGGCGTTGATGACCTTTTCCACGTTGTGTTCGTCGTCTTCGTTGATCAGTTCAATCTTGTACTTGCCGCCCGCCGCGTTCACTTCTTCCACGGCGACTTCCGCGCCGTGCAGGGTGGCCAGGCCGTACAGGGCCGCCGCGCCGGTGGTGGGGCCGATATGGGCGATCTTCAAAGTAATCGCCTCTTCCGCCACGGCGGACGCGACGCTCAGCAGCATGGCAATCGCCATCATAAGAGCAACCAGTTTCTTCATAACAAATTTCCTCCTTGCAAAAAAGTTTCGGCGGAAAAAAACGCGAACGTTTTCTCCCGGGGAAATCGGATACATCACATTATAAGAAAAAACCCCTGCAAGAGCAAGGGGGAGCAGTGTCTTTTCCCTGTATTTTTCGGGAGAAAATGAAGATTTTGATCGGAATTCTCACGGCTTCCTGGCAAAGCAGACGTTCCGCTCATTTTCCCGATAAACAAATAATGCCGCTTCCGGGCTCTGCGCCAAGGCTTCAAATTCCTGTTCCAGCCCGTCCGGGCCCGCCTCCGGCCATAACGCCGCCGCGTCCCGGCAGTCGGCTGGTTTGATTCGTTCGATTATTGGATTCTGCTTGCTCCATTTTTATTGTGAATCAATTCCATGATACACGCAATTGCCTGTTATTTTGCACACAGTCTTTCAGGTAGAGATTGATCAATGTCTGATATGGAATACCGCTGGACATGGCTTGGCTTTTGAAATATTCCACCGTCGCGGTATCCAGATTGATTGTCACCTGTGTCTTTAGCTTCTTCACATAAGGATTCGGCCTTGCACTGGAAAAATCGTATTCTTCCCGCATCCTTTCCACCTCATTCAGATATAATGCATGGATTCCTTTTTCGTCTCCTTGTATAAATCAGCCTGGAACGAAAACCGTCCCAGGCTGATTGCTATATTAAAAGATTATTTCCCCACAACTTCCTTCGCGGCCTTCACGGCGTTGTCCACAGTGAAGCCGAATTCCTTGAACAGGACGGCGTAGGGAGCGGAAGCGCCGTAGTGGTCGATGCCGATCACCTGGCCATCCAGGCCGGTAAAGCGGTACCAGGGCATGGTGACGCCGGCTTCCATGGCGACGCGGGCGCGGACGCAGGGCGGGATGACCTTATCCTGGTATTCCTTGGGCTGCCTGAGGAAGATTTCCATGCAGGGCATGGAGATGACGCGGGCGTCGATGCCGTCCTTTTTCAGTTCTTCCTTCGCGCCCATCATCTGCTCCACCTCGGAGCCGCTGGCCATCAGCAGCACGTCGGGGGTCTCCTTGTCGGAGTCGGCCAGGATGTAGCCGCCCTTCATGGCTTCGCAGCCGCTGTTCTCGTACTGGGGCAGATTTTGACGGGTGAGCACCAGGCAGGTGGGCAGGCCGGAGGTCAGGGCGGTGAGCCAGGCGGCGGTGGTTTCCTTGCCGTCGGCGGGACGGAACACCTGCATATCGGGGATGGCGCGCAGGCCGGCCAGCTGTTCAATGGGCTCGTGGGTGGCGCCGTCCTCGCCCACGCCGATGGAGTCGTGGGTCAGCACGAAGGTGACGGGCAGCTTCATGATGGCGCTCATGCGCATGGCGTGCTTCATATAGTCGCTGAACACGAAGAAGGTGCCGCAGAAGACGCGCAGGCCGCCGTGGAGGGCGATGGCGTTGCAGATGGCCGCCATGGCGTGTTCGCGCACGCCGAAGTGCAGGTTACGGCCCGCCCGGTTCTCGGCGGAGTAGTCGCCGCCGTCCTTGATGTTGGTCTTGTTGGAGGGGGCCAGGTCGGCGCTGCCGCCAACCAGGTTGGGGAGCAGCTTGGCCAGCCGGTTGATCATTTCGCCGGAGGTGGCGCGGGTCGCCATCTTATCGCCCCACTGCCAGAGCGCGTCGTTCAGCGCCACTTCGTCGGGCAGCTCGGCGCTGTGCCAGTCTTCCCATTCCTCGGCCAGCTCGGGATAGGCCTTGCAGTAGTTCACGAACAGTTCGTTCCATTCCGCTTCGGCCTTCTCGTTCTTTTCCATCTGGGCGTGGACATGCTCGTACACCTCGGGCAGCACGCAGAAATCGTCCGCAGGCATGCCCAGGTTCTGCTTGGTCGCCGCCACGTTTTCCGGGCCCAGAGGTTCGCCGTGGGCGGAGGACTTGCCTTCCTTGGCGGGGCAGCCGAAGCCGATCTTGGTGGGGCAGACGATCAGGGTGGGCCGTTCGTCCTTCTTGCCTTCTTCGATGGCGGCGATGATGGCGTCCACGTCGTTGCCGTCAGCCAACCGGATGACCTGCCAGCCGTAGGCTTCAAAGCGGGCGGGCACGTTCTCCCGGAAGGCGATGTCGGTGTTGCCTTCGATGGAGATTTCGTTGTCGTCATACAGCAGGGTCAGCTTGCCCAGCTTGAGCGTCCCAGCCAGGGAGCAGGCTTCGCTGGCGATGCCTTCCATCATGCAGCCGTCGCCGCAGAAGGCGTACACCCGGTGATCCACGATGGGATAATTGGGGCGGTTAAAGTGGGCGGCCAGCATGGTTTCCGCGATGGCGAAGCCCACGGCGTTGGCCACGCCCTGGCCCAGGGGGCCGGTGGTGGTTTCCACGCCCACGGTGTGGCGGTACTCGGGATGGCCGGGGGTCTTGCTGCCCCACTGACGGAACTGCTTCATGTCGTCCATCGTCAGGCCGTAGCCGGTCAGATGCAGCAGGCAGTAGATCAGGGAGCTGGCATGGCCGCTGGACAGCACGAAGCGGTCACGGTCGGGCCAGGTGGGGTCCTTGGGGTTGTGCTTCATCTGGTTCATCCACACGGCGTAGGCCATGGGGGCCATGCCCATCGGCGCGCCGGGATGCCCGCTCTTGGCCTTCTGCACGGTGTCGGCGGCCAGGGTTCGGATGTTGTTGATGGTGGTTTGACGGATGTCCATGGTGATCAGCCCTCCCGTTTTCTAATGTAAAAATATTGTTCGTGTAAGGAATTCAGCCAAAAGGCTTCCCCTTGAGGGGAAGCTGTCACGCGAAGCGTGACTGATGAGGTGGAATGCTTTAACACCTCATCCGGCGCTGCGCGCCACCTTCCCCTCAAGGGGAAGGCTATTTACTTTGTTTCAATAAAGTCCCTGAGTTTCCCCAAGTCAATCCCCTCCGCTCCGTCCAGCACGGCGTAGAGGGCTTCGGCCATGTGCTTGACGCCGCCCTTCACGTCGCTTTCGATGTTCAGGGGCAGCACCGGGTCATGGACGGAGAGCCGCAGCAGGAACCAGCCGTCGTTGAGGCCCTCCAGGTCGAAGTTGATGCGCACGCCCTCCCGGTTGTCGGGGGCAATGTGCCAGCCCGGGGCAAAGGCGGCGTGATCCATCACCTTTTCAATCGCCAGCCTGCCGGCGGCGCGGAAGTCCTCGGCGGTGATGTCCAGGCGGATTTCAGCGCTCTCCACCGGCTCCCGGAGATCGGCGATCAGATCGGTCAGTTCCTTGCCCTCCTGCTTTAAGCGCATGGCTTCGCAGATGAGCACCGTGACCAAGTACATGCCGTCGTCCAGGAAATGGTTTTCCCGCAGGGCGGCGTGGCCGCTGGTTTCAATCGCCAGGGGGCAGTTGAGGCCCGCTTCGTTCAGGCGCTTGGCCTCGTCGATCACGTTGCGGTAGCCCCGCTTGTAGCGGTAATGCTCGCCGCCCCATTCCATGATGAACTGGGCCAGGCCGGAGGAAGTCACGCTGTCGGTCACGATGGTCAGACCCGGCTGCTTGTCCAGCAGCACGGCGGAGATCAGGGCGATCAGCTTGTTGCGGTTGATTTCCCGGCCGTTCCTGTCCACGATGGCGGCGCGGTCGCAGTCCGTGTCGAAGATCACGCCCAGGTCGGCCCCGGCCTTCACCACAGCGGCGCTGACGGACTGCATGGCCTGTTCGTTCTCCGGGTTGGGGATATGGTTGGGGAACATGCCGTCCGGCTCCAGGAACTGGCTGCCCTCCACCCACGCGCCCAGGTCTTCCAGCAGGCCCGCGTAGAAGCCGCCCGCGCCGTTGCCCGCGTCCACCACCACATGCAGGCCCAGCAGGGGCTTCTGCACGTCGGTGTCCAGGCCCTGGCGCACGCGCTCCTTGAGCTGCTCGCAGTAGACCGGCAGGAAATCCCGCTTCACGATGGGGGACGAACCGCCGGACAGGGGCGCGTCGCTCTCGGCAATGTCCAGGATGGCGTCCAGGTCATGGCTGTCGATGCCGCCGTCTTTGGTGAAAAATTTCAGGCCGTTGCGGTCATAGGGGTGATGGCTGGCGGTGATCATCACGGAACCGTCGCAGCCGTAGCCCTCGGTAATCAGGCTCATATACATGGCCGGGGTGGTGCACATGCCATAGGTTTCCACCTGCGCTCCCGCCTTCATGCAGCCCTCCGCGCAGGCATCCAGCAGCATTTCGCCCGTGACGCGGGAATCGCGGCCCAGGGCGACCCGGGGATTATCCACCCCCCGTTCCTTCAGCCAGGCTACGAACGCTCCCCCGATCCGGGCAGCCACCGCCGCCGTCAAAGGAGCGTCATCACCCAGCGCCCTGCCGCGCACGTCCGTGCCGCTTTTCAGCCCACGCAAACCAGTACTCATACATTCCCTCCCTGTTCTTTCTGGTCAAGTTGATTCATGGCGTCCTCCACGCAGCCCCGGAACATCCAATAGAGGGGGGCCAGCGCGGTATAATCATCCATCACCCGCTTGATAATATCGGGCGAATGAATCCAGGATAATTGGGTACCCTGGCGCTCGGCGTATACCTGTTTCTTTAAGTACCAGGGCTTTAACACTTCCGGCAGTTCCTCCGGGGCTTTCATCTTCTTCCATTCCTGCCCGGCCAGGGCGAAGTTTCTCTCCTTCAAAACCGGCAGGATGCGCAGGAAATCGTCGGGATGCGCCTCCATTTTCCGGCGCATGGCGTCCATGATTTCCCGGCTTTCGCCCCAGATGCCCACGCCCCAGGAAACGTATTCCGGGCTGATCTCGAACCAGTAGAAGGGCGTGCCGTCGTTGGGCCGTCCGCTCTGCCGGAAGGACACCCACAAATGGTCGCGATACGGAGACTTGTCCTTGCTGAACCGGGTGTCCCGGTTGATGCGGGAGAGGCACTTGGCGGGGCGCACCTCCATGTCCTCGGCGATTTGCTGCATGCCCGGCCCCATGGCCCCGATGAAATCATAAAAAGGCTGGCGCACTTCCCGGTAGTAGCGCTCCCGGTTGGCGTCCATAAAGGATTTGTCGTTATGAAACCGTAAGTCCAGAAAGAAAGGAATCAGTTCCTTCCCAAAGCCTTGAAACACAAATGCGCCTCCTGCTCTTTCCGTTCATTTCCTATTATAAACGATATTGGCTTTTTATTCAAGCCGTTTCGTGCGGCAAATCCGATCGAAAATTGCCAAATGCTTACACCCGCTCAAATACCATCACAAGAGAGGCAAAGTCGTGGTGATCGAAAAGAAGCGGGACGCCGGCGCGTTCCAGGTCGGAGGATGAAACGGTCTGGCCGTCGGGGGCTTTGTACAGGCCTTGGGGAACATCGTGCAGCCGCACCCGGAGGGGTTCGCCGTTGGGCAGGTTCAGCACGCGGTAAGCACAGAGGATCACGCGGGTCTCGTCGGCGAACTGCCAGGCGGTCACGTTGCCCTCAAAGGGGCTGAGCAGCCGGGTGAACACGCCCTGCTGGGTGGTGCGCCGGATGGCCTTGACCTGCTTCACCTGGCGGCGAATCTCCTCCATGTCCTCCGGGGTCTGGGCGGACAAGTCCAGCTCATACCCGAAGTTCCCGCCCAGGGCCACGTCGCCCCGCATTTTCATGCCGGTCACGCGGCCGATCTGGTGGTTGGGCACGGCGGACACGTGCGCGCCCATGGCGCTGGTGGGATAGCACAGGCTGGTGCCGTACTGGATGGAGAGGCGGGCCACGGCGTCGGTGTCGTCGCTGGTCCAGGTCTGGGGCATGTAGTGCAGCATGCCCGCGTCGAAGCGCCCGCCGCCGCCGGAGCAGCTTTCAAACAGCACTTCGGGAAAGGCCCGCGTGATGGCTTCCAGCACCCGGTACAGGCCCAGCATGTAGCGGTGGGCGGTCTCGCCCTGGCGTCCGTCGGTCAGCGCGTCGGAGCCAGCCTCCAGGAAATTCCGGTTCATATCCCATTTCACATAGCCGATGGGCGCGGAACGCAGTACGGCGGAAATGGCTTCGATCACGTAATCCTGCACGTCGGTCCGGCCCATGTCCAGGATCAGCTGCTGCCGGGCGGTGGTGCGGCGGCGGCTCCCGGCGTGGAGGCACCAGTCAGGATGCGCCCGGTACAGGTCGCTGTCCGGGGAGATCATTTCCGGCTCAAACCACAGGCCGAATTTCAGGCCCAGGGCGTTGATGTCCTGCCCCAGCCCGTCCAGGCCATGGGGCAGCTTTTCCCTGTTCACCACCCAATCGCCCAGGGAGCAGTCGTCGTTGTTGCGCTTGCCGAACCAGCCGTCGTCCAGCACGAACAGCTCGATGCCCGCATCGGCGGCGGCCTGGGCGATCTTCATGATTTTGTCGTGATCAAAGTTGAAATAGGTGGCTTCCCAGTTGTTGATGAGGATGGGACGTTCCCGGTCGCGCCAGGTTCCCCGGCAGACGCGCTGCCGGATCAGGCTGTGCATCGCCTGGCTCATGCCGTTCAGCCCCTTGTCGGAGAAGGAGAAAATCACTTCGGGAGCCTGAAAGACTTCACCGGGGTTCAGCCGCCAGGAGAAGGAGCGCGGGTTCAGGCCCAGGGTCAGCCGGGTGGAGCCGTAGGCGTTTTCATCGGCGGTGATGGCAAAGTCGCCGCTGTACACCAGCGCCGCGCCTAAACATTCCCCGGCAAATTCCGTGGCGTCCGATGCGGCCAGCGCCGCGAAGGGATTGTGTTCATGGCCCGACGCGCCCCGGCAGGAGGAAATTTCCCGGGTCAGCCGGGCGGGGGAGACCCTTTCGACGGCCCGCTCCTTGGCCCAGGCCCCGTGCAGGTGAATGAAATCATACCGCCCCGGCAGGGTGACGCAGGCGCTGCCCGCGTTCCGCAGGGTCAGGGTTTCGGAGCCGGTGTTTCGATAAAGGATGCTTTCGGTGATAACCGGGCGGTCAGCATAGAGGGTGTAGCGCAGTTCCGCTTCCAGCCCGGTCAGGCCGTCCCGCAGGGTGATCAGCAGGGTGTCCGCTTCGGCGTCGTCCTCCACATAGGCGGCGGGCAGGCCCTTCAAAGTGGGCTTGCCCTTTTCCACGCGATAGCCGGTATAAAACAATTCCGTGCAGCGCTGGCCATGTCGATCCTCGGCGCACACCAGCGCGGGCCGGTAATCGCCGCGCCCATCCGTGGGGCAGGCGTAGGGCAGGGTTTGCCGGGGAGAGTCGAAGGACGCGCCGCCCCTGGGCGCGCAAAGGTACAGGCAGGAAGCGGGATCGTCCAGGGGAGAACCCAGGTAGGGCAGCAGCAATTCCTGTTCCCCGTTTCCGTCGGGCTGAACGCGCAGCACCAGGGAAACATGACGATTCCGCAGATGAAAAATCTTGTTTGCCGTGTCAGCGAAGATCATGGAGGCACCTCCGTCAGTGCTTTTGATGCTCAAATTATACACTGGAACATGCGCTGTTTCAAGACAGAAAAACGCCCTTTCCCTACTTTTCCAAGCAAGGGGAAGGGCGCTTTGACAATGCGTTTTATTCCGCCGGAGCTTCCGTGGCTTCCGCGGCAGGGGCGGTCAGAGCGTAGATCGCTTCCTGGTTATACACGATCTCGTGCTGTTCCTGCCAGCTGGCCAGCGCTTCGGAGAAGATCTGGTTCTTCTTGGAGGTTTCCAGATAGGCTTTGATATCGTTGCGGATGTCGTCGGTCATTTCGATCTTGCCGCTGGGAACGTCGCGCAGGTAATAAAGGATGTGGATGCCGTTCTTGCCCACCACGGGGTCAGATACGTCGCCGGGCTTGACCATCTTTTCGCTGAACGCGGCTTCGGTGAACACGGGATCCCACAGCAGGCTTTCCTTGTGTACATGGTAGCCGTCCGCCAGGCGCGCTTCGTCCTTCATACCGGGGTCCTGATTGTATTCGCTGATCAGGTCGGTGAAGTCTTCGCCTTTTTCCAGACGGGCGTACACATCGTCGATGGTTTCCTTCTTGCTGTCGAGGATGGCGTCGCGGGCGTTTTCCATGGTGGTTTTCAGGTATTCGTCACCATCGGGCTTTTCTTCTGTTTTGGATTCCTCATAAGCGCTCTGGGCCTTGGTGTAGGCGTCCATCAGGCCTTCGTCCACATCCAGAAGAATATGGATAATGCCGCGGTAGCCTTCCGGCACGAACCAGAACTGCTGGCCATAGTAAGCCTGGTACAGCTCGTAGGTGGCGATATTGCCGTCAAAGGCGGCCATGTCCTGCTCGGCGGCGTCATCAAAGATGGCCCTGATTTCTTCTTCGGACACGGTGATGTCCTTGCCCTCCAGCAGATAGTTTTCCAGCTTTTCCTGGGAGGATTCGTTCTGGAACTGCTTGGCGATGGTTTCCTCGGAGATGCCGTGGGCGTTGTAATACTCGATGGCTTCCTGGCGGGTCTGCTCCACATTGGTGTCGTCACCGCCGCCAAAGTAGCTCACATACTGCTGGATGGCTTCCTGCCATTCGGTCTCGGCCTTCGCGGCGAAATCGGCTTTCTCCGCGTCGGTAAACTGGTCAAAGCCCAGCTCGGTGATTTTGTCGGAGAGGATACGGCTCTGAATCAGGTAATCCAGGGCGGTTTTGTAATCCGTGCTGTCGGTGATATAGCCGCCGGAGACGAGCGAGTTCAGCATCGCCTGCGCGTCGGAGAGATAGACTTCTTTGCCGTCGATGGTGGCCAGCACCGGATTGTCGGCCTTCGGCTCTTCCGCGGCGGGCTCTTCGGCGGGCGTTTCCTCAGCGGGTGCAGCGGCTGCTTCTTCCGCGGGTTTGGCTTCTTCCGCAGGCGCTTCCGCCGGAGCAGGTTCTTCCGCAGGCTTGGTTTCTTCTGCAGGCGCTTCTGCCGGAGCAGGTTCTTCCGCGGGCTTGGTTTCTTCCGCAGGCGCTTCTGCCGGAGCAGGTTCTTCCGCGGGCTTGGCTTCTTCCGCAGGCGCTTCCGCCGGAGCGGTTTCTTCCGCAGGCGTGACAGCCGCTTCCGTGGCGGCGGGCTTCTCCTGCTTCAAGCCGAAAACGTCCGTGAACTGATAGAGGCAGAACGCCCCTGCCAGAACGATCACGATGGCGCAAATGATACCGATCTTTTTAGCCATGAAAGAATTTATACCTCACTTTTCTTTCCCGGGTGAACGGGAAGTAATCGCGTCTGATATTATGGCACAGGTTCAAAAAGTACGCAAGTGTTTTTCAAAAATAAAGAAAGAATGTTACATCTTGTTCATCTAATTATCCGCATTTTGACACATTCGGAAAAAGCGTTATTCTTGCGGAATCTCCCGGAAACGTGTTATACTGTCGGGGAGGGACGCCTGTCCGTGAAAAAACGGCGAAGCAGGCTGCGGCATTCGTTCTCCATCACGCCTCCCGCGCAGCGCACCCGATGGAAAAACGCGGGATCCTGGGGCAGGGTGTACACGCTGCCGCAGCAGCCCTGACGCGGGTCGTAAGCGCCGAACACGCATGCGTCGATCTCCGCCATCATGAGGGCCCCGGCGCACATGGGGCACGGCTCCAGCGTGACGTAGAGCGTACAGCCGTGCAGGCGGCGGTTCCCCAAAACCTGGCACGCTCTTTCCATGGCCAGCATTTCCGCGTGGGCGAAGGGATGGGCGCTTTCCCGTTCGTTGTGGGCCCGGGCGATGATCTCTCCGCCGCAAACCACCACCGCGCCCACCGGCACCTCGTTCTCGTCCCGTTCCGCTTCCCGCAGCGCTTCTTTCATGAAGGCTTCCGCTTGCAGCATGGCCTGTCCCTCCCCGGCTGTTTTCGTTTGTTCATACTATACCATAATCTTTTATCATGAATCAAGAAGGAGGATGAACCCATGACCAACCAAACCTTGTCGTTGATTTCTTCCCGCCGCAGCCACCGGGTCTATGCCCCCACGCCCCTCACCCAGGAGCAGATTGACGCGCTGCTCAAGGCCGCTGTGGAATCTCCCTCCGCCGTGAACCGCCAGCCCTGGCATTTCACGGTGGTGCGCAATCAGGAATTACTGAACGAACTGAACAAGGCCGTGTGGGAGCGGATGATGGAGCGCAATCCCGACGCGCGCTCTCCCCGCTTCGCGGACAAGGACTTCCATGTGTTCTATCACGCGCCTTGCGTGATCTTCATTTCCGGCCTGCCGGACTTCCATTACACGCCCATCGACGGGGGCATCGCCGTGGAAAATATCGCCCTGGCTGCCGAAAGCATGGGCCTGGGCAGCGTGATTCTGGGCATGCCCCGGGAAGCCTTCCTGGGCGGCAAAGCGGAGGAATTCAGGAAAGCGCTCCAGTTCCCCGAGGGCTGGGATTTCGTGATCGCCATCGCCGTGGGTACGCCCACCGACACCAAGCCCGCCCATGAGGTCAAGCCGGACAGAATCTCGTTCGTGGACTGAGATTCAGTGCGGAGGCAGGAGGGCTTATTCAAGTAGGAGGTAGGAAGTAGGAGGTAGGAGGTTTATTTTGTCGGGTGATGAACGCAAGCCCAACTTCTACGGATAGAAAGCGCAATCATGATAAAACCTCCTACTTCCTACCTCCTACCTGAAAACCTTCTCACTCCCCAAAACCTCGTCTGTCCCGCCGCAGCGCCGCGCCTTTTCAGCGGCCAAACGACGGGACAGTGAAATTGGAGACCCCCATATCCAGTTTATGCGATTTCGCAGAAAAACATGACCGAAAAAGACTTTCATTTCCTTCAAAGGATGGAAACCATGGCTGAATTCAGCGCTCCCCTGCCGCGCACCGGCGGCAATGAAAACAAGGACTTTGTAAAAATCCTCGCCGTTGTGTTCATGATCATCGATCACATTGGCGCGGCCTTTTTTCCGGGCGTGTACGAGCTTCGGATCCTGGGCCGCATCGCGTTCCCGCTGTTTGCCTGGGGCATGGTGACGGGCGCGGTGTACACCCGCAACATCTGGAAGTACGCCCTGCGAGTGCTCATCGTGGGCATCGTGTCCCAGCCCTGCTATAAGTATTCCATGA
This sequence comes from uncultured Eubacteriales bacterium, assembly GCA_902795275.1. Lineage (GTDB taxonomy): Bacteria > Bacillota > Clostridia > Christensenellales > Aristaeellaceae > RUG563. The sequence goes on along the minus strand of CADBKQ010000013.1, from coordinate 1,610 downwards.
ACCACGGCTGGGACGAGCTGAACGTGTTCGCCACGCTGCTGCTGGGCTTGCTCGGCATCGCAGCCATCCGGGAAAACCGGTTCGGCAGCCGATACTGGGGCCCGGTGCTGGCAGTCGTGATAGCCTGTATATTCAAGATGGATTACGGCTTCCAGGGCGTGCTGTTCATTCTGCTGCTGTACGGCGCGCGACAGAACCGGGCGTCTATCGCGGCGATGATGACCGCCTATTGCCTGTATTGGGGCTTCGGCACCCTGTCGCTGAAAACGGTGCTGGGCCTGCCGGTCATCCAGCAGGTGTCTTTCCTGCCTCAGGGCAGAAAGCTGTTTGCCCACATCGCGCAGATTCAGTTCTGGGCCATCCTGGCGCTGCCCGTGATGCTGCTGCCGATGCGTTCCAGTGGGAAGGGCTTCCATCTTCCCAAGTGGCTGGGATACGCCTTCTATCCGGGGCATCTGGCGGTCATCGCCGTCATCCGGCATTGGCCCGAAATCACCGCATTTTTCAGTCGATAGCCGTGGTCTGGAAAGGGCCGGCTTTCTTCAGCGCCTGCCTGTGGCGGTTGATCACCTCATCCAGCTCCTGATGGCGGGTCGGCGCGGCGATACGCATGTTGGGCATGCGCATGGACGGCAGGCCGCCGGGCTTCCGGCCCGGCGGTTCCGTCTTTTGGACGTCTTCGCGGCGCGGTTCCTCCGCGCTTGCGGCCCGATAATCCAATTGCCTGGAGCGCCAGGCCAGCCACTTGTCCTGCTGCTCCTGCCAGGTAAGCGCCGCGAAGGGCGATTTGGTTTCTGATTTTTCCTGGTTCATGCTTCCTTCCTCCTTCTTCCGCTTTCGGTTTTATCGTATGCGGAAGGGAGAAGGAGGGTGATTCTCAGTAAGCGAATTCCCCTTCAAACACCAGGGCGGCTTCGCCGGTGAGGAGGATTCTGTCTGCGGTGCAGTTCACGGTCAGGTCGCCGCCGGGGAGCTTGACGGTGATGTCTTTGCCCGTTTCGCAGGAACCGATGCGCACGGCGGCGGCAGCCACGGCGCAGGCGCCGGTGCCGCAGGCCAGGGTTTCGCCATTGCCCCGCTCCCAGACGCGGAGGCGGAGGGTGTTTTTGTTGATGACCCGGCAGAACTCCGTGTTCACCCGTTCGGGGAACATGTCGGCATACTCGAACTGGGGGCCGACAGTGCTTAGATCAATCCCGTCAATGGCGTCGCAGAACACCACGCAATGGGGATTGCCCACCGACACACAGGTGACGGCGTATTCCTTCCCGCCGATTTCCACATTTTGGTTGACGACTTCCTCTGCGTCGGCAAGCACGGGAATGTCCTTCGCGGCGAAGGACGCCTTGCCCATGTCCACGGACACGGAATTCACCTTGCCGTCCCGCAGGTAGCATTTCAGGTGGTGTACCTTCCCCGCCATTTCGATGGTCAGGTATTCGCTGCGGACGTATCCCTTGTCATACAGGTACTTCGCCACGCACCGCAGGTTGTTGCCCGCCATTTTGCCCTCGCTGCCGTCCTTGTTGAAGGAGCGCATCTTGGCGTCCGCGATGCCGGACTTTTCGATCAGCACGATGCCGTCCCCGCCGATGCCGAAGTGCGGCGCG
>CADBKQ010000012.1 GCA_902795275.1 uncultured Eubacteriales bacterium | reverse complement strand
TACTCGTAATCTGTAAAGCTCTGCTGCTTCATTTCTCTCACTCCCATTCTTCTTTTATTATACCACTCTCCTTTGAATTAATCAGCATTTACTTAGGGATTAGGGAGCAGGGGTTGCTAATTGGCATCAGGATAAAAATATTATTTTTACTTGCTTTGAATTATCAACCAAAAAAAGCTAATCCCTAATCCCTTCTTATAAACTCCTATACATTTCCCGCACATTCGTCATATCGCCGCAGCTCTTGGCGCCCTCGGGGCAGGGGCCGCTGATGCAAGCGGGGCCCGCGTACTCAAAGATCACCGGGGCCACCAATTTGCACTGGCGCAGCATTTCCTTCGCCAGCGCGCGGATCTCCCACTGGGCGCGGTTGCAGCAGCGAAGGGAGAAGAAATGCAGCAGCTCCCGGGCGTTCATGGTCAGCGTGATGTGGGTTTCGCAGGCGTTGGGAAGCACGAAACGGGCGTCCTCATTGCTGCCCTCGCCATTTCCCAGTTTGTCCTGCCAGCCCTGATACCATGCCTGCATCTGCGCCATCTGGCTTTCAAATTCTTCCACCGCGTCCTCCCCCAGGGCCTTGATGCGGGGCGGGATGATGTATCCGAAGCCCTCGGCCAGGCTCACGTAACGCTGGCTCTGCACGGAAAAGCTGGCGATGCGGTGGCGGGTGATCTGAGCCAGCAGGGCGCGGCTGACGCCGGACACGCCAAAGGTGAAGGAGGCGTGCTCCAGCACGGACAGATGCCCCGACGCCACGATGCGCCGAAGGAAAGCGGCCTGGTCTTTTTCGTCCACCTGGGCTTTCAACTCGTCATATTCCAAACCAGAATAGCAGGTGCGCGCCGCCAGAGCGCAGGTCTTTTCCGGGTCGGGGGTGTAGGCCAACAGTTCCACTTGCAGTTGTTTTTCAGGCATGGTTTTCTTCTCCTTGAAGATAGGGCAGCAATTCCATGATTCTCCCGCTCTGCCCCGTCAGGTACAGATACCCAAGCAGCGCTTCCAGGCCGGTGGCACCGGCGTAATCTGCCGTGGAAGCGGACTTGGGCGCGCTGTGGCGGGGATGGGCGTTGCGGCCCCGGCGAACGATGTCCGCTTCCTCGTCGGTCAGCAGCGGCAGCAGGAGGGCAAGCTCCTTCGCCTGGCTCACGGCGTTGACGGCTTCGTTGGAAGCCCGGTGCATGTCCTTGACCAGCAGGTTTTTTTGCAGCAGTCCCGTGCGCACCAGCAGCGCGTGGACGCTGTCGCCGATATACGCCAATTGCAGCGGCGACAGCATCCGGGCCTGTTCCGGGGTCAGGCGGGGTGAAAAATCCGTCATCATTTATTTCAGCGCGGTCTTGCTGTAGGCGGAGGGACTCATGCCCACGATGTTCTTGAAGGTCTTGGAGAAGTGGTAGGGGTCGTTCATGCCCACTTCGATGCCCGCCTGCCGCACGGTGTAGCCTTCCTTGAGCAGCACTTTCGCGCGCTCCATCTTGCAGAAGAGCTGGTAGCTCTGGGGCGGCATGCCGACTTCGGAAACAAACCGCTTGCGGAAGGTTTCCACCGGCATGCGGGACAGGGCGGCCATGTCGCTCAGGGAGAAGCTGTCCCGGTACTGGTTCTTGCGCATGGCGTCCACGACCTTGGCGATTTCGTGGCTGAGCACGGCGTCCATGGCCACGGGCTGGCCGGAATGGGAGGCCAGCATGGCCCACAAGAGCTGCTGCAATTGCGCGCTGGAAGCGTCCTCGGCGGCGGCCACACGGACGGTGGCCTGCACGATATGCTTGGCCAGGTTCAGCTGGCTGGGCAGCGCGCCCTGCTTCATAATGCGGTGTGGCAGCGCGCCCATGCGCTGCAGGAACGCGCCGCTGAGGGCGCCGCCTACCATGATCCACAGCACCCGGGCTTCCTGGTTCACATCCAGGCTCACGCCCCGGCTGCCGGGCGGCAGCATGCAGCAGTCGCCCTGCCGCAGGGACAGGGTGGTTTCTTCGTTCATCAGCTCCAGATTCCCGCTTTCCACAGCCAGCCAAAGCCAGTGCTCCATGGTGCGCAGGTTCTGGACGCCGTTTTGCAGCATGGCGGAACCGGACGCGGCGATGTACACGCCGCTGGCCCCTGCCAGCGCATCCGGCACGTGGGAGCCCTCCACCAGCACGGCGGGCATATCCACATCCGGTTTATTCTGAAATAATAAAGAGTCTGCCATGGTCAAACCTCCATTTCGTTATTACGTTCTTATTGTATATCCCAAATGATACATTGTCAATAGAGGTCACCAAAATTCACAACAAGTGATGAAGAAATGCCTCTGAAAATGGTAAATATGTCAATAAACCTTCCATTTTTTGCGAAAGAACCCCGTGCGGTTTTCGTTCAAAAGGTGTATAATGGAAACGCGCGAGGTGAAATTTGCGAAAGAAGTACCTTTCCCGCGCGCCGGAAAGGATCACGATTTATGCCGTTTATTTCTCACCGAGTCACCGAATCGGAAGCCGGGCGCACGGTGAAGTCCATCGCGCTTCGGGAAATGCGCCTGTCCCGAAGCCGGTTCAGCAGCCTGAAATTCAGCGCCGGCATCCGCCTGGACGGGGAACCCGTTCACGCCGATCAGCGGGTGGAAACGGGTCAGACGCTTTCCGCCCAATGGGAGGATGAAGCGGCTTCCATGTTAACGCCCTGCGAAGCGCCGCTATCCGTTGCCTGGCAGGACGGGCATTACTGGGTGATCGACAAGCCCGCGCCGCTGCCCACGCTGTGTTCCGCCCGGCAGGAGGGCGCGACGCTGGAAAACGCATTATACGCTTTTCTGAATTGTCCGGCGAATTTCGTCTTTCGCCCGGTGAACCGCCTGGACAAAGGCACCAGCGGCCTGCTGGCCGTGGCCCGGGACGCCCACAGCCAGCAGCTTTTGCAGCGGCAGCTGCACTCGGATGCGTTTATCCGGGAATACCTGGCGGTCTGCGAAGGGCATCTTCCCCAGGCCGAAGGCGTGATCGATCTGCCCATCGGCAAAGCAGGCGAAGGCGTCAGGCGTGAAGTACAGCACGACGGCCAGCGGGCGGTGACCTGCTACCAGGTCGAAAGCGAAACGGAAAGCCGTTCCCTGGTACGCCTGCGGCTGGAAACGGGGCGCACCCACCAGATCCGGGTACACCTGGCGGCTATGGGTTGCCCCATCGTGGGCGATTATCTCTACGGTCTCCCCCATCCCGACCTGCCCGGCCGCTTTGCCCTGCACGCCTGTTTCCTGCAATTTACGCATCCCTTCACCGGGGAAACGGTCAGCATCGCTTCCCCGCCGCCGGAAAAACTTGCCGCCCTCCTGTAAACAATCATGAACAAGGTTTGACAGGGATTGCAATTTCCTATATAATATGTTACGAAATCATGATGAAGGAGGCTTCCCGTGAAGAAAACTCTGACGTTGGGAGCGTTATTGGCTCTGCTTCTGCTTTTGCTGGTTCCGGCTCAGGCTGAGATTCAGGGCTTTGCGAAAGGCCAGGGGTATCAGTATGTTTACTTTGGCGAATACCCCTATGAAAAGGACGGCACTGTGCAGCCGGTGCTGTGGCGCGTGCTGAGCGTGCGGGACAGCAAGGCTTTGCTGCTGACGGAATATATCATCGACACCGACCAGATCATTTTCGTGACCGATCAGAAAATTATTGAAAACCATTCCTACCGCCGTATCGAAACCTTTGAGGAAAGCGACCTGTTTCCCAAGCTGAGCACGGAATACGTGGACCGGCTGCTGGGCGACGATCCCATCCGGAACGCCCTGGTGCCGCAGCCCAACGGGGCCATCCTGTTTCTGCTCAACGACGAAGACTACCTGAACACCGATTACGGCTTTGAAACATCCCGCTGGGCGGAATGGCCCGCCCGGATCAAGTCCCACGAAGCCCAGGGCACGCCATACGCCATTAAACAGCGCCGCCTGTATGTGGCGCATGAGAACGACATGTCGCCCTACTGGGTTTCCACCGTCAAAAGCCCCACAGATTATAAGCTGCAAATCGTCGGCTTCAACGGCCATTTGAGCTACGGCGCGTACACGCGCGTGAATATCGGCCTGCGCCTGTCCGCGCAGCTGGATCTGAACCAGCTGGAAATTTCCGGCGGCCAGGGTACCAAGCAATCGCCCTATCAGCTGCGCTTCGCCGGTTCCGCTGCCGTTCCATCCCCCGCGGTGACGGAGACTGTGGCGGAGCTGGTGCCCAACCCGACGGAAACGCCTACCGTCCAGCCAGCCGCAACCGTGGAGCCGATTATTCCCACGCCGGTTTACGTGTTTACGCAAGTGCCGCAGTCCACCGCTGTTCCCGCGGCAACGGCTGCTCCCGCAAACGATCAAAGCTCTGCCCTTCTCTATACGCTGGCGCCGGACACAACGGCTTCCGCGGTCAGCCCGACCGCCGAGCCTTCGCCTGAGCCTGCCGCTCAGACCAAAGATCAGAACACAGTCACCGTTTCCTTTATCGGCGACTGCTCCATCGGCGATTCCGAGCAGTATACCACGGCCAAGTCCTCCTACCATACCTGCCTGAAAAACAACGGCTACGCCTGGCCTTTCTCGCTGGTGAAGGATTATTTGGCAAATGACGACCTGACCGTCGCCAACCTGGAAGTGGTGTTCACCACCCGCACACGCCATACCGATAAGAAATTCAACCTGAAAGGCGACCCGGCTTTCGTGCAGGTGCTGAACGAAGGCAGCATCGAGATTGTGAACACCGTCAACAACCACTGCATGGACTTCATGGACGGCGGCTACACCGATTCCATCGCCGTGCTGGACGGCGCGGGCATCCGGCACTTTGGCACCATCAATCCCGGGTTGGCCAATCCCCACGACGACCTGGGACTGGTGGATGTGAACGGTATCATGTTCGGCTTCGTCGGCTGGTCGTACCCGCAGGAATACGATCTGCGCAACATCTCCAGCCGCATTTTGCAGCTGCGCAGCCAGGGGGCGGAAGTGGTGGTGGTGAGCCTGCACTGGGGCCGGGAGACCTATATGACGCCCGAATCCTGGCAGACCACCTTCGCCCGCAACGTGATCGACGCGGGCGCGGACATCGTGTGGGGCCACCATCCCCACGTGATTCAGCCGATTGCTGTTTACCACGGCAAGCTGATCATGTTCAGCACCGGCAACTTCACCTTTGGCACCATGAGCGACGTGAACCCCGCCACCGGCATTTTCCAGGTGACGTTTGAAAAGACCGCCGCCGGCCCGGAACTGAAAGAACTGAAGGTCATTCCCTGCACGACGCAGAAGAGTCCCGACTTCCGTCCCAAGGAGCTGACCGAACAGAAAGACCGGATGAACGTATTCAAGTACCTAACCTTCAAGAAAGCGCCCTACATGCTGGAAAATCCCCCGGCCTCCTTCCTGGAAACCGGCGTGATCCAGTTTGAAAACGGTCAGATGGTGCAGTGAAAACGAGGGATTAGGGATTAGGGATTAGGGATTAGTTCTTTTGCCATAAATACCCGCTAAGTTATCCCGACGCTCAATGTCTATTCACTATTTCCTAATCCCTATTCCCTAATCCCTATTCCCTAATCCCTAATGAAAAAAGGAGAACTCCATGAAAAACATTCTTCGCGTGATCCTGCTCATTGCCATGCTGCTGTCCCTGCTGGTGCTGGTGCCCTCCGGGGCCATCGTGGCAGAGGCGGAAGTGGTCGAATTGCCCCTGGACATGAAGGAGGGCATTAAGAACGCCATCGCGCCCTGGCCCCAGTACTACAAGTCCGACTGGGAATATGAAGACCCTTCCATCCATATCACCATTGAGCCGGGCCGCGTGGACAACACCAATTATCTCGTAGCCCGCGTGAAGATTGCCAGCGCCAGCCAGATCCGCTCCATGTTCATGGGCAGCTATGGCAGCCCTTCCGAAGAGTGGGGCGCGACTCTCGCCAAGAATGCCAAGGCCGTGCTGGCCATCAGTGGCGATTCCTTCCACAAGCACAGCAACATCGGCCTGGTTGCCAAGCAGGGCAAGGTGTACCGCAACAAGTGCGACCGGCTGGAGGACAAGTCCGGCCTGCGCTATGACGTGCTGATCATCGACGATCAGGGCGATCTGCATATTCTGCCCCAGGCAACCAACGCCGACGTGGATTCCTTCCCCGGCACCATCGTCAACGGCTTCACCTTCGGCCCCGGCCTGGTGATCGACGGCGTGAAGCAGACCGGCTTCAAAAACATGAACAACGCTTCCGACAAGCCCGCCCAGCGCATGTGCATCGCCCAGGTCGGCCCGCTGGAATACCTGTGCATCTACACCGAAGGCCCCGAAGACACCGGCTCCACCGGCCTGACCCTGGAGCAGTTCGCGGACTTCGTTTTCTCTTTCGAGGGCGTGCAGAACGCCTATAACCTGGACGGCGGCGTGACCACCTGGATGGTGTTCAAACAGGGCACCAACAGCTACGCCAAGATCAACGGCACCAACCCCAAGAAGCGCCCCATCGCCGACATCCTCTATTTCGCCACCGCGTGGAAGGAATAACAAATAGCAGGAAAATCAGCGCCGGGCAATTGTCAGGAAAGGATGATTTCTTATGCTGGCTATTCAAGGATATTTTGACGGGACAGCCATCCAGCCGCTGGAAAAGCTGACCGCCAAGCCCAATCAGCGGGTCATCATCACGATCATGGATGAATTTGTGGAACCCACAAAAGCCATTCGCAGGAAGGGAATGCGCGGCGCGCTCGCGCAATACGCCGATCCGGTATTGGCAGAAAAGGAAAAAGGCGCATGGGAAAGCGCCGCGGCAGACAAATATGGTCCTCTTTGACACCAACATGATCCTGCGGTATCTGCTGAATGACAACCAGGAAATGGCAGATAAAGCCGAAGTATACCTGGACACTGGAAATGTCCATGTGACGGTTGAAGTCATCGCTGAGGTCGTTTACGTTTTAAAAGGCGTTTATTCGATGGAGCGCGAAAAAATCTCTGAGACCATCATAGATTTTTTGAACCTCGTGAGATGCCGTGAAGCGGACGTGCTGACCTGCGCGCTCGACTTGTACGGGAAACGAAGCTTTGATTTCATTGATTGTGTCCTATATGCGTATCATAAAGTAAGAGGCATCGAGATCGCCACATTTGATCAAAAGCTGATCAAGCTGATGGCGAGTCAGCGCTGAGTTTTCTCGGCATAAGAAGGGAAACCATATGGAATCGACAATCTTCTCTGTCTTTGGCCTGCCCGTGACCGCATACGCCCTGTGCCTGGTGATTTCGCTGGGCGCGGGGCTTCTGTGCTTTTTCCTGGACGGACGGAAAAAAGGATTCAGCGCCGACGCCCTGTGGCGCACAGCATTGCTTTCGCTGCCCATGGGTCTGGTTGGTGCAAGGCTGTTCCACTTTATCGGCAACTTTTTCTATTATGAAGAAATGGGTTTCGACGCGCTGCTGCGGCTGTGGGACGGCGGCTTTGCTCTTTGGGGCGCTGTGGCAGGCGTGGCGCTGGCGGCGCTGATTGCCGGAAAATGGAGCCGAGTTTCCGTCGCTTCGCTGCTGGACGCCCTGGCCGCGCCCGCCGCGCTGACCATCGGGCTGGCCCGGTTCGCGGAATATTTCAGCGGCGAGGGCATAGGGCCTTATGTGGAAACCGAGTTCTTCTGCCGCTTCCCCTTCGCCGTGTACCGCCCGGATTACGAGGTGTGGAACTGGGCGGTGTTCGTGCTGGAGGGCATAACTGCCTTGATCATTGCGGTGATTCTCAAACGGAAAAAGCGTCCCGCGGGCGACACCGCGCGGCTGTTCCTGCTGCTGTACTCCGCCTGCCAGATCACCCTGGAAAGCCTGCGGCGGGATCACTGCCTGCGCTGGCTGTTCGTGCGCGTGAGCCAGCTGACCGCCCTGATCGTGATTCTGGGCCTGATGCTCTTTGCCGTGGTTCGCCGATTGCGGAGCAGGCAGGGCCTGAAACCAAAAAGCGCAGCGCTGTGCTGGCTGGCTGTCGCCGTATGCTCCGGCATTGTTGTTGCTATCGAGTTTTCCTTCGACGGCAAAATCCTCCGGGATCTGCCGGTGTGGGCCGGGTATCTCATCATGGCCTGCTGTTCCTTTGGCATCGGCCGAGTGGCCTATGCGCAAATTTTTCAGAAAGCGGAATTTGGGGTTTACACAAACGAAAAATCATTATATAATGATTGAGTACACTTTTTGATTGAAAGGCGGTTTAACACCCATGATCAATGAATTCCTGTTCGGTATTTCCTCCGCGCTGGCCGAAGAAGCCGCTGCCGCGGGCACTGCGGCGGGCGCCGCTCAAGGCGCTGAGCAGATGGCGGAAATGTCCCCCGTGGCCGCGATCCTGCAAATGGCGCTGCCCCTGGTGGCGATGGGCGCGATTTTCTATTTCATGCTCATCCGTCCCCAGCGCAAGAAGGACAAGCAGGTCAAGGAAATGCTGAATAATTTAAAGCATGGCGATCGGATTACCACCATCGGCGGCATCTACGGCACCATCACTGCCATCAAGGACGACACCATCACCCTGGCCGTGGGCCAGAAGGGCGGCGCGCCCATGGAAATGACCATCGCCCGCTGGGCCGTCCGGCAGGTGGAAGAGGTCTCCGTGGAAAACGAAGGCGAGATTCTGGCTTAATGAGGCAATAGGCAAAAGGCACGAGGCAATAGGTATTCATGTTCCGTTGCCAAATGCCCCTGACCCCTAATCCCTAATTCCTAATCCCTAATCCCTAAAACACCAAAGCCCATAACCGGCATTGCGGTTCATGGGCTTTTCTTTCGAGGTGACAGCATGGATTTTTTATCCTTGTTTCTGCTGGCCGTGGGCCTGTCCATGGACGCCTTCGCCGTGTCCATCTGCAAGGGCCTGGCGCTTAAAAAAATCCAGTTCAAGCATGCCCTGATTGTGGGCCTGTGGTTCGGCGGGTTCCAGGCGCTGATGCCCGTGATCGGATACTTCCTGGGCGCGCAGTTCAAGGACGCCATCGCCGCATACGACCACTGGATCGCTTTCGGCCTGTTGATCCTGATCGGCGGCAACATGATCCGGGAAGCGGTGTTTGACAAGGACGAACCGGAAACGGACAGCGCCCTGTCCTTCCGCTCCATGCTGGTGCTGGCCGTCGCCACCAGCATCGACGCCCTGGCCGTGGGCGTGACATTCGCGTTCCTGGACGTGAACATCTGGACGTCCGTGGCGCTCATCGGCGTGACCACCTGCATCCTGTCTATGATCGGCGTGAAGGTCGGCAGCGTGTTCGGCGCGAAGTACGAAAAGAAAGCGGAATTCATCGGCGGCGTGATCCTGATTCTGCTGGGCGTCAAAATCCTGCTGGAGCACCTGGGCGTTTTATAAGCCGAACAGGCTGAGGAGCCAGCTCCAGAAGGGCCAGACAAATTCCACCCGTTCCGGCTCCTCCGGACTCTCCTCCGCCTTCGCCATCAGCAGCGAATCGGCGTACAGCACGCCCCAGCAATTCCGCCCCCGGCCTTCCCCGATGGTGATATACACGGTGGGAGCCGGGGGCATTTTCGTATCCGGCGACCAGGTTTTGATCTCCATGCGGCAGGGAGCCACGCTCTCCGCCGCTTCTTTCATCGTTGGATAAGCGGCTGGCAGCTCCTTCGCCGTTTCCGGGCAGAAGGACAGCACCGCGTCCCGCACCCGGATTTTTTCTTCCTGCGCCTGCGGTGTATCGTCCCGGGCGATCACGCGGTAATACCAGCGCTCCTCCGCTGTTGCACACGTATCGAAGCCCAGAAAATACACACATAGGATCATCCCCGCAAACAGCCGCGCCCTGCGCATCCTCATCTCCCCTTTCGGTATCAGGATGCGCAAAGCGCAGGTTTTTATACATTTCCTGTTTTTCACCAGCTTCCGTTTCATTACCACTCAGGTAACAGTTGGATCGTCAAATCGCAAACCCACAGGAAGGGGATTTCATGGGAACTCCCCGAAATTATCTTTTTTGCGCACCACACAAACGCTATTGAATGAATTTGGAAAATACAGATTCCAGGTGGTTCACAAGTTTTTCAAATTGTTCAATGACCAGCGGGGGCAGTTTTGAGTCCAATAGGTTCTGACATCATTTTAGTATCTGATACTTTTTTGTAAGCCACCGCTGTCGATGTCTGAGCTTCAGGCAGATTTTGGGGTGGGAAGTTTGAGAATCTGACTTTTTCGTCGATAATTGAAGTTTAATAGTTGTACCTGCCAGAACTAACGAATTTGCTGAATTATATTGATCAATGATGTAAATCACATCACCGTTTTTGCCATTTAATCATTCTTTATCCTATAATATTTTCTATCAAGAAAGTAAAAACCTGTAACAGAGCTGCGGACAATAGGAACATTCTGGACAAAATAACGCGCCTTTCACCGGTTTGGAAATGGTGAAAGGCGCACATTTACCCTGTCCAGCGGAGACACAGCATCGTGAGATCATCGAACGGAGGCGCTTCGCCGGTAAAGTCCAGCGCCGCTTCACGCACGGCTTCCAACAGCTCCCTGGGCGTGGATGATGATCCTCCACGCGGGCAAAGGTTCCGCCGGCCTTGCCGATCACAGGGGCTTCATGTCCCGCGTTGCAGCAGGTAAGACGTCCCGTGCTGGTTTCCAGGACGCCCATCCACACTGTCACGAACATATTGTCCCGGTTTTCGGCGCAAACCCGCTCGTTCACATGGCGCATTATTTCAGCCGGAGAGCCGCCGAATCGAGTGGAACCGGCAATCAGCTGAACCAACAGCGCTTTCGCATGGGACGCCTCCGCGCCCTCCCGGTTACGTGACCTTAATAAAATCCGTAAGCCCTGTCGCGTTGAAAATATCCATGAGCAGGTCAGACACATGGCACACTGTCAGCCTGCCCTTTCCGGCGTTCATTTTCTTCTGGAAGACGATCAGCACCCGAAGGCCGGCCGAAGAGATATATTCCACTTTGCCAAAGTCCAGCGTCAGTTCCTTCACTCCGTCCAGCCTGGACAGCACGTCGCTTTCCAGCTGCGGCGCCGTATTTGTGTCCACCCGGCCGGACACCTCGATCACCAGTTTGTCTCCATCTCTGTTTGGGGTCAATGTCAGTACGTTCATCGTTCTTCCTCCCGCTCGGTTTTCTCCTCCTATCATAGCCTTTTCCGCGCCGGTTGTAAACCGGTTTTGGATTTTTTCCTTGAATTGGATATAGAATAAAATGACCGCTGATGCAAAAGAAGGGGGACTGCCCTGTGAGCAAAGCACAACCGCCCCGGTATAACAACCTCGACCTGTTCAAGTGGGTCGCTTCCCTGTTTATCATCGCCATCCATACCAACCTGTTCCTGGACAATCCTGCGGGGATATCCGCATTTGCCACCGCGTTCTATGCCCTGGCAAAGTGCATGGTTCCATTTTTCTTTGCGGCGTCTACCTTCTTCATGGCGAAAAAAATCGACTGGGCGCGGAATTCTGAATCCAATCTTCTGCTGATGGAAAAGAACGCCCGGCGCATTTTCCGGATGTATCTGATTTGGATGCTGGTCTATACCCCCTTCACGGTATGGATCTTTCTGGCGGCCGGTGCCTCTCCCGTCAATACCGCCTGGGCTGTGATTCTTTCCCTGTTCCTGGGCGGAAGTTCGGCTTCCATTCATCTGTGGTTTTTGCTGGCCCTGTTTCTTTCCCTGCTGCTGATGATGTTCATCTTCGGACGGCAGACGGAAAAAATGTGGGTTTTTCTCCCCGTCGCCCTGCTGCTCTACGGCGTGCGGCTTTTCGCCAATTACTTTCCTCTGACCAGCCAGGAGCCCTTCATGGGCAACATTCTGGAGACCTTCCGGTGGGAGATGTTCACAGCTCCCTTCTACTGCTTCCTGGGCGTCCTCTTCGCCCGGTATGAAGACGTGCTGCGGGAGAAAGTGAAATGGCCCGTGCGGCTGATTGCGTTCCTGCTCCTGTGGGCGGCCGGCACCCTCAAGTATAACTGGGCGCCCCTGGCCATCCCACTGCATATCGCGTTTATCGCGCTGGTCTTTTCGATTCCTGTTGGCGGGAATCCCGCATTCTTCCGCACGCTGCGGAGAGCCAGCATGGTGATTTATCTGATTCATGTGCTGGTGCAGTTCCTGTGGGGGAAGATCTATGGCAGCGCGGTGGGAACCGTTGCTTTCCTGGGGGTTTGCGCCGTCAGCTGCGCGATCGCCTTCGGATGGTGCTTCTTCAGTGTTCGGAAGAAACCGGCAAAGGCGGGGAACTGAGAAACAGAATCGACAACCGAAAGGATGGATGCGAAAAATGAAAGAATACATCATTTCCATCGTCACCCCCTTCCACAACGTGCGGACGGAGGTCTTTCGTTCCGCCGTGGAATCCATGAAAAATCAGACGCTGGGCTTTGAGAACATCGAATGGATCATTGTCTTCCACAACTGCGAACAGCGGTATATCGACGGCGCCATGGAACTGGTGCGGGGAATGGACAACGTGCGGACAGAGATCATCCGCAACGACATGCACACCCCATCCAGTCCCCGCAACCACGGGATGCGCTTGATCACCTCCCGGATCCTGGGATTCCTGGACGCGGACGACAGCTTTACCCCCTGGTGCATGAAGGAGGCTGTGGAGCACATGCAGTCCTCCGGAGCCCAGATCGTGTGGTTCCGGCGGGAATATGAGCGGGAGAACAGCAACACCATTCCTATGACGGAAATTGTGCTGTGGAACCAGACCTATCCCGAAATCATCATTGACCGGGATCGGAACTGGGACAACGAAAAGCTGTTCAGCGGCGTGTGGGGGCTGGTGACCTCCCGAATCTACGACGCGGCTTTCCTGCGGGAAAACAACGTCTGGTTCGATGAGAAAGCCTATTTTGCCGAGGATTACCTGTTCAACCTGGAAGCCTACGGCCATGTGCGGCGGCTGTGCTATCTGCCCCAGATGATCGGGTATCACTATTTCATCAACAGCGAGTCCCTGGTGCAGAAGGTCGAAAAGACGCCCAGCGAACTGATTCAGTATGCCATCGGCTTCAAACAAATCTTCGATACCGGGCTGAAATACGGATTTTATATGGACGCCATCATGGGCGGGATGTTCTACACGGAGATGCGCTTCATGATGGGCACGCCCTCCCTGACGCTGGCCGACCGAATCCGCATCAGGGAGATTCTGGAACCCTATCTGGAGATGATGAAGCCCATCCGGGTGTCAAAGCTTTATTCCGAGAAGGCGGTTCACGAACGGTACTACACCGTGCGGGACTACCTGCTGCATCCGGAAAAATGGGCCAACGGCGAGGACAGCGACTCCCTGCTGCCCAACGACCCTTCCTTCCAGATGCAGCCTGTGGACATGACCGTGCTGCGGGAAATTCTGGAAAGAAACGTGGCGTCGGACATGGGCGAGCGCTACCACTTCAACGATATCATCACCGTACGCGGATTCCGGGCCATGGTTCCGGTTTCAAACCATGAAACCTACCGCCCCCTGATGGCGCTGACCTCCCGCATCGGCGAGTCCTCGGTGTTTGTGCGGGAGCCGGTGCGGTTTTATCTCCGTTTCCTGATCGGGGACGACCGGCTGCGCATGCTGCCGGTGACGGACAGCCATCTGGCCACCTACTTTGACGCGCTGGACGACGCTTTCCGGGGACAGGTGACCTTTCCCCTGTTCGACCAGCTGTTCCAGCGGGTCAGCTACAACGACAACACCTCCTCCTGTTCCGTGTACGCGGCGGTGCTCCAAAGCTATCTGGAACACCGGGATCCTTCGGCCTGGAACGAAACCTCCCGGCTGGTCATGCCCGGGTTCATCCTGAGCGACGATGGTTCGGCGGGGTATTATGTGCGGGTTTTGTATGCGCTGGCGGAGGAAAAACTGACCCAGATTTTCGCGCCGAACACCTACAGCATTCTCCGGATGATGGACTTTATCCAGAAGAATCTGGCGCAGCTGTGCGACGACCTGGAACACGGAACCATTTCCGGCGCGGAGTACGCTCCCTCGCCCGCAGCGGGTCAGGCAGCCATCAAGGCGAATCCGGAACGGGCGGCGAAAATTCGAAAAGGAGCCGCAAGCTTCTCCGGTCTGCAGGATATCTGGCCCGTTCTTACCCGGATCACCGCCCGGTATACGGATGAATTCAGCTTCTACACCGATCTTTTGTCCCGGTATGCGGAGGGCATCCGGTTCCGGGCGGTGGACATGATCCCCGAAGCCATGCTGGGCGTTGCGGGCGATGATGGCACGTTCCTCCTGAACACAAAAGGCGGTTTTTATGAACTGGCGGATGCCGGAGCCGCGAAGAACGCCGAACTGATTCTGCCCGCCGAGGCGAAAGAAGGAAGGCTGTACCGGCTGTATGTGACCAACCTGGCTGGGCTGTACCGGTATGATACGGAACGGTACATCCGGGTGGTGCGGAAGGCGGAGGACGGCGCGATCCGCTATCTGCCCTATGCGGACTTTGGGCGGTCTCTGATGACGGGAGGCGCACGGCTGCAGCCGGAAGCCCTGCGGGACGCGGCCTGCGCCCTGTGCCGGGAGCAGGGGGTTCTCGCTCTGGATTACGGATATACCTGCGAAGCGGAGGAAGGACTTGTGCTGTATCTTCAGCCGGCGGCGGAAGGCGTCATCTCCCGGGAAGACACCCCTTCCCTTGCTGCGGCGCTGGATGAGATTCTGCGGCGGGAATGCGCTGAGTATGGTGTGATGCGGAACATGGGATCGGCTCCCGCGCCGCAGGTGCGCATCCTGTCGGAGCAGACGATGTATTTCTTCACGGAGACCCGGGCGGGGCGGTTCCTGGTGGCCCCGGACGCGGTGCGGCCGCTGCATATCGCTGTGCAGCCGGAGCAGGTGAGCTTTTTGCGGGCGACTGAAGCATGAGGGAGGAGAATGATGGTGAAACCGTTTTTCAGCATTTTGATCCCGGTGTGCAACCAGGTGGGAAAAATGGATCGGTGCGTGGAAACATTGCGAGGGCAGACCTTTCCGGACTTTGAGGTGATCTGCGTGGACGATGGGTCCACCGACGGTTCCTGGGCGATGCTGCAGGGATTCCAGCAGGCGGATGGGCGGTTCCGTTCCCTCCGGCATGAGAAGAACGGCTCTCTGGTAGCCGCCCGGATCACCGGGATGAAAGAGGCCCGGGGAGAGTATGTCCTCTTTGTGGACAGCGACGATTATGTGGAGAAGGACATGCTGGAAATCCTTCATCGGAAGCTGACAGAGCATCCGGTGGACATTCTGCGGTTTGGCTTCGCGATGGAGCCGGACTGGGGGGACAAGCCTCCGCTGGTCACAGACGACCCGCTCCTGGCCTTTCTGGAGAGCCGGGAAACCGCCGCCATCTGGAAACGGGCTTACTCCGGCAGGCTCATCCGGCGGGCGCTGGAGAAGATTTCCCCCTTCTACTGCAACATGGGCGAAGATACCTTCTTTTCCAGCGTGTTCTTTTCGCTGGCGGAAAGCGTCGATCAGACGGAAGAGATTCTGTATCACTACGAAACCGGCGGCATGTCCAGCGTCGGCAAGCGAATCTCCAAAGAGAAACTCGCCCGGGACCTGGCCAGCGCGGCAGCCTCCGCAAAGCATACCTTGGCTTTTCTGGAGGCCAGCAATCCCGGCTATCTGACGCCGGCGCGCCGGGCGGTGCGGTTCATCAGCCGGTACATCGTGTGGTTGGCCATCAACGCGGAACCGGAACTGGACGGGGCCGTGGAAATGCTGTTCCAGATCCCCCGGGATGAGGGGGACGACGACCTGTTCCGCTTCGCCTGCCGGAAGCTCTTGTACTACAAGGTGGAAAAGCTCGTTACGAACAACGCCTGCGCCAAATCCGTGGAGGAGTTCATGGCTTTTCTTTCGGAAGATATTGACAACAGCTCGCAGGGCTGACCTGATCAAATCATTCTCCTGTATCAAAATTTCGGAGGTGCGCTTATGGCTGTTTCTCTGACCGATCTTGTTTCCGCGCCGGCGGGAAAGCTCCGGGGCATTCGCACCGGAAAGGGTGTGAACCTGTATCTCGGGATTCCCTATGCCGTTCCCCCGGTGGGAGATCGCCGCTTTCTGCCGGCGGAGCTTCACGGAGGCTGGGAGGGCGTGCGGGAGTGTACCGCCTTCAGCGCGAGCCCTGCCCAGCCGGGGCTGGATCATTCCTGGGATATCCTCTGGTCCGCGGAGTTCGTGGTCAGCGTGCAGGATTTTGCCGAGGACTCCCTGACGCTGAATATCTGGGCGCCGGAGGGCGGGGAAAACCTGCCGGTGGTGCTGTATTTCTACGGCGGGGGCTTCGTGTGCGGAGGCTCTTCCTGCGAGATCTATGACGGACAGGCCCTGGCGGAAAAGGGCGTGATCTACGTCACCTTCAATCACCGGGAGGGCAATTTCGGAACGTTTGCCACCGAAGAACTGGCGGCCATGAGCCCCGGCGGAAGGGCCGGGAACCAGCTGCTTTCCGACGGCGTGTGCGCCCTCCGGTGGGTTCACGAAAACATCGCCTCCTTCGGCGGCGACCCGAACAACGTGACCATCTGGGGGCAGTCTTCGGGGGCCATTGAGGTGGAATCCCTGCTGGTCAATCCCCTGGCGAAGGATCTGTTTGCCCGGGCCATCGTCATGGGCTATGAGGTCTGGGCGGAAAAGCTCTTTCGCAAGCCTCTGAACAACGCACCTCTGGCGGAAGCCTTCGCCCGCTGCGGCGGCATGCTGCGGGAGTCGGGGATGACCCTGCGGGAGCTGCAAAGCGCCGGGCCTGACAAGGTGCTCGCCCTGCCCCAGTTCGACTCCCTGACCATCGGAGGATTCGGCATCGACGCGGATTACCGGACGGCGCTTGCCTCCGGATGGGGCGGGACGAAGCCGGTGCTGCTGGGCACCGTTCCCGGCGACACCATGATGATTCCTTTCTTCCACAGTCCATCGGAGCTGCTGTGGGAGAATGTGCACAGGCTCTTCCCGGAGCACGGGGGCGAGCTGGAAGCCCTGTATCAGGGAGGCGGAATCACCAAAGAATTCCGCTCCGACGCCATGAAGAGCGTCATGCTCGGCGCGGCGGCCGCCCGGATGGCCGCGGGGGCGGGCCCCACCTTCCTGTATCACTTTACCCACCCCCTGCCCGGCCCCTATGCGGACAGATTCGGCGCTTTCCATTCCTGCGAAGTGCCCTACTTCACCCGGCGGTTCACCGACCTGCGGAAGGACTACTGGCAGGAGCAGGATTTCCGCCTGGGCGAGTTCTGCAGCGGGCTGGCGGCGCGGTTTATCCAAAGCGGGCAGACGGGCTTTGCGCCCACGGACGGGACGACGGTTTTCCACATCGATGCCAAACGGCAGGAGGAGGAGCCCTTCAGCCAGGAGAAGAAGGAAGTGTGGCTCAAGTGCATAGAGGAACTGTACGCGCCGGGACGGGAAGATGTGGAGATCAGAAGGAGTTAGGCGCGAACAGAGCGAGGAGGGTCGGTTGTGAATCCGTTTTTCAGCATTTGCATTCCTGTGTATAACCAGGCGGGAAAAATGGGGGCCTGCGTGGCGTCTTTGAAGGGGCAGCGCTTTCCGGATTTTGAAGCCATTCTGGTCGATGATGGAAGTTCGGACGGCTCCTGGGAGGAGATCACGGCGCTGGCCGCTGCGGATGCGCGGTTTCGGGGCGTACAGCATGAGAGGAACAGCGGGCTTCTGGCCGCCCGGTTTACGGGGATGGCGAACGCAAAGGGAGAAGCGGTCCTCTTTCTGGACAGCGATGACTGGCTGAGTCAGGATGCGCTGGAGACGCTTCATCAGGCGTTTGCGGACAAAAATGCGGACATCGTGCGTTTTGGGTATGTGGACGAGCCCGGCGGGGAAAAGCATCCTGCGCCGGACGCGGAGGACGCGCTCTCCGATATCCTGCAGAACAAAATCGCCCCTGGCATCTGCAAAAACGCGTACAGAATCTCCGTCATCCGGGAAGCCCTGAAACGGGCGGAACCCTTCTACTGCAATATGGCGGAAGATCTGTTCCTGTCCGGGGTCTTCTTCTCCTGCGTGGAAAAGGAGCGGGTGAAGAAACTGGACGCCTTCCTGCACCATTACGACCGGGGAACGGGCATGTCCAGCCCGCAGGCCTCCTTCACCGCCGCCAAGCTCAGGCGCGATTTTGACAGCATCTCCGCCGTGGGCGAGCATCTGCTGCCGTTGATCGAAACCTACCGGCCTGCCTGCGCGGCGCTCGCCCGCAGCCGGGTGGACGCCAGCAGGAAGTACCTGCTCTTTGAGCATATCGTTTTCAACGAGGACTGGGACAGGGTGAAGGAGATTCTCATGGCCCTGGAGGAGCCCTGGCTCTCCTTTGCCTGCGACAGGCTGCTGCCATACAAGATCAAGCGGCGGCTGGGGCTGATTAACCGGGAGAATGGGGAGGCGGCGTATTGGAAGATGATGGGGAGCCCGTTTGACGGCGGGAGCCCGGAGTCGGGAGAGAATGGAGGCGGAAGAAGATGAGCATGAATCCGTTTTTCAGTGTTTTGGTGCCGGTGTATAATCAGGTTGGCAAAATGGACAAGTGCGTTTCCTGCCTGAAGGCGCAGGGATTCCGGGATTTTGAGGTGATTTTCACCAACGACGGATCTACGGACGATTCCGCGGCAATGCTGGCGGGGTTCGCAAAGGAAGATGGCCGGTTCCGGGTGAT
This sequence comes from uncultured Eubacteriales bacterium, assembly GCA_902795275.1. Taxonomy (GTDB): domain Bacteria; phylum Bacillota; class Clostridia; order Christensenellales; family Aristaeellaceae; genus RUG563. The sequence goes on along the minus strand of CADBKQ010000012.1, from coordinate 43,866 downwards.
CAGCCATGAGCGCAACGCTTCCCTGCTGGCGGCCCGATACACCGGCATGCGCGCCGCCCGGGGACGGTACATCCTGTTTTTAGATAGCGACGACTGGCTGGAGGACAACGCCCTGGAGGCGCTGCGGGACGAACTGGCCGCTTCCCCGGAGACAGAGATCCTGCGCTTTGGGTATATTCATGAGCCGGACGGGACGGTGAAGCCGCCGTATCCGACAGAGGACCCGCGGCAGGCTCTCCTGAACGGGGAATTTCCCCCGGCCATCTGGAAGAACTGCTACCGGAAGGACGTGATCGACCGGCTGCTGGAGCGCACGGAACCCTTCTACTGCAACATGGGAGAGGACGTGTTCTTTTCCGGGGTGCTGTTTGGGTGCGCGGAGCGGTTCCGGACGCTGGATCGGAACCTGTACCATTATGACCTGGGCACCGGCATGTCCAGCATGGGCGCGAATCTGTCCCCCAAGAAAACCCGGCGGGACCTGGACAGCGTCGCCGCCTCCGGAAGCCGCCTGATCGCCTTTGCCGAAAAATATCTGCCGGACGCGCTTCCCCAGATTCGGCGCAAGGCGGCGGATATGATCTGCTTCGTCCTGGTGCAAAACGTGCTGGGCGAAAAGGACTGGAACCGGGTGGCGGAGCATCTGGAAGCCTTCGACGCCCCGGACATCCAGCCTTACCGGCTCTTCGCCTGCGAACAGATGATTCCGCTGAAGATGCGGTTTTCCCTGGCCCTGATGGATCGGGAAACCCTGTGGAACGCTTATCTGGAACGAAAAGAACAATTCTTCCGGGAGATGGGGCTGTGACCGCTTGCGCAGCGCTTCTGTCAACGCCGGAGAACAGCCGCCATGAAAGGAGAGATCGCTTTGCGAACGCTTGGAGCTTCTGATAAATTCTTTTACTACACTTCCTCCAACCGCACCACCTTTTCGATCCGGATCAGCCTGGTGTTCCGTGCCCTGGATGCGGAGGCTTTCCGCCTGGCGGCGGAGGACGCCCTGAACCGGTATCCGGAGTATGCCTACCGGCCGGTGGTGTCCAACAACCGCCTGTTCGCGGAGGAAAACCGCGCTCCCATCGTCTTCGCGCCGGAGGAGGAAGGCCGGGTGTATCACTTCGGCACGAAGGATACCAACGGCTACCTGTTCTACTTCACCTGGTGGGACAGCACCGTGACACTCACGTATTACCATGGGCTTACGGACGTGATGGGCATGCTGGAATTCCTCCGGTGCCTCGCGGCCTGCTATGGGGAGCGGACGGGGTTTGCCTTCACGGAGGAGGAAAAGCGGGAGATGGAAGGCCTTTTCCGTTCCGCGCCGCTGCCAGTGGCAGACTGGGTGACCGACCCGTATAACACAGCAGGAGACGCTTCCGCCGTGCCGGAGTATGCGTATCCCTTCCCGGCCGCCTATGCCATCCCAGGGGATTATCCCGCGGACAGCGAGGAGATTCACGAATTCCGGCTTTCCCTCAGCGTTTCCGCTTTCCTGCGGAAGACGAAGGAGCTGGGCGTCAGCGCCATTCCGCTGCTGTCCAGCCTGATTTCCGGAGCCGTGGTTTCCGCCTATGACACCGGGGAAACCCCCGTGGTGGCGATGGTGCCCGCCAACATGCGGCCCCTGCTTCAGGTGAACACCCCTGTCAATTTCTCGGACGGGCTGTTCCTTCCTTTTGAAAGAGCAGACGCGGGCCTGCCCCTTTCGGAGCGATGCGCGAAGGCAAAAACCGTGATGCGCGCCCAGGCAACCGCCAACAACTTCCGCCACATGGCCGGGGCCAAGGCCGGCACGGTGGCCGGCTTTGAAGCCGACCCCACGCCGATTGCCGATCAGGCCCGGGCGAAAACCCAGCTTCCTCCGCCCGACGCCTTCCGTCCCGTCTCCTATGCCATCACCTATCCCGGGAACATGTCCCTGTCCAAGGGGCTGGACCGGCTGCTGGAAGATTTGCGCGCTTCCATGTGGGTGCGGGGCAATTCCATATTCGGCTATTCTTTCGGGGACCGGCTGGAGCTGGTGCTCAAATGCCGGACCGATGACAATACCTGGCCGGAAAGCGTTCGGAAAGCCTTTGGCGAAATCGGCCTGGAAACGGAACTTCACGACAGCGGCCGGCTCACCGGCCCCAGAATGTACCCGGAGGAGTTGATTCAAAAATGAGTCCCCTGAGAAGAATGACGCCGGAAGGCCTGGAACAGCTGGGCACAGGCCGCTCCGCCACCGTTTACGCCCTGTCGGACAAAGAGGTGCTGAAGGTTTTTCTGCCCACCTATCCCTTCGCCCTGGTGCAGGAAGAATACGAGCTCACCCGCAAGGTGCAGGAAGCCGGGATTCCCTGCGCGGCGGCCCTGGAGATGGTTTCCGTATGCCAGAACCTGTCCGATCCCCCGGAAAAGAGCGTTCCCGGCATTCTCTATGAGCGGGTTTCCCTGGAGAACATCATGGCGGGGGTCTACGGCTCCCTGATCGCCGGAAAGACGGAGGAGCTGAACCGTCTGCTGGACTATTACACGGCTTTCGGAAAAAAGCTGCACACCATAACGCTGCCGGAAGGAACCCTGCCGGATATCCGGGAGCGGTATACCGAAAACATCCGGAAAATGGCCGGGCGCAAGCTGAACCCGGAGGACGCGGAGGCGCTCGCCGCCGCCATCCGGGCGATTCCCTACGCGCCCACGTATCTGCATGGGGATTTCAATTTCTCGAATGTTCCTCCGCCCTCCGACGCTCCAAAGCTGTACGACGTAGGGGCCGCAGCCCAGGGAGACCCGGTGTTCGACCTGGATTACCTGTGCGGCGGAGACTATATGGAAACCATCAGCCCCGGGTTTATCCAGCGCACCTACGGCATGAGCCTGGAACAGTCGGACGTCCTGCGGGATCTGGTGATTGAAAAGGCCTGCGGAGACCTTGCCCCGGAGGAAAAGCTCCTGTTCGTGAAGCGTACGCGGCTGCTGGGGCTGGCCTATCTGGCCGCGCTGGACTTTGGCATGGCGGAATACCCGCCTGAGCTGCGGGCCGGATTCGGCATGCTCATTCATCGGGTCTTGGCGTCGTTATGAAACTGATCGTGAAAAGCATGGGCCGGAAGGGAAGGGGACTCGCGCTGCTGGCCATCGTCCTCATCGTGGCGCAGGTGCTTCTGGAAACCTGGATTCCTTCCCAGACTTCGGAAATCACCACCCTCATCCAGACCGGGGAAGGCTCCTCCGCCGCCATTTCCGGCATGGCGGTCCGCATGGGCCTCGCCGCCCTTGCCGCCTTTCTGTGCGCCTGCGCGGCCGGATATCTGATTTCCGTGGTGGGATGCGAAAGCACCCGGGTGATCCGCCAGGCGCTGTTTGAAAAAACGGTGGGCTTTTCCTCCGAGGCTGTGGCCGCCGTAGGGGCTTCCTCCCTCATCGTGCGCTGCACCAACGACGTGACCTATATCCAGACCTTTCTGCAGGACTGCCTGCAGCCCCTGGCCCAGGCGCCGATTTTGCTGGCGGCGGTCTTTCTGCGCATGAGCTTTCAAAACCCCGTCTGGATGTGGCTGGGCATCGGTGCCATCGTGCTGCTGTTGGGGCTTTTGGCCTATATCCTGCTGGCCACCCTGCTGCTGTTCAAAAAAAGCGGCCACGTGCGGGATCGGATTGCGACTACGACCCGGGAGCATGTGCGGGGCATCCGCGTGATTCACGCTTTCAACGCGGAGGAAGCCTATGGGGAAACATATGAGCGGACAAACCGGCTCCTGACCGTGTTCTATGAAAAATCCCGGAAGATCATAGCAACCTTCTCTCCCGCCGTTTCCGCCCTGCTCTACGGGCTTTCCGTGCTGGTATACGTGATCGGCGCTCACCTGATCGCCGGAACCCCGCTTTCCCAGCGGCCGGAGGTGTACTCGGGCATGGTGGCCTATGTGTCCTATATCGCTCTGTTGATTTTCGCCCTGGTGAACATCGTTCTCATCATGCTGTATATTCCCCAGATCGCCTATGCCGGCATCCGGATCGGCGGCGTCCTGAACACCCCGGACGCCATCATGGATGGGCCCATGGAGGAGGGCAAACCGGGAGAAACCGGCTCCATCGAATTCCGCAATGTGTCTTTCCGCTATCCCGGGGCGTCCGAGAACGCCGTATCGAACCTGTCCTTTCGGGTGCGCGGGGGCCAGACCGTGGCCCTCATCGGCGCCACCGGCTGCGGCAAAACCACCCTGCTGAACCTGATTCCCAGGCTCTGTGACGCAAGGGAGGGGGAAGTGCTGGTGGACGGCCTGAACGTGCGGGAATATACCCTGGGAGCCCTGCGCGGGCGAATCGGCTATGTGCCTCAGACCAGCTTCCTCTTCTCCGGCACCATCCGGTCGAACATCGCCTATGGGGAGGGCCGCTTCCACGCGACCCTGGAGCGGATTCAGGAAGCCGCCCGCACCGGCCAGGCGGAGGAGTTTATCCGCCAAAAGGAGGGCCAGTACGACGCGGAGGTGCAAACGGGGGGCGTCAATTTCTCCGGCGGCCAGCGCCAGCGGCTCGCCATTTCCCGGGCCATTTGCCGGGATCCGGAAATCTATCTCTTCGACGATTCCTTTTCCGCCCTGGATTACAAGACCGACAGCCATCTCCGCAAAGCCCTGAAGGAAACTGCTGCGGGGGCCACGGTGCTCATCGTTTCCCAGCGGATTTCCACCATCCGGGACGCGGATATGATTCTTGTCATGGACAGGGGAACCATCGTCGGCCAGGGCTCCCATGAGGAATTGATGCAAAACTGCGCCGTGTACCGGGAGTTTGCCGAATCCCAGGCAAGAGAGCAGGTGGCCGGATGAAAGAGAAAAAGAAGATCGATCGGGCCGTCCTGAAGCGAATCGCCGCTTTCATCCTGCCTTATAAAGTTCCCCTTTGTCTCGTGATGCTCGCCGGCGTCGCGGCCGCCCTGTGCAACGTGCTGATTCCGGATCGGATTCAGGCCATCGCGGATCGGATTCAGGCGGGGCTGTCCGGGGAGCCGGATTTTCCCGCCATCACCCGTGAGGCGCTCATCGCCGGGGGCATCGTGGCGCTGCTGTTCGTCTTTAGCCTGATTTTCAACCGGCGGATGGAGCATTACGCCCAGCAAATCGGCGGAAATCTCCGGCTTGCGCTCAACCGCAAGCTGGACAGGATCGCGCTCATCGAATACGACCGGGTGTCCGCCGGCGACCTCATCGCCCGCATGACCGCGGACGCGGACAACGTCGCCACCGCGATCTCCAAGTCCATCGGCCCCCTGTTTCAAAACGCGGCGCTGTTCGTGGGGGCTTTGCTGCTGATGTTCCTGCGCTGCCCTCCGCTGGCCCTGTGCGTGGTGGTTCTCGTGTTCCTGGGGGCCTGGGCCAGCGCCCTGGCAGCCCGCAGGGCGATGCCCATGCAGCAGGCGCAGCGGCAGAGCCTGGAGCGGATGAACGCGGGGATCGACGAGGCGCTCTCCGGCCATCTGGTGATCAAGGCCTTCCACGGGGAAAAGGACGTGACCGAAGCCTTCCGCCAGGTCAACGACCGCTACAGCGCGGAGCTGAAAAAAGGCCAGTTCATCCAGAAGCTTTTGAACCCGGTCATGGCGCTGGTGAACAACCTGTCCTATGTGCTCATCTGCCTGGTAGGCGCGTGGCTGATGTTCCGGGAGGGAAGCGGCGTAACCATCGGCACGCTTACCGCGTTCATCCTGTTCGCCAAAATGCTGGCCACCCCCGTCACCTTCTTTGCCGGCATCATGAGCCAGCTGACCGTCAGCTATGTCAGCGCCGCCAAGATCGTCGAGCTCCTGGATCTTCCGGAAATGGAGGACAAGGGCTCCGCCCTCCCTGAAAACGTGCGGGGAGAGGTGGTTTTCGACCAGGTCCGCTTCGGCTACCGGGAGGGGCAGGAAATCATCCACGGCTTCTCCGCGAAGGTATCCCCGGGCATGAAGGTGGCCATCGTCGGGCCCACCGGCGCCGGCAAGAGCACCCTGGTCAACCTGCTGATGCGCTTCTATGAAGTGTGCAGCGGCAGCATCCGGATTGACGGACGCGATATCCGGGAGATTTCCCGGCGCGATCTGCATAACACGCTGGGCATGGTGCTGCAGGAAACCTTCCTGTTCACCGGCTCCCTCCGGGACAACCTGCGCTGCTTTTCCGGAGAAGCCTCCGAAGAACAGCTGCAGGACGCGGTGCGCCGCTGCGGGCTGGAATATCTGGTAAACTCCCTGCCGGATGGGCTGGACACCGTGCTTTCGGAGCAAACCGGCGTTTCCGGCGGGCAGAAACAGCTGATCACCATTGCCCGGGCCATGCTGCGCGACCCGCCGATTCTGATCCTGGACGAGGCGACCTCCTCCGTCGATACCCGCACGGAAATGCTGATCCAGCAGGCGCTGGACGAGCTGAGCCGGGGCCGCACCAGTTTCGTCATCGCCCATCGGCTGTCCACCATCGTCAACGCGGATCTGATCTTCGTGCTGAAGGACGGGGATATCATCCAGACCGGAACCCACCGGCAGCTCCTGGCGGAGGATGGGCTTTACGCAGAATTATATGCCAGTCAGTTTTCTCCTGCTTAGAAAGAGATGAGGGCTTACCGACCGCCCTCTTCGGCTGGTCGAATCATACCGACAAACACTCAGAGGAGGAAAAAACCTCATGCCCATTGAACTCGTTTCCGATCTTCTGATTGCCGCCGCCTCACAGCATGGCGACCGCACCGCCGTAATCGCTCCGGAGGGTGAATTTACCTACGACCAGCTGAACCGGGAAGTCAACCGCTTCGCCAACGGCCTGCTTGCGCGCGGCGTGAAGCCCGGAGACCGTATCCTGGTGAATCTGCCCAAGAACATTACCCCGATCATCGCGATGTTCGGCATCATGAAGGCGGGCGCTGTGATGGTTCCCGTCGCCGCCTACTTTCCCCAGGGCCGGATCGACGCCATCCGCGAGGACGCCCGACCTCTGTTTACCCTCACAGCGGACGGCGCGGGAGACTCCGTCGCCTTCCGGGATGTGATGGAAGGCCAAGCGGATACAGAGCCGCCCCGCCCGGATGCGGACGGGCTGTCGTCCTGCCTGATCATCTATACCTCCGGCTCCACCGGCGCTCCCAAGGGCGTTATGCTGCGCCACCGGGGCTTCCTCAATACGCTTACCGCCCGGAAGGAAAACCGGCTGTCCATGGCCGCGAAGGAGCACGGTTCCATGCTCCTGGGCGTCACCGGCGTGACGTTCATCTTCTTCTACATTGAATACACCATCTGCGTGGCGAACGCCATCACCTACATCATGGCGGATTCAGAGCATTCCCGCAGCCCCATGCTCATGGCGGAATACATGGCCCGGTACAAGGTCGATATCCTGACCGGCACGCCCTCCCGCATGATGCAGTATCTGAACATTCCGGTCTATCACGAGGCGTTCAAAACGGTGAACATCATCGCTGTCGGCGGCGAGCGGATTCCGGACGGGTTCGCGGAGGCGGTGCACAAAGCCTCTCCGCGCTGCATCATCCTCAACGGCTACTCCCAGACGGAAGGCAACGCCTCCATGTTTGCGGCAGCGGTGGATTCGGCGGATTCCCACCTTTTCCCGGCCTATGGCTGGAAATTCCTGGCCCTGGGCGAGGACAACCGCCCCGTGTCCCCCGGAACCACGGGCGAGCTGGTGATGGCCGGGGACAATCTGATGGCCGGCTACCTCAACCTGGAAAAGGAAATGCAAGCCAAAACCGTGGAAGTGGACGGCGTGAAGTATTTCCGCACCGGCGATCTGGTCGTTCTGTACGAGGACGGCGGCTGCCGCGTCGTGGGCCGCAAGGATCAGCAGATCAAGCTCCGGGGCCTGCGCATGGAGCCCGGCGAGATCGAAAAGGTGATTCAGTCCTTCCCCGGCGTCCGCATCGAAAAGGCGCTGGCAAAGGTCAATATCATCAACAACGCCGAGCACCTGGTGGCCTACTACACCGGCGACGGCCCGGCGGATGAAAAGGCGCTCCGGGCGCATCTGGCCAATGTGCTGACGCCCTATATGATTCCGGACTACTTCAAGTATCTGCCCCAGTTCCCGCTGAACGTGAACTTCAAGATCGACCTGCTGCACCTGCCGGAGATCGAGGTGAACGCGCTGGAGATCGTGGCGCCTGCCGACGATACGGAGGCTTTCCTGCTGGCGGACTGCAAGAAGATCGTCCGGTTTGAGGACTTTGGCGTTACCACGCCCCTGAGCGACGCGGGCTTCACCTCCCTCCTGTACATCAACCTGGCCTCCGATATCCTGGATAACTACGGCGTGGAGCTGAAGCTCACCGAAATGATGGGCCAGGAAATCACCGTCCGCTCCCTGGCGGAGAAGATTCGCTCCTCCGAAGTGCTGCGCAGCGAGGAGACGGAAAAGAAGGAAAAGTATCCCCTGACGCCCCAGATGCGCCAGTTCACCATCAAAAACCCCACGGCGGATATGTACCGCAAGTTTGAGTTTTCCGAAAAATGGCCCGACGCCAAAGCCGTCCGCGCCGCGTTCCTCAAAGTGTTCAACACCTTCCCCTATCTGTATACCATCCTCCGGAAGGAAGGAGACGACTGGTTCCAGATTCCGTACCGGGGCGAACTGCTGAAGGAAGAAGATCTGGAGATTCGCCCCGGAGAGCCCACGGAGGCGGAGCTGGACGCTTTCTGCACGCCCTTTGACGTGGGGAGCGCGGACAGGCTCTTTGACCTGCGGGTTTACCAAGGGGAAAAGGTCGTCATCCTCCTGCATATCCAGCACGCCCTGATGGATCATGTGTTTGTGGAAAAGCTGATCGCCAATGTCCGCCGGGTTTTGCTTGATCCCTCGGCAAAGGTCACGGAGAACGCGGATTACTTCGCTTATACGGACGCCGTCATGGCCGCCGCGCCCGCAGAGGAACAGACCCTGCCCGCGGAGGAGCCGCTGTTCCGCGCCGACCCCTGCCCGATGGGCGAAACCGTCACCCTTCGGAAGGGCCTGGGCAGGAAGAACCTGCTTGATCCCGTGATGGAAAAGTTCCGAATCCAGCCGGCGGATTACCTTTTCAGCCTGATTTCCCAGGCATACCTGGAAGTGATGGACGAAGAAGAGACCGTGTTCTACAACGTCTTTGGCGGCCGCAACAACGCCAGGTATTTCAATACCGCCGGTTTCTTCCCGATCCATATGGCGATTCCCGTGCGCAGGGACGCCCGCGCCCATGAAGAAATCAGCCGGAAGATCGTGGAGGCCATGAACCGTGTGAAGCCCCAGGGAGATCTGATGTACCGCATGGTTCTGAAGGGCCGGGCACCCTATCCGCACCTGGTGTTCAACTGCATGGAGTACATCGAGGAAAACGAGGACTTTACCCTCACATCCCTTTTCAGCAAGCGCATCGAGCTGGATCCCCTGGCCCTTGCGGCCCGGGCGCAGATGGACTTCCTCTGCTTCTCCATCGGCGACAGCGTTCTGGCCATCGTGCTTACCTTTGACAAGAACTTCATCAGCGAGGAAAAGGCCAACGCGCTGCTCGAAAAGGTCGAGGAGATCGCGCAAAGGAACCTGAAAACGGTCTGAGCGCCGCGGCGGCGGGCGGCCTGAACTTCTGCCAAATACGCTGCGTTGATTGATAAAAATGCAGATGAAACCTCTCCCCTGTCAGAGCGAGAGCAGAGACTGTCGACAAAGACCCCGGGATGCATCGAAGGGCCGCAGCCCTTCGATTTTGAATCCGCAGGCGGCGGCGTGTACGTCGCCGAGGAGCGAACCTTGTCCGCTTCCTATATCAATTTCCGGCCGTAAAATGAGCGTTTCCGTAGGAAATGCCATTTTACAGGAAATTGATGCTCCATCGAAAGACTGCTTTAGCAGGCTTTCGATGGCAGCGTGTCGACTTTGTCGACACGCTGAGCTCTCCCCTGTCAGGGGGAGAGCAGGAAACAATTACCGTGCAGGGAGGAATTCCGATGAACGACGCATACGATGTTTCCGTTGTGATTCCGGTTCACAACACAAACCCTCGCATGTTCGACCATGTGGTGGAATCCATGTTCTCCCAGACGCTGGGCTTCGACCGCGTGGAGTGGATCGTCGTCCTGCACAATTGCCGGGAGGACTGCGCAGCCTATGTGCATGAAAAGCTGGACGGCCATCCGAACGTGCTGATCGTCCCCCTTGACAATGAGGCCCATTCCCCCTCCAGCCCCCGCAACCACGGCCTGCGGATGGCGAGAGGCGAGTTTATCGGTTTCCTGGACGCGGACGACGGGTATACCCCCGCCTGCCTGGAAAAAGCCCTGCGCTACATCCGGGAAACGGACGCGGATGTGTGCCATTTCCGCCGCAAGGTGGAGCTGGAAAAGGAAGGCGGGCTGATTCTGAACGAGCTGGTGCTTTGGGACCAGACCCGGGAAACCATCGTGGTCAGCCGGGACACATGGGACGGCACAAAGCTCTTTGTGAGCACCTGGGCCATGTGCACCTCCAAGCTCTACCGCCGAAGCTTCCTCCTGGAAAACGATCTCTTCTTTGACGACACGGTGAAGTTCGCCGAGGACTACGATTTTGTCTTCGGGGTGTATGGCAAGGCCCGGCGGATCGTGCTGGCCCCGCAGCTGATCGGCTATATCTATTTTGTCAACAGCGAATCCCTTGTCCAGACCACCAGGGTCACCCCCGAACTTTTGATGGATTATGTCCACGGGTTCAAAAAGCTCTTCGACAAGGGAATCAGCTACGGCCTGTACATGAACGAAACCATCGGCAATCTGCTGCTCATGGTGGTCATCTGGATGAAGATGTGCCCCGACCTGTCCGAAGGGCAGCGGGCGGAGACTCGGGAGATCCTTCGGCCTTACATCCAGGATCTGAAGCCGGTGGCGCCCTCGAAGATCTATTACGGCGGACGGGACGTCCGGCAGAACACGCTGCCATGGAAGGTCATCCTGCAGGAGGACGCCGTTCCCGGCACGTATATCGACCGGGCGGTTCACACCCTCCCCGTCACCCTCATCGACCGCCAGCGGGATGCCCTGAACGAGGTCATCCGCCGCAGCGCCAAGTCGGATTTTTCAAAGCGTTATGGCCTGTCCCGGATGCTGACCATCGAGGAATACTGTGAAAAATCCCCCGTCACGGACGATGGCGTCTATGAACCCATGGTTCGGCTCACCACCGAAATCGGAGAAGAAGGCATCTTCACGGACGATGAGATCACCGCCTATGCCTATGCCTACCGGGGAGGAAACGCCCCGAAGCGCATTCCCTTTACGGCGCGTTCCCTCGCTCCCTATGTGGATGCCTTCAGCGAAGCCGTGGGCGCCTCCCGCACCTTTCTGATGCTGGAAAGCCTGCCCTTCCGGCCAAGCCGGCTGACCATGGACGTGAAATACACGAACACCCTGATGGGCCTGATTCTCACGGAGTATACCGCCCGGGGCCTCAAATCTCCGGGAACCTCCGCCCGCTTCACCACCCCTGCGGAACTGCTTTTCCCGGAGAAAATTTATGATTCCAGTTCCGTGCGCCTGGTCTTTGCCCTGGCAGACCCGGATGTGGAAACCATCTACGCGCCCAACGCCTGGATTCTCTTTGGCGACCTCCGGCGGCTGTATCTCGGCTGGAGCGCGCTCTGCGAAGATATCCGTCTCGGGCGGATCTCCGCCATCACCGATATTCCAAAGGAAATCCTCGAAAAGCTTTCCGCCCGGCTCTTTCCCCATCCGGAGCGGGCCGAACAGCTGCGAAAAATCTTTGAGCAGGCCGACGGGAAACCCACACTCTCCCAGATCTGGCCAAAGCTCAAACGGGTCTTCGCGAACATCTCCGGCAGCTATGCTTTCTACCGCAAGGCTGTTCTTCCCGCCCTGGGGGACATCCCCCTGATCGACCTGCCCCTGCAGGACGAGGCGGCGTTCTATGGCCGCCCGGCGGAGGAAGGCGGATGCCTGCTGGACGCGGACAACGCGTTCTTCGAGTTTGTCCCCGCGGGCTGGAACCCGGAAAAGGAAACGCTGCTGGTAAACGCCCTGAGGCAGGGCGAGGAATACGAAACGCTGGTATCCAACATGGCCGGCCTGTGCCGCTACCGCACGGGTATGACGCTTCGGTGCGAGGAAGCGGATGAGCAGCGCCTGCGGGTCAGCCCCTGCTGCCCCGCGGACTATGACTTGGCATCTTTCCACGGCGTCCGGGAGGAGGATGTGGTGGAGGCGGTTCGCGCATGCGAGCAATCCCTTGGCGAATCTCTGGCGGATTTCACGTTCATGCCAGGGGCGGAGAAGGGACGGTTTGCCCTGGCGCTGGAGCCTTATACCGCCGAAGCTATGAACCGGATGAACGATGCCGCTGTCCTCAGGAAGCTGGCAAATGCGGCGGAGAAAGCCCTGCGCCGGATTCGTCCCGCTTTCCCGGAAGGCGCGCTGAACGTCTTCCCGTGCGAACCGGAAACCCATCTGCTGTATCAGGAGCTTCAGCAGTTCAGCCGCGGCGTTTTGAAGGACGCGATCGCCCCCGTCCATATGACGGACGATCCCGCTGTGATCCGGCATTTCCGGCAGTGAAACAACAGAAGGGAGCTGAACCCGTGACCCCTTATTTTACGATCATCACCCCCGTTTTCAACCAGGAAAAGGTGCTGGAAAAATGCATCCGCTCCCTGCAGGCCCAGACTGATCCGGACTTTGAGGCGCTGATCGTGGACGACGGCTCCACGGACGGCTCCGTTTCCCTGATTCGGGTCCTCACGGAAGGAGATTCCCGCTTCCGCATCCTGTCCCATGAGCGGAACCGCTCCGTGTATGAAGCCCGGCGGACGGGCATGCAAAACGCTGCCGGACAGTATATCCTGTTTGTGGATATCGACGATTACCTGGAGAAAAGCGCCCTGGAAACGCTGCGAAAGACGCTTAATGAAAAAACGTTAGATGTCCTCTCCTTCCAGATGATCGACGACGGAAACGGCCGGGTCATTTCTCCCGCCCAAACGGAAGATCGGCTGAAAGCGCTGCTGACCGGGGAGACCCTCTCCGGACTCACGCATCACGCGATCTCCGGAGAGCTGGTTCAGCGCTCGCTGCCCTTCCTGCAGCCGGGCTATTGCAACATGGGAGAGGATTATTACATCTCGACGGTGCTCCTGGCGCAGGCAAGGTCCATCGGCGTCCTGGAGCAGGCGCTGTACCACTACGTCACCGGGGAAGGCATGAGCACCTCCACATCCCATGTCAGCATGGAGAAGCTGCAGCGCCAGCTGTCCCATGTCCGCTTTGCCCTGGATCACATGAAATCCTTCCTCCTGGAGCAAAAGCCGGAATATGTACAGTATCTGCAAAAGACCAAATTCGTCATCTTCACGGGAACCCTCTGGCAGTATGCCGGAAAGGAAGTCACCTGGCCCATGTTCTTCAACTTTGTGAACCTCTTCAACAACGAAGATGACATGGAGGTCTTCAACTGGGCCTGCAATGAGCTGCTGGTCTACCGCGCGGCGTATGAGCTGAAGCGCAGAGGACAGCAAATCTGAGGAACAGAGGATCAAGATCAGATGAAAATAAGACACTTTTCCTGGCGGCGGAATGATTCGTCGCCAGGTTTTTTCTACGAAGAAACGTGGATGAGCGTGAGAAACAATACGGTTTTCCGAGCGGGGAATGGGATGGCGAAAAGGCTATATGAGGACAACGTGTTTGGCCGTATCTCCGACGAGCGCTTTGCCAGCCTGTCCGCTGACTACGAAGCGGAATCCCGGAAGCTGAAAGACAGGTACAATGAGATTCAAGCCATGCTTGCCCGCTGTGCCCGGCAAGGCCATGACGCTAAGGAATTTGCCGCCCTGGTGGAGCAGTAACTCCATTCCCGAAACTTTACAATTGCGGAAACCGCGCATAGTTGAAATAAACAAAGAAATGTGATAAAATACAATCGTTGTCCAATACGCACTGATTTTTTCCACAGCGCCATGTTTTCCCATGGCTGAGATACGAAGGGAGGCACGCACATGCTGCGTAAAAAACTATTCATTCTGTTGGGGGCGCTTCTGCTGACGCTCGTTTTTTCTGCGCCGGCCCTGGCTGAAACCTTTTCCTTCGGAGACGTGCGCGCTTCCGTGACCATCCCCGACAACTTTGAACAGGTGCTGACGCCCTACAACTTGGGCACGAAGCGGGACTGGCTGGAACAGCACGGCTTGGATCACGACGCGCTTTCCAACAGCTTTGACCAGGAAGGCGTGCTGCTGACCGCCTACGACGAAGAGGAAGGCCGCACCCTGGTGATCACCGCCCTGCGGGACGTGGATGGCCAGACCTATTTTGACCTGAACAACCAGGACGAGGCCATGCGCAAGGAGTTCCGCGTGTCCCACACCAACGGCACCGCCTACGGCTTGCTGGGCTACACCTATTCCTCCGCCAAGTGGGCCAATTACGGCAAGAATGCCCTGCGCTTCCTGCAAACGGAATACACCCTGCGGCAGGAGGGCGAACTGGTCTGCGCGGGCTACCAGCGCCGCACCATCCGCAACGGCTACACCATCACACTGGACATGCAGATTCGCGGACGCAGCCCCAAGCAGGCGGACAACGCGCTGCTGGAAAAAATCATGAAAACCTGGGAATTCACCGAAGTGCTGCCCATGCCCGCCCTGCCCATCAAGCTGTCGCTCACCAGCGCGCCGCCCACGGAGACCAGCGAAGCCACCTTCACCATCAAAGGCATTACCGTAAAGAAAGCCAAAGTCACCGCCACCCTGTTCTCCCTGGGCACCACCGGCGGCCAGAGCTTCACCGACACCGCCAACAACAGCGGCAACTTTGCCGTGAAGGTGACGCTGCCCTCCCAGGGCGTGTACTCCCTCACCCTGACCGCGGAGCAGGAAGGGGCTATTACCGCCCAGCGCCTGTACTCCGTCACGTTCAAGCAGGGCCTGCTGCCGGTTGAACTGCTGGTGACGCCCGGCGATTCGCTGGACGATGAAACCATCCTCTCCGGCACCGGCCTGGAGGGCGCAAAAGCCCAGCTTTCCGTGTCTGGCCCCGTGCCGTACAACAAAACCGTCAGCGGGGCCAAGTTCCAGTTCAAGGTGGATACCCACCTGGAAGGCACCTATCAGTTCGTGCTTACCGTGAGCAAGAAGGGCATGCACGAGCGCACCTTCTCCTTCACCGGCACCCGCACCTATTCCGACTCCGAACGGGGCGACAAGATCCGCGCCAACGCCAAGAAAATGGCCTACGCGAATCTGGCGAAAACGGAAAGCCAGGGCCGGAGCGTATGGGAGGAGGGCTATATCACCGGCATCACCCAGAGCCTGAACGAATGGGTGGTCACCTTCGCCCTCACCAAATCCGGCAGCGCCTATAAGGACATCTGCTACCTCATCTGCCAGGAGAAGCCCGCCTTTGCCGTGGACAGCAAGGTAAAGATTTACGGCACCGCCGCCGGCACCTATACCGTGCTCAGCGACGACGGCAACGTGAAGAGCTATCCCCGCATCGACGTGTCCATCATCGACCCGGCCACCTGATCGCAGATCAAAAATCATTCTAAAAAGCGCATAAAAACCTCATTGCCAAAGTCAGGGAAAAATGCTATACTGAAAGGGAAAAAAGTATCCTTTTAGAATGAGGCGAAAACATGAAGTACTATCTGGCTGTTGACATTGGGGCTTCCTCCGGGCGGCATATCGTGGGCTGGCGGGAAAACGGACAACTGCAGACCAAGGAAGTATATCGTTTCCCCAACGGCGTGGAAACGGAAAACGGGCATCTGATATGGAATATCGATGCCTTGTTTTCGTATGTGAAAAACGGCATCGACGAAGCGCTGAAGGAGTTTCCGCAGATTGAAAGCCTGTCCATCGACACCTGGGCGGTGGACTATGTGCTGATGAACGGCAGCGAGGAAGTGCGGCCTTGCTACGCTTACCGCGACGGCAGGACGGAAGAAGTGATTCCCAGGGTGCATGAAAAAATACCCTTTGCGGAATTGTACCGCAGAACAGGCATCCAGTTCCAGCCCTTCAACACCATTTACCAATTGTACGCCGACAAGCTGGCCGGGCGGCTGGACAATGCCTGCGGGTTCCTGATGATTCCGGAGTATTTAATGTATAAGCTCTGCTGCGTGAAATCCCACGAGTACACCAACGCCACCACCACCGGCATGGTCAGCGCCCAAACCGGGGAATACGATGAAGAAATCATTGAGGCCCTGGGCCTGCCCAAACGGTTCTTCAAGCCCCTGCAGCAGCCCGGAACGGTGATCGGGACATATAAGGGCATCAAGGTCGTGCTCTGCGCCACCCACGACACCGGCAGCGCGGTGGAGGGCATTCCCATGGAGGGCAGCGAACTGTATATTTCCAGCGGCACCTGGAGCCTGCTGGGCGTGAAAACCCCGAAGCCCCTCACCGACGAAGCCAGCCAGGCCGCCAATTACTCCAACGAGGGCGGTGTACAGTACAACCGCTACCAGAAAAACATCATGGGCATGTGGCTGGTGAACCGGCTTCGGGCCGAACTGTGTCCGGACAAGCCCTGGAACGAGATCACCGCCGAGGCGGAGGAAAAGCATTTCGACCACACCGTGGACGTGTACGACCCCATTTTTCTGGCCCCCGAAAGCATGAAGGCGGCTTTCGACGCGAAGCTGCCCCACCCGCCCAAGTGCGCCATGGGCTATTTCCGCTGCGCCTACCGCAGCCTGGCCCTGGGATACAAGCAGGCCATTGAGGAAATCGAGTGCAACACAGGCAAGACTTATCAGAAGCTGTACATCGTGGGCGGCGGGGCCAAGAATGGCTATCTCAACCGGCTCACCGAAGAAGCTACCGGCAAGCAAGTGATCGCCCTGCCCATTGAGGCAACGGCGCTTGGCAATTTAAAAATTCAAATGGAGGCGGACGCATGAGTTACGAAGAAGCAAAAAAACGCTATGAAGCCCTGGGCGTGAACGTGGAAGCTGCCATGGACAAGCTGAAAACCGTGCCGATTTCCCTGCACTGCTGGCAGGGCGACGACGTGCGCGGTTTTGACACAGACCCCAGCAAGCCCCTGACCGGCGGCATCCAGACCACCGGCAATTACCCCGGCCGCGCCCGCACCCCGGAAGAGCTGATGGCGGACATCGACAAGGTGCTGTCCCTCATCCCCGGCCAGCCCAAGATGAACCTCCATGCCAGCTACGCCATCTTTGAAAAGGGCGAGTGGGCCGACCGCGACAAGCTGGAACCCAAGCACTTCCAGAAGTGGGTGGACTTCTGCAAAGCCCGCGGCCTGGGCTGCGACTTCAACCCCACCTTCTTCTCCCATCCCAAGTGCGACCCGCTGACCCTGTCCAGTCCCAATGAGGAGACCAGGAAATTCTGGATCGAACACGGGAAAGCCTGCATCCGCATTTCCAATTACCTGGCGGAAGAGCTGGGCCAGCCCTGCACTATGAACATCTGGACGGGCGACGGCTTCAAGGACGTGCCCGCCGACCGGATGGGCCCCCGGGTGCGCTACCGGGAGAGCATCGACGAAATCCTGTCCGAGCCCTACGATTTCAAGAAGGTCAAGCCCTGCGTGGAAAGCAAGGTGTTCGGCATCGGCGTAGAAGCCTACACCGTGGGCAGCGCGGAATTCTCCCTTTCCTACGCCGCCATGAACATGGACAAGTGCATTCCCCTCATGGACAACGGCCACTATCACCCCACCGAAGTGGTCAGCGACAAAATCCCCGCCCTGCTGGCCTTTTTCCCGGAAATCGCCCTCCACGTCACCCGTCCCATCCGCTGGGACAGCGACCATGTGGTGCTGTTCGACGACGAGACCAAGGAAATCGCCAAGGAAATCGTGCGCTGCGGCGGTCTGGACGGGCGCGTGAACATCGCGCTGGATTACTTCGACGCCTCCATCAACCGCATCTCCGCCTGGGTGACTGGCTATCGCAATGTGCAAAAGGCGCTGCTGTCCGCCCTGCTGACCCCCGCCGCCTGCCTCAAGCAATTGCAGGATGAGGGCCGGTTCACCGAACTGATGGTACGCCAGGAGGAACTGAAAACCCTGCCCTTCGGCGAGATCTGGGACGAATATTGCCGCCGCTGCGGCAAGCCCGCCGACGGCGAGTGGTTCCCGCAAATCGAAGAATATGAAAAGAAAGTGCTGGTGAACAGGAAATGAAAGACATTCTGACCGCGCCTTTTATGGTGGACATGATCCGCACCGTCACCAACATGTACGCCCACGGCTGGGACGAGCGCAACGGCGGCAACGTGAGCCTGATGCTGGACGAAGCGGACGTGAAGGACTATCTTGACCTCACCAACGTAAAGCTCAAAATTCCTACCGGCTTCACCGCCCCCGAGCTGGACGGCAAATACTTCCTCGTCACCGGCACCGGCAAATACTTCAAGAACGTGCAGTACGCCCCGGAAATCAACCTGGGCATCATCCGCGTGACCGCCTACGGCGAGCTGGCCGAGCTGATCTGGGGCTTCAACGACGGCGGCAGCTTCACCAGCGAATTCCCCGCCCACATGATGAGCCACGTGGCGCGGCTGAAAGTGAACCCCGAAAACCGGGTGGTGATGCATTGCCATCCCGCCAACCTTTTGGCCATGACCTACGTGCACTCGCTGGACGAACGGGAATTCACCCGCACCCTCTGGCAGATGTGCACCGAATGCATTGTGGTCTTCCCCGAAGGCGTGAACGTGCTGCCCTGGATGCTCTGCGGCACCAATGAAATCGGCGAAGCCACCGCGGAAAAAATACTCACGGCCCGGCTGGTGGTCTGGAGCCAGCACGGCATTTACGGCGCGGGCAAGGACCTGGACGAAACCTTCGGCCTCATCGAAACCGCCGAAAAGGCCGCCGAAATCTATATGAAGATCGCCCACCTGCCCCGCCTCAATACCATCACCGACGACCAGATGCACCTGCTGGAGCAGCGCTTCAAGATCAAAGCCCGGGAAGGCTATCTGGACTGATTAAACGCAAAAAGGCTGTGAAAAAGAAGAATTGTCATCCTCTTTTCTCACAGCTCTTTTTATTCTGCCTTGTATCTGTTCAGTTGCGGTTCCTCTGCTGCTTGGACAATCACGAGTTCTAAGTTCTAAGTTCCAAGTTCTAAGCTAAATGTGCATCTATGCAATGTAATTCGCGTAAAATGTTATTAAAGGCTTAGAACTTAGAACTAAGAACTTAGAACTTCTCAATTGCAGCAGACCCGTTTGCTTTGCTTTATAATCCCTTCTCCCGGTCATACGCCTGCCACAGCGGCGCGTAGATGCTGACGGCCAGTTCATGCTCCTGCAGGGTGCGGCTGAAATACAGCTCGCCTGTGCTGGGGTCCTTGGAGCAGAAATACAGGTATTCGTCCTGCACGTACTGCTCGTCGGGATACAGCGCCGCGCGGATGGCCGCGGGCGACGGGGAGCAGATGGGGCCGAGGGGCAGACCGCTGACGATGTAGGTGTTATAGGGCGAATTGACTTTCAGGTCGCTGTCGGTCAGCGCCATGCGCTTGACCCCGCTGACGTATTTCACGGTGACGTCGCTGCCCAGGGTCATATTCTTCTTCAGCCGGTTGTGGAACACGGCGGAGACCTTGCTAAAATCGGCGGTCTTGGCTTCCTTCTCGATCATGGAGGCCAGGGTGAGCACCTCGTCCATGGTCATTTTCAGCTGTTCCGCGCGGACGTGGTATTCCTCATTGAACACCGCTTCCGTCTGGCTCAACAGCTTGCGGATCACATCTTCCGCGGCGGCTGTGGTATAAATCTCATAGGTGTCCGGAGCAAGATAGCCCTCCAGCGCAAACATCCGGGCCGCGGCGTTCGGGGAGGCGAGCACGTCCGCCACATAATAGTATTCGGCGAACGACGTGCCGGCCCTGCACAAGCCCAGGAATGCCTCTTCGTTTTCGATCACCTTCTGCTCCGCCAGGTACGCCGCGATGTCCCGCACCGTCCAGCCGGGGATGATGGTGATGTTCCGGGTGATGGGGTTGCCGTCGCCGGTGGTGAGCAGATCCATGATCTGCCGCATGTTCATGGCGCGGTTGACCTTGTATTCGCCGGACTGGATCTTCTGGCCGTAGCCCAGGAAGTCCGCCACGTACTTGAACACCGTGCGGTTATGAATCAGCCCGGCCTCCTCCAGGTTGTTGGCCACCTTGGTCAGGCTGCTGCCGGAGGCCACCACGAAGGTGATTTCGGTTTGATCCTCTGCGTCCACCGGCGCGAGGAAATTACGGTTCACCCAATTCCAGCCGCCCATCACCACCCCGGCCACCACCAGCACCACGCACAGCGCCAACAGCAGCGGACGCAGCGCCGTCCACAGCCAGCTGTACCAGAACACGCCGTACTCTCTTTCCCTGTGCAGTTCTTCGGGCGTGTAATCCCGTTCTTGCCGATTCCTGTTCAACCTGTCCTCCTGCGATCATCACATCCCGGGTACGGGGATTTCCATTCCCGCCGCCCGGGTGAGGGTTTCAAAAATCTCAGCCATCATGCGCTGCATCTTCATTTCCGCCATCAGGAAGCCTGACGTGCGGTTGTCCGCGAACAGGAGCATGCTCAGGGAGTTAAAGCGCTGGGTTTCCTCCGAATCAATCCCCTGGCCGGACAGCATGCGCATCTGCATGCCGGTCTGCAATTTGCGGTATTCCTGAATCAGCGCCTTGATGCCCGCGTCGTCGTCGATTTCCTTTTTCAGCTGTATGTATTCCCGGTATTCCGGGCTTTCCTGAATGGCCTGGGCCAGCAGCTTCGCCGCGTCCATTGCCTGCATAGTGTTCCCTCCGATCATGATAACGATACGCCGCGTTTCTTTCATCCCGCGCCGCAAGCGTTCCAACCCATTATAACAGGAATCTCCGCCTTTGAAAAGAGAAAAAGTTTTTCCGCCGACATTTACAACAGGGTACCGTATATGGTATACTTGCATCATCCCATCACAAAATGGACTCGATTGAAGGAGGGAACCCCGTGCCGTTCATCCACACCCGCGTGAACCGTCCCATCTCCAGCGAAGCGGAAAAAGCCATGGCGAAGCAGCTGGGCGACGCCGTTACCCTGCTGGGAAAAAGCGAAAACTGGCTGATGCTGCAATTTGAGGACAATTGCCGCATGTATTTTAAGGGCGACTGCGCCAAGCCCCTGGCTTTCGTGAACGTGAAGCTCTACGGCAAAGCGGATAGGGAAGCCTACCAGCGCTTCACCGCCGAAGCCACCCGCATCCTGGGCAGCGTTCTGTCCGTGCCCGCCGACGGCGTGTATGTGGAATACGAGGAAACGGAGCACTGGGGCTGGCAGGGGGAAAACTTTTAGTGTGGAACGGGCTGCTCTTGGGAGCGGCTCTTTCTTATTTGTTAGTTCTAAGTTTAAAGTTCTAAGCTCTTTGCGCCATTGATGTCATGCATGAGCAAATCCGGCTTAGAACTTGGAACTAAGAACTTAGAACTATCACCGAATCAACAATCCTATCGGAGGAACTGCGACGATGCAAACGGCACTGATCACCGGCGGTTCCCGGGGCATCGGGGAAGCGATGGTGCGGCTGTTCTCGGAAATGGGCTGGCGCGTGGCGTTCACCTATCTGAACAGCGAGGAAAAGGCTCTGGCCCTCAGCCGGGAAACCGGGGCGCTGGCCCTGCGCTGCGACGCGAAAAGCGAAGCGGACACGGCAGCCATGGCGGAAAAGGTACTCAAACAATTTTCCCATCTGGACGCCCTCATCTGCAACGCAGGGATTTCCTACACAGGTCTTTTGCAGGACATGACCGTTTCCCAGTGGGACGAGCTGTTCGCCGTCCACGTCCGCGGCGCGTTCCTGGCGACGAGGGCCTTCCTGCCCGGCATGATTTCCCGGCAGCGGGGCAGCGTCCTCTATATCTCCTCCATGTGGGGCCAGGTGGGCGCGTCCTGCGAGGCGGCGTATTCCGCCTGCAAAGCCGCGCTGATCGGCCTGGGGAAAGCGATGGCAAAGGAAGCCGGCCCCTCCAATGTGCGGGTCAACGTCCTCTGCCCCGGCGTGATTCAAACGGACATGCTCCGGGAATACTCCCAGGAGGACTTGCAGGCGCTGGCGGACGACACGCCGCTGTCGCGCCTGGGCACGCCGGAGGACGTGGCCCGCGCCGCGCTGTTCCTTTCCTCTGAAAGCGCGTCGTTCATCACCGGCCAGGCATTGGGCGTAAACGGCGGATTTGTGATATAAACCGCCCGCCGTTTATCCACCGTTTCTTGCAGGGAAGCCTGAAATGTTCGCCATTTTTTTGCTGTTTTTTACAAAAAGAATCAATTATCGTCTTTCCTCTTTCCAGATTCGATAAAATCATGTATAATAGAACCGTCCATCGTACCAGCGCATATTTTGAAAAAGGGGTGCTGCGGCATGAACAGTTTTCTGACAGAGTGGGACTTGAAGAGTATCCCCGTGGGGCCGCTGGGCTTGATCGCCATGTCGGGCTGCGAGGAAATGGGCAACAAGGTCAACGGCTGGCTGAAAAAATGGAACTCCCTCCAGGAATCACAGGACGAAGAGTTCTACACCATGCCGGGACTGAACCGCGATTCCTTCCTCATTAAAACCTACTGCCCGCGCTTCGGCACCGGCGAAAGCAAAGGCGTTATCAAAGAAAGCGTGCGCGGATACGACATCTACATCATCGTGGACGTATGCGCCTACAACAAAACCTTCAAGATGTACGACATGGAAGTGCCCATGTCCCCCGACGACCACTTCCAGGATCTGAAGCGCGTGATCGCCGCCATCGGCGGCAAGGCCAAGCGCATCAGCGTGATCATGCCGATGCTGTATGAGAGCAGGCAGCACAAGCGCTCCTCCCGCGAAAGCCTGGACTGCGCCCTGGCGCTCCAGGAACTGCAAAACTACGGCGTGACCAACATCATCACCTTCGACGCCCACGACCCGCGCGTGGCCAACTCCGTGCCGCTGATCGGGTTTGAAAACGTGATGCCCACCTACCAGATGATCAAAGCCCTCACCCGTACGGAAAAGGGTCTGCGCATCGACAAGGACAACATGATGGTGGTGGCTCCCGACGAAGGCGCCATGCAGCGCAACATCTTCTATTCCTCCGTGCTGGGCCTGGACCTGGGCATGTTCTACAAGCGCCGGGATTACACCACCGTGGTCAACGGCCGCAACCCCATCGTGGCGCACGAATACTTAGGCGCTTCCGTGGAGGGCAAGGACGTGATCGTGGTGGACGACATGATCGCCTCCGGCGATTCCATGATCGACCTGTGCAAGGAGCTCAAAGCCCGCAAAGCCAACCGCATTTTCGCCGTCGCAACCTTCGCCTTCTTCACCAGCGGCATCGAGGAATTCAACAAGGCGTATAACGAAGGCTACCTGACCAAGGTGGTGTCCTCCAATCTGACCTACCGCCGCCCCGAAGTGACCGCCGCGCCCTGGTTCGTGGAGGCTGATCTGAGCAAGTACATCGCCTATATCATCGCCACCCTGAACCATGACCGCACCCTGTCCAAGCTGCTCAACCCTTATAACCGCATCAAGAACCTGCTGGAACGCTACCAGAACGAACAGACCGCGGAAGGCTTCCGCATGGCGTAAAAACATCGCATGAACAAAGAAGAAGAAAATGCCGTCCTGGTGTCCGAAGCGGAGGAGCCGAAAAAGAACATGGTTCAGTCCGCCAAGGAGTTTATGACCGGTGTGTTCAATCCCCTGAAAGGCAAGGACTTAAACCAGCTGGTGGAGGATTTCACCTCCGAAATGACCCTGGTGGCCGAGGGCCTGAGCGAGGATCAGCAAAAGCTGTTCCGGGAAACCGACAAGCTCAGCGCCCAGCAGACCGAGCTGGAACAGCGCCTGCTGGACGGCCTGCACGACGCCGACGTGGAAAACAAGGAACTGCGGAAGGAAGTGCGGGATTTGACCGCGCGGCTCGATAAGGCCGAAAAAGCCCTGTCGGAAAAAAAGTCCAAAAAGTCCGACGGCCTTGTGTCCATCATCCGCCAGGCCACCTGGCTGGTGGCGATTTTCAGCGCGGCCTGGGTGATCGTGACGATCATCAAAGCCTTTACGTGACCGTTTTTTACCAAAGCTCAGCGGGCGGAAAACCGCTGGGCTTTTTGCGTTTTGCACAAAAAAAGTCTGAAATATGTCACGGGTTTGCAAAAACCGGAATATGTGGTATAATGGGAATGAAAGTAGAAAACTGCGCCGATCATCAATTGGGAGGTGACGCGAGAAAATGCCTGCTTATGAAGACTTGCTGAAGAAATACGCGAAGCGGAAGAGGGACACCGTGATGGATTCCGTCGCGGCGGGGCTGTCCTACGCCGATAACGTGGCGGTGGACTTCGGCCTGCTGGAGGAAAGCGGGCTGATCGACTCCCTCAGCATCGCCGCGCCCTTCGCCGTGATCGCCGTCACGGAGCAGATGAAGGTGATTTTGGGCAAGAAAACCGGTCGGGCCGGGCTGGGCGACGCGGTGCAGCGCATCGTCAAGACGGGCGCCGCCATGGGCGTGGGCGCGCTGGCCGGGCTGGCAGGCGGGCCTGTGGCCGCGATTCCCGCTTCCATGGGTACCCGGGCGCTGCTGTCCCGCTATAAGAGCAAAACCCTGCTGGGCATTCGCGTCCAGGAGCGCACCGACCGCCTCCGCGCCCTGAACCGGCAGCGGCAAGAGCGCGTCAATGTGCCGGAGGGCCGTCCCATGCTGCCCGTGGGAATGGCCTATCTGGAAACGGTATAAAGAAAACAATCGCCTTGCAAGGTTCAACAGCGCATGCCATCCTGTATCGGTTGGCTGCGCTGTTCTTTTTTTCCATCCATGCTTGATATATTTCGTTTTCATGGTAAAATGAAAAGCGCGGTTTTTTTCTGGGAAGAACCACCGCGGAAATACCAGCCGACGGGCAATCGCAGGAAGGGCGCATGAAGTTAGCGGATTTGGCGGTGTATGCCAAAGAGAAATACCAGATCACCGAGCAGCGGAAAAAGGAGTTTCCTCCCGGCTGCACGGTGCTGTGTGACCCACAAACCGGAAAGTGGGCCGCGCTTCTGATGCGCCAATGGGATGAAAATGCGGGCGAGGAAATCGAGCGCTGCGACATCAAGTGCGGGGCGAATATCCTGGCCGAAACCCAAGCGGATTCTCTCACGAAGCCCTACCGCATGCAGGGGATCAATTGGGTGGGCGTGCGGTTCGACAGCCAAACCGATCCCGATACCGTGTACCGCCTGTTCGACCGGGCGATGTTTGCCGCGCGGCAGCAGGGCCATATCGTTGTGCTGGAAAACCAGGCTCCGGCCAGATCCTCCCTTTATCGGGAAACGCCCCTGCCCCATCCCGGCCCGGCGCAAGAGAAAAAGCGGGCTCCGATTCCCGAACAAATTCGCAAAATGCGCCGGCTATTTGAATATGGCACCGGGTATTATTACTCAGACGAACGGAAAAAATTTTACCTGCAAGGCATGTTCATGCGGGATTATGAGGATGACCAGCCCTGGGACGGGGTGGTGGAGTCGTTCTATGCCACGTATGGGATGCTGAACACCAAGCAGCTGCGGGGTTATTTCACCTGGCGCACAGCGCTTCGGAAGGGCGATTTTCACCTCGCCAACGACTGCTTTATCAGCATCTATCTGAATGAACTGCTCAACCAGATCGGCACAGATTCCCCGCAGGACAGCCTGCAAAAAATGCGGGACTTTGAAAAAGCGTACGTGAAAACGGGCTGCGCTGACGAATGGCTCTTGAAAAAAATGCATCGGTGGATGATGGAGTTTGCCATCCTCTACGGCATCCACCCGGAGGAGGCGCGGCAGTACGCCGACCCCGCCATGCTGGCCCGGGATGGGGTCATGGCCGTGCTGCGCAGCCCGGAAGGACACACGGAGGAGGAAGTGTTTTCCGCGCTGCTCTCCGTCGCCAAGGAAAAACTGATGTGCTCATCCGTGATGCTGAAACGCCCGGAAGAAGGAAAAGCCCTGTTCGCCAAAGCCTGGAAGCGCGGCTGCGCCGCAAAAGGCCTGGGCGGGAAAAACCTGTTTAGCCAGTGCTTCGGGGACATGGCCCCGTTTCCCTGGCGTCCGCTGGCAGGCTCCATGTATTGGGAGCGGCGCAAACTGGACAATATCAAATACCAGCTGAACGCCTGCCGCACCTACCTGTACAGCAAAAGCGAGTGGCAGGTGTGCAGCTACGAAACCCTGTACTTTGACCGCGAACGCTTCTTCGGCTTCCTCCACGAAGCCGACAGGCAGCTTCGCGCGTACCTCAAGACGGGCCATCCCCTGAAAGAAAAAGCCGGGGAAGCCTGGGCGAGGGCCTTCGTCAGCGCGGTGATCGAAGAAGACAGGCGGGAAAAGGAAGAAGCGGCCAGGCCGAAAATCGTGCTGAACCTGGGCGGCCTGGAGCAGATTCGCCGGGACGCCCTGGCGACCCGGGACAGCCTGCTGACGGACGAGGAAAAGCGGGAAATGGCCGAAGCGGAAGAAACGCCCGCCTCTCCCGAACCGGAGGTTTCAGGCGCTCCAGCCGTTCCCTTGGACGGGATACAGCTTCAAATCCTGCGGGCTCTGCTGGCGGGAGAATCGGCGGACGGCATCATCCGGGAACACCGCCTGCTGCCCTCCGTGGCGGCGGACGGTATCAACGAAGCGTTCTTTGAGGAAATCGGCGACAGCGTGGTGGAAGAAAACGAGGGCGGCCTTGCCTTGGTTGAAGACTATGCGGACGACGTCAGGCGGCTGCTGGGAGGAACATAAAGCATGAGCGAAGCAAATAAAAAAGCGCCCCGGCGCATTGCGCAAGCGGTGCTGAATTCTTTGAAGGGCGGCGTGGTGCCCCGCATCGGCCTGCCCTATATCACCGTGGGGCGCAAAAACGAAATTGCCGCCCTGCTCCATGACGTGGACATTATTGCGGAGGGCGGGGCGTCGTTCCGGTTTATCGTGGGGCGCTACGGCAGCGGCAAGAGCTTTCTTTTGCAGACCATCCGCAACTACGTGATGGACCGGGGCTTCATCGTCTGCGACGCCGACCTGTCGCCCGAGCGCCGCTTGCAGGGCACGAAAGGCCAGGGCCTGGCCACCTACCGGGAGCTGATCGGCAACCTGTCCACCAAAACCCGGCCCGAGGGCGGCGCGCTGGCGCTGGTGCTGGATCGGTGGATCAGCACGGTGCAGAGCGAGGCCGCCCAGGAGACGGGCCTGGCCCCCGGCGACCCGGCGCTGACGAAAGCGGTAGACCGGAAGATCACCGCCGTCACTTCCTCCATCAGCGAGCTGGTGCACGGCTTTGAATTTGCCCGCCTGCTGTCGTGCTATTACCATGCCTACGTGGACGGCGACGATGAAATGAAGGCCAGGGTCACGCGCTGGTTCCGGGGCGAATACACCCTGAAAAAGGAAGCGAAGGACGACCTGGGCGTGAACATCATCATCACCGACGACGACTGGTATGAGTATTTGAAACTGTTCGCTTCCTTCTTCCGCCTGGCGGGCTACCAGGGCATGATGATCATGGTGGATGAGCTGGTGAATATTTACAAGATTCCTAACGCCATTTCCCGGCAGTACAATTATGAAAAGCTGCTGACCATGTACAACGATACATTGCAAGGGAAAGCACGGTATTTGGGCATCATCATGGGCGCGACGCCCCAGGCGGTGGAGGACAAGCGGCGCGGGGTGTACAGCTACGAAGCCCTGCGCTCCCGCCTGGCGGAGGGAAAGTTTTCCCGCCCCGGCGCACGGGATCTGCTGGCCCCGGTGATTCGCCTTGAACCCCTGACGGCGGAAGAAATGCTGGTGCTGTGCGAAAAGCTGACGGAACTGCATGCCGGTCTGTACGGCTACGACCAGCGGCTGACCGACAGCGACCTGGCCGCTTTTATCAAAATCGAATATGAGCGCATCGGGGCCGACCAGAACATCACGCCCCGCGAGGTCATCCGGGACTTTATCGAACTGCTGGACCTGCTGTACCAGAACCCCGCGCTCTCCGTGGAAGCGCTGCTGCGCTCCGATGAATTTGCCTATGCCAAGTCCGAAGCCGTGTCCGACAGCGCAGATGACGCCTACGCGGAATTCACCATCTGAATTTGAGGAACCATCATGGACGTATTCAACCGCTATGCCCCGTTCATTCAGGATTACATTTACCGGTCCGGCTGGCAGACCCTGCGCGCGGTGCAGAACGCCGCGGGGGACGCCATTTTCGGCACGGAGGACAACGTGCTGCTGACCGCCTCCACCGCCTCCGGCAAAACGGAAGCGGCGTTTTTTCCCATCCTCACGCTGCTGGAGGAAAACCCCTCCGCCTCCGTGGGCGTGCTGTATATCGCGCCGCTGAAAGCATTGATCAACGACCAGTTCGGCAGGCTGAACGAGCTGTGCGAGGAGCAGGGCATCCCGGTGTACCGCTGGCACGGCGACGTGCCGCAGACCCAGAAGCGCAGGCTGCTGCGCCATCCCGCCGGGATTTTGCAGATCACCCCCGAATCCCTGGAATCGCTTATGATCAACAAGCATATGGAAATCCCGTCCCTGTTCGGCGACCTGCGGTTCATCGTGATCGACGAAATCCATTCGCTGCTGCGGGGCGACCGGGGCTGGCAGACCTTCTGCCTGATCGAGCGCCTGTGCCGCACGGCGGGATGCAGCCCCCGGCGCGTGGGCCTGTCCGCCACCATCGGCAATCCCGAAGAAGCGGGCCGCTTTTTAGCGGCGGGCAGCGGGCGCGGCACGGTCATTCCCAAGTTTGACGGCGGCAGGGACGTTTGGCGCTTGTCCATGGAGCACTTCTTCAACACCGCGCCCCAGGCGGGCGAAGGCGAAACCCTCCTGGCCGGACTGCCCGAGCCCGAAGCGCCCACCGACAAAGCCCCGAAAGCCGCCGACCCGGGCGTGGGCTACATCTTCGAGCACACCCGGGGAAAGAAGTGCCTGGTGTTCACCAACAGCCGGGAGGAATGCGAAACCGTCTGCCAGCAGCTTCGGCAATACTGCGAAGCCAATCGCGAGCCCGACCGCTTCCTGATCCACCATGGCAACCTGTCCGCCTCCTACCGGGAAAGCGCCGAGGAGGAAATGAAGGACGACGATTCGCTTTTCTCCGTCTGCGCCACGGCCACGCTGGAACTGGGCATCGACATTGGCAGGCTGGAACGCGCCTTCCAGATCGACGCGCCGTTTACCGTATCGGGCTTTTTGCAGCGCATGGGCCGCACCGGGCGGCGGGGCAGTCCCTCCGAAATGTGGTTCGTGATGCGGGAGGATCACCCGGAGCCCCGGGCGATGCTGCCGGACTACCTTCCCTGGCGGATGATCCAGGGCATTGCGCTGGTGCAGCTTTACATCGAAGAGCGCTTCGTGGAGCCGCCGCGCACGGAACGCCTGCCCTATTCCCTGCTCTACCACCAGACCATGAGCACCCTGGCCTCCTGCGGGGAAATGACGCCCGCCGAACTGGCGTCCCGCGTGCTGCCGCTGAACTGCTTCCGCAGAATCACGCAGGACGATTTCCGCGCGCTGCTTCGGCATCTGCTGGAAATCGACCATATCAGCCGCACGGAGAACGGCGGGCTGATCGTGGGCCTGGCGGGTGAGCGGGTGGTGAACAATTACAAGTTTTACGCCGTGTTCCAGGAAAACCTGGAATACACCGTCCGGGCCGGGTCGGAGGAGCTGGGTACCATCGTGAAGCCCCCGCCCGCCGGGGACAAGATCGCCATTGCGGGCCGGGTGTGGGTGGTGGACGAGGTGGACCACAAAAAGCGCACCGTCTACTGCACGCTGGTGAAGGGCAATATTCCCGCCTATTTCGGCGACGTGGCGGGGGACATTCACACCCGCATCCTGGAGCGGATGCGGGCCGTGCTGGAAGAAGAAACCCAATATCCCTATCTCATGCGCCACGCGGTCTGCCGCCTGGCGGAAGCGCGGGAGGTTTATCAACGATCCGGCATGGCGGAAAAGCCCCTCATTTCCCTGGGCGGGAAGATGTGGGCGCTGTTCCCCTGGCTGGGCAGCTACGCTTTCCTGGCGCTGGAGCGCTTTCTCAAGATCCGCTGCGGCAGGCGGCTGGGCCTGAAAGGGCTGAACCCCGCCCGGCCCTATTCCCTGCAATTCACCATGCAGGTGGGCGAAGCGGAGTTTTACCGCATCTTGGCCGAGGAAGCGGAACAGGACTTCGACCCCATGGAGCTGGTCTATCCCAAGGAAGTGCCGGTGTTTGAAAAGTACGATGAATTCGTGCCCGAAGCGCTCATTCGGAAGGGCTTTGCCCTGGGCGTGCTGGACATTGAGGGCATGAAACGGCGCGTGCTTTCATGGCGGGCCGCTGACTGACAGGGGTTTCTTAATCCGGCAGCGCGTCCACCGGTTCGCCGGTGCCCGCGGGACGCAGGGTGTAGGGCGGTTCCGGAACGCTTTCGGGTTTCGCCGGTTCCATCTGAATTTCTTCCAGATCGCGGACAAGGATTCTCTGCGCGTCCTCTGGTTCGGCCGCCGCGGGTTCGGGTAATATCCCGTCATGATCCGGGGAAGCGTCGTTCTGCGTTTCCCCGGTTTTTTTCTGCTCCCGCTTGATCCAATCGCAGGCTCGCAGATAGTTTTCTTCCCCGCCCTGCCACAGCAGCACCTTGTTCCCGGAGGCTACGAAAACAGGCCCGCCGCCCGCGCCTGTCAAAACCGCCTGGCCGTTCCCGTCCGCTGTCTGCTCATCGCGCATTTCCGCGCTGCCATTCATCAGCGCGTACAGGACGCATCTTTCCCCCGGCTGGAATCCCCGGGCCTGAACAACGGTTTTTCCTTCTGTTTCCCGGCAATGGCCGGTCACTCCCTGCCTTCCGCGCAGAATTTCATATCCGAACGCCACAGGATCACCCCTTTCCATTTCTCCTCATCCTATGCTTGCGCCGGGAGGAAATTTCCAGTATAATAGCATGTGGAACCCCGATGCAATCCTTCAAGGAGGCGTTTTCTTTGCGCATATTGATTACCAATGACGACGGCATTCATTCCGTGGGCATCAAGGCCCTGGCGGACGCGGCGATTCGCCGGGGGCATCAGGTGACCGTCACCGGCCCCAGCACCCAATGCAGCGCTAACAGCCAGCACATCACGCTCACGGCCCCCTTGCTGGTGCATGAAATTCCCTGGGAAGGGGCAAAGGCTTATTCGGTGGAAGGCACGCCCACGGACTGCGCGCGCATTGCGCCGTTCATTGTGGACGAGCCGTTTGACTACTGCCTGTCCGGCATCAACAACGGCGAGAACGCGGGCAGCGCCGTCTATTACAGCGGCACCGTCGCCGCCGCGCGGGAAGCCGCCATGTGCTATATTCCCTCCATGGCGGTGTCCATCATGCCGGGAGCCGATGACGCCATGCGTGCCCACCTGGCTGACCTGGCCGTGCGGATCGCCGAGCGCTTCCAGCAAATCAAGCTGCCCCGGTTCTGCCTCATCAACCTGAACGCCCCCGCCCTTCCTCCTTCTGAGCTGAAAGGCTTGAAGCTGTGTCCGCTGAGCCGGGCTTATTACCTGGACGGGTACGAAAAGCGGGTCAGTCCCCTGGGCCAGACCTATTTCTGGCTCACCGCCAGCGACACGTCCGAAGTGCCCATGGAGCAGCCCGAGGAAGGCAGCGACTACTACTGGCTCCGCCGGGGCTATATGTCCTGCACCTTCCTGGGGGACTTTTCGGATTATAACCGGGAATGCGGCAGCCTGCTTTCCGGATTCACGGGAGAATAAACACAGAATGGAATCAAGGATCATCGTGGTCGGCGGGGGCGCGGCGGGGATGCTGGCCGCGCTGTTCGCGGCGCGGGGCGGCGCGAAGGTGACGCTGCTGGAAAAGAACGAAAAGCTGGGGAAGAAGGTTTATATCACCGGGAAGGGCCGCTGCAATGTGACCAACGCCTGCGAGGACGTGGAGGAATTTCTGCGCGAGGTGCCCCGGAATCCCCGGTTTCTGTACAGCGCCTTGCGTTTTTTCGGCCCCTTCGATATGCTTTCCCTGCTCCATGACCTGGGCTGCGAAACGAAGATCGAGCGCGGACGGCGGGCCTTTCCCGTGTCCGACCATGCCAGCGACGTGACCAAGGCGTTGGAAAAAGGCTTGCACCAGGCGGGGGCGGACATCCGGCTGCACAGCGAAGTAAAAAGAATCCTAACAGAAGAAAACCGCGTTACCGGCGCGCTGCTTTCCGATGGGCGCATCCTGCCCGCCGACGCCGTGATCGTGTGCACCGGCGGGGTGAGCTATCCTTCCACCGGCTCCACCGGCGACGGGTTGAAATGGGCGCGGGATCTCGGCATAAAGGTCTCCCCCGCGCTTCCTTCCCTGGTGGGCCTGCGGACGAAGGAAGCCTGGCCTGCGGAGTTGCAGGGGCTGACGCTAAAAAACATTTGCCTTACGGGGTATAGTTGTGGTAAAATAATATATTCCGAGCTGGGTGAATTGCTGTTCACCCATTTCGGCGTGTCCGGCCCGCTGGTGATCGAGCTGTCCAGCCATCTGCCGGAAACGGGCAAAGCGGAAGTCGCGCTGAATTTGAAGCCCGGTCTGACCCGGGAACAGTTGGATCAGCGCTTGACGCGGGAGCTTACCGCCGCGGGGAAAAAGCAATTGTCCACCGTGCTGCAAACGCTGCTGCCCATGCGCTTCGCCGTGCTGTTCCCGGCCCTCTGCGGTCTGGACGGCAAGACCCCGTGCAGCCAGGTCTCCGCAAAAATGCGGGCGGCCATCGCGGAAAAGCTGCAAGCCCTGCCGCTGACGATCATCGGCACGCGGCCCATTGAAGAAGCCATCATCACCCGGGGCGGCGTGGACGTGAAGGGCGTCAGCCCCAACACCCTGGAAAGCAAGGCGGTGAAAGGGCTGTACTTCGCCGGGGAAGCGCTGGACGTGGACGCCCACACCGGGGGCTATAACCTGCAAATCGCCTGGAGCACCGGGGCGCTGGCGGGTAAGAGCGCCGCGGTCGCAAAGAAAGAAGGAAACGCATGAGCATCCCGCTGGCGCTTGATCTTTGCTTTATGGGCCTGATCTTCCTGGTTTTCGCTATCGTTTTTGCCGTTCGGAAGGAAAAAGCCTGCAATCTCATCGGCGGGTTCAGCTTCTTCACCGAAGCCCAGCAGGCGCAGTATGACAAGGCGCGGCTGGCCCGGGATTACTTTAAGCTGTTCCGCACGCTCACCATCGTGGTGTTCGTCGGCGCGGCGCTGTGTCTCGTGCTGGGCTGGTGGGCTTTCGCCGCCGCCATCGTCATTATGCTTATTCTGGTTTTCCGCGATTTCCATATCAATCCGGAGAAAGCGTTTGAAAAATACAAGCTCAATCCCTGATTGAGCGTATTCCAAAGGAGTTTTTTTCCATGCAGTACATCATCCTGGACCTGGAATGGAACCAGCCCATCTCCTACCACTCCCCCGCTTTCAGGAGCGTGGGGGGCAAGCTGCTGTTTGAAATGATTCAGATCGGCGCGGTGAAGGTGGACGAGAGCTTCCAGGTGGTGGATTCCTTTTCCCAGCTCATCCAGCCCCAGCATTACGTGCGGCTGCACCCGCGCATTTCCCGCATCACCCACATCACCCAGGACGACCTGGCCGACGCCCCGGACTTTAACGAGGCCATGGCAGCGTTCGCCGATTGGTGCGGGGAAGATTACGTGCTGCTCACCTGGGGCTGCGACGACATTTCCGTGCTGAACCAGAACATGACCTTCTTCAAGTGCGAAACCCAGCTGCCCAAGTTCTACGACGCCCAGCAGCTTTTCGGCGAAGAAACCGGAAATCCCAAGGAGCGCAAGGGCCTGAAGGCTGCCATGGAACAGCTGGAAATCGAACCCGACGAGGAAGCCATGCCCTTCCATAACGCGGTGAACGACGCATATTACACCGCCCTGGTGTTCGCCAAAATGCCCGATCCCACCAAGGTGATGAATTATCCCCAGGAGCCCCGGAAGCTGCAGCACCTGGACCGGGCCAAGCGAGAATGCACCGCCATCCTGCGGGTGCGCTCCATGAAGGACGCCATGAAGAGCGCCGCCGCCATGAACCCGCCCTGCCCCATCTGCGGCAAGCGCATGGAGGTGCCGGAGGGCTACGTGCTTCAGCGGAACGACCAGTACATGGCCCTGGCCGACTGCCCCCAGCACGGCCTGGCTTTCGTGAAGCTGGCTTTCGGCAAGAACGACGAGGGCAAGCGCATCATGACCCGTTCCTCCTCCCTGGCCGACGAGCAAAGCCCCGCCTATGTGCACACCAAGCATTTGCAGTGGGCGCAGAAGGTGGCGGCGCAGGAGGAAAACAGGGATTAGGGAATAGGAATTAGGGATTAGGCAATAGAAAAAACTGAAACTTTGCTGCTTGATGCAGAATCTTCTTTTTGTCGATTCCTGTTCGCTTTTGCCTAACCCCTAATCCCTAATTCCTATTCCCTCACTCGCCCCGAAAGGAGCATTCCCATGATCATTTCCATGCTCGGAAAGGAGCAGTCTTTTGCCGCCCCTGTCGTTGTGCGGGACATCATCGCGGCGATGGCTCCGGAATACTTGAATACCGCCCTGGGCTGCTTCCGCGGCGGGAAAGCGCTGGAGCTGAGGGAAGCCGTGAGCGAAAGCTGCGTCCTGCACCCCATCACCTACCAGAACGAGGAAGGCCGCCGCATTTACGAGCGCTCCCTCCGCTTCGTGCTGCTGCTGGCGCTGCACCGGGTACTGCCGGAATCGGACGTGCGCATCGAGCATTCCATCGGCTACGGGGTGTATATGCGCCTGCTGGATCGGGACGCGACCCAGGAAATCGTCAGCGCTTTGCAAGCGGAGATGGAACAAATCGTGGCGGAGGATCTGCCCTTTATCCGCGAAAAATGGAGCCGGGAAAGAGCCATTCAGTATTTCATGCGGACGGGGCATGAGGATAAAACCCGCCTGCTGGCCTACCGGCCCTACGATTATTTTCCCATGTATCTGTGCGGCGGCATTGCGGAATACTTTTACGGAGTCATGCTGCCCTCCACCGGCTATGTGTCCGCCTTCCATCTGCGGCTCCAGCGAACGGGCATGGTGCTGCAAATGCCCTCGCCCGATGACCCGGCCCACGCTTCGCCGTTTGTGTCCCGGCCCAAAATTCTGGAATGCTTCGCCCAGTCCAACCGCTGGTGCGACATTTTAGGCTGCCTGAACGCCTCCGATCTGAACGATATGACCGTGTGCGGCGAGCTGCCCCAGTTCATCCGCATCAACGAAGCCCTGCACGACCAGTCCATCGGCGAGATCGCCCAGGGCGTGTTCCGGCGGAAGGCCAAGGCGGTGTTCGTCGCCGGGCCGTCCTCCAGCGGAAAAACCACCTTCTCCAACCGGCTGTGCATCCATTTGCGGGTGCTGGGCTTAAAACCCGTGCTGGTGTCCCTGGATGATTTTTACCTCGACCGCGACGCCATCCCCCTGGAGGCCGACGGCCAGCCCGATCTGGAAGCGCTCTCCGCCCTGGACGTGCCGCTGCTTCGGGACTGCGTGGCCGGGCTGCTGCGGGGCGAAATGGTCATGATGCCCAAGTATGATTTCACCGTCAGCAAGCGGGCGGAAAAGATGTATCCCCTGCAATTATTCCAGGATCAGATTCTGGTGATGGAGGGCATTCACGGCCTGAATCCTGCCCTGCATGAAGGCTTTGACCCGGCGCTGATTTGCAGGGTGTACATCAGCGAATTGGCCTGCCTGAACCTGGACCACCACAACCGCATCCGCACCACCGACGCGCGGCTGCTGCGCCGCATCGTGCGGGATCACCAGTTCCGAAATACGCCGCCGGAGGATACACTGAATATGTGGAACAGCGTGCGCCGGGGCGAGGAAAAATGGATTTTTCCCTATCAAGAGCAGGCGGACTTCGTGTTCAATTCCGCGCTGCATTACGAGCTGGCCGTGCTCAAGCGCTACGCTTACGAGCTTTTGAAGGAAATCCCGCCCGAAAACCCGGTGTATCTCAGCTCCCGGCGGCTGCTGAAAATCCTTCATTATATTCTGCCCGCCACCGAAGAAGCCATGCGCGATATTCCGCCGCTGTCTCTGCTGCGGGAGTTTATCGGCGGATGCACCTTGTATCAATAATATGTAGGTAGGAGGTAGGAAGTAGGAGGTAGGAGGTTCATAATGATTACGCTTTTTATCCGTAGAAGTTGGGTTTGCGTTTCATCACTTAACTATATAAAACCTCCTACCTCCTACTTTCTGCCTCCTACTTCAAAAAAGTCTGAATACGCTAAAGCCAACAAAAAATCCCTCTGATAAATCATCGCCTCCCTGCGCACAATAGCCGCGAGGAGGCGATTTGCAATGAAAAAGATGCTTTTGTTTCTGATGCTGGCCGCGGCGGCGGCCCTGCTGCTCACCGGCTGCGCCAGCAGCGCGGACACCCTGCCGTCCCCCACGCCGGGAACCGGCAATGGAAACGGGATGATTCAGCCGTTGATGCCTGACATGAACGGTCAGAACACCCAGTCCACTGCCATGCCCGAAAGCACCGCGCAGCCCATGAACAACGGCAATACCATGACCGTGGAAAGCGCCCAGAAAGCCGCCCAGGACATGAAGGAAGCCGTGATGAAGCTGAGCGAAGTGGACGAAGCCTGGGCAGTGCCCATGGGCGACACCGCGCTGGTGGGCGTCAAGTTTGACAGCCAATACCAGGGCGGGGCGGACGACCGGCTGAAAAAGATGGTGCTGACAAGGGTGCAGAGCGTGGACAAGGCCATCACGAAAGTGGCCGTGACGGACAACGCCGCCCTGGTCACCGGCATCCAGGCGCTGGCTGAAACGCTGAAAGGCGCATCCTCCCTGGACGACGTTAACACCAAGGCGGAGGACATGCTCAAGCAATTGACGGTGTATTCCGAATGATGGAGCATGCCGCCCGCGCGCGGAAATGGATGCTCTGGGCCGCGCCGTTGATGGCGCTGGCCGGGCTTCCCTTGCGCGCGGGCGGCGCGGCGGCGGCCCTGGCCCTGTGGCTGGGCCTTGGCCTGCTGCTTTCCGGCCGGGAAGGACAGATTCGGCTTTACCCCAAGCAGCGGCGGATGACCCTCCACCGCCTGTTCCTGGGGTATTCTTTTTGCGTTTTCTGCCTGGCCGGTTTTTACGCAGCGGGACGGCTGCTATTGGCCCCCGGCCTCTCCCCCGCTTCCGATTATCTGCTTCTGTTGGGCAGTGTCAGTTTCAGCCTGCCCCTGGGTGCATGGGCGGCACAATGGCGCATTCCCGGCAAAAGCGCGGTTCTGCTTGGCTTCCTGCTCTGCGCCGTCTGCACCGGGTTGCTTATTTGGATATAATTTAGGTATTTCTGGGGGAACCGCTCTTTGGCGTCCAAAGAGCGTTTCCCCCAGACCCCCTCCGAGAAAGACAAATATACTTTTTTCCTGCAAACATTTATGAACCGGAAGTTATGATTGCTTTCTTGGAAGGGGGTTAGGGGGGAAACCATTCTTTGGCATCCAAAGAATGGTTTCCCCCAGAAAACTCCCAGTATACTCCCGAAAGATGAAAACAGCCAAAAAATCAATTGCTTTCTAATTTGTTCCATGTTATACTGAACGATGTGATTTTTCCACCGGGAGGTGTTTTGATGGCTGCTTTTGTGGATCGCGCGCCTTTTATCGCCAAGGCGGGCAACGGCGGAAACGGCTGTGTTTCCTTTCACCGGGAGAAGTTCGTGCAGAACGGCGGGCCGGATGGCGGCGACGGCGGTCGCGGCGGCGATGTGGTGCTGCTGGCCGACGAGAACATGCACACGCTGCTGGACTTCCGCTTCCGCAGCAAGTATGAGGCCGAGGCCGGGACCGACGGTTCCAGCGGACGGCGGCAGGGCAAGCGGGGCGAAGAGCTGATTGTGAAGGTGCCGGTGGGCACGGTCGTCCGCGAAAAGGAAAGCGGCGTGGTGGTCGCCGATATGTACGAAGCCGGACGCCGCAAAGTACTGCTCCGCGGCGGGCGCGGCGGCTGGGGCAACAGCCATTTTGCCACGCCCACGCGCCAGGCCCCCAACTTCGCCAAGCCTGGCATCAAGACCGAGCGGCATGAATTTGTGCTGGAACTGAAATCCATCGCCGACGTGGGGCTGGTGGGCTATCCCAACGTGGGCAAGAGCACCATCCTGTCCGTGGTCACGGCTGCGAAGCCCAAGATCGCCAACTACCATTTCACCACCCTGACTCCCAACTTAGGCATGGTGCGGCATCACGGCCAGGACTTCGTGATGGCGGATATTCCCGGCCTGGTGGAAGGGGCCAGCGACGGCGCGGGCCTGGGCCATGACTTCCTGCGGCACGTGGAGAGGACAAGGCTGCTGCTCCACGTCATCGACGCGGCGGGCTCCGAGGGCCGGCACCCGGTGGAGGACTATGAGCAGATCAACCAGGAATTGCTGAAATACGGCGACCTGGCCAACCGGCCCCAGATCATCGCCGCCAACAAGATGGATTTGCCCGACGGCGAAACGGGCTACCAGATGTTAAAAGAGCACATCGGGGACAGGTACCCCGTGTTCCCCGTCAGCGCCGCCACCCGGCAGGGCTTTGACGCGCTGATGGACTGCGTGGCAAGCACTCTGGCCCAGCTGCCGCCCATGGAGCCCTTCACCGAGGAAGAAATGCTGCCCGAAATGCTGGAGCACAGCAGCTTCGAGATTGGAAAGGACGGCCCCGTGTTCGTGGTCACAGGAAACGCCGTGGTGCAGCTTATCGACAGCGTGAACTTCTCCGACGAGGAATCCCTCAACTGGTTCCACCGCACCCTTCGCCGCGCGGGCATCATCGACGCTCTGCGCGAAGCCGGAGCCCAGGAGGGCAGCACGGTCAGGATTGAAGAGATGGAGTTTGATTTTGTGGAATAACACGAAAGTTGAGAGTACAGAGTACAGAGTTCAGATAATATAGTTTTCCATCGAACGGAAACCAAATGGGTTCACTCTCTATCTGTACTCTGCACTCTGAACTCTGTACTCTCTCGTCATTGACTTGAAAAACAATCGGAGGTTAAAAACAATGACTTTAGAAATCACCAGCAAGCAGCGGGCGTATCTGCGCTCCATGTGCAACACCCTGCCCGCGATTCTGTACATTGGCAAAGAAGGCATCACCGAAGGCACCGTGAAGGAAGCCTGGGACGCGCTGGAAGCCCGGGAGCTGATCAAATGCTCCGTACAGCGGGAAGCGCCGCTGTCCGCCCGGGAAGCGTGCCAGGAGCTGTGCGAAAAGGTACACGCCGCGCCGGTGCAGTGCATTGGCGGCAAATTTTCCATCTATCGTCCCAGGAGGAAGGACCCGACGATTGAGCTGCCGTGAGGAGAGGGAGTAGGCATTAGTGAGTATGACGAGGCAACCGGCGCGAAGCGCGGTTGGCCGTCCCGCCGCTTCCGTATGGAAAAGCGGCGGGCGTCAGGGGATGAGGGATTAGGGACGAGGCCCCCATAGGTCCCTCCACTCCGCTTCGCTGCGGTCGGGATGACGGTTGGGGGCACGTTGCCTAATCCCTAATCCCTATTTCCTAATCCCTGACAATTACCATTCCAAAACAATTATTATAATACAAATCAATACCATATATTGTGGCCATATGTCAAAAATCTTTCAAATTATATCCCAAATATGGTATTGACATCCTGCGCCGAACCTTATATAATAGGATTCGGCGCGTTGTTTGCGCACAATATTTTGTAGACAATATAATCAAAAGACACTATATCTTGGAGGGAAAAGAAGATGATCACGTCCATTAAGAAGCGTGACGGCCGCGTGGTGC
This sequence comes from uncultured Eubacteriales bacterium, assembly GCA_902795275.1. Taxonomy (GTDB): domain Bacteria; phylum Bacillota; class Clostridia; order Christensenellales; family Aristaeellaceae; genus RUG563. The sequence continues at coordinate 4,086 of CADBKQ010000012.1, read as the reverse complement.
CGTTTGATCTGGATAAAATTCAGCATGCGGTGACCAAGGCCTTCGAGGGCTCCGGCAGCGCGAAGGGCGATGAGACTGCCCGCGCCATCAGCGAGCAGGTGGAAAAGGAACTGGAAAACAACGAAAGCATCGGCAGCGTGCCTACGGTGGAAGAAGTGCAGGACACCGTGGAACGGGTGCTGATCGAAAAGGGCTTCGTGCGCACCGCGAAGGCCTATATCCTCTACCGCGCCGAGCGCAGTCGCGTGCGCGAAATGAACACCCGGCTCATGAAAGTGTTTGAGGACATCGCTTATAAGGACGCCATCGACAGCGACATCAAGCGCGAGAACGCCAACATCAACGGCGACACCGCCATGGGCAGCATGCTGAAATTCGGCTCCGAGGGCAGCAAGCAGTTCTATGACATGTTCGTGCTCAACCCCGCCCATGCCGAAGCGCACCGCGAGGGCGACATCCATATCCACGACCTGGACTTCCTCACCCTCACCACCACCTGCTGTCAGATCCAGCTGTCCACCCTGTTCAAGGACGGCTTCTCCACCGGCCACGGCGTGCTGCGGGAACCCAACGACATTTCCAGCTATTCCGCCCTGGCCTGCATCGCCATCCAGGCGAACCAGAACGACCAGCACGGCGGCCAGTCCATCGTGGACTTTGACTACGGCATGGCCCCCGGCGTGAGCAAGACCTTCGTGAAGCGCTTCCGGGACAACCTGTCCCGCGCGCTTACGCTCAAGTTCAGCGTGGAAAACGCCGACGACGAAGCGAAAGACATCCTCGCCGCCATCAAGGAAGAAACCGGTCTGATTCCCTCCCTCCAGGAAAACGAAGAATTCAAGGCCGCGCTGATGGACAAGCTGAGCAAATGGGCAGCGCCGGAAACCGCCGCGGAAGTGTTTGATTTCGCCCAGAAGTACGCCGTGAAGGAAACCCGCCGGGCCACCTACCAGGCCATGGAAGCCCTGGTGCACAACCTGAACACCATGAACTCCCGCGCCGGCGCGCAGGTGCCCTTCTCCTCCATCAACTACGGCACCGACACCTCCCCCGAAGGGCGGCTGGTGATGGAGCAGATTCTGCTGGCCACGGAAGCCGGCCTGGGCCGGGGCGAAACCCCCATCTTCCCCATCCAGATTTTCCGCGTCAAGGAAGGCGTGAACTACAACCCCGGCGACCCCAACTACGACCTGTTCCACCTGGCCATCCGGGTCAGCGCCAAGCGTCTGTTCCCCAACTTCTCCTTCCTCGACGCGCCCTACAACCTGCAATACTACAAACCCGGCCATCCCGAAACCGAAGTGGCCTACATGGGCTGCCGCACCCGCGTGATGGGCAACGCCTACGACCGCAGCCGGGAAATTGCGCCCCGCCGCGGCAACCTGTCCTTCACCTCCATCAACCTGCCCCGCATCGCCATCAAGGCCAACGGGGATGTGGACTGGTTCTTCCAGGAGCTGGAAAGCAAGCTGAACCTGGTGGTGGAGCAGCTGGACGAGCGCTTTGAAATCATCGCCCGCAAGAAGGTCTACAACTTCCCCTTCCTGATGGGCCAGGGCGTGTGGATCGACTCGGAAAACCTGGACTGGGATTCCGAGGTGCGGGAAGTGCTCAAGCACGGCACCCTGTCCGTGGGCTTCATCGGCCTGGCGGAATGCCTGAAAGCCCTGCGCGGCGAGCACCACGGCGAGAGCGAGGAGAGCCAGAACCTGGGCCTGGAGATCGTGGGCTTCATGCGGAACTACCTGGACCGCCTGACCAACGAGCGCCACATGAACTACACCCTGCTGGCGACGCCCGCCGAGGGCTTGTCCGGACGCTTCGTGCGCATTGACCGGGAACGCTTCGGCGTCATCCCCGGCGTGACCGACCGGGAATACTACACCAACTCCTTCCATGTGCCGGTGTACTATCCCATCTCCGCCTTTGACAAGATCAGCATTGAAGGCCCCTACCACGCCCTTACCAACGCGGGCCACATCAGCTATGTGGAGATGGACGGCGACCCCACCAAGAACCTGGAAGCCTTTGAGCGCATCGTGCGCCACATGCACGACTGCGGCGTGGGTTACGGCTCCATTAACCATCCCGTGGACCGCGACCCCCTCTGCGGCTTCAACGGCATCATCGGCGACACCTGCCCCTGCTGCGGCCGCGAGGAGAACGGACGCCCCTTCGAGCGCATCCGCCGCATCACCGGCTATCTGGTAGGCACCCTGGATCGCTTCAACAACGCCAAGCGCGCCGAGGAACGCGACCGCGTGAAGCACCAAATGGACTGATACCGGCTTATTCCGTTTTGAAATCACAATCCACGCGAAGCGCGCCCGGAAAAGAAAGGCGAGAACACGGATGAAGAAGCTCGTCGCCCTGCTGCTGGCAGTCTGCATGCTGTTTGGTTCTGCCGCCATCGCGGAAAAAAACGCCCGGGAAACGGCGTTCCTGAACAACCTTGAAAAGCTGCTGAAAACCGTCAACCTGACGCGGGATATGCTGACGCTGGACGTGGATTACGAGGGCAGCAGCGTATTCAGCGGCAAGATGAAATGGCAGGATCAGATGGTGGATCTTTCCGTCTCCGCCCCGGATACGAATCTGCTGGCGCAGGTGTCGGAAACCGACGTGACCGTCAGCGTGAACGATTCCGCTTTCAACCTTCAGTTTTCCGATGTGGAAGCGCTGCTTGCCGGTTTGAAGCCAGGGAAGAAGTCGTCCTCTTTGGACATCTACAAAGAGCTTGCGCTGCTCCTGTTTCAAAAGGTGATCATGCCCGACGTGACCATGGGGTATTTAAATGGCACGCACATCGTTTACAGAGCGGATGCGAAGCAGTTGATGACGCATCTGGTGGAATTCCTCGACGCCGTTTCCGCCAGCAAACGTTACGCCGCCGCGGCTGAACAGCTGATTCAGATGATTGGCCAGATGTCCGGCGGGGATACGATGACGTTAGCGGAAATGAAAGAATCCGCCGAAGCGGAGATCAAGCGCCTCGAAACGGCGGAAACTGATTTTGCCATCGCCTTTGAACTGATTGCCGACAAGGCTTTCAAGAAGATCGACGTGACCGGCGAAATCGGGGATTCCCGCGACAAATATTCCATGAAATGGAACTACCGGAACGAGGAAGATTCCTACAAGCTGGACGGCCTGCTTTGGAAAACCAGGGTGATGGGCGAAAAGACCCGGAAATACGAGATCACGGTGAAAGCGGATTTCAGAGGGGATAAGGAACACAACCTTTGGAACCTGTCCGTCACCCATCCTTCCATCGGCTTCAATGTGGAAGCGAGCGGCAACCGGGAAGGCGGCATGGGCTCGTTCTTCCTGTCCTACAATCCCATGTACAGGGCGCAGGAAGGTTTTATCGTTCAGCTGGACTACGCGAGGAGCGACGACGGCTTCATCGCCACGGCCCTCGTGAAGACACCGGGCAGTATGGGCAACTACATCGCCACGCTGGTGGCCGGGGAAAAGCAGTTCAACCTGACCGTGAAAAACTATTACGGGCTGAAGCTGTTCCTGCTGAACCTGTTCGCGGACGACAACAAGAACCTGAAATACGGATACATGGAATATGACCCCAACCCCATGCTCAATCCGTTCAGCAGCCGTCCCGCTGTCACGGGAAAAGTGACCGCCCTGTACGACGGTGAAAAGCTCGTGATCACCTCCAACGGCGTCACCGTGACCTGCACCGCCGCCTTTGAATCCGACCACGCCTACGTGATCACGCTGCATGCCGAGGGAGAAAACGTGAAGCCCGAAGAGGACACAGCCTATATCCGCTTGGAATATGAAGGCAAGAAAGGTAACTTCACCGTCACCGGACGGGTGATCGACCCCACCGGCAAGGATCTGATTACGGCGAAGCTCGCCTGCGCTCCGACCGAGGGAATCACAGAGATCCTTCGGGATCGGGAGGGCGTCGTCAAACTGACCCCGGAAACCCTGCAGATGATGCTGCCCCGTTAAACAGACATGATAATACTAAATCCCATCTAAAAGCTTGAATCTTCGGGCGTCTTTTCCGCCCTGGCTGTGCTTCACTCCGGTCAACGTAGCGCTGCTACGACTCCCTTCGTT
>CADBKQ010000011.1 GCA_902795275.1 uncultured Eubacteriales bacterium | reverse complement strand
GATAGAGGAAGCAACATTCTGTTGCTCCTCGGCGACGTACACGCCTTGGGCTACCGCCCGGCCTTCGCTGAAAACAGTCCCCCGGACTGTTTTCCGGGCACTTCGGCCCCTGCGGATTATAATCGAAGGGCTGCGGCCCTTCGATGCATCCCGAGGACTTATCGACAGTCTGTAAGCCTGCCGCCGGCGGGCTTTTTTCATTTTCTCCATCTTGCGCAATGATATAGGCTTATGATATAATAACAAGACAGCCTGTAATCGGCTGTCCTTCAAACGACGAATGAATGATGATCGGGAGGCTGGATTGATGTTCCATTATAAAACCAAAGGCACCTGCTCCACCCAAATCGACCTGGAAATCGAAAACGGCGTGATCACATCCTGCGCATTTCAAAACGGCTGCCGCGGCAACACCCAGGGCCTGGCCAAAATGGTGGTGGGCCGCAAGGCGGACGAGGTGAAGGACTTGCTGCGCGGCATTCCGTGCCGGGGCAACACCTCCTGCCCCGATCAGCTGTCCAAAGCCATCGAGGCTTATGAAGCCCAGAACTGAGAAAGGAAGAATCCATTCATGACGACGTTCAAGAAAGAACAAACCAAAAAGCTCTGGATCCGCATCATCTGCTTCGGCCTGGTCATTATCCTGATCGGCTCCACGCTGCTGGCCGCGCTGGGCATTTTCTGAAATTCCCTTGAAGCGCTGAAAAACCTCCCGGTTCGGTGTTATCCGTCCGGGAGGTTTTTGATGCAAGGGTCAGAATAGCTGCACGATGATTTCCGCGCAGCGCTCCAGGCCCAGCGCGCCGCTGTCCAAAGCGATGTGGTAGTTTTCCATCGCGCCCCATTTGCGGTCGCTGTACAATTGATAATACGCCTTGCGCTTTTTATCCTTGTCCTTCAGGCGCTGCACGGGATCCTCCGGCGTTTCGCCGTACTGGTTCACGATGCGCTCCGCCCGCTTTTCCATGGAGGCGTGGATGAACACCTTCAGCAGGTCGGCGTGGCCTTCCAGGATGCTGTCGGCGCAGCGGCCAATGATGACGCAGGGGCCTTTATCCGCCAGCTCGCGGATCACTTTCGTCTGCGCGGCGTGCAGGTCGTCCTGGAGGGAATGGCCGTAGTAATCCCGTCCCGCCAGCACGGAGAGCCAGCCGCCCTGCACGTCCTCCACATTGGACTCCACATAGGATTTCAGCATCCCGGTTTCTTCGGTGATTTTCTCGATGATTTCCTGGTCGTAACAGGGGATTCCCAGCTTTTCCGCCGCCATCCGCCCGATGGTGCGCCCGCCGCTGCCAAATTCACGGCTGATGGTAATGATCCTGTTGCCCATATCGGTTCCCCTTTCGTAAGAAACACATTCGCGCTGGACGGTTTTTCCCGCACTGTCAATTATGTTCATGTTATTTTCAACTTCATTATAACCGGATAGAACATATATGTCAAGGGAAAGCAGGCTTCTGTTCTTGCGCCGCCGAAACGCTCATAAGCTGTCCCGGAGGGGATGCGGATGCTGAAAGCGGCGGCGTTCGGGGCGCTGGCAGGGGCCATGATGGTATTTCCGGGAGACGCGGCGGAAGCCGCCGCAACAGCGCTGAGCCTGTGGGCGCGGGCGGTGGCCCCGGCGCTGGGGCCGTTCATGGTGTGCATGCTGATGGTATCCGGGACGCTTGGCGGCGGCGCCGTCATGCGGACGGCCATGGGCTGGCTGTGCGGTTCGCCGGGCGGCGCAAGGCTGATGCGGGAAATGGGATTGCGGGGCCGGGGCGCGCTGCGGGCCGCCGCCATGACGGGCACCATGAGCCCCATGTTTTTTATCGGTACCGTGGGCGGGTGGCTGGGAAACGGACGCATCGGCTGGGTGATTTTTATCTGCCATCTCCTGGGGGCTTTGGCGATTGGCCTGTGTATCCGGCGTCCTGAACCGTCGGACGCGCCGCCCGCCGCGTTTGTGCCCCTGGGAACGGCCCTGCGGGAAAGCGCTCTGGCCCTGCTCGCCGTGGCGCTGTGCATGATGCTGGGATGCGTCGCCGCCCGGATGGTTTCCCGTGCGTTTCCCGCGATCCCGAAAGAAGCGCAGGCAGCCCTGCAATGCGCTTTGGAGGTGACGGGAGGCGTGAAAGCGATTCTTTCCCTGAACACACCCTTCGCTCCGGCCCTCATCTGCGCCGCCTGTTCCTTCGGCGGGCTGTCGCTGCTGCTGCAAAACGCCGCCTTCTGGCAGGACAGCGGCGTGACCATCGGGCAGCTTGCTTTGCTCCGGCTGTTTCACGCCCTGCTCTCCGGCGCGCTGTGCCAGGCTGCCGTTGCCCTGTTCCCTCTCCATTGACAAATATGGTATCCTATACGCGGGGAGGAGAGATACTCATGCGCATTCTGATTGAAAAATCCGCCCGGCGGCTAAGACTGTTGAATGACAATGATGAAATCGTGCTATCGTTTCCCATCGCCCTGGGCCGCTGCCCGGTGGGCCCCAAGGAGCGGGAGGGGGACGGAAAAACGCCGGAGGGCCGCTATTTCGTGTGCCTGAAAAAGATCGGGAAATACGGCCCGTCCCTGGGCGTCAGCTATCCCAACGAGCAGGACGCAAAGCGCATGAACGCCCCGGATGAACTTATCCGCTGCATTCGGGAACGCGCCGGACGCGGCGAACGTCCGCCCTGGGGCAGCTTTTTGGGCGGGGAAATCTATATCCACGGCGGCGGCACGGACACCGACTGGACGGCGGGCTGCGTCGCCCTCAGTGACCTGGACGCGCAGGTGCTCTACGATGCGGCGCCTCTGGGGACGGCTGTTGATATTGTGCCATAAAACCGCATCGTTTGTCGATTTCCCGCTTGACATTCCTCCTTAGTTAGAGTATACTATCTTTCGGTAAGTTTAAACTAACTTCTCGCTTCCTAACAATGCGGAAGCGGGGACGGAGGCTTTTATGACCCTGAAGGAATTGAAGCCGGGCCAGACGGCGCGGATCATCACGGTGGGCGGCGAAGGGGCGCTGCGCCAGCATTTTTTAGACATGGGCGTGATTCCCGGCGCGGAAGCGACGCTGGTGAAGCTGGCGCCCCTGGGCGACCCCATGGAGCTGCGCATCCACGGCTACGAGCTGACCCTGCGCCTGGCGGACGCGGAAAAAATCAAGGCTGAAATGGTGACGAAGCCTGCCGCCGCGGAAGATAACAATTCCCGCAAGCGCAGAATCGCCCACCCCGGCCTGGGCGAGGAAGGCAAGTTCCATCCCAAGGGCAGCGGCGACCCGCTCCCCGAAGGCACGCTGCTGACCTTCGCCCTGGTGGGTAACCAGAACAGCGGCAAGACCACCCTGTTCAACCAGCTTACCGGCTCCAACCAGCACGTGGGCAACTTCCCCGGCGTGACGGTGGACCGCAAGGACGGCGCGATGCGCGGCCACGACAACACCCTGATTACCGACCTGCCGGGCATTTACTCCATGTCGCCCTATTCCAGCGAGGAGCTGGTGAGCCGGGACTTCGTGCTGGAACAGAAGCCCAAGGCCATCATCAACATTGTGGACGCCACTAACATCGAGCGCAACCTGTACCTGACCATGCAGCTGCTGGAAATGAACGTGCCCATGGTGGTGGCCCTGAACATGATGGACGAAATGCGGGGCAACGGCGGCACGGTGGACATCAACCGCATGGAAAGCATGCTGGGCGTGCCCGTGGTGCCGATCTCCGCGGCGAAGAACCAGGGCGTGGACGAACTGGTGAAGCACGCCGTCCACATCGCCAAGTACCAGGAAAAGCCCCTGCGCCAGGACTTTTGCGACAGCACGGACAACGGCGGCGCGGTGCACCGCTGCCTCCATGCCGTGGGCCATTTAATCGAAGACCATGCCGCCGAAGCCGGGCTGCCGCTGCGCTTCGCGGCCAGCAAGATCATCGAGGGCGACGAACTGATTCTGAACCAATTGAACCTGGATCAGAACGAAAAGGACGCCCTGGAGCACATCGTGTTCCAGATGGAAAAGGAACGAAAGCTCGACCGCAGCGCCGCCATGGCGGACATGCGCTTCGCGTATATCCGGAAGGTCTGCGACGAATGCGTGATCAAGCCCAAGGAAAGCAAAGAGCACATCCGCAGCGAAAAAATGGACAGAGTCCTGACCGGCAAATGGACGGCCATTCCCATGTTCATCCTCATCATGGGCCTGATGTTTTATCTGTCCTTCTTCCTGGTGGGGCCGTTCTTGCAGGATGTGCTGCAATCGGGCATCGACGCTCTGGCGGGGCTGGCGGAAAACGCCATGGCCGCGGGGAACGTGAACGAGGCCATCCGGGGCCTGGTGCTGAACGGCATTTTCGAGGGCGTGGGCAGCGTGCTCAGCTTCCTGCCCATCATCATCACCATGTTTTTCTTCCTCTCCATGCTGGAGGACAGCGGCTACATCGCGCGGGTGGCGTTCTTCATGGATAAGACCCTGCGGCGCATCGGCCTGTCGGGCCGCAGCATCGTGCCCATGCTGATCGGCTTTGGCTGCACGGTGCCCGCCGTCATGTCCACCCGCACCCTGCCCAGCGCCCGCGACCGCAAAATGACCATCCTGCTGACGCCCTTTATGAGCTGCACCGCGAAGATGCCCATTTACGGTTTCTTCACCGCCGCCTTCTTCCCTGACCACGCCTGGTGGATCGTGCTGCTGCTGTATCTGCTGGGCATCGTCGTGGGCGTGCTGGTGGCGACGCTGTTCAAGAAAACCCTGTTCAAGGGCGAGGCGGTGCCCTTCGTGATGGAGCTGCCCAACTACCGCTTCCCCAGTCCCCGGAACGTGATGCAGCTTTTGTGGGAAAAGGCCAAGGACTTTATCCAGCGCGCCTTCTCCGTAATCCTCATTGCCACCATCGTGGTCTGGTTCCTGCAATCCTTTGACTTCCGGCTGAACCTGGTGGAGAAGCCCGACAGCATCCTGGCCGCGGTGTCCGGGTTCATCGCGCCGATCTTCAAGCCCATCGGCCTGGGCGACTGGCGCATCGTCACTTCCCTCATCAGCGGCTTCATGGCAAAGGAGAGCGTGGTGTCCGTCATGCAGGTGCTGTTCGCTTCCGAAGCGGGCCTGCCCGCCGTGATGACCTCCCTCACCGCCGTGACCCTGCTGGTGTTCAGCCTGCTCTACACCCCCTGCGTGGCGGCGATTGCCTCCATCCGCCGGGAACTGGGCGGCAAATGGGCCGTGTACGTGATCCTCTGGCAGTGCGGCATCGCCTGGGTCGCCGCGCTGATCGTCCGGCTCATCGGCATGGCGTTTGGGATGGCGTGACTTAATGGGTGCTTTAAGTTATACAAGGGATTAGGGATTAGGGATTAGTAAAGATCGTGTGCGAAACAATTGGAAGCAAACGAAAGAGTAAAACAAAATGACTAATCCCTAATCCCTATTCCCTAATCCCTCTGTTACTTCATATATAACAAAGGTGCTGCCTTGCGCTGAGGCAGCACCTTTGCTTGATGCGTGTGGATCACATAGCGCCCTTCCGGGTCAGCACCGCGCCGACGGTGCGAATCAGGATCTTCCAGTCCAGCAGCAGCGACCAGTTTTCGATATACTCGCGGTCCAGCTGCACCACCTGGTCAAAGTCCCTGATCTTGCTTCGTCCGCTGACCTGCCACATCCCGGTGATGCCGGGCTTGGTGGACATGCGGCCCCGGTGATAGGGTTTGTAGCGTTCCCACTCGTCCACCGTGGGCGGGCGGGTGCCCACCAGGGACATATCGCCCTTGAGAACGTTAAAGAACTGGGGGAACTCATCCAGCGACAGATCGCGGATCCAGCCGCCGATGCCCTTTTTCCATTTCCCGTTGGGCAGCTGCTTTTGTCCGATGATGCGCGGGTCATGCTCCATTTTGAACATCAATTCGTCCTGCTGGCCCGTGGAGGCGGCCACCTCCATTTTGCGTTTTTCCGCGTCCATGTACATGCTGCGGAATTTGTACATCCAGAATTTGCGGCCGTTTTCGCCGATGCGCTGCTGCTTGAAAAAGATCGGGCCGGGGGAAGCAATAAAGATCATCGGCCCCAGCACCAAGGTGAGCAGCACGGTGATGATACTGCCGATCAGCCCGCCCGCAATATCCATCATACGCTTGAGCAGCAGGTCGCGCCCGGAAACATAGCCCAGGCTGGTGGTGAACGTCACCTGGCCGCAGAGCCATTCCACATTCTTGTTGCGGGCTTCGATCTGATCCATGCTGTTGATGGCCACGTGCACCGTGATGCCCATACTCATGATCTCGTTGATCAGATCCACCGGCAGGCTTTGGTCGGAAGGCGTGTCCAGGTAGATTTCATCGACCCAGCTGTTGATCAGGTATTGAATCAGGTTGTCCCGGGTCGCCACCACATGCAGGTCGCTGATCTCCGTATCTCCCTGCTTGATGTGGCTCAGGCTTTCTTCCGCCCGGGGAATGTCGGGATGTTCGTCCAGCAGCGCCACGCCCACGAAGCGGTAGCTGCCGTAATTGTGGTTGAACATCCTGGTGAGCAGGTCATGCAGCCGGTCGGTCTCGGCCAGGATGAGCATGCTGGTGTTGTTTTTCATGTGCAGCCTGTGCCGCAGGTGTTCGCGCCACAGCACGCGCATATTGAAGCACATCAGCGCGTAGAACGGAATGGACGGCATGAGGATGTTGAAAATGTCCAGGTGATCCACATGCATCATGAAGATAAAGACGACGATGCCGATGGTCAGATACATGGTCTGCGTCGCCAGCATCCGCAATTCCTGGAAAATATCGCGGCGGATGACGTTGTGGTACGAGTCCATCAGCACCATGATCATCAGGTCAATAAATCCCGACGCAATGCACAGCGACCAGAACACCCGGTTTTTCGCCAGGGGCTGAAAGCCAAAATGCATAGCGAAGCCCAGAATCATGGACGCTTCCAGGCAAAGCAGATCCAGCGTCATAAAATCCAGATGCTGGGACCAGCCGCTTGTTTTTCTGCGATACATTGTTCTTCCGCCCCCTGCGTTGGCTGTATTGAAAGTATTTTATCATCCGCGACGCCGCGCCGCGAATGAATCCATGACAAATTTCACGTTTTTTCGTCCCGTATATTATGAAACAAGCCTTGATAATTGTCAATATGTGTTTCCTGCCGGAAGCCTCCCTTTTTTCATCTTTCCTTCCGGGGGACGCATGATTTTCTTCCATCCGCGCATACTATCCCCGAACAGAAAAAAGGAGGAAGCAAAACATGGTAGATAAAATTGCGCTGCTGCTGGTGATTATCGGGGCGATCAACTGGGGCCTGATCGGCATTTTCCAGTTTGACCTGGTGGCGTATCTTTTCGGCGGGCAAGGCGCGCTGATCAGCCGCATCATTTACACGCTGGTCGGCGCGGCGGGATTGTGGTGCATTTCGCTGCTCTTCCGCGACCGTGACCCTGTAAAAGAATAAAACACGTTTCCCAACAGTAAAGCCGCGTCGGCAGACGCGGCTTTGCTGATGGATGGAGAGGTTCTGTTACTTCGCCAGCTCCGCGGCGATCCGGGAGGCCAAGCGCACGTTGTTCAGTACCAGCTGGATATTGGAGGCCAGGGAATCGCCGCCGGTCAGCTCGCAGACCCGGGCCAGCAGGAAGGGAGTGATGGCCTTTCCCTTCACGTGCTGCTCGTCGGCTTCCTTCAAGGCCCGGTCGATGGCGGCGTTGATCACGTCGGCGGGCATAGCGTATTCTTCGGGGATGGGATTGGTGATCAGCATCCCGCCGGGGTATTCCATTTCCCGCTGGGCGCGGATGAAGGACGCAATTTCCGCGGGGGAGTCTGTCCGGTAGTCCACGGAGAAGCCGGAGTGGGGTGTGTAGAAGGCGGGCAGCTCTTTGGTCTGGTAGCCCAGCACGGGCACGCCCTTGGTTTCCAGGTATTCCAGGGTCAGGCCCAGGTCGAGGATGGACTTGGCCCCGGCGCAGATCACTGCCACGGGGGTATGGGCCAGCTCTTCCAGGTCGGCGGAAATGTCCATGGTGGTTTCCGCGCCCCGGTGCACACCGCCGATGCCGCCGGTGGCGAAGATTTTGATGCCCGCCAGAGCGGCGATGATCATGGTCGCCGCCACGGTGGTGGCCCCATCGGCTTTCTTCGCCACCAGGATGGGCAGATCGCGCCGGGACGCCTTGGTGACTTTCGTTCCTTCCCGGCCCAGGTAGTCGATTTCTTCCTCGGTCAGGCCCGCGCACAGCTTGCCGCCGATCACCGCGATGGTGGCGGGTTCCGCGCCGCATTCCCGCGCCGCGGCTTCGCAGCGCAGGGCCGTTTCCACGTTCTGGGGATAGGGCATGCCGTGGGATATGATGGTGCTTTCCAGGGCGATTACCGGGCGGTCTTCCTTCAATGCCGCTTCCACCTTGGGGGAGAGCTTGATATGCTGGTTCAGGTGCATGAAAATCATCCTTTCTTGATGGCATTTCTGATGAAATCATAGTTGATTTTTATAACAGGTCATGTTATGATTTTCCTGCTGTATGATAGCTGGGCAAACGCGCGGAAGCCGCACCCCGTTGCAACACAAAAGACGGGGGGTGATGCGCATGACAAACGTGGAATTGTTCGCGTTGCTGATTGCCGTTGCCAGTCTCGCATTGACGATATACTTCGGAATGAAACGTTGACGCGGATGAGAAAAGCTCCTGGGTAGCGCGACCTACTCAGGAGCTTTCTGTGGTAGTACCAGTTACTTACCAACGGGATGCACTTCTGATACAACCCTATTGTACAACAAGGGAGGCTGTGTGTCAAGCACGGCCTTCTTTATTTACAGCGATTTTTCTTGTCACTCATTGAAAGCCGGGAGGACATAAGATTTGCTCACAAATGATGCAGTTCCGGGTCGATAGCGCCCAGCCGGTTGATGTTCAGTACGGCGAATTTGCCGTCCGTCACCGCGCCGGGGTTGAGGATCAGGATGCCGCCGCGCCATTCCATTTTCTGATAGTGGGTGTGGCCGTAGAGCGCGGCGTGGCATTTTTCCTCCCGCGCCAGCTCAAACAGGTCGTCGGTGCCGTCCTTTACGTGCTGGTAATGGCCGTGGGTCAGGAGAATTTTCGCGTTGGACAGGGTTACATAGTCCAGGGTGCCGGACACGAAATGGTCGCAGTTGCCCGCCACCTGGTACACGGGCGGCAGCGCCACGTCCAGATCCCGCAGGTCGTAGTATCCGTCCCCCAGGTGGATGATGGCGTCGATGGGCCCGCCCTGCTCCGCCACCGTCAGCACGGTGGACAGCCGCCCCGTGAATCCGTGGGAATCGCTGAGGACAATCACGCGCATGGCATCGCTGTTTCCTTTCGTTTCGATGGGTTGTTTATTTGCAGTACGCCACCGCATCAGCCTGGAAGAGCAGGCCGTTTTCCCCGCCCACGTGGGCGAAGTTGGTCTGGATGGATTTCCGGGCGGGGTACTTGCCATGGAAACGCTCTTTGATGACCTTCTCCATGACGGGGATGTTCCACACGTCCCGGAACAGGCAGTCCATCTGCACCACGTTTTCCAGGGTCAGGCCCACCAGCCGGAGCCGCCTTTCCATCTCGTCGAAAGCGCCGTTGACCTGCTCCTCCATGGTGCCGCCGATGTTGCCCACGCAATAGCTCAGGTAGCAGAAGTCCCCGGCCTTCACCAGCCCGGAATGGGCCCACTGCTCGTTCACGTCGTACCGTTCAATACCGCTCATCTTATAATTCCTCCAAATACGGGATCATCAGCTGCATGGCGTTGGCCCGGTGGCTGATGCGGTTCTTTTCCTCCTGCGCCATTTCGGCGAAGGTCTCGCCGCTTAAGTACTCAAAATAGGGATCGTAGCCGAAACCGCCGTTGCCCCGTGGGGTGAAGGTGATCACGCCGGGGCAGGCGCCGCGCACGGTTTTGACCTCGCCGTTGGGCAGGCTCAGCGCCATGGCGCAGACGAATTCCGCCGTCCTGTCCTCGGCGGGCACGTCGGCCATGTTGGCAATCAGCAGGTCGTTGTTGGCCTTGTCGTCCCCGTGGTGGCCGCAGTACCGGGCGGAATGCACGCCGGGCGCGCCGTCCAGGGCGTCCACGGACAGGCCGCTGTCGTCGCCCAGGGCGCAGAAGCCGGTGGCCTTCGCCACGGCCCGGGCCTTGATGATGGCGTTGTCCTCGAAGGTTTCGCCGTTCTCGTCAATGTCGCCAGTGAAGCCCGCCTCGCCCATGGAAATGACCCGGAGCCGGTCGCCCACCATCTCGGTGATTTCCTGGATTTTGTGGGCGTTGTTGCTGGCGATGACCAGGGTGCGCTTGGGCGCGATGACCTCCGCCCGCTGGCCCAGGGCTTTGCGCTGGAGTTCGTGCAGCTCCTGGATGCCCTTTTCGCCTAAAGCCAAAATGGCGTTCAGCTCGGCGCGGGAGAAGGCCCGGCCCTCGCCGGTGCCCTGGAGTTCAACGAAGGCCCCGGTCTCATCCATCACAAAGTTCATGTCCGTCTGGGCGGCGCTGTCCTCCAGATAACAGAGATCCAGACAGGGCACGTCCTCCACGATGCCCGCGCTGACAGCGGCGATCTGGTGGACGATGGGGCTTTCCTTCAGCTTGCCCTGCTGAATCAGCTTGTCCACCGCGCAGCACAGCGCCACAAATCCGCCGGTGATGGAGGCGGTGCGGGTGCCGCCGTCGGCTTCCAGCACGTCGCAGTCAATGGTGATGGTGCGCTCGCCTAAGAAGCGCCTGTCCACCGCCTGGCGCAAGGCGCGCCCAATCAGACGGCTGATTTCCACCCCGCGCCCGTCCTTCTTCACCCCATCCCGGGCCTTGCGGCGGCCCGTGGAGGCGGGCAGCATGGAATATTCGGCGGTGAGCCAGCCCAGGTTTTTCCCTTTCAGGAAGGGCGGCACGCTCTCCTCCACCGACGCGGTGCAGATGACCCGCGTGCCTCCGCAGCGGATCAGGCAGCTTCCGTCCGCCGTGCGCACAAAGTCGGGCGTGATTTCACAGGGACGCAGTTCGTTGGGTTTCCGATTGTCAGGACGCGGCATAGGGATTCCTCCTATCGTATTGAGTCCGAATAGAAAACTACATTTTCTTCCTATAAATCAACATTCCGTTTCCGTAGGGATCGTCCTCCGCTCCGGATTCCTCGGCTATAAAGCGGTATCCGTTCTTTTTAAGGACGCTTTCGGAAGCGGCGTTTCCCTTCATGACGCGGCCATAAAGCGCGGTGATCTGAAAGGCGGAAACGGCATACGCCGTCATGGCCTTTACCAACTCGGCGGCATAGCCTTTTCCCCTGCATTCCCGGCAAATCACAAAGCCGATTTCAACTTCGCCCGGTTTTCCTTCCACTTCATTGATGCCGGTGTCTCCGATCAATTCGCCGGTTTCCTTCAATTCCACCGCCAGCACATAAGGCAGCGCCTTCCGAGCCGCGCGCCCGGCGAAAAACCCGACGGCCTCCCGCGCTTCTTCCGTATCTTTATAGGTCTCGTTGGGTATCCATTTTTTCACTGCTTCGTCCGCATGGATTTCATAGAGCCGCGCTGCGTCGTCCGTCCTGATTGTCCGGATCCTCAGGCGTTCCGTTTCAAAAATATATTCCATCCTGCCCTTCCTTCCGCATCCCGGCTGTTCCACCCCCAGCATACCATAGAACCGCCAAAAATACAATGGCGCGATGATCTGTTGTGAACACGGTATGAACTTTTTGAAACTTGCTTGACATGAATTGATAGAATGTGTACAATATTTATGATCGGCTGGAAATCGGCGCCGTACCGCGGCGCCGTGAAGCTGTTTTCAGGATACAGTTTGCTTTCCTTATTCCTTTTGCAGGCGTTTCCGCTTTTCCATAAAGCCGGGCCAAAGCAGTGCCTGGGTCTGGCTGTTGTGTTTGGGTGTTTATGCTTGCGTGCAAACAAAGCACGCGGTATCGGGATTCAGCTTTGCCGTACGAAAACGGTTTGTTTTCGTGCGGTTTTTGGCCTATAAAAACAACAAATGACAATTGACAGAAAACAGAAAGGAAAGGAGGACGCAAACGAATGTCACCCATTGTATGGATATTGCTCATCCTTGTCGCGGCGGCGGGCGCCGGCTTCGGCGGGTATCTTTACCGGCAGAACGTGGCGGAAAAGAAAATCGGCCGCACGGAAGAATACGCCAAGAAGCTGCTGGACGACGCCACGCGCAAGGCCGAAGACAATAAAAAAGAAATGATCCTGGCCGCGAAGGAAGAGATCCTGCACCTCAAGAGCGAACTGGACAAGGAAAGCCGCGCCCGCAGAACGGAAATGCAGCGCTCCGAGCGCCGCATCGAGCAGCGCGAGGAAACCCTGGATAAGCGCGAAGCGCAGCTGGACAAGCGCAAGGAAGCCCTGGAAGCCCGGGAAGAAGCGCTGGATGAAAAGTACGCCGACGCCCAGAAGCTCCAGGAGGAAACCGAGGAAATCAAGCAAAAGCAGGTGGCCGAGCTGGAACGCATCGCCACCATGACCCAGGACGAAGCCCGGCAGATGGTCATTGACCGCGTACAGAAAGAAGCCTTCCACGACGCCGCCGCCACCGTGCGGGAAATCGAAAGCCGCGCCAAGGAGGAGGGCGAGAAGAAAGCCCGGAACATCATCGCCCTGGCGATTCAGAAATGCGCCGCCGACCACGTGGCGGAGACTACCGTGTCCGTTATCAACCTGCCCAACGACGATATGAAGGGCCGCATCATCGGCCGCGAGGGTCGCAACATCCGCGCCCTGGAAACCGCCACCGGCGTGGACCTGATTATCGACGATACCCCCGAAGCCGTGATCGTGTCCGCGTTCGATCCCGTGCGCCGCGAAATCGCGCGCTTGGCGATTGAAAAGCTCATCATGGACGGCCGCATCCACCCCGCCCGCATCGAGGAGTGCGTGGAGAAGGCCAAGAAAGAAGTGGAAAACCAGATTCGCGAAGCCGGCGAGCAGGCCGTGTTTGAAACCGGCCAGCACGGCATCCATCCCGAGCTGGTCAAACTGCTGGGCCGCATGAAGTTCCGCACCAGCTACGGCCAGAACGTGCTGAAACACTCCATCGAGGTCAGCCACCTGGCGGGCCTGATGGCCGCGGAATTGGGCGCGGATGTGGCCCTGGCTAAGCGCGCGGGCTTGCTTCATGACATTGGCAAGGCCGTGGACCACGAGCAGGAGGGTACCCACGTGTCCCTGGGCGGCGAGCTGGCCCGGAAGTATCATGAGAGCCCCGACGTCATTCATGCCATCCTGGCCCACCACAACGACGTGGAGCCCCAGACCGTGGAAGCTGTGCTGGTGCAGGCCGCCGACGCCATCAGCGCCGCCCGTCCCGGCGCGCGCCGTGAGAGCCTGGAAAACTACATCAAGCGCCTGACCAAGCTGGAGGAGATCGCCAATTCCTTCAACGGCGTGGAAAAGTGCTTCGCTATCCAGAGCGGCCGCGAGGTGCGCATCATGGTCAAGCCCGAGGACGTGACCGACGAGGGCACCAAAGTGCTGGCCAAGGAAATCGCCAAGCGCATCGAAAAGGAAATGGAGTATCCCGGCCAGATTCGGGTCAACGTCATCCGTGAGACCCGCAGCACGGAATACGCAAAATAACATCTTCCTCAAAAAACCGTCGGGTCGCCCGGCGGTTTTTGTTTTGCAGAGAAGCAGAAAGGTATTGCGACGAACAGACTGTTCATTCGGCAAAAGGGCACTTTAGGTTATAAAAGGGATTAGGGATTAGGGAATAGGGATTAGGAAGTGTACAATGAACCTGTCCACAACACGATTGGAAACCAACGAAATAGCAAAACAAAAATGACTAATCCCTAATCCCTATTCCCTAATCCCTCCGTTACATAAAGCCTCCTTTAGATTGCCAGACATCGTTTGTTTGAGCAAGAAAACTGAAAACAGTCAAATGACCCATCGTGTTTTCTCATCAAAAAACCCTTTTCCGGAACGGAAAAGGGAGAAGTATTGTCATGATGAAACAGGGCTTGACTGTTGATGGAATGAAAGGGGCAGTTCTTATGAACTGTCCCTTTCATTCGTCTGATCGGTATCATACATTTTACTGCATGGCCCCGATCCTATCTGGATTAGAACTGGCCGTCGAACTTTTCGATGCCAACGATCCGGCCAGCGCGGTTGTAGTACACGGCCCATTCGCCCTGCACGGTCATGAAGGCAGTCTGAAGGGGAGTGGCGGACACAGTGCTGACTACGGGAGCGGTGGGAAGATCGACTTTTGTATTCTGCTCAACCGTCACAGAGATGCCCTGAATATAGCCTTCTTTGTACAGGACATGGCCATCTTCGTCAGTCACGGGAACCTGCTTCTTGGAGACATTGCCAAACTTGTCCTTCTCTTCGACTTCCTTGGTGACAGGAGCGGGCTTTACGATTTCGTATTCATCGCAGGGATACTCGAGCTTATAGCGTTCAACCTCATATTCCCAATCCTTGTCAGAAATCTTCCAAGGTCCATAGGTCCACTTTTGTTCCATGGTAGTGGTTGCAACATAGTTCACAGCGCCGTCACGTTCGCCGGTTGTGGTCTTCGTGACTTTGTAAACCCATTCGCTCGACTCGACATCAAAGACCCATTCTTTTTCAACAGTATCATACGCAATCGTGGGATCAGGAGCAACGGGCATGGGCTTTCTGCTCTGGGTGGTGCCGGGCATATACTTGTGGCTGCCCTTCAGAGCGGTGGCCTTCAGGTTTTCGTCCACGGCCAGTTCTTCGGGTTCTTCGCCCTTGCCGGACCAGTTGATCAGCAGACGGTCAACGGGCTTGCTCAGGGTGATTTCCCAGTAAGCGGGAGCGCCCCAGGGCTCGTTCGCCAGTTCATGATACTTTACCTTCAAGGTGGCGAAGCTGTTGATGTTGGGGGTACCATCGGCGAGAGCTACGACACTGGTCAGAACCAGAGCGATTGCCAGAACCAGAGTAACAACTTTCTTCATTTTTGTCTCTCCTTTAATTTCTTTTTGTACACCCTGTTTCGGTGACAGGCATATAATAACTCATCTAAGAATCTTTGTCAAGGGGTTTTTGGATATTTTGTAAACTTTTTGTGAAAAAAATTTTGGACGGGTTAAAAACCACGTTCTGTAGTATATGTGAGGATCAGCCTAACAATATAATGTAGGGCTTGAAACAGCAGCGTTTTTTACGAAGCTGCCAACTGGCCTAAGTGCGCATTCATAATGAGGATTTCTCCAAAGTTAAATATTTCAAAAGTATCTATCCCTGAATGAATCATGCTTTTTCATCTGCGCGCAAATTCGCAAAAACCAGTGTATTAGGAAAGTCATTACTCTGGTTCTGGCTATCGCTCTGGTTCTGTCCAGCGTCGTAGCTCTCGCCGATGGTACCCCCAACATCAACAGCTTCGCCACCATGAAGGTAAAGTATCATGAACTGAAGAGCGAACCCTGGGGCGCTCCCGCTTACTGGGAAATCACCCTGAGCAAGCCCGTCGATCGTCTGCTGATCAACTGGACCGGCAAGGGCGAAGAACCCGAAGAACTGGCCGTGGACGAAAACCTGAAGGCCACCGCTCTGAAGGGCAGCCACAAGTATATGCCCGGCACTTCCCAGTATTATGCCACCTGGGTATCCGTGAACAACAAGGTTACCTATGATGAAGTGGTTCTGGGTTACGACGTTGAAGCCAGCGAGACCGTTTACGCTTCCTGGACCGACTCTGAATCCGGCAAGCCCCTGGCCTTCCAGTACGAAGTTGTTGGCCCCGCGCGTGAACTGGATCCCGAAGCTCCCATCTCCATCGAAGATCAGATTGCTTCCTACGAAGAAGCTTATCCCGGAGAAGACTACATCATCGTGCTGCCCACCAAGTACACTGACCTGGACGGCGACGAAGATTGGACCTATGGCTACATCCAGCTGGACGACGTTTATGACGGCATTGATCCCAAGAGCATCCAGACCGTTAGCGCTACCCCTGTGCAGACTGCCTTCATGACCGTGCAGGGCGAATGGGCTGTGTACTACAACCGCGCTGGCCGGATCGTTGGCATCGAGAAGTTCGACGGCCAGTTCTAATCCAGATAAGATCGGAACCATACAGTAAAATGTGTGAAACCGATCAAAAGAATGAAAGGGACAGTTCGCAAGAACTGCCCCTTTCGTTCCGTAAAAATTGTATAATCCCTGTTTCAACATGACAAAAGAAGGCCTCCCTCTTATCCCGAACAGGAGAAAGAGGGAGGTTTTATTTCCTCAAGAAAAACAATGAATCTCTTGACGTGCGCCGGAAAATGCGGTATCTTGGGGAAAACGGGAAGGGGGACAAAAGAATGCTGTTCATCGGAATCTGCGGGGCCAGCGGTTCGGGCAAGACCACCTTGGCCAACGAGCTTATGCGGGATATGGGCGTGAAGGGTGTGCTCATCAATCAGGATGCGTACTATTTCGATCACCCGGATATGACCTTTGAGGAAAAGACCCATCTGAATTATGATGAACCGGGTATTTTTGACCACGATTTACTGTATCACGATGTATGCGAGCTGATGGAAGGCCGGCCTGTGACCCGGAAAGCCTACGACTTTTCCTTGCACGCACGGAAGGATACCACCGAACTGATTTATCCCGCGCCTGTGCTGATCGTGGAAGGCATTCATTCCTTCTATGACCCCCGCCTGCGGGACAAGATGTTCTTAAAGCTGTTTATCAACGTGGAGCCGGACATCTGCCTGCTGCGCCGTATCACCCGCGACATCAAGGAACGCGGCCGCCAGATCGACAATATCGCCGATCAGTATCTGTCCACCGTGAAGCCCATGTATGACCGCTGGATCAAGAACTATATCCTGGACGCCGACGTAGTGGTGATGAAGGGCGGCAAGAACACCCGCATCGTGCCCATTCTGGCGGGTTACCTGCAAAGCACCCTGCAGGGCTGGGCCACTGACCTGACCTTGCCCGGAGGGGGACAATGAAGGAATTTTTAAAGGACACTTTAAGTTATAAAAAGGGATTAGGGATTAGGGAATAGGGATTAGGAAGAAAGTGTGCAACACAATTGGAAACCAACGAAATAGCAAAACAAAAATGACTAATCCCTAATCCCTAATCCCTCCGTTACTTAAAGTGTCCATCAAACGCCATTAACTGCCTTGCTGCGAAAGGAGCATCTTATGACGGAATATCGTTTTGCCAGGCCGGAAGAAGATATGGAAGTGCTGGACTTTATCAATTTTGTGTTTAGCCAGGCAGCGCGGCCCCATGATTTTGCGCAGTTGATTCCCAAGGTCTACGCGCATCCCGGCTTTGCGAAGTTGCATGCTGTGGCGGTGGAGGACGGCCGCATCCGCGGCACGATTGCCATGCTGCCGGTTGCCGTCCATGCGGGGGGAGAAACGCTGAGATGCGGGTATATCGGTTCTGTGTCTGTGCATCCCCGGTTCCGGGGGAAGGGCTATATGAAGGAACTGATGGCCATGCAAATCGCGGAGGCGAAGCGGCAGGGCTTTGATTTCATGTCCCTGGGCGGTCAGCGCCAGCGGTACCAGTATTTTGGCTTTATCCGGTACGGTGATACGGTGCATTTTTTCCTCAACCAGTCGAACGCCCGCCATGCGCTGCCCAAGGAAACGCCCTTCACCTTCGCGCCCGCGCAGGAATGCCACGCGGAAGCCATCGCCGCCCTCCATGAGAAGCAGGCCCTGTACTGCGAACGCCCGCGTTTGCTGGATGCCCTTCGCACCTATGGGGGCGTCCCTTACGTCATTCTGAACGGGGAGGAAATCTCCGGGTATCTGGTCGCGATGGGTGATCAGATCACCGAGCTGTGCCTTAGCCGGGAAAGCGATCTGCCCGCCGTGATGGCCGCCTGGATGCGGGAGCACAAGAACTGCCAAGTGTCCTGCGGCGGCGAAATGACGCAGCGTATTCAGGGTCTTGCCGCGTTTGCGGAAACCTATTCCATCCAGCCCTCCGCCATGATCAAAGTGCTGAACTGGGAAAATGTGCTGCGGGCCGCGATGCGCATGCGTCCGCTGCCGGATGGGGAACGGGTTATCCAAATCGAAAACGCGGGCGTTTTTCGGCTGAAAGTGGAAAACGGCGCGGCGGAGGCAGTGCCCTGCCAGTCCCGACCCGACTATCTCTGGACGGAAGCGCAGGCCGTGGAAGCCCTGTTTTCCCCGCTTCAGGCGCAGGCCGTTCCTGACCCCGTTCTGCGTTCCTGGCTGCCGCTGACGCTGGATATTCCCGTCGCTGACCAGTTTTAATACAATAAACAGTATCATACCGCATGATCTGAATACTTGCCGACAAATATTTGTCTTTCTCGGAAGGGGACGAACCTCGGACAGCCGCCTGTTGCGGATGACCGAAAAGGAGCAATCTCCCCATGAAGGGGAGTTGCGACTATTGAGGTTGCGGACCTGGGGGAACCGCTCTTTGGACACCAAAGAGCGGTTCCCCCAGAAACTCCTAATCGTAACATTCGAGAAGCCAGTATTTACCGGCTCTATACAAACGGCAATTGTTATGATATAATCAATAATGTATTGCGAAACTTTTACGAACGCGGGAGGAGTACATGAAGAGGAAGGTCGGGGAGAGACTGTGCGCGCTGCTGCTGGCGGCGCTGCTTTGCGTGCTCCGGCCCGTTCCCTCAGCGCTGGCGGATGAATACGACGCCCGCTATCCCGAAAACCTGGCGGAAGGCCACCTGACGGCCACGGCGGCCATCCTGATAGAGCAGGATACAGGCCAGGTGGTTTTTGAAAAGAACGCTGACGAGCGCATGTATCCCGCTTCCACCACGAAGATCCTGACCGTGTGGCTGGCGCTGATGATGGGGGAGCGCTTGCCGGAAGGACTGGAAACCAAATATCCCGTCAGCGCCAACGCCACGAACCTGGCGCCGGACGAAAGCTCCGCCAAATTCGCGATCGGTGAGGAAGTGCGGCTCATCGACCTGTGCAACGCCGCCATCCTGGTGTCGGGCAACGACGCGGCTACGGCCATCGCCGAGGGCCTTGACGGGTCGGTGGACGCTTATGTGGAGCGCATGAACAGCACGGCTTACTCCCTGGGCTGTACGAACACGCACTTTGTAAACGCCAACGGCCTGCACGACGAAAACCATTACACCACCGCGCGCGACATGGCGCAGATGACCAAGGTCGCCATGGAGAACGAGGAATTCCGCACCATCGTGCGCCGCACGGAATACACGCTGCCCAGGGATAACATTTACCGTTCCCGCACCATCCGCAACGGCAACAACTTCGTCGCCAAGCCGGACGAGGAAAAGAAGCAGGGCCGCTACTATCCAGACTCCACCGGCGTCAAAACCGGCACCACCTCCGCGGCGGGCAACTGCCTGGTGGCTTCCGCCAGCCGCGGCGGGGTGAGCCTGATTGCGGTGGTGTTCGGGGCCACGTCGGACGGCTCCCGCTATGAGGACGCCAAGAAGCTGATGGAATACGGCTTCACCCAGATTATCAGCACGACGATTGAGGAAATCTATAATGAAAATCCACGCGTGATCGAGATTCGCGGGTTCGCGCTGGACGACCCCGATGTTGGCAAGCTGCAGCTGAATCTCCACAAGACATCCATGGATGCCTCTGACCTGATCGTCACCAATCACGATGGACTGGTGCGCTGGAAGCAGAATTTCACCAGCATGACCGTTACGGAATTCACCAGGGATCTGACAGCACCCATCACCGCCGGGGAAGTGATGGGTACCCTCACCTACTACGGCGACGAAGGCGTGCCGGTGGTGTACGATCTGATTGCCTCCCGCTCCATTGCCGCCCGGGAAAACCTGGCTCCTTCCATTGATCAGATCATCAGGGATGCGGAGAACGATCCCAATCCCTTCCCGCGCATCACGCCAGAACTGGTAGTCAAATATTTGGTTCTGCCCGCTGTGATGATTTTCCTGATCATTCGCATCCTGAAAAGCCTCCTGTCGCGGGTGGGCAAGCGGAAAAAGGTAAAATCCTATAAGCCCAACAGCCGGTATTACCGCTGAAAAAAACTCCGCTTCTTGAATGGAGCGGAGTTTTTTGTCTGCCTGGATGTTCAGGGGTGATTGACAAAGGGGAACAAATGTGCTATAATCATCATATATGAGAACAAATGTTCTTTTTTAAAAGGAGTGATGAAGATGCGCGGTGAATGTGTGTATTTGCAGGTAATGGTACAGATGTACATGAAGGGCTGGGACAGCCGGACGCTGGCGGAAAAATCCGGCATGGCGTATACGTCCATGCGGCGAAAGCTGCGCGGCGTGACAGCGCTGCATCTGGAAGAGGCGCGCCGCATTCAGCAGGCGCTGGACTGCGGCATGTCCCTGGACATGCTCTTTGCCCGCCCCCATGACGCGGCGTAAAGGGGACTGACGGAGGGAATAGGGAATAGGGATTAGGGATTAGGGATTAGGGATTAGAGAGATAGTGCGCGATACAATTGGAAGGGCCTTGAAAAAGCAAGACAAAATGACTAATCCCTAATCCCTATTCCCTAATCCCTTTTAAAACTAAAAGCGTCCTTCTCTTCCCCATTCATACGCCAAGCGCCTTGGCCCACGCATCGGGCTTGAAGCCGGGCAAAGCGGCGCTGTCCGTCACAAGCAGGGGCCGCTTCACCAGCATCCCGTCGGTAGCGAGGAGGGCGAGCATTTCCTCGTCGGTCATGGTTGGCAGCTTGTCTTTCAGGTTCAGGTCACGATACAGCATCCCGCTGGTGTTGAAGAACTTCCGCAGCGGCAGGCCGCTCTGCCGCTGCCACGTAAGCAGCTCGTCGGCGGTGGGATTCTGTTCCTTGATGGGCCGTTCGTCGTAGTCGATCTTGTTTTCGTCCAGCCATTTCCGGGCCTTCTGGCAGGTGGTGCATTTGGCGTAGCAGATGAATAATGGCTTCATATTTCATTCCTCCTGTTTTTTCTCGTGTTCCCGCCGCCATGCTTTGATCTGTTCCAGCCGGTCGCGGAACTTGTATTCCAGGCCCTGGTCAGTGGGCCGGTAGTATTCCCGGCCGACGAGGGAATCCGGCAGGCACTGCATGGCGGCGATTTTGTCCTTCAGGTCGTGGGCGTACTGGTAGCCCTTGCCGTAGCCCAAGTCGCGCATGAGGCCGGTCACGCCGTTGCGGATATTCAGCGGAACCGGTTCGTCCAGCTGCTTCAGCGCGTCCTCTTTGGCGGCGTTGTAGGCCACCTCCATGGCGTTGCTCTTGGGGGCCAGGCTCAGGTAAATGACCGCCTGGGTGAGATGCACGCTGCATTCCGGCATCCCGATCAGGTGGCAGGCCTGGTACGCCGCCACAGCCAGCTCCAGCGCCCGGGGGTCGGCCAGGCCCACGTCCTCGCTGGCGAAGCGCGTCACGCGCCGGGCAATGTAAATGGGGTCTTCGCCTGCTTCCAGCATCCGGGCCAGCCAGTACACCGCAGCGTCGGCGTCGGAGTTGCGCATGGATTTATGCAGGGCGGAAATCAGGTTGTAGTGCTCCTCGCCGTTCTTGTCGTACAGCAAAGACTTCCGGGAAGTACACTGCTCCACGGTCTCCCGGGTCACGTGGGTGACGCCGTTTTCCTCGTCGCCGTTGAGCACCGCCATCTCCAAGGTGGACAGCGCCATCCGCGCGTCGCCGTTGGCAAAGGAGGCGATCATGCGGAGCACGTCGTCCTCCGTTTCGATCTTCTGGTACCCGAAGCCCCGTGGGTCGGTAAGGGCGCGCTTTAAAAGCGCAAAAAGATCGTCCTCGGTCAGGCCCTTCAACACGAACACCTTGCACCGGGACAGCAGCGCGCCGTTGACCTCGAAGGAGGGGTTTTCCGTGGTGGCGCCGATGAGGATGATGCTGCCTTTTTCCACAAAGGGCAGGAAGGCGTCCTGCTGCGCCTTGTTGAAGCGGTGGATTTCGTCCACGAACACGATGGTCTTGTCGCCGTACACCCGGTTATGGTCGGCCTCCTGCATCACGGCGCGGATCTCCTTGATGCCGCTGGTGACGGCGGAGAACTCAATGAACTTCGCCTGGGTCTGGCGGGCGATGACGGTGGCCAGGGTGGTTTTGCCCACACCCGGCGGGCCCCAGAAAATCATGGAGGATACCGCGTCCTGCTCGATAATGCGCCGCAGGATGCGTCCCGGCCCCAGCAAATGCCGCTGGCCCACGATTTCATCCAGCGTCTGGGGCCGCAGCCGCGCCGCCAGGGGCTGGGCGACGGGCTGTTCCAAAAGAGATACCTGATCGTTCATGGCAGTCATTGTCCTTTTGCATGGTAAGAAAATTCTTATAATCACAAGCAGTATACCATGTTTTCATATGTCCGTCAAACCGCGAATGCAGGATAAAGATAGACCGGACCGGGAGTGGAGCGGCGGGGAAGCGGCACGAGAGAATGTATAATTATCAATCGCAACAGATGAGGGAAAGACCGCAAAATGCGAAAATAAAACGGAATAACTGCCTATTATCAGATAATTATATTAGGATATTTTCATAAAAACTTATAATCATTTACCAAATCAAGCAGTCAAATTCCGCACATTTGCCTGCATAAATATTTCCTGTTCCCTTTACATTTCTGAATCTGTGTGCTATAATAAAACCCGTCAAAAGGAATGTTATAGATCGAAACGGAAACGGAGGATCAGGGAACCGGAAAAATCGGAATCAAAGAATTTTTCGGGATTTCTTCCCTCAAAGCCGTTCCGCAAGATCGACAAGCAGGCCTCGCCTGAACATTCCTCATCGCTTCATTGTACCCCAAAGCATCTTGATAAGGAGGATTACCCATGAAGAAGTTTGTCGCCCTGCTGCTGGCAGCCATCATGCTGCTGTCCATGACCAGCGTTTTCGCTGATGAAAAGACCACCCTGACCATGTGGTGCATCGCTACCGAAAGCGACGCCAACCGTCCCGCCTACGAAAAGGCCATCGCCGAATTCGAGGCCGCCCATCCCGACATCGAGATCAAGTGGGAAGCCTTTGAGAACCAGTCCTACAAGACCAAGATCAAGTCCGCCATGTCCGATCCCGACTCCCTGCCGGACATCTTCTTCACCTGGGCTGGCGCCTTCCTGGGCGACTTCGCTGACATGGGCACCGCTTACTGCCTGGACGAAGCTTACAAGCCCTTCGCCGATCAGCTGCCCGAAGTGATGCTGCAGAACGCCTCCTATGGCGGAAAGCACTACGGCGTGCCGCTCACCATGAACATCGTGACCCTGTTCGCCAACATGGATCTGCTGGCCAAGGCTGGCTGGGATCATGTGCCCCAGACCTACGAAGACCTGACCGCCTGCTGTGACGCGCTGGTCGCCGCGGGCATCACCCCCTTCGGCTGCGCTGGCAAGGAAACCTGGTGCGTGACCGAATACCTTGAGCCCATCATTGAAAAGACCATCGGCTACGAAGCCCTGAACGACGTGTTCGCTGGCAAGGCCACCTGGAACAACGAAGGCATCGCCACCGCCGTGGCCACCTTCCAGGAAATGATCAACAAGGGTTACTTCGATCCCAACGGCATGGCCCTGGGCAATGACGAAGTGAAAGCCAACTTCATCGCCGGCAAGTATGCCTTCTATCAGAACGGCTCCTGGAACTGCGGCGAAGTGAACGACGCGGAAGGCAACTTCCAGGTCGCCCTGTTCCCCGTGATGAACGCTGAAAAGGCCACCTACGGCCAGGTCATCGGCGGCCCCTCCGACACGCTGGCTGTGTCCTCCCACTCCAAGAACGTTGAACTGGCTGCTCAGGCCGCTTTTGAACTGGGCCGCGGCATCTGCCACTACGGCTATCTGGCCGGTTCCGGTCTGCCCGCCTGGACGCCTGACTACGACACCAGCGCTGTGAAGGCCCTGGTTTCCGACGTGGCCAAGATCGTTGCCGAATCCGAAGGCATGGTGCTCTTCGGCGACACCGCCATGAGCGCTGACCCCGCCAACACCTATCTGGACTATGTGTCCCAGGTGTACGGCTGCGCGATCGACGGCGCGGGCTTCATCGAGGGCCTGGCCGGCGACCTGCAGTAATCCTGAAAGGGTTACAACCGCATAGCTAAGTAAAAGGAGACGATCCCGCGCCGGTGGGAAGCCCTTGCGGGATCGTCTCCCTCTTTTTCTGAAAGGGAGCACAGGAAATGAAAAGAACCATAGGCTACAAGCTGAGCATTTTCGCGTTTCTGCTGCCTGCGCTGATTCTCTTCATCGGGGTTCTGATCGCGCCGATCATCATGTCTGCCTATTACAGCTTTTTCAACTGGAAGGTGGGCTATCCGCTGACGGACTTTATCGGCGTGAAAAACTATGTGGAGCTGTTTACCAGCAAGTCCATCGGGTTCATGAAGGCGCTGGGCAATTCGCTGCTGCTGGCGCTTTTGTCCGTGTTTATCCAGCTGCCGCTGGCGCTGCTGCTGGCGCTGAAGCTGGGCAAGAAAATCCCCGGCGAGCGGGCGTTCCTGTCCGTGTATTTTATGCCGGTGCTGATTTCCACGGTGGTTATCGGCCAGCTGTGGCTGAAAATTTATAACCCGGAATACGGCCTGCTGAACGTGGCGCTGCGCTCGCTGGGGCTGGAATCCTGGACGCGCATCTGGCTGGGTACCAAAGAAACCGCCCTGGGCGCGTGCTTCGTACCCATTCTGTGGCAGTACGTGGGCTATCACATGCTGCTCATGTACGCGGGCGTGAAGGGCGTGCCGCCGGAACTCAACGAGGCCGCCATGCTGGACGGATGCACCGAGAGCCAGGTGAACCGCTACATCATCATCCCTTATATCAAGCCCATCCTGCGGGTCAGCGTGATTTTCGCCGTGACCGGCTCGCTCAAATCCTTCGACCTGATTTACGTGCTCACCAACGGCGGCCCCTTCCACGCCACCGAGGTGCCAAGCACCCTGATGATCAGTATGCTTTTCCTGCGCAACCGCTACGGCATGGGCAGCACCATCGCGGTGATGCTGATTATCCTGTGCTTCGCCTTCGCGCTGCTGATCAGCCTTGCTTTCAAGGAGGAGAAATAAGATGAGCCTTGCAAAGAAAGCCCAAATGCCCAGCCTGGAAGAAGGCCACAAATTCAAGATGTCGGATATCCTGGTGTACGCGGGCCTGATTCTCTGGGCGCTGATCAGCGTGTTCCCGGTGTACTGGATGATCACGTTCTCCCTCAAAAACAATGCTGAAATCTTCGGCGAAAACGTGGTGGGCCTGCCCAAGTACTGGCTGTGGAGCAACTACACCCAGGCGCTGAACACCGGCCACATGTACGTCTATTTCCTGAACAGCATCATCGTGGCCGCCGCTACCATCGCCATCACGCTGGTCGCCTCCTTCATGGCGACTTATGCCCTGACGCGGCTGGTGTGGAAAGGCCGCAAGACCATGAATAAGTTCTTCATGCTGGGCCTCACCATCCCCATCCACGCTTCCATTGTCCCCATCTACGTCACCCTGTCCAAGCTGCATATGCTCAGCACCTATTGGGCCGTGATCATCCCCTATTCGGCCTTCTCCCTGTCCATGGGCATCCTGATCTGCACCGGCTTCATGGGTGATATTCCCTACGACCTGGACGAGGCCGCCTTCCTGGACGGCTGCGGCGTATGGGGCATCTTCTTCCGGGTGATCGTGCCGCTGATGACGCCCGCCATCGCCACGGTGGGCATTTACACATTTCTCCAATGCTGGAATGAATTGATGTTCGCCAACGTGTTCATCAGCGATGACCGTATCAAGACCCTGCCTGTCGGCGTGCAGGCCCTGTCCGGCCAGTACACCACCGACTGGGGCCCCATCGGCGCGGCCCTGGCTCTGGCCACCATCCCCACCCTGCTGGTGTACGTGTTCCTGAGCAAGCGCATTCAGGACAGCTTCATCGCCGGCGCGGTCAAGGGATAAACGATTTATACAGTGTAAAAACCCGTCTTTCCGCAATTCCAGAAGGACGGGTTTTTCTGTATCTGATTCTGTTATCGACCATTTCGCGTAGCTTCCGCACGAATAAACAAATCACTACGAAGATGCAGAGGATGACCCAGAAGGCTTCCCCTTGAGGGGAAGCTGTCAGCCGTCAGGCTGACTGATGAGGTGTTTTTATCTCATAAACACCTCATCCGAGCCGCTTCGCGGCCCACCTTCCCCTCAAGGGGAAGGCTTTTGGATCGTCATTGTTCACATTTTCGTAATTTATGCATAAGCCCTGGATCATTCCGGGAAACCCATTGAAAAAAACACGGGATAATGCTATAATGTTCCAGGCCATGAAAGCCGTGCTTTTGGCGTGCCGCTTCATCGCCATTTTTCCCATAGGAGTTGACTGAACGGTGTCCGGAAAGAAGGAAAACATCTGGAATGTGCCCAACGTGCTCACCATGATCCGGCTGGCGCTCATTCCGGTTTATTGGTACTTCATTCTGAATGATCAATATTATTGGGCGCTGGGTGTGTTTGCCGTCGCCAGCCTGACGGACGTGGCGGATGGGTGGATCGCGCGGAAGTTCAACCTGATTACTGACTTTGGCAAGCTGATGGACCCACTGGCGGACAAGCTGATGTCCCTGAGCGTGATGCTGTCGCTGACGGTGAAGGGCATCATTCCCTGGCCCGCGCCGGTGCTGCTGCTGCTGAAAGAAGGCACCATGGTGGTGGGCGGCCTGATTCTGTACAGCAAAAAGGTCGTGGTGTATTCCAAATGGATTGGCAAGCTGGCCCAGACGGTGGTGGTGTGCTCGCTGCTGAGCTGCTTCTTCCATGAATGGATTCTGAAGCATCTTGGTTTCCCGCTGCATGTTTATCTGGTCTGGGCGGGCGTCGCGCTGACCCTCATCGCGCTGGTCTACTATATTGATATCGCGCTCAGGCTGAATAAAGAAGCCAACGCCAGGATGGAAAACGAAAAGAATATAGAATGATTTTTCCGCAAAACATCATGACAGCCAAAGCCCCTCGTGCCGGAGGGGCTTTTCCATGCGCGTTTCCACATACTCGCCCAGCACAGCGCCGGGTGCGTCGGTTTCCGGCAGGTCGGTTTTGTCGATGCCCCGCTGCAATACGTCCCGCATCCAGCGCACTTGTGCCGGAGTGACGGGCCGGGCGGGGCGCAGGCTGCTCTGGCAGTTCATGCAGAGCAGGCCGCCTTCCTCAATGTCCAGGAGCCGGATCTCCTCGTCCTCCACGCGCCTGCCGCAGCTGACGCAGTGGGACAGCCGGGGCCGGTATCCGCTGATGGCGGAGAAGTGCAGCAGGAACGCGGCGGTCACGGCCTGGGCGTCCTTGTCCGTGTAAGCCAGGCGGGACAGGGAACGGGCCAGCAGCGTGAACAGCTCCACCGTCCGCTCGCCCGGCTGGGCGGCGGCTTCGGCCACGGACAGGATATAGGTGGCGTATTTCAGTCGGTCATAGTCCGTGCGCAGGGGATAGAAGCTCTCCGTCACATTGCAGGAGGACACGTTCATCCGCCCCTTGCCCGCGTAGAGCACATACTCGCCCAGGGCGAACCATTCGCTGGCTGCCAGCAGCGGGCTTTGGGGCCGCTTGCAGCCCCGGCACACCGCCTCGATGCGCCCCATGGAGGGCGACAAAAGCGTCAGCATCCGGTCATGCTCCCGGTAGTCCGCGTGCCGCAGCACGATGGCCTGGGTGATGATCGATGGCATAGGATCACTTCTTTCATTGCAGACGTAAAGAAAGAGAGTACAGAGTACAGATTTATATACTCGTTCAGTCTCAGTTCTCCCATGGGTTAGACAAAATTATCTGTACTCTGAACTCTGTACTCTGCGCTCTGAATCCATCAGCTTCCCGTTGACCTATAAAACTTCATGGCTTTTTGAAACACCAGATACATCACGCCGAACAGCGCGGCCCCGGCCAGGGGCGTGACGAAGGCCGTCCAGTCGGGCCAGCCGTAGAGGGGCTTGCCCAAAATGTATGCGGCGGGCACATGCAGCGTCAGGGCGAATGGCGCGATCACCGTAAACAGCACCCGCAGGGGCCGGGGGAATATGTCGATGGGGTACTGGCAGGCGCTGCGTCCGCCGTAGGTCAGCGCGTTCACCAGCTCCACCGATTTGACTGAATGGATGCTGAACACCGCTTCGATCAGGAACAGCCCCAGCACCAGCAGTATCCCCAGCAGAATGGATTCCACCATGGCCAGCGCTTTCAGGAACGTCCATTGAACACCCGACATGCGGCTGCCGATCACCAGCGCCGCAGTTCCAACGGCGATGCAGGCGATGCGCCGGGGGTCGATGGCACTGCATAACACTTGCGTCAGCACGCCCCGTGGCCGCAGAAGCAATGTATCCAATTGCCCCGACCGCACCAGGGAGGGAAAGTTGCCCGTCACGCCCCGCCCGAAGAATTCCGTCAGATAGAACGTGACGGACATCATGCCAAAGAAGAAAAACAAATCCCCCGGCATCCACTGGTTCAGCCGCTCGAACCGATCCACAATCAGGATCACCGCCAGCATTTCCCCGGCTTCCATCACCAGCTGGGCCAGCGTCTGCATACAGAAGGAGGCGGGATACTGCAGTTGGCTTTTCACCAGCATCCCCATGGAACGGAAATATAATTTGATGGTGTTCATATTTGGCAAATTCCTTGACATTGCAGTTGAAAATCGTTATAATAAAGGACAGGGAGTGGTGTTCCTGCGGAGTTTTTCACCTGATGGTGAGAAACGCTACAAAGCCACCGCGTACGGCAATACGCGGTGGCTTTTCTCATGGCTTACTTTTTCAGGTTCAAAATGAACTCGATGATTTTCAGCAAGAGGGTCATTGCTGCGATACAAACCATGGTGGTCTGGTATCCGTCCATGTCCATCACCTGCCTTCATTGGTATTCCAGCAGGCGCAAAGCTCCGCGTATTCTCCCTGTCCTGCCGTTTGATTGCTCAAATGGCAGGTTTATTATATTTCAGATATAATTTAAAGTCAATAGATGAAGACATGCGGTTCGTTATCCTCCCTGGATGACGAGCCGCTTCTGGTTCTGCCGCCAGAGCAGCAGGCCCAGGCCGGTGAGCAGCAGCGTCCATACGAACTGCACCGCCAGGATGTGGGGCGCGGCGGAAAGGGGCTGCTGGCCGGTATAGAGGCGGATGGGCGCGTCCAGCAATTGGGCGTAGGGCAGCAGGGTGACAGCGTTCTGCCAGGAATCGGGGAACAGGGTCAGCGGCAGGATGTTGCCGGCGAGGGTCATCATCATCAGGTTCAGCATGGCCTGCACGCCCCGGGAATCCAGGGTGCGCATGGTAAAGCCCATGGTGATGTTTTCCAGGGCGCACACGCATAGCAGGCCCAGCAGTAAACCCATGACCGCCAGGAGGAACGCCGGCCCGGACACCGGCCCCTGAATCCCCCAGCCCGCGGGCAGCAGCATGGCGAACACCAGCATGGGCGTCGCCCGCAGCAGACTGCCCAGCAGCTTCTGCGCCATCACGCGCACGTAATAATACCCATATAATTGCAGCGGACGGCAAAGATCATACGCGATGGAGCCGGTGCGGATCTTGTCCAGCAAATCCGCGTCGCTCGCCAGCAGCATGCGGAAGAACGCCTGCTGGAGCCACACGTAGGTGGCGACGGATTCGATGGGCATGGCCTGGGGCTTCGTGGCGTACAGCGCCCGGTACAGGGCAATCAGGATCAGCCCGAAAAACATCTGGCACAGCACGCCGCCAATCACCGCGCCCCGGTACTGCAATTCCATCCGCCAGCGCATGCGGAACACGGAAAAGTATGCTTTCATAAATCCATCTCCCGGTACATGGCGGCGATCAGGTGGTCGATGTTCTGGGGCTGGGCCGTTAATTCCCGGATGGAACCGGCGCTTTGCAACAGGGAGATCAATTGGGCGGTGGGCATTTTTTCGGGCGCGTAGGTGATTTTATAATTTCCCGCCTCCTGCGTTACGGCACAGCCCTCCGGCAGTTCGGGCAAACCCGCTTCCGCTTCATAGCGCACGGTCAGAATCCGCTGAGTATCGTAGCGGGAGAGAAGCTCGGGCAGCGCGCCGTCGTAGAGCTTTTTCCCGTGGCCCAGCACCATCACCCGTGGACACAGGGCGGCGATGTCCTCCATGTCGTGGGTGGTCAATAGAATCGTGGTGCCGTTGCGCCGGTTCTCTTCTTTCAGGAAATCCCGCAGGGCCAGCTTGCTCACCGCGTCCAGGCCGATGGTGGGCTCGTCCAGGAACAGCAATTCCGGCCCGTGCAGCAGCGACCCGCACAGCTCCGCCCGCATCCGCTGGCCCAGGCTCAGCAGCCGCAGGGGCGTGCGCAGGAAATCGCCCAATTGCAGGGCTTCGGTCAGCTGGGCCAGCCGCCGCTGATATTCGTTTTCCGGAATCCGGTAAATGTCTTTCAGCAGGGAATAGCTGTCCAGAATCGGCACGTCCCACCAAAGCTGGCTGCGCTGGCCGAACACCACGCCGATGTGGCGCACATGCTCCCGGCGTTCCTTCCAGGGTACGCGCCCGCCCACGGTCACGCTGCCGCCGTCGGGCGTCAGGATGCCGCTTAAAATCTTGACCGTGGTGGATTTGCCCGCGCCGTTCGGCCCGATGTAGCCCACCAGCTCGCCCCGTTCCACGGCAAAGGAGACGTCCTGCAGGGCGTGGATCACCGTCTTTTCCCGCAGGATGCCTTTTTCGCGCTTTTTGCGGACTGTAAATCGCTTGTCCAATCCATCTACGGCAATATAACTCATGCGTTCCTCCCGCAGTCGTTCAGAAACAAACAATAAAGGGGTTTCATTTTACCGTATTTTCCGGCGTTCGTCAAGCGCCGGGCCGCCCCGCGGCTTGATTTTTCGGGCGGTTCATGATAGAATGAAGCCGAAAAGGGAGGGCGGTCAACATGGAGCACGCGGGGCATCGGGAACGTCTGCGGAAGCGGTACGCGGAGAATGGCTTCTCCGGCTTCGCGGAGCATGAGATCCTGGAGCTGCTGCTCACCTTCGCCATCCCCCGGATCAATACCAATCCCCAGGCGCACCGGCTGATTGACCGGTTCGGTTCGCTGACCGGCGTGCTGGAAGCGAATCAAAAGGAACTGGAAGCGGTGGAGGGCATCGGCCCCCAGGCGTCCACACTGCTGACCATGATGCTGCCGCTGCTGCGGGAGTATGAGCAAAAGAAGCTCCTGCCGCGGGTGCGGTTCGGAAACTACGCGGACCTGGCCGCTTACTGCCGCACACTGTACCTGGGCGTGTGCCGGGAAGAATTCTACGTGCTGAGCCTGGACGCCGACCTGCACCTGCTGGCGGCAAAGCGAATTGCGGAGGGTACGCCCACGGAAGTCAGCGCCCTGCCCCGACAGGTGCTGGAAGAACTGCTGCGGAACCACGCCGCCTGCGCGGTGATTTCCCATAACCATCCCAGCGGTTCCCTCATGCCTTCCCAGGAGGATGTGGAGATCACCCTCGCCATCCAGAGCGTGCTGACGGGGGTCGGCATCCGGCTGTACGACCATGTCCTGATCGCGGGGAACCGGGAATACAGCTTTACGCGCCATCATATGATGGACTGGGGTTCCCCTGAGGAAAGGGAAGAAAGCGAGCTGCCCGAGGCGGCCGAGCGTCCGCAGCGCAAGCTGACCGGCCGGAATGAAAAAAGAAAGCGGTAAAACAAATCAAGAAATGAAAAGACATCGTTCATTCGGGAGACGGCTTATGCAGTTGATCCTTATCCTGGCGCTTGCGGGCGTGTTGCTTTTCGGCGCGGCCCTGGGCGCGCTGTGCTATGCGGAGGTGAATCCGCCGCCCGTCAGCGCGGAAAGCGGCGCGGTGATCGTGCTGGGCTGCCAGGTGTATTCCACCGGCAGGCTGAGCCCACAGCTGGAACTGCGCCTGCAAGCCGCGCTGGACACGTATCGGGCGCATCCCCGCCTGATCATCTGCTGCGGCGGGCAGGGAGAGAAGGAACCGGCCCCCGAAGGGCAGGTCATGCGGGACTGGCTGGTGGCCCAGGGCGTGCCCGCCGAGGATGTGATCGCGGAATGCGAATCCATGAACACCCGGCAGAACCTGAGCTTTGCCCAGCGTTTGCTGCCGGACGATATAAAGCGCGTCACTGTCATTACCAGCGATTACCACCTGCCCCGCGCGCTTGCGCTGGCGAGGGATGTGGGCCTCGCCGCCGATGGGATCGGCAGCCCGTGCCGTCCCGAAATCGGGTTCTGGGTAAAAAACCATGCCCGCGAGGTGCTGGCCTGGGGAAAATACCTGGTGCAGAAAATACTGCCGGGGCAGTAACGGAAAAGAAAACCTTTTAGAAAAAACCGGCACTTGTTTATTTGGAAGGAACAGTCATATGGACGTGAAACCGCCGGAGAGAGAAAAGCTGTATCGCAAAGCGGAAATGAGTGTCAACCGCTTTAATTTAAAGTGTCTCGCCGCGCTGATCGGGCTGTCGGCGTTAGCGGAAATCCTCACCGAGGCGAACCTGTTTACCCAGGACAAGGACGTGGTGCGCATCGGCATTGTGGCGGGCATTCTGCTGTTCAGCCTTCCGCTTGCCGTTTCTTTCTTCCATGACCGGCTGCAAAAGAAAGAATCCATTTTGAAAAAATTGGGATTCAAGTATTTTCTTGTGATGTGCGCATACCTGGGCATTGCCGTACTGTGCATGACGCTGACGTATCATGTAACAGTCCTGATGGCGATGCCGCCCATTCTGGCCTCCCAGTACCGGGATCAGAAGCGGCTGTTCGGCTGGACGATGACGGCCACGGTGCTTTTGGTGCCGCTGAGCGTGATCGGCGGTTACTTTGTGGGCGTACCGGACAGAAACCTGCTTAAAACCGCCGCCGCTTTTGAATCCATTTCGCTTTACGACCGTGCGGCGCTGGCGACGCCCCAACGGATGCTGGAGCTGTTTTTGCACCATGCCATTCCCCGGCTGATCTGCGTAACCGGCATTGCTTTGCTGGCTTCGGGCATCACCCGCCGCAACACGAAAATGCTGGAAAAGCAGGCCGAGCTGAACGAAAAGATCCGCGAGGAAATGGAGAAGAAAAACGCGCTGCAATCCCGCGTGATCGACGCGCTGGCCACCCTCATCGAAACCCGCGACGTCAGCACCGGCGAGCACGTGATCCGCACGAAAAAATATGTGGGTATGATCGCCCGGGCCATGCAGAAGGAAGAACGATACAGGGACACGCTGACCGACCCCATGATCGAGGAAATCGAAAGCGCCGC
Organism: uncultured Eubacteriales bacterium; assembly: GCA_902795275.1. Lineage (GTDB taxonomy): Bacteria > Bacillota > Clostridia > Christensenellales > Aristaeellaceae > RUG563. Next base: position 124,994 of record CADBKQ010000011.1, on the reverse strand, counting down.
CGCGCTGCACGACGTGGGCAAGATCGCCGTGAGCGACGTGATCCTGCTGAAACCCGGCAGGCTGACGCCGGAAGAATTTGAAGAAATGAAAAAGCACTCCGCCAAGGGCGGCGAGGTCATCCGCAACATCTTTTCCACCTTTGAGGACGACAAGGTGTTTCTCAAAATCGCCGAGGAAATCGCTGTGTCCCATCACGAAAAATGGAACGGCAAGGGATACCCGAACGGCTTGCAGGGGGAAGATATTCCTCTGCCCGCCCGCATCATGGCAGTGGCGGACGTGTTCGACGCGCTGGTGTCCGTGCGCGTGTATAAACCCTCCATGACGCCCGAAGCCGCCATGGATCTGATCGAATCCGAAAGCGGCAATCACTTTGACCCGAACATCATCCGCGTCGTCACCGGCATGCGGCAGGAACTGATCGACGCGGCCAAAGCGCCGGTTGCGATGCAGTGACACGCTTCCAGCCATCGGCGCGTCTGCCGTAAATCAATAAACGCCATCGTGGATTTCTCCGCGATGGCCTTTGTGTTTTGTCGTATTTAAATGTGTACCAGGGTGGTGGCCCAGAAGGTAAAGAGGAAGCAGGCGCCCAGGAAGGCCCATTCCGCCCAGGACACGAGCTTCTTTTCCGGGGTCAGGAGCAGGAAGAAGAAGGTGTAGGGAATCAGATCCACAGCGTAACGGGAACCCAGCTGGAAGCCGCCCATGGTGCGGTGGAACAGCAGGAAGAAAGCGTGCAGCAGGCAGGTGAGCAGTACTACGGCTTTTTCGATTCGCGCCTGCTTCTTCACCAGGTCGATCCCCGCCTGAACCAGCATCAGCAACAGCGTCGGGCAGGCCAGCAGCATGGAATAGCCAAACTGCGGCACCTTCATCACGCCGTTTTCCCAGTACACCGGCATGCCCCAGAGGAAGGTTTTCAGGTGCTTCCCCACATGGCTGACGGAAAACTGGATGCCGCCCTGGAAGGAAAACTCCGGCAGGTAGTTGTGGCCGAATTCCAGCGAGTTCCCGAACCGGGCGTAATTGTACAGGCCCATGCCGAAAGCCACGAGCAGCCCCAGGCATACGCCGGGAATCAAGGGCCTGGACGCGCTCTTCCAGGAAACGCCCGCTCGACGGGACAGGCTGAACCAAGTGAAGAACAGCGGCAGGCCGTACAGCGCGTTGAACGGGCGGCAGGCCACGGACAGGGCGTAGCACAGCAGCGCCGGGGTGGGAAAATCCATGGTGAACAGGCATACCGCCGCCATGGTCAGGAAAAAGGCCAATACCTGGGCGTGATACCACACCGCGCCGTCCAGCGTCAGCGGCAGCAGGGACGAGGAAAAACAAATCAGAAACGCCAGCGCCGCCGCGCCGCGTTTTTTGTATCCCGCCCGTTTCAGCGCATAATACATGAGCACGCACGCGCCCAGAGCGTACAGCTTCACCAGCAGCGCGTCCGGCGTGTTGATGCCGAACAGATACGTCAGCGGCAGCAGCACAACCGAGGGCAGCGGCGGGAAGGACACATAGTATTCACCCTCATAAATCGCCAGCTCCAGGTGGGGCACGTCCTCCGGCAGGTGCAGCAAACCCTGCCGCCAGGCCAGGGCCTGGCGGGTGTAAGTGTTGTACGGCGTCGGGCCGAAAAAGCTGCTGCCCAATACGAAGTGCAGCAGCGCCCACAGCGCCACCATCGCCCCGATCAGGTACAGGGGCGTTTTGTCACGGGTACGGGATGAAGTCATCATTTTATCTACCTATTGTAACAGTTCATTCGTGGCTAAACGGACACTTTAAGTCACGAAAGGGAACGGCGGGGCTTTGCCCCGTACCCCACCAGGGCGGTGACCGCCCTGGACCCGCAATAGCGGATACTGCTTGATGGAGAATACAATCTTGGTTCCCGCTGTTGCGAGGAGAAACGCGGAAGTCGGGCTTGGTGCCGTTTTGCTTCTGGCCCGGCGGCGAAGCCGCCAGCCCGGATGCTTTGCATCCGGGGAAAGCCTGGGAATAATCCCCAGGGGAAAGTGAACTTTCCCCCTGGGATTTTCCCGGCTTTCTTGGGCCAGAAGCCTTCAAACTTTCGTAAACCCCTGCGCAGAAAGCGAAAGCTGTTGGGATTTCCTAACGGAGTAATTTCGCTTATTGGGATGCAAGGGATGAAATCCCTTGCCGTGGGGTCTGGGGGCGCGCAGCCCCCAGCGTATCCCTTTGTTTCGCAATGCGATAGTGCCTTAATAAGTCCTAAAACGCCATCGGCTGAAGTAATACCACTTATTTTACTCCACCGGCGCGGCGATTTCGGCGGGGCCGAGGATGCGGGCCTCCTGGGAGTTGAGGAGGGGTTCCTCGCGCTTGACGCGCTTGTATTTGCCGCTCTTTTTCAGTTCCCAGGCTTTCATGTTGTCGTTCAATTCATCCTGCAAAGAGGCGATGATGCGGTTTTGCAGGGCGGGGTCCTCGATGGGGAACATCAATTCCACGCGCTTGTCTAAGTTGCGGGGCATCCAGTCGGCGGAGGAGAGGTAGACTTCCTTTTCCCCGCCGTTCTCGAACACAAAAGCCCGCGTGTGCTCCAGCAGGCGGCCCACGATGGAGCGCACCCGCAGGTTGTCCCGCCCGCCGGTTTTGAGGCAGCAGATACCGCGCACAATCAGGTCGATCTCCACGCCCGCGTCGGCGGCTTTGTAGAGCAGCTTGATGATTTTCGGATCGACCAGTGCGTTGATCTTGGCGGTGATGCGGGCGGGCAGGCCGGCTTCGGCATGATCGATTTCCCGCTTGATGAGCTGCTTGATCCGCTTGCGCAGGAAGGTGGGCGCGGAAACCAGCTTTTCCATCTCCACCGATTCGCCGTAGCCCGTGACCATGTTGAAGAAATTGCCCGCGTCGCGGCCGATGATGTCGTCGCAGGTCATGATGCCCATGTCGGTGTACAGCTTGGCGGTCACGTCGTTATAGTTGCCGGTGGCCAGGTGCACATAGCGGCGCAGGCCGTCGGGCTCCTTGCGCACCACCAGGGTGATCTTGCTGTGGGTCTTGAGCTTGGGCACGCCGTAGAACACATGGCAGCCCGCCTTTTCCAGGGCCAGGCACCAGTTGATGTTGTTTTCCTCGTCAAAGCGGGCGCGCACCTCCACCAGCACCGTCACCTGCTTGCCCTGCTGCCCGGCGCGAATCAGCGCCGCCACGATGGGGGACTTGCCGCTGACCCGGTACAGTGTCTGCTTGATGGCCATCACGTTGGGGTCGTCCGCGGCCTCGCGGATCAGGCGTACCACGGGGTCGAAGCTGTCGTAAGGATGGTTCAGCAGGATGTCGCCGCTCCGGATGACCCGGAAAATGGAGCCCTCCTGGCGGAAGCGTTCGTCGATGCGGGGCGTGAAGGACGGGAAACGCAGGCCGTCAAAGTTCGGCAGGGAGGAAATCTGTTTCATGAAATAATCCAGGTTCAGCGGCCCCGGCACGGCAAACACGCCCTCCTCCGCCACGTCCAGGTATTTCTTGATGCGGGCCAGCAGCCGCGGGTCGCTGCCCACGGGCACCTCCAGCCGCAGCACCCGGCCCCATTTCCGCTTTTTCAGGTTCTTCTTCATTTCGGTAATGAGGGCGTCGGCGTCGGAATCGTTATAGATGAAGTCCGTGTTGCGGGTGATGCGGAAGGGCATGATGGCGAGGGGATGGGTCTTTCCGAACATGCGGTGGGCGTAATGGGCGATCACGTCCTCCAGCAGCACGCCCCGGGCCTTGCCCCGGCCCATGGGCAGCATGGTCACGCGGGGCAGGGAGGTCGGCACATGCAGCAGCGCCATGCGCGGCTGGCTGCTCCGCACATTCGGCGGCAGCAGCAGGGCCAGATGGATCACCCTGGCGGACAGCAGCGGGAAGGGGCGCTTGTCGTCGATGGCGCGGGGCGTCAAAAGCGGCTGCACCGCCTCGTCGAAATAATGGCTCAGCCAGTCCCGCTGTTCCTTATCCAAGGCGTCGATGCGCTGGAAATGAATCCCCGCGTCTGCCAGCGCGGGCAGGTATTCCTGGTTGAGCAGCTCATACTGCCGGGCCACCTGCTCCTGCACGGCGGGAAAGATCGCGTCCAGCTGCTCCCTGGGCGTCAGGCCGGAGGGATCTTTTTTCTTGTCGCCCGCCATGGCGGCGCGTACCAGGGAACCCACACGAACCATGAAAAACTCATCCAGGTTGCTGGAACAGATGGAAATGAATTTGCCCCGCTCCAGCAGCGGATTGTCCGGGTTCGCCGCTTCCTCCAGCACCCGGCGGTTGAAATTCAGCCAGCTCAGTTCCCGGTTCCAAATGTCGGTTTTCGCCATGGTAAATCGCACATCCTTTATGCTTTAGTGATTAGGGATTAGGGAATAGGGAATAGAATCATGTGATGAAAAGGCAAAATGTCCAGAGGCAGAGTGAACGCTTTTGTGAACGGCAAACTACTAATCCCTCATCCCTATTCCCTAATCCCTCTATTTCATCAGTCTCCCCGTCAGCGTGATGACAGTGACGGCGGGGGTGTTGAAAATGCGGATGGGAGGCAGGTCGATGGCGGCGGAGGTGCCCAGGCCGGGGCTGATGTACTGGGGAATGCCCATCACGTTGGACAGGCCCATGATCTTCTGATCCTCCGGAAACCAGCCGTTGTTTCCCGTCCCGGCGGACAGCGGCGCGCGGATCGCGCCAATGCCGGGCAGGCGCCATTGCCCGCCCACATAGTGGCCGGCCAGCACCAGGGAAATGGTGCGGATGTAGCTGTCATTCTCCGAAGCCGTCCATTCCTGCAGGGATTGCAGGGCGGCGGTTTGCAGGGGATGGTGGGTCAGCGCCACGTGAATGTCCGTTTCCAGGGTTTCCCGCCGCGCCTGGCGGATGCGAATCAGCTGGTTCATCTGGTAGTTCACCGCGGAGATGGCGGCGTCCCGCTCGGGAGACGCTTCCTCGGCTTTCAGTTCGGCCAGCCGTTTCTGATAGGCGGTTTCGGACGCCTCGTAATCCAGCGTGTAAATCCATTCCGGGGCCAGCCACAGGGCATGTTTGCCCCGGGTGATCTTCACCGGCGCGTCCAGATAGACGGCGCCTGCCTGTTCCGCCTGCTGAATGTAATCCGCCCGGGCGTCCAGGCTTCCGTGGGGCAGGGCAATCAGGGGAGCAGGGTCTTCATCCCCTGGAATGAAATAAACGGGCTTGCCCTTGAACAGCTTCATCATTTCCAGGAACGCGCCCATATCGCCGTCCCGGCCCGTGATGTCGCCGGTGACGCACACGATGTCGTACCGCGCGCCGCCCAGCGCCGCTTTCAATTGCTCCTGGTGCTGGCCGAAATACAGGCCGTGCAGGTCGCTGATGTGCAGGATGCGGAAGCCTTCCAGCGAAGCGGGCAGGTTCGGCACCGTCACCGTTTCCCGCAGCAGGTTGATGCGGCTGTTGTTGATGCCGTTCACCACCGTCAGCGTAGCCGCGATCAAAAGAATCAGCAATAGAAGAAAGCCGATCACAGGATGCTTTCGCCTTTCTTCCGCAAAGAGAGGATCATGAGATTTGCTCACGACGTGCTCCTTTCTGTTCCGTTATCGCTATTATATATGAAAAACGCCGTTTCCGCAATCGGAAAAGCGCGGGAAAAACAGAATTTACGATTTATGCTTGCCTGTTTTCTCCGGAAGTATGCAAGCCCGATCTTTTTTTCGCCATCATCCGCTAAAGGTTCCTATGGCGGCGGAGGGAAATCTATGCTATAATCAGGTGTACACAAAAGAAGGAGAAGCAAAAATGCCCAAGAAAAAAACCAGCTATCAATGTACCGCCTGCGGCTATGAAAATCCCCGCTGGATGGGCAAATGCCCGGAGTGCGGGGCGTGGAACACCATGGAAGAAGTGATGGCCGCGCCGGAGGAAGCCGCGCCCAAAGCTTACAAGCAGCGGGGCGGCACGGGCAGCGACGCCAGGCCGCTGAAAGAAATCGAAACCGGGAACCAGGTGTATATTTCCTCCGGGCTTCCCGAACTGGACCGGGTGCTGGGCGGCGGCATCGTGGAAGGGGCTTTGATGCTGGTGGGCGGCGACCCGGGCATCGGCAAGTCCACCCTGCTGTTGCAGGTGTGCCACCATCTGTGCCAGAAGGGAAAGCGCGTCCTGTACGTGAGCGGCGAGGAAAGCGCCCGGCAGATCAAACTGCGGGCCCAGCGCTTAGGCGTGGCGGACAGCGATATGATCATCCTGACCGAAAACGCCATGGATCAGGTGGAAGAAAAGCTGCGCGCCGTTGCCCCGGACTTTTGCGTCATCGACTCCATCCAGACCATGTACCGCCCCGAAATGGGCAGCGCGCCGGGCAGCGTGAGCCAGGTGCGGGAGAGCGCGTCGCTGCTGATGCGCTACGCCAAGACTGAGGGCTGCGCCATTTTCCTGGTGGGCCACGTGACCAAGGAAGGCTCCCTGGCTGGGCCGCGGGTGCTGGAGCACATGGTGGACGTGGTGCTGTACTTCGAGGGCGACCACCAGCACGAATACCGCCTGCTGCGGGCGGTGAAGAACCGCTTCGGCTCGGTGAACGAATTGGGCATTTTTGAAATGACTGGAACAGGCATGCGGGCGGTGCAGAACGCTTCCGAAACCCTGCTCTCCCAGCGGGCGAAGGGGGCCAGCGGCTCCTGCGTGTTCTGCGGCATGGAGGGGAGCCGCCCCATGCTGGTGGACATTCAGGCGCTGGTGACCCAATCCTTCCTCGCCGCGCCCCGGCGCACGGTGGACGGCATGGACTCCTCCCGCGTGATGCTGCTGCTGGCCGTGATGGAAAAGCGGGCGCGGCTCAAAATGTACAACCGGGACGCCTACATCAACGTGGCGGGGGGCATGTCCCTGAACGAGCCCGCCGCCGACCTGGCCTTCTGCATGGCGGTGGCCTCCTCCTACGTGGACAGGCCCGTGCCCGCCGACTGGGCGGTGATGGGCGAAGTGGGCCTGGCGGGCGAAGTCCGGGCTATCGCGCAATTGGAGCGCCGGGTGAGCGAATGCCAGCGCCTGGGCTTCACCCATATCCTCTGCCCCCGGGACAGCGCAAGGCACGTCAAAGCCCCCGAAGGCGTCAGCCTCCACGGGGTGGATACCGTGGCCCAGGCCATGGCGGTGCTGGATCTGCTGCCCCAATAACTGCATAAGATCATCGAATTTGTTTATCCTGTAAATGGAAGCGTCATACCAAAGACATTTGGAAAGGACGCTTTCTTTTTGTTTGATAGGAGGTTTTTTGGATGGAACGGAATCCTTATCCCGTATGGTCAAAGCAATTCTGTACGCTGCTCGGCGCGTTTTTGGGGGCTGTGCTGGCCGCGCTGCTGATGCAGCCGCTGTGTCTTTTGCCTCTGGGCTGGGGCGCGGGACTGGCGGCGGCGCTGCTTTACGCCGTTCTGATGCTGGCCGGCGCGAAAGCGGGCAGCAGGTATGCCCGCGCTTTGCGCATGAAAAACGCGATCAAGCAGGAGATCCCGGCGGCCTGCCCCAAGGTGCTGGACACGTCGGTGATCATCGACGGGCGAATTTTCGATATTTGCAAGGCGGGCTTCCTGGAAGGGGAGCTGGTGATTCCTTCCTTCGTGCTGGACGAGCTTCGCCACATCGCCGACAGCGCCGATTCCCTGCGCCGCAACCGGGGACGGCGCGGCCTGGACATCCTGCAAAAAATCCGGGAGGAGCTGGACTGCCCCGTGCGGGTGGACGACTGGGACGAGGACGGCGCGGAGGTGGACGTGAAGCTGCTGCGCCTGGCGAAGCGGCTGAATGGCGCGGTGATGACCAACGACTACAACCTGAACAAGGTGGCGGGCGTGGCGAAGGTGCCGGTGCTGAACATCAACGAGCTGGCCGGAGCCTTGCGGCCCGTGGTGCTGCCCGGCGAGGAAATGGCCGTGCGCATCGTGCGGGAGGGCAAGGAACCCGGCCAGGGTGTGGCCTATTTGGATGACGGAACCATGGTGGTGGTGGAAAACGGCCGCCGGGTCGGGGAAACCCTGGACGTGGAAGTGACCACCGTGCTGCAGACCAGCGCGGGCCGTATGATCTTCACCCGCATCAAGGCCGTGGAATCCAAGGCAATTTAGCGGGTACATCTCTTTGCGCCCATACGTTTTGCGCAGCGCGTTGAATACCCGGCGGACAGCGGCGTCCTTGCGTGAAAAAAGCGGGCGGGGTGGAGTTGATTTTATGCGCTGAATATAGTATAATTTGCGGGACACACCAAGATTAGGGGGCTTTTGCTTTGAAGTACGAAGAGCTGGACAGCAAACTGAATTTATCCGCTCTCCAGGAGGAAGTGCTTTCCTTCTGGAAGGAGAACCACACCTTTGAAAAATCCCTGGAAGGGAAAAACAGCGAGGTTGTGTTTTACGACGGCCCGCCCTTCCCCACCGGCAAGCCCCACCACGGCACCGTGCTGGTGAGCTTTATTAAGGACATGATCGCCCGGTACTGGACCATGCGGGGCAATTCCGTGCCGCGCGTCTGGGGCTGGGACTGCCACGGCCTGCCCATCGAGAACCAGGCCGAAAAGACGCTGGGCATCGCGGACAAGAGCATCATCGAAAAATCCACCAGCATCGAGACCGCCGACGAAGCCGCCAAGGTAGAAGGCGCGGTCAACGACAAGTGGCACCGGGCCGTGCAGGGCGCGGTGGACGAAGCCGCCCGCTTCCCCCAGTATAAGGGCATGCACGTGGGCATGGCCGCGTTCAACAACGAATGCCGCAATATTGTGTCCAGCAACAACGAAGCCTGGCGGGAATACATCGAGGAAATGGCCCGCTGGGTGGACTACGACCACGCTTACAAAACCATGACGCCCCAGTTCATGGAAAGCGTCATGTGGGCGTTCAAAACCTGCTACGACAAGGGCCTGATCTATTCCGGCTACCGGGTCACGCCCTACTGCATGCACTGCGAAACCTCCCTGTCCATTTCCGACACCCGCGAATCCGATTCCACCCGGCCCCGGCAGGACCGCTGGATCATCGCCAAGTTCCGCTCTGAAAGCGAACCCGAGCTGAACGGCAAACCGGTGTTCTACCTGGCCTGGACGACCACCCCTTGGACGCTGCCCTCCAACCTGGCGCTTTCCGTCAACGAAGGGCTGACCTACGCTTACGTGGACGTGGGCGAGCAGATTTACGTGGCCTGCGAAAACACCCTGGCCAACTTCAAGAACGTGTTCGGCGAGACCCCGAATATCGTGAAGCGCGTCCAGGGCAAGGACATGCTGGGCCTGCTGTATTCGCCTTTGCTTCCCTACTTCGCCTTCATGCGCAAGGACGGCGCGTTCCGCATTATCGCGGCGGACTACGTGGACGCGGCGGAAGGCGTGGGCATCGTGCACACCGCGCCCGCCTTTGGTGAGGACGACTACTGGACCTGCCGCAAGAACAATATCCCCACCGACATCGTGAACCCCGTGGACGCCAAGGGCCACTTCACCGAGGAAGTGACGGACTTCTTCGAGGACAGCAAGACCCGGAACGTCATCGAGATGAACCCCATCATCGTCCGGTTCCTGTACGCCAACGACAAGGCCGTGGCCGACGGCAGCCTGGTGCATAACTATCCCCACTGCTGGCGCTGCAAGAACCCGCTGATTTACAAGGCCATGAGCGCCTGGTACTTCAACATCGAAAAAATCAAGCCCCAGCTCATCGAAGAAAACGAGAAGATCAACTGGGTGCCGGACACGGTCAAGCACGGCCGCTTCGGCAACTGGCTGGAAAACGCCCGCGACTGGAACATCTCCCGCAACCGCTACTGGAGCACCCCCATCCCCATCTGGGAATGCGACTGCTGCAAGGAGCGCAGGGTGCTGGGCAGCATCGCCGAGATCAAGGAAGTCAGCGGCATGGAGCTGACCGACCTGCACCGCCAGTATATGGATCAGGTCACCTTCCCCTGCAAGTGCGGCGGCACGATGAAGCGCGTGCCCGAGGTGCTGGACTGCTGGTTTGAGAGCGGCTCCGTCACCTACGCCCAGAAGCATTATCCCTTTGAAAACAAGGACTGGTTCGAGACCCATTTCCCCTGCGACTTCATCGTGGAATACACCGGCCAGATCCGCTGCTGGTTCTACTACATGCACGTGATGGCCGTGGCCCTGTTCGGGCGGCCCGCGTTCAAGAATTGCATCGTCCACGGCACGCTGCTGGCCAAGGACGGCAAGAAGCTCTCCAAGTCCTCCAAGAACTACACCGACCCCATGGAGCTGATGCGCGGCTACGGCACCGACGCCTTCCGCCTGTACCTGTACCAGAGCAACGCCATGCTGATGGGCGATCTGAAGTTTGACGACGACGGCCTGAAGGACGCTTACCAGCAATTGGTGGCGCCGCTATGGAACGCGGCGAACTTCTTCATCTCCTACGCCAACGTGGACGGCTATCATCCCGACAGTCTGAAAGAGCCAAAGACCGACCACCAGCTGGACCGCTGGATCCTGGCCAAATTGCAGCAGACCGAGAAGACCATCCGGGAAGCCATGGACGCCTACCAGGTGGACGGCTACGTGACGCCGCTGGTCAGCCTGATGGACGGCCTGACGAACTGGTACATCCGCCGTTCCCGCCGCCGTTTCTGGGGCAGCGAAATGACCGAGGACAAGCAGGCCGCTTACGACACGCTGTACTACGTGCTGGTGAACCTCATCAAGCTGTACGCGCCGGTGGCCCCGATCCTGTCCGAAAAGCTGTACCGCATCCTCACCGGCGAGGAATCCGTGCATCTGGCCGACTGGCCCTCCATCCCGGAAAGCTACGCCGACGACAAGCTGATTGCCGACGTGGAGCTGGTGCGGCGCGTCATCCGCCTGACCCGTTCCATCCGCGAAAAGCAGAAGGTGAAGAACCGCCAGCCCTTGAGCCTCATGCAGATCGCCCTGAACGACCCGGCGGGAACCCAGGTGGTGGCCTCCTTCGCGGACATCATCAAGGAAGAGCTGAACGTGAAGGAGCTGGAGATCCTGGACGACGTGGATCACATCGCCACGGTGTCCTACAAGCCCTGCTTCCCCGTTATCGGCCAGAAGTATCCCGCCCAGCGCCCCGCCATCATCAAGGCGGTGCAGACCGGGAAGTTCTCTCTGGCGGACGGCAAGGTGGTGCTGGACATGAACGGCGAGCAGCAGGCCTTTGACGAAGATATCCTGCTGATCTCCTACAACGCCAAGCCCGGCATGCATGTGGTCAGCGAAAGCGGCGTGGTGGTGTCCCTGAACCTGAACATCACCGATGCGCTTCGCCAGGAGGGCCTGGCCCGGGACATCGTGCGCAACATCCAGGACGCCCGCAAGGCGCAGAATTACAACATCACCGACCGCATCACCATCGCCATCACCGGCGGCGCGCTGCCCGCCGAATGGGTGGACTACATCTGCGGCGAAACCCTCGCCACTGTCGGCGAAGTCGCCGCCCCCGACACCGAAGTGACCGTGGAGGGCGAAGGCAAGGAAAACATTACCATCGCCATCGCAAAGCAATAAAGATTCCTGGCAGAACCCGTGGAGCTTCCCCGCTCCGCGGGTTTTGTCGTTTTTTCGTTTTTCCGGGTTATTTTTTTCTGGTCAAACCGGACAATTTGTGATATGATAAATCTGGTAAAAAATTTTCCGCGCGGAAGATCGGAAGAAGCGCTTCGGTTTATGGGCTGTGAAAGAGTTTATCATCATATGGAGGCGAGAAAGTGAGGGCGGCGTTTTTCATTATCTTTTCAGCGTTGGTGGTCACGTTCGGCATTTGCGCGTCAAAGGCCGTCCGTTCCCCAAAGTCCATCGGCCGTGCCGTGGGGCTGCTGCTTTGCGCGCTGATTCCGCCTGTGATCGGCAACGCCATCATCATCATTTCGGGGGATAAAACGCTGTCCACCGTGGGGTATTACATTTATTTCCTGGGCATGAACTGCACGATGCTGGCGCTGATTTTTTTCACCGACGCCTACTGCATGATTTCCAAAAAGCGAAAAATGCTGAAAATCCCGTTTCTCCTGCTGCTGGCCGCCGATTCCGTCCAGCTGCTGTGCAACCTGAAATGGGGCCATGCCTTTGATACGGAAGCGATCACCGCGGGAGGATACACCTATTACCGCCTGATTCCTTTCCTGGGCCAGACCATTCACCGGGTCATTGACTACGGCATCCTCGCCATCATCATCGGCATTTTTTTCATGAAAACCGTCAACTCGCCGCGCATCAATTCCGAGCGCTATTCCGTGGTTCTGATCACCATGATCGTGACCGCCGCCTGGGAAACGTTTTATATTTTCTCCCGCACGCCCATCGACCGGTCGATGATCGGGTTCGGGTTCTTTGGCGTGATGGTGTACTATTTCGCGCTTCACTACCGTCCCATGCGGCTGCTGGACAGCATGCTGTCGCATATCGCCTCCGGCCTGCCGGAAGCGCTGTATTTCTTTGATGCCGTCGACCAGTGCATCTGGGCCAACCAGGCGGGCATCGACCTGGTGGGCATCGAAAACGAAGACTACGAAGTGGCCTCTGTGCGGCTGCGGAAGCTGTTCGGCGCTTTCGACACCGGCGAAGCGAAGCAGCATGAGATCTGCCGGGGCGACGAGGTGAGAAGCTATGTGGTGGAAAAGCACAAGGTGAAAGACGATCACGGCCATCTCACCGGCTCGTTCCTGAGCGTGCGGGACAACACGGCTGAGCAGATGACGCTGCGGGCGGAAATCTACAAGGCCACCCACGACCCGCTGACGGACGTGTACAACCGTGCGGGCTATAACCTGCTCATGTCCAAGATGGAATTGTGGAAAACCATCATGCTGCTCGTCGACGGCGACTGCTTCAAATCCGTGAACGACACCTACGGCCATGAGATTGGCGACAAGGTGCTGCAGAAGATTGCCAATACGCTGAAATACTGCTTCCGTTCGGAAGACTATGTGTGCCGCATCGGCGGCGACGAGTTTGTGGTGCTGATGCTGCATTCCGATTCCGCGCAGAAAGAATTGATCATGAACCGCGTGCGGAAGATCAACCAGATCCTGAGCACCGGGGAAGGGGAGATTCCTCCCGTAACAGTCAGCGTCGGCATCGCCCACGGAAGCAACGCTTCCTACCCCGAGCAGCTCTTTGAACACGCCGACCAGGCCTTGTATGAAACAAAGCACAACGGCAAAAACGGGTATACGTTCTACGAAGACTTGGCGCCTGAAAAACAATAAAGCAGAGACAAATTCAGCTTTTTCTCCGCCTTGCCAGAAATTCGGCGATACCGCTTGTTGCCGGAAAGCTTTTCCGCTATAATATAAACAGTATTGAAATTGTTATTTTCCGATCTTCAAAGCATAAAAGGCCCTTCTGTCCAAACTTACCACAAAGGAGAACGATGTATGAGAAGCGCGGGCTTTGACCGTCCGAGGGATGGTTTTTGGAGGAAGCAATTTGCGCGCGGGATGAAACGGCTGGCGCCGGTCGCGCTGTGCATCCTGCTGCTCGCCGGGGCGCTGCCGGCACGGGCGGGGGAAGCGGAGCACAAGGTGGTGCGCGTCGGCTGGTATGAGTCTGCCTTCCACCGCACGGACCCGTTCGGCAGAAAGTCCGGCTACGGCTACGAATACCAGCAGCGAATCGCCATCTACACCGGCTGGACGTATGAATACGTGGAGGGCAGCTGGTCGCAGCTGCTGGAAAAGCTGATCGCCGGAGAGCTTGATCTGCTGAGCGACGTATCCTACACCCAGGAGCGCGCGGAAAAAATTCTCTATTCCGCCGAGGCCATGGGCGCGGAGGGCTATCATGTCTTTATCGCGCCGGACAACGCCGACATCCATCCGGACGATTTCTCCAGCCTGGACGGCAAGCGGGTGGGCGTGAATAAAAACAGCATTCAGGAGCAGCTGTTTATCGACTGGGCGAAAACCCATGACGTATCCCCGGAGATCGTGGAATCGACGGAGAAAACGCCCGTGCTGCTGGAAATGCTGGCCAACGGCGAGTTTGACGCCCTGGTGACGCTGGACACCTACGGCAATACCGCCGACGTGGTGCCCGTGTGGAAGGTGGGGTATGCGGAATCCTTCTTCGGCATTAACAAGAACCGCCCCGACCTCAAGCGCGACCTGGACGTGGCCATGAACCGCCTCTTTGAGGACAACCGGGATTTCAACCAGCAGCTGACGGAAAAATTCAACAAAGCCAGCGCCGTCAACAGCTTTCTGACTTCTGAGGAAAAACGCTGGCTGGCCGATCATGGCGCCATCCGGGTGGGCTATCGGGAAAACTTCCTTCCCTTCTGCGGCGTGGACGAGGCTTCGCAGTCGCTCACCGGGTCCCTGGCGGACTTCCTCCAGTTTGCGGAAACCTGCGAAAAAAACGCGAAGCTCACCTTTGAAACCCGGGCTTTTGAAACCACGGAGGCTGCCCTGCAAGCCCTGGAGAACGGGGAAATCGACTGCATGTTCCCCATCAACATCACGTCCTACGACGGTGAAAAGCGGGGAATCGTCGCGGCCGACCCCATCGTGGTGACGGAAATGTACGCGGTGGTGCGCACGGTGGATCACCAGGGCGTATCCAAGGATCGGGAAATGACCGTGGCCGTGCTGGAAGGCCATCCCAACCACGTCACTTTCCTGATGGACAATTTTCCCAACTGGAGCATCAAATACTACCCGGACAGCGTTTCCGCCTTCCAGGCGGTCGGCTCGGGAGAAGCGGACTGCGCGCTGGTGAGCAACTACCGCCTGAACCGCGTGAGCAATCTGTGCGCGGAATATAAGCTGTCCACCCTCGCTACCGGCGAAAACATGAACATGTCCTTCGCCATGAGGCGGGAGGACGATTGCCTCTATTCCATCCTCAATAAGATCAGCCGCCTGATTCCCGATTCGTCGTTGACCTCGTCGCTCACCAATTATGCTTTCCGGGACGACCGGGTGACGATTGAAAAGTTCCTGCGGGACAACCTGGGCTATGTGCTGGCGGGGGTCGCCGTCATCATTTCCATCATTCTGCTGCTGCTGCTGTGGAACGTGAAAACCCAGGCGAAAGCAAACGAAGGCCGCCAGATCATTTCCGAGGCGGAGCGCGACCACCTGACCAACCTGTATAACCGCAACTTCTTCTTCGTGTACGCCAACCGCTTCTGCCGCGAGCATCCGGGAAAGCCCATGGACGCGGTGATCATCAATGTGGAGCGCTTCCACAATCTGAACACCCTGAACGGTCGCGACTTTGGCGACGAACTGCTGCGGGCGCTGGCCCGCGAAATCGAGGATTTCATTAAGGAGACAGGAGGCTTTGCCAGCCGGGTGGAGGGCGACCACTTTGATATTTACTGCGCTCCCCAGGAGGACTATCAGGCGCTGCTGGCCCGGCTCCAGTCCCGGCTGGCCGAAGCGATCCCCAACGCGGATGTGCGCCTGCGCATGGGCGTGATGCCCTGGCAGGAGGGCATGACGGTCGAGCAGATGTTTGACCAGGCGTGGTCGGCGTGCAGCATGGTGCGCGGCAATTACAAAACGCATCTGATGGTCTATAATGAATCGCTGCGTGAACGCGACCAGTTCAACCAGCGCCTCCTGAACGAGCTGGGGAACGCCATCGAGAAGCACGAGCTGGAAGTGTATTACCAGCCGAAATACTATATCCAGTCGGAAACGCCCAGGCTGAACAGCGCCGAAGCCCTCATCCGCTGGCGGCACCCGGAGCTGGGCCTGATTTCTCCGGATAAATTCATTCCCCTGTTCGAGCGCAGCGGCCAGATCAGCGCCGTGGACAAGTACGTGTGGGCGGAGGCCACGCGCCAAATCGCCGCCTGGCGCGACCGGTACGGCGTTGTGATGCCCGTGTCCGTCAACCTTTCCCGCGTGGACGTGTTTGACCCCCATCTGATCGCCGCCCTGGACGGCTTCGTGGCGCAGCATGGGCTGGAACCGGGCAACCTGAAGCTGGAAGTCACCGAATCCGCTTATACTGAGGACGCCGACCACCTGATCCAGGTGATCCAGCAGCTGCGGAAAAAAGGCTACGAAATCGAAATGGACGACTTCGGCACCGGTTATTCCTCGCTGAACATGATTTCCTCCATGCCCATCGACGTGCTGAAAATGGACATGGAATTCATCCGGAACATCGAGCGGAACGAGCGCGATTTCCGGCTGGTGGAAATCGTGATCGATATTGCCAAGTTCCTGAATGTGCCCGTCATTGCCGAGGGCGTGGAAACCGAAAAGCAGCTGGAGCTGCTCAGGAAAGCGGAGTGCGACCTGGTGCAGGGCTATTACTTCTCCCGTCCTCTCCCGCCCCGGGAGTTTGAAAAGCTGCTGGCGAAGGATCTGGAAAACAACCGCTGATTTCCGGCTGCGTGCTTTTCCCCTACCACTCATAAGAAGGAACGCTGGGTTTTGCGCCCCGCGTTCCTTTTTTTCATATTTTTTACTTGAATATCCGCGCGGTTTGTGGTACCCTGTAATATGAATAAGAATGCGGATGATTGAAACAGGAGGAAGGAACATGCGGATTCGTTCAGCGATTTGCGCTTTTCTGATTCTTATGTTGCTTTGCGCGCCCTTCCAGGCGGGAGCGGACACCCTGAGGCTGCCCTCGAATTTAAAGGTGATCAACAGCATGGCCTATGCCGGGCTGAAAAAGGAGAAGGTGTATTTCCCGAGCAGCGTCGAATTTATTGCCGACGACGCTTTCCAGGACGCGGAATTTGTCGGGACGGGGGTCACGGGCAGCTATGCCTATCATTGGTGCGTCAGCCATGGCTATGCCTGGGCGCCGGCGGAAGAAACCAAGCCCGCGGGGACAGATGAGCCCGAAACAAAGCTGGACAAGGAAGTCAACTATTCCGGCAGGACGATCTGGCAGCGCTATGTCCAGAAGCATTTCCTGAAAGCCACGGTGAGGAACAACAAGGGCGACGCCGATATCAACTTTGAATCCAACAAGGTGAAATACAACATCCGCATGTCCCTCCATATCGAGGAAATCTACGATATTGCGAGCATTCCCAGCAGGCTGAATTCTATCGAAATCATGCTGAAGGGCTGGGACGGCCCCGACGAGGACGATAACAATTATGAGAGCTTTGAGAAAGACACCGCGGGATACACCACGGTATTCAAGGCGGACTGGATCAAGGGAAAAGCGTATAACGTGCCGAAGCTGATGTACGACGAGCGGGGAAACGTGGTGCAGTATTACGACGAAAAGGCGAAGGAGATGAAAAACCGCTACGAACATCTCGACCTGCGGCCGGAGGTATGGGAAGGCGTGGTGATTTCCGTCGATACGAAAAATTATACCGTTTCCATCTACCATCCCGGCGACCTGACCAGGGACTACCACACCTATTTAATGACTGAAAAATCAGAGATTGATGGAAAAGCCCATTGCACGGTTTCCATCTCTAACAAAAACCTGATCATCAACCCCCAAACCGGCCAGCCTTATAAAAAGCTGCGCGTCAAGATCACCGCTTCCTTCAACAACACCTGCCGCATCGCCCTGGACGAAAGCGTGATCGACAATGTGTTCGTGAATGTGGTGGATCTGGACTGAGTACGAAAGGACAAAGCCATGACCGAAGTGAGCACCAGCGTGCAGATCATCCTGCCCCAGCACTGCAACGGATATAAAAAACCCCGCCTGTTCGGCGGGCAGATGATGGCGTGGATTGACATTGTGGGGGCTGTGGCGGCCCGGCGGTATGCCCGCTGCGCCGTGACCACCGTTTGCGTGGATAACCTCACCTTCATTTCTCCCGCTTACCTGAACGACACCATGGTGCAGGAGGCCTGCGTTGTGTGGACGGGACGCACGTCCATGGAGGTGCGGGTGGACAGCTTCGTGGAACAGCTGGACGGCTCCCGCGCCATGGTGAACCGGGCCTACGCCGTGTTCGTCGCTATCGACGAGGAGGAGCGCCCGGTGCCCGTGCCGCCCTTCGTGCCCGAAACCGAGACGGAACGGGAAGAGTATGCCGCCGCCCAGGAACGCAGGAAAAAGCGACTGGGAAAATAGAATAAACCAAACACGCGGCAGAGATTCAAAACTCCCTGCCGCGTGTTTGGTTCCTTTTATGCCGCGCAGACGGCTTTGATGATTTCCGCCGCCTTGCGCAGCAAATCCATCGGGATGTTCAGCGCGGGCAGGAGCCGGACTTTATCCTTGGCGGTCAGGCACAGCACGCCTTTTTCCATGCACGCGGCGACGATTTCGCCCGCGGGCTTTTTTGTTTTTAGCCCAATCATCAGGCCCAGGCCGGACACGCTTTCGATGCCGGGAGCGCCTTGGAAGGTGTCAAAGAGATACGCGCTCTTTTCCCGAACCTCCGCCAGCAAAGCGTCGTCGATGCGGGACAGCACGCTCAGCGCCGCGGCGCAGGAAACGGGATTGCCCCCGAAGGTACTTCCATGGTCGCCGTAGCCGAACACGTTCTGCACTTTGTCTCCCAGCAGCGTCGCGCCCAGGGGCAGGCCGCCCGCCAGGCCCTTGGCGGTGGACACAATGTCCGGCTGCACGCCGTAATTCATATAGGCGTACAACTGCCCCGTGCGTCCGTTGCCGGTCTGCACCTCGTCCACCATGAAAAGGATGTCTTTTTCTTTGCACAGCGCGGCAACGCCCTGCACGTAGTCCTTGCTGAGCGGCACCACGCCGCCTTCGCCCTGGACGCACTCGATCAGGATGCCCGCGATGTTCGTGGTGTCCGCGAGAGCTTTCAGCTCGTCCAGGTCCCCGGCGGTCACATGGACGAAGCCCGGGGTAAGGGGCTGGAATAATTCATGGTAATGCTCCTGGCCCGTCGCCGCCAAGGTGGTGAGGGTGCGGCCATGGAAGCTGTTTTTCAGGGTCACGATGGTAGAACAGTCCGGGCCGTGGGTCTCCGCGGCATATTTCCGGGCGGCCTTGATGGCGCACTCGTTGCTCTCCGCGCCGGAGTTGGAGAAGAACACCTTCTTCATTCCGGTTTTCCGGCACAGCATTTCCGCCAGCTTCGCGCAGGGCGCGGTGTAGTACAGGTTGCTCATGTGCTGCACCTTGCCGATCTGCTCAATCACTGCCTGTTGCCACACGTCGTCCGCCACGCCGAAACTGGTTACGGCGATGCCGCTGCCCAGGTCGATGTATTCCTTGCCCGCTTCGTCGTACACCAGCGAGCCTTTGCCGCTGACGATCTCCAGGGGAAAGCGCTTGTAGGTGTGCGCAATATAGGTCGTATCCAGCTCTTTGATGCTCATGCTTCGTCCCTCCGAATCCAGGTGCCCGCGCCTTCGTTGGTGAGCAGCTCCATGAGGATGGAGTGGGGCACCCGCCCGTCCATGATGACCACGTTCTTGACGCCCGCGTGCAGCGCCGTTACGCAGCAGTCCACCTTGGGGATCATGCCGCCGGAGATCACCCCGGAGGCGTAGAGCTCCTTGGCCTGGCTCAGGGTGATTTCGGGAATCAGGGTGGAGGGGTCGTCCTTGTCCCGCAGGATGCCCGCGATGTCCGTCATCATGATGAGCCTCTCGGCGTTCAGCGCCCCGGCGATGTGGGCGGCGGCGGTGTCGCCGTTGATGTTGTAGGCGTTGCCCTGCTTATCGCAGCCCACGGTGGACACCACGGGAATGTAGCCCTTGTCCAGCAGGTCGTGCACCGGGCCGATGTGGATCTTCGTCACCTCGCCCACAAAGCCCAGGCGCTCGTCCTTCATCTTCGCTTCAATCAGCCGCCCGTCCATCCCGGACAGGCCCACAGCCTTGCCGCCCTTCATTTCCAGCAGGTTCACCAGGGTCTTGTTCACCTTGCCCGCCAGCACCATCTGCACGATGTCCACGGTCTCCTGGTCGGTCACCCGCAGGCCGTCCACGAACTGGGGCTGCTTGCCCAGCTTCTTCATCAGCTCGCTGATTTCCGGCCCGCCGCCGTGCACCAGCACCACCTTGACGCCAATCAGCCACAGCAGCACGATGTCCTCCATCACCTGCTGTTTCAACTGCTCGTTCACCATGGCGTTGCCGCCGTATTTCACTACCACGATCTTGCCCACGTACCGCTTGATGTAGGGCAGCGCCTGGGTCAGGACTTCCGCCCGCTGGGCGTTGGAAAAGTCGATATTCATGAGAGCCTCCTAAAGCAGAGTGTGGAGTGTGAAGAGTGGAGTGTGGAGTGATATAGAGTCATAATTATTCACGCAATAATGTATTAAAGTATATAAAACTCCACACTCCACTCTTCACACTCCACACTGACTTAAGTTCTGTAATCCCCATTGATCTTCACGTAGTCATACGTGAGGTCGCATCCCCAGGCGGTGGCCTCCGCCGCGCCCATGTTCATGTTGCAGGAGAAGCGCACGGCGGGTTCGGAGAGGATGGACAGGGCCAGGTCCTCGTCGAAGGAAAGGATACTGCCGTCTTTATAGAAGCAAAGGGTGTCCTTCTCGCCGTGGAGATACACTTCGATCTTCGCCGGGTCAAAGTCCGGCCCGGCGTAGCCCAGAGCGCAGAGGATACGGCCGCAGTTGGCGTCCTTGCCGAACACCATGGCCTTGACCAGCGACGAGCCGATCACGGACTTAGCCAGGATTTTCGCGTTCTCCTTGGTGTCCGCGTTGTACACCCGCATCTCCAGCAGGTGGGTGGCCCCTTCGCCGTCCCACGCCATCTTCACCGCCAGGTCATGGCAGATGGAAAACAGCGCTTCGCAGAAGATGCTGTAGCTTTCGTCTTCTTCCGTGATGGGCTGATTGCCCGCCATGCCGTTGGCTAAAACCAGCAGGGTGTCGTTGGTGCTGGTGTCGCCGTCCACGGAAATCATGTTGAAGGTGTCCGCCACCACGGCGCTGACCGCCTTTTGCAGCAGCGCCTGGTCAATGGCGCAGTCGGTGGTGACGTACCCCAGCATGGTACACATGTTGGGATGGATCATACCGGATCCCTTGCTCATGCCCCCCATGCGCGCCTTCACCGTGCCGCCGTTCGCCGCCGGAAGGTCAAAATCTACGGCGAATTCCTTGTTCACCGTGTCCGTGGTCATGATGGCTTTGCTGGCGTCGGTGCCCGCCCTTTGGGTATCGGACAGGGTGCTTGCCATCGCGGTCACGCCCGCCGTGATCCGGTCAAGGGGCAGGTTCGGCCCGATCACGCCGGTGGAACCAAGCAGCACCTGGGACGCGGGGATGTTCAAGACATTGGCGGTAAAGTCCGCGGTTTGCCCGCAAATCTCCAGCCCGGTTTTTCCGGTGGCGGCGTTGGCAATGCCCGCGTTCACCACGACAGCTTGAGCCTTTTTCTCTTTATATACCACGTCCATGTCCCACAGCACCGGCGCGGCCTTAACTTTGTTCGTGGTAAACGTGCCCGCCACGGCGCAGGGCAGGTCGCTGTAGATCATCGCCATATCGGTGCGGCCCTTGTATTTGATGCCTGCCGCGCAGCAGGACGCCTTGAAGCCCCTCGGAATGGTGACGCCGCCTGGAATCTTTTTTATACTCATGCTTCTTCTCCTATAAAGTGTGTGATGTTTTCCTCATTCAGCGTAAATGTATAATAATTCACATCAGACTTTTTCCAGCCGATTTGCTTCCAGAAGGCGTTGCCCGCCTCGTTGGAGGTGAAGGCGATGAGGCCCACCTTGTTGATGCCCATGGCCTTTAGCTGCTGCATGCAGTAGCCCACCATGCGGGTGCCGATGCCCTGACGCCGGTACTCCTTCGCCACGCACACATGGTACAGCGCGCCCTGCCGCCCGTCGGAGCCGCAGAGGATGGAGCCGATGATCTTCCCGTCCTTCACCGCCACCACGCTGGTGGTGGGATTGCGGCGTATAAACCGCACCACGTCCTCCCGGGAGTCGTCCAGTGCCCGGATGCCGAAGCCCCGGATGGTGAGCCACAACGCCCGCACCGCGTCGTAGTCCTGTTCCGTCATGGGTAAAATCTGCACGTCATCCATGATTCACACCACCAGCCCCGTGAACTCGTCCGCCCCGATGAGCAGGTTCATGTTCTGTATCGCCGCGCCACAGGCCCCCTTGCCTAAGTTGTCGAACCGGGCGCTCAGCAGGATGCGTTCCTCATTGCCGCTGACGGTGATTTCCATATCGTCCCGGCCCGCGAAGGCGTTGGCGGAGAGGAAGTTTCCTTCATTGGTTTCTTCCACAAAATGCACCACGCCCTGGGCGTAATACGCCTTGTAAATCGCCTTGATTTCTGCCATGGACGCTTTCGCCTGGCCCGCGAACAGGGGCACCGTCACTTCCATGCCCGCGTAATACGGGGCCACGATGGGGCAGAAGATGGGCGCGGTGTCCAGGCCGCAGAGCGCCTTCATTTCCGGCAGGTGCTTATGGGACTGGGAAAGCCCGTACTGCCGCGGCGCGTCCAGCAAAGGATTCCGGTTCCCGCCCTCGTACTCCGCGATCATCTTTTTTCCGCCGCCGGAATATCCGGTTAAGGAAAAGCAGGTCAAAGCGGCGTCGGGGGCAATGGCTTTGTTTTGCACCAGCGGAGCCACCAGCGAAATAAACCCGCTGGCATGGCAGCCGGGGTTGGCAATGCGCTTGCCGGCCTGGATTTTTTCCCGCTGGCCCTTCAGTTCCGGGAAGCCGTACACCCAGTCCTGCGCGACCCGGTGGGCGGTGGAGGTGTCGATGATGGCGGTATGAGCGTTTTCCACCATGGCCGCCGCTTCCCTTGCCGCGTCGTCGGGCAGGCACAGAAACGCCACGTCCGCCGCGTTCATGGCGTCCTTCCGGGCGGCGGGGTCTTTCCGGGTTTCCTCCGGAAGCTGAATCAGCTGTACGTCACCGCGCTGGCTCAGCCGGGATACGATATTCAGCCCCGTGGTGCCCGCGCCGCCGTCGATAAATACCTTCGTCATGTCGTTCGTTTCCTTTGCTTCAAGCGCTGCCCCTTGTCCGAGAAGCGGAAGGGGTACGCATATTATACATATTTATGCAATTATTGTCAAGGTTTATTCGGTTCATTCATGAATAATATTCATTCAATCATGTATTCTTATTGTTTTTGCCTTGGTTAAGCCGGGCCCTTGAAAAAACGGAGCCGTATTTTGGGCTCCGTTTCGGGAATCGTATTAATACCAGGTGCGGCAGAACTCGGTGACATACCAGGTAGCCTGGTGCGGCTCATACTGGATGTCCGGTTCCCGGGGAACACTGTCTGGCGCGGGGGACATGTTCAGGTTGGCCTTGATGTCGGGCTTGTTCTTGTTGGCGGGGGAATTGGAATCGTAAACGTAGGTGAAGCGCTTGATGCGATTGGACAGGTTGCCCTCCACGGTGGAAATCAGGAACTTGCCGCCGCCCAAATCCTCCACCGCGGTCACGATGCCCACATGTACGAAGGCGTAGGCGGAAACTTTGCTGCCGTTGCTGCTCTTGCTGTCCCGGCGGCCGTAGATCACCAGATAGCCGGGCCGCGGGTCATCCTGGGTCACGCGGTCCATGTTGGAAAAGCCGGTGTCCAGCTTGGGCACCGCGGCTTCCCGCACGCCGTGGGGATCGCCGTTGCCCAGGGGCTTTAGCTTCTTGTAGGTATCCGAGGGCTCCAGCGGCACGCCTGCGGTGTCCATGCAGTAGTTGGCGAACGCACCGCACCAGCCGCAGTCATAGCCCCACCAGACGGTGTACTTGTTGCCCTTGGCGGGCTTGTTGCTGTCGCTGCGGGGCAGGGCGCTGCCCAGGTTTTCCCGCCATTCCTGAATGCCGATCTCAATGGCTTTGCGGATCAATGCGGGTACGCTGTCGTCCGCTTCCGGTTCAGCGGCGGAGGGAGCGTCTTCGCCGATCACTTCCACCTCCACCTGGAATTCCATACCGCTTTTGCTGGTCAGCGACAGCACGGTGCAGCCTTCTTCATAGGCGGTGATCACGTTGCCGCTGCCGTTGGCCACGTCGGGGTCTTCGCTGTCCCAATAGCCCCGGAAGGGCAGCTCGAAGCTCCGGCTTTCGCCGGGGGCCAGGGTCAGCTGTTCGGGCAGGGGATCATCCGCCAGGGCGCTCACCGGCAGCAGCGCCAGCAGCAGCAAAACACATAAGAACCGTTTCATGGATTTTCCTCCTTGCATCGGGTCATTCAAAACGGATATGGCAGTATCCGTCCGGATGCTTTTCCAGGTACTTTTGATGGTATTCCTCGGCGGAATAGAAGTTTTCCAGCGGTTTGTTCTCCACGGCCAGCGGCTTGTCGTACTGTTTCGCCAGCTCGTTCAGCGCATTCGTGATAACAGGCGCGTCGGCTTCGTCCGCGTAATAAATCCCGGTGCGGTACTGGATGCCAAAGTCCCCGCCCTGGTGGTTCACCGCCGTGGGGTCGATCACTTGGAAATAGCGGCGCAGCAGTTCGGGCAGCGGCAGCACGGCGGGATCGTACACCACCCGCACGGTTTCCGCGTGGCCCGCGTGGCTTTTCACCTGCTCATACGTGGGGTTTGCCGTCGGCCCGTTGGCGTAGCCCACTTCGGTTTCCTTCACGCCGTCCATCAGGTCAAAATACTTTTGGCAGCCCCAGAAGCAGCCGCCCGCCAGATAAATGGTTTTCATGCTTCCAATCCCTTCATGGCCCGCTCGATCACGCGGGCGAATTCTTCCAGTCCCGTTTTGTCCGCTTCCGTGAACCGGTTCAGGGTGGGGCTGTCAATGTCCAGCACGGCTTTGACTTCGCCTTTTTTATCGCGCAGGGGAACGACGATCTCCGCGTTGGAGGCGCAGTCGCAGGCGATGTGTCCGGGAAACGCATGCACATCCGGCACCAGCAGGGTTTTGTTTTCCCGCCACGCCGCGCCGCAGACGCCTTTTTCCTTCGGAATGCGGATGCAGGCGGTTTTCCCCTGGAACGGCCCCAGGGTCAGCGCGCCGTCCCGGACGATATAGAACCCGGCCCAGTTGATGTCCGGCAAGGCTTCCCACAGCAGCGCGGAAGCGTTCGCCATCAGGGCCACGTACCAGCCTTCCGCCTCCGCCAGCGACCGCGCTTGGGCGCACAGCATCCCGTAGTCCATCCGCCTTCGCCTCCGTCCTTCAAAGAAATACTTTTTTATTATACTACAATGACGGTGATTTATCAATTTTTCCCGCTGATTTTTTGCAGTCCGTTCTCTGGGGGAACCGCTCTTTGTCGTCCAAAGAGCGGTTCCCCCAGGCCCCTTCCGAGAAAGACAATCATGGAAACATTTTCAACAAATATTCGAGAATACGAAATGATATTATTTTGCTTTCTTGGAAGGGGGTCTGGGGGGAACCATTCTTTGGATGCCAAAGAATGGTTCCCCCCAGAAAACTCCCCGTTCCCTAAATCGTAACGAAAACGGGCGCAAAAAGATATTAAGTTTGAAAAAAGAGAAGCTCCCTCCGAAGAACCACCGGAAAACCCGGCGGGCTTCAGAGGGAGCTGATGAAGTTATTTCGCAGCGGGGATTTCTCCGGCCTTGGTGAGGGCGATCTTGGTGATCACCGGGCCGACGAGTTCAAACACCAGCACGCCAGCCAGCACGATGGTGTTCACCTGGGCTCCCAGAGTAGGGAAGCGGGCGGACACCAGCGCGGCCATACCGATGGCGACGCCGGCCTGGGGCAGCAGGGTCAGGCCCAGATAATGGCGGATGTGCTTATCCGCTTTCACGCACACAGCGCCCAGCCAGGCGCCGCCCCACTTGCCGATGGAGCGCAGCACCAGGTACGCCACGCCGATGAGGCCCACGCTGGGCAGCACGGACAGATCCAGATCCGCGCCGGAAAGCACGAAGAACAGCAGGAACAGCGGCGGGGTGAAGCGGTTGCACTGCTCGATCAGCACTTCCCGCTGCTGGCTCAGGTTCACCATCATCGCGCCGATCATCATGCACACCAGCAGGGAGGACAGGTTCAGAATGTCGCACAGGCCCACGCCCGCCAGCACCAGGGCGATGGACAGGGCCAGCTTGTTGCCCCGGCTGGCAAAGAACCGCGCGCCGAAGGCCAGCAGCCAGCCCAGCGCCGCGCCGAGGGCGAAGCTGCCCACGATCTCGATGAGGGGCGTCAGCAGCATGCTGGATATAGTGACTTCCCCGCCCAGCATCCCCTGAGCGACGGCGGCGGAAATGCTGAACACCATCAGGCCCAGGGCGTCGTCCATGGCGACCACGGGCAGCAGCATCTGGGTCACAGGGCCGTCGGCCTTGTACTGACGCACCACCATCAGGGTGGCAGCGGGAGCGGTGGCCAGGCCAATGGCGCCCAGCAGCAGGGCCAGGGGCACGTCGACGCCAAACAGGATCAGGCCCACGTCCACGCACACAGCGGTCATCATTCCTTGGAAGAAGGTGATGGTCAACGGCGCTTTGCCGATCTTTTTCAGGTAGCTCAGCTTGAATTCCCCGCCGATGGAATAGGCGATGAAGCCCAGGGCCGCTTCGGAAATGATGCCCATGGACTCCGCCTGCTCGCGGGAGATGATGCCCGCCACGCAGGGGCCGATGATCAGGCCCGCCACCAGGAAGGCGGTCACATTGGGAAGTTTGACAAGTTTCGCGGCGCGGCTCATGATCAGGCCGGCCATCATCGTAATGCCGACAAGCAGCAGTGTGTTCATTTCTTCTTTTCCAGTCCTTCCACCATAGTGAGCGGCATGGCGAACATGATGCCGCTGTCGGGCACGTCCAAGCCGCCCGTCACCTGATTGACGATCTTCCGCGCCTTGTCCACCTGCTCGTCGGGCAGCACCATGAAGATGGTTTTGCTGCTGCGGTGCTCGGGCTCCATGATGGCGCGCAGACCGTAGAAGATGGGCATTTCATCCTCGGTGTGCAGAATGCGGGCCATGCCCCGGCTCTCCAGCACGGTGGCTCCCCGCAATCCCTGATCGGAAAATTCCTGCAATAAGTGCTCCAGATGCTCCGTCCGGTTCAGCACGAATACGAATACCTGCATGATTCCTCTTCCTTTCGCTTGGTTTGCGCCTTGGCGCAATTTCATATTGTATGCCTGTTGGGGCAGAAATGCAAGGGATTGAGCGGAATTTGTCAGAAAAATAAATATGAAAAAACGCGGCGCTGTTACAAACCGCGTTTGAAGATGTTTTCGTAATCCTTTACAGTTTGATCATTCATGCGTTTGTTCTGCTGGGCTGAATCAGGGATGATACAGCTTCGCGGTCTGGTACTGGGGGTCGCAGGTAAGGTTGATCTTGAGGCGGCGGAAGATGTTTTCGTCCACGGAAGAAAGGATGACGGTGGAGTGGGCCTCGCAGCCCTCCAGCTTTTTGAGCTGGGCCATGGCCAGCGCGGCGTTCGGGTCGGTGGCGGCGCAGATGGACAGGGCCACCAGGATTTCATCGGAATGCAGGCGGGGGTTGTGGTTGCCCAGGTATTGGCATTTCAGGGTCTGGATGGGCTCGATGACGGAGGGGGAAATCAGGTGCAGGCTCTTTTCGATGCCGCCCAGGGCTTTCACCGCGTTCATTACCGCGGCCGCGGAGGGGCCCAGCAGGTCGCTGGTCTTGCCGGTAATGATCTGGCCGTCGGGCAATTGAATGGCCAGGGCGGGCGCGCCGGTAGCTTCCGCCCGTGCCCTTGCCGCGCCGATCACCGGCCGGTCGTCGTCCGTCAGGTGCATGGATTGCAGCAGCGCCTGCAGCTTTTCCACCTCGTGGGCTTCCGCGCGCCCTGTGCGCACGCCGCAGCGGGCGGTGTAATAGCGGCGGATGATCTCCTGGCAGGCGGCGTCGCGGCAGGCCTGATCGTCGATGATGCAGTTGCCCACCATGTTCACGCCCATGTCCGTGGGGGATTTGTAGGGGGATTCGCCGTAAATATACTCAAACAGCGCGTTGAGGACGGGGAAGATCTCGATGTCCCGGTTGTAATTGATGGTCGTTTCGCCGTAGGCTTCCAGGTGGAAGGGGTCGATCATGTTCACGTCGTCCAGGTCGGCGGTGGCGGCTTCGTAGGCCAGGTTCACGGGATGCTTGAGGGGCAGGTTCCAGATGGGGAAGGTTTCAAACTTGGCGTAGCCCGCGTTGATGCCGCGGCTGTGTTCCTGGTAAAGCTGGCTCAGGCAGGTGGCCATTTTGCCGCTGCCAGGGCCGGGGGCCGTCACCAGCACCAGCGGGCGGCTGGTTTCGATATATTCATTGCGGCCAAAGCCGTCCTCGCTCACGATCAGCTTCACGTTATAGGGGTAGCCCTCGATAGGATAATGGCGGTAGACCCGAATGCCTAGTTCTTCCAGCCGCGCCTTGAAATTGACCGCCGCATGCTGGTCCTGCCAGCGGGTGATGACCACGCTGCCCACATACAATCCAATGTTGCGGAACGAGTCGATCAGCCGCAGCACGTCCGCGTCGTAGGTGATGCCCAGGTCGCCGCGCAGCTTGTTTTTCTCGATGTCGTCCGCGTTGATGGCGATCACCAGCTCGGCCTGGTCCTTCAGATTCAGCAGCATGGACATTTTGCTGTCCGGCCGGAAGCCTGGCAGCACCCGGGACGCGTGGTTGTCGTCGAACAGCTTGCCGCCCAATTCCAGGTACAGCTTGCCGCCGAACTGGCTGATCCTCTCCCGGATATGCTGCGACTGCATGGCGGTGTATTTGTCGTGGTCGAATCCGATGCGCATCTTTCGTTCCCTCCCTCAAAGCCCGATCGTTACGCGGAACACAAATCAACCTGTCAATTATACCATGCCCTGAACCGGGAAACAAGCGACGATCCGGTTTCTTTTTTGTATGTTCGCGCCATTGGAAAAACTTAGAAAAAACAGGGCTGCCGGAAAACGGGTTTCCCGACAGCCCTGCTTGCTTCTGTTGATTATCCGGTGTGCTTTTCCAGCAGCGCGCGCAGCGTGTCCGCCGCGTCTTTCGCCTGCCGGTATGCTTTTTCCAAATCGGCGGCGTGAACCGGAATGACGCCGCTGTCCGGCTGCTCTCCGTCTTGCGGGTTTGCTCCTTCCAGGGCTGCCCAGGTTTTCCGGCCCACGATTCCGTCCGCGGTCAGGCTGTGGAGTTCCTGGAAGCGCTTCACGGCCGCTTCGGTCTTGGCGCCGAATTTGCCGTCCGCCTCGAGATTCGCGCCGTTTTCGTTCAGCAGCGTTTGCAGCTTTTTCACGTCGCTGCCCGACGCTCCATATTGCAAGGTTGGCAGTTTCATGAAGATGACCCCGTTTCCATAATCCACGTTCAGCCAGTGAGCGGTTTCATGCCAGCGCGAAAGCGTGCTGGTGACTACGCCGTATTGCGTGCCTCTGGCCTCGATCACGGTGTTGCCGCCCACGTAATAGCCGATGTGGTGGCGGTTGATTTTCCCATCCTGCGTTTTTTTCCGGAAGACCGGATCACCGGGAAGGAGAGGCTCTCCGTCTGTGCGCGCTCCGTTTTTCAGTTCGCTCCGATCCGTTACGTACTTGTTCCAGATGGTGTTGGAGCCGTGGAAAATATATCCGCCCAGCTCTTTGAACGCCCAGTAGCCCAGGCCGGAGCAGTCCGCCACATGATGGCCGACCCATTGACCGCCGTATTTTTCAGCCATCTCGTCCGTCGTCTTTTGTTGATCGGCTTCCGTCCAGAGCTGGCCGTATTTGCCCCAGATGTAGCCCCATCTGTCATGGAGCGCATATTCAAATTTTTCAATCAGGCCCTGTGCTGTGACCATATCTCATCACTGTCCTCCCGGGGGCGCTTCCCCTGTATACAGCGTATTCGCTTCAGGCGTTCTCGGCTACGCAGAACCAGCTGATTTCAAGGGTCCGGTCAACGGGAAAGGCTTCGTTGTTGTCGGCGATAGCGAAGATGCGGAACCCGCTTCTCAGCTTGTTTTCATATCCGATGAATACGCGGTAGCGTCCGTCGCCGGATTTGGGCGTGAGCACGATGGTGTAGTTCGTGTCGCGGAAGGGCGCTGGGAACGCCACGTCAGCGGTGGCTGTGCGGGTGTCGTTGGCGGTAAAGGTCACGGTGGCGAGGCCGCACCGCATGGCCTGCAAGGGCGAGAACACGCGGCGCACCAGCGCCAGCGGCGCGTTGAATGTGCTGAGGGCATCCGCCTCGATCACGCCCGCGTAGGCGGTACCGGCGAACCGCGCGTTCTCCAGACGCAGCAGGGCGTTGGCTGTGCTGAACCCGGAGAAATCCGTATCCACCGCAGTCTGCAGCGCCAGGGAATCAAAGCCCAGGTCGATCTGCCCGATGGCGATGGTGGTCGCGCTGCTGTTGGAAAGGCGCAGAGCGGAGACCTTGTCCGAATCCGCATGACTGGCTTCGGAGCGCAGGATATTCCGCCTGGCCCGGATCGTGGGAAAGATCGTCGGCGCGAAGGAAAGCAAAGGCTGGGATACGTTGTTCACCTTCGCCGCCCAGGCGTGGTAGGCGATGAACCACACATAGGACGTGTTCGCCTTGTCGTACAGGTGGATGGTGTTGTCCTCGGCGATCAGCGTGCCAGAGAACATGATGGCGAAGTCGGCGCGGAAATTGAAAACGCTGTTGTCATACAGCGCACCTTCCGCCCGCTTCCAGAACGCGCAGTGCTTCACCGCCACGGTGCCGTCGCCGTAGCCGATGCTGACCACGCCGGGATAGCCGAAGAACTTGCAGTTCTCGATCAGGTTGTTCCCATACACGCCGTAGTGGAAATCCGCCCGGTTGCATTCGCAGTTGCGGTAGGTCACGTCGGCGCACCAGTGCGTGGCTGCCGCGCCCCATTCCTTGCTGAAATGCAGCCGGTCGAACAGCACCTGATAGCAGCTGTACACGTCGAACAGGTATTCCGTTACGGTGGTCGTGCCGCTGGGCAGGTTCGCCACGTTGTTGCCCACGATGTTCTCAAAGGCGATGTTGAAGCCGTATTTCGCGGTGAACAGGCCGTTGTGCCAGGCCATGGCAGAAATGTTCTGGGTGTGGATGGCAGTGTCGCACACGGTCACGTTGCTGCGCTGGATGAGAATTTCGGCAGGATAGCCCGCATTCTTCACCAGAATCTTTCCCAGCCGCACGCGGATGGGCGGCGTCAGCTTGTCCACCCGCACGCACTCCCGCACGGAGGGCATGTCCAGGAACAGATCGAGGGGCTGAACCACGCCGTAATCGTTGGTCAGGAAGGTCTGCTTATGATAGTAGACGCCGGGATTGCCCTGGCGCGGGCCGAGGTTCAGGCCGCTGGTAACGGAAATAACGCTGTTGGGATACGCGCTGAACACGGAGTCAAAGTTTTCGTGGGTCACGCTGGAAACAGTCAGCGCTTCCGGCGCTCCGCCGATTTTCAGAATCACCTGCCCGGCGTTTTCGCCGTCCATCAGCAGGGTGCAGCCGCTGAAATCAACATCGGTGTCGATGATCGGGCAGTTGCTTTCCGTGGCGGTTTTCAGGTAGATCGTCCCGCCGTGGCAGACCAGCGGCACTCCGAAGCGCTTCGCCAGCAGCGCGGCCAGACGCACGGGCACGGTGTCGTCAGAAACGCCGTCGCACTTTGCGCCAAACATCTGCGGGGTCACGAAGCGATGTACAATCGACAGGGCTTCCACCCGCTCCACATAGGCTTCCCATTCTTCCGCCGTGCCGGTGAAGCCGTTTTCCCGGGCCAGGGCGAAACAGCCGTCCGCGTCCAGATTCGCGTCCTCCAGGACGAGCGAATGCCCCTCCGTGTCAGCGCGTTTCAGCCCGGCCCAGCACGCAGCGTAGAGCATGTGGGCGGTCAGATGCTTGGCGTCCACCAGGGCCACGCTGGTGTTGGCCCACAAGTCCTCCATGTCGGCCGCGGCCTGCAGGGCGTCCTGAATGGCGGTGGGATATTTATGCTCCACCTGCTCGCTGATGGGCGGCAGGTCGCCCACGTCGAGGAAAAACAATTCGCTGTTCCAGGCGATGGTATCCTCGCCCAGGATCTCCACCCAGGCGCGGATGCGGCCCGGCTGTTCCGTCAGGGTGGAGGGCACCGTGGCCAGCCCGTCCCTGATCTGCAAGATCTCCGGTGTGCCGTCGGGCAGGAGCAGCATCAGCTGGGCGCTCTGCTTATCGCTGATCTGGGGCAGGAAAAAGCGCAGGGTCTGGGTGTTCCGGTCCGTCTCCTGGGCGATGGCGCAGCTGCGCGGCGCGGGTTGGCGGCCGGAAAATCTGAAAGTAATCATCCTGAATCCTCCTTTCGTTTTACCGGCACTATACCCTGTTTCCTGACAAAAAAAGAGTCCCTCACGGCCTGCCGGGCCGCGGCATAGCCTGAACAATGAGGGGGCGGTCTGGATGGGTTTGTGGGTGGCGGACGGGGAGAAGGGCTTGATCATGGTGGACGGAGGCGGCTGCCGCCGCGCCGGACCGCCGGGGGAAGCCCTGTGCGGAGCGCGCGGCAGGATATGGTGCGCCGGGGCGGAGCGCTGCCGTTGCTACGCGGAAGCAACGGGAGACTACCTCTGCGATACGGCGCTGCCCACGGGCGTGTGCGCCATGGCGGCGCTGGGAAATCAGGTGTACGCCCTGTCCGCCGATGCCGACAGCGTGACGGCTTTCTGCGCGGAAACAGGGGCAATCTTGGGCTGTGCCCCGGCAGGGATGTATCCACGGGATCTATGCCCGCATCCGGGAGGAAAACTCCTGCTCGTTGCCGGAGGAGCGTCGGGAGAAATGCTCCTGCTGGATGCCTCCCTGCGCTGTTTAAAGACCTACCGCTTGCCGGGCACGGTCTGCGGCGCGTGCTTCCTGGGCCGGGGCATGGCTGCCCTGTGCGCGGTGGAGCGCGGGGAAACGCTGGCTTCGTGCCTGTATGCCGTCAGCTTCCGGGGCGTCACGGAGGAAATCTTTTCGCTGCCGCTGGTGCCGGGCTGCCTGTGCGGGCTGCCGGACGGAGGCTGCGCGATGGGCTGCTGCGGGGAAACCGTCTGTTTCCGGGCAAACAAAAAGGCTGCCCTTCGGCAACCTTTTTCCTGCCCCCTGCGGCTGCGGGCCGCCCGGGGCTGTATGCTGCTGTGTGAAGCCGGGGAAGGGGTGTTCTCCCTTCCGTCCGGACGCAGGGTGTATTCCGGGGAAAACGCCCTGGACGTCCTGCCGACGCGCTTCCGCAGCCATTGTGAGGAAACGGGAAATCGTCAATAGAGCCGGGGCTTCCGTTCGCGGGCGTACATGAGCTCGGTCTTGTAGCCGCTGCGGATGATGAACTGATACGCTTCATCCTTCTGCCCCGTGGGGCGCATCACCTTGTAACGCCGCAGGCGGTAGCACTGGCTTTCCTGCAGCACCGGCAGATCATCCGCGATCACCTGCGCCAGGGCCCAGGTGCGGCGCGGATTCAGGGGCCTGTGGCCCCAATCGGAAAACACGTAAGCGCCGATCTCTCCCGGCGGACAGACAGAGAAAAAGACAATTCTGGTTCTTTCGATCTGCACCCGGTCAATGTCGTACTTGCGCGCTTCTGTTACCAGGGGATAAACCTCATAATACAGCATGCTGCGACGCATGCGCTCTTTATCCATTTCCTCATGCTGACGGCGGCTGCGGTCGTACCATAGAATCAGCAGCATTCCCAATGCGGCTGCGCACAGAAACAGCGTCCACCCGCTCATCCGCATGATCTCCTTTCCGCAAGCTCAGGAGTATTGTATCATCGGCTTTTTCCAAATGCAACACGATATCAGGATTGTTGGCAATTTGTAATAGTTTCGATACCTTCCCTTCATGCCTGCGGCTTTGGCGTAAGAATCCATGACGGAATTGTGATGGCATTGTTGCGGGTTTTCTGCTGATTTATGGCGAATGGGAACGCCTTTTCCTGCCCGCGGAAGCGGGGGAGGAGGAGAGTACAGAGTGCAGAGTACAGTTTGTATAGTGGACGCGCTTTGACACACAATTTATTGTAATAGCTTAATCAATCTGTACTCTGAACTCTGAAATCTGTGTCTCCACCTTTTCCAGCAGCTTCACGGCTTCCCGGAGCATTTCTTCGATCGTCAGCTTCGGGTCGCGCAGCAGGAGGGCGGGCTCCTTATTAGCGGAGAGGAGCAGGCGCTTGTCGGTCTTTTCCAGGGCGGCAAATAGGGCCGCGGGGTCGGGCAGGACGTTGGGCGCGAACTTGCAGACCAGGGTGTTCACCACGAAATTCACCCGCTGGATGCCCAGCCGCTGGCAGATGCCCCGCAGGTGGGCGATGTCGATCAGGTTCATGACGGGCTCGGGCACGTCGCCGAAGCGGTCGATCAATTCCTCGATCACATCCTCCCGGGTTTCCCTCGTCTTGATGAGGGCGATGCGCTTGAACACCTCCATCCGCTGGTTTTCGCCCCGCACGTATTCCGCAGGCAGATAAGCGTCCACCCGCAGATCGACCCTCGTGTCCACCTCCACGGGTACCTCCAGGCCCTTTTCCGCCTGGGCTTCCCGCACGGCTTCCTCAATGAGGCGGCAGTACATGTCATAGCCCACCGCCGCCACCTGGCCGGACTGCTCGGGGCCGAAGATGTTGCCCGCGCCGCGGATCTCCAAGTCCCGCATGGCGATGCGGAAGCCGGAGCCGAACTCCGTGAACTCCCGGATGGCGGACAGGCGCTTCTGCGCGGTCTCGGACAGCATTTTGTCCGGGCGCACGGTGAAGTAGGCGTAGGCCACTCTCGTGGAGCGGCCCACGCGGCCCCGCAGCTGATAGAGCTGGGAGAGGCCGAAACGGTCGGCGTCGTAGACGATGATAGTGTTGGCCGTGGGCACGTCCAGGCCGTTTTCGATGATGGTGGAGCAGAGCAGCACGTCGAAGCGCCCCTCGTAGAAATCCAGCATCACGTCCTCCAGCAGGCTTTCCTTCATCTGCCCGTGGGCCACGGCAATGCGCGCCTCCGGAACCAGCGCCCGCAGGCGGGAGGCGAAGGCGTCGATGTGCTGCACGTGATTATAGAGGAAATATACCTGCCCCTGCCGGTTCAGCTCCCGCATGATGGCGTCCCGGATCACCGCGTCGTTGTAATCCAGCACGTAGGTCTGCACGGGATAGCGCTCCTCCGGCGGGGTTTGCAGCAGGCTCATGTCCCGCACGCCCACCATGGACATGTGCAGGGTGCGGGGAATGGGCGTGGCGGAGAGGGTCAGCACGTCCACGGTCTTTTTCAGGTGCTTGATGGCTTCCTTGTGAGCCACGCCAAAGCGCTGCTCCTCGTCCACGATCAGCAGGCCCAGGTCCTTGAAATGCACGTCCTTGGACAAAAGCCGGTGGGTGCCGACCAATATATCCACCTTGCCCGCCGCCAGCTTCGCCAGGGTCTCCTTTTGCAGCTTGGGGCTGCGGAAGCGGGACAGCACGTCGATGTTCACCGGGAAATCGGCGAAGCGTTTCAGCATCGTGTAATAATGCTGCTGGGCCAGAATGGTGGTGGGGGCCAGCAGCGCCACCTGCTTGCCGTCCATCACGGCCTTCATGGCGGCGCGGAGGGCCACTTCGGTTTTGCCATAGCCCACGTCGCCGCACACCAGGCGGTCCATGTTGCTCTGCGCTTCCATGTCCCGGCGAATGTCGTCCACTGCCTTTTCCTGGTCAGGGGTCAGCTCGTAGGGGAAGGCGTCCTCAAACTCCCGCTGCCAGGGAGTGTCCGGGCAGAAGGCGTGGCCCGGGGTGGCCTGGCGCTCGGCGTAGAGCCGCACCAGGTCAAAGGCCAGCTTCTTCAATCCCGCCTTGACCTTGTTCTTCTTCTTCGCCCAGTCGTTGCCGCTCAGGGAGTTGAGGGGCGGCGCGGCGTCGGGGCCTCCGATGAATTTCTGCACCCGGTCAAACTGGTCGGTAGGCACATATAATTTATCGCTGCCCTGGTACTGAATCAGCAGGTAATCCCGGTAGGTGCCTTCCGTTTGCAGCCGCACGGTGCCCTTGAAAATGCCGATGCCGTGGGCTTCGTGGACGACGTAATCCCCTTCTTTTAAGTCGGTGAAGGCCTCAATGCGTTCCCCAACGGTCTGGCGCTTGCGGGTCTTGCGATATCCGGCGCCGAACAAATCGCTGTCGGCGATGACCGTCAGCCTGCAATCAGCCAGGGTGAAGCCGTGGGACAAGGTCTGGGGCCAGATCACCGCGTCCCCGGCGGCGGCGCTGGGGCGCTCCTCCCAGGTGGGCGTGGGAACTTCCAAGCCTTCCAGCGCGGTTTGCAGGCGGCGGGAACGGGCTTCGCCCCCAGCCATCAGCAGGGTCAGATAGCCCTGCTGCTTCCAGGCTTTCAGGTCGCCCGCCAAATCCTTGAACCGGCTCACGTATTTCGGCGCGTTCACCCCGGCGAATTTCGCAAGCCGGGTGGGTTTCAGCCCGCCCATGCCTCGCAACAGCTCCATCACCAGATGAACGGTCCTGCCGCCCATGGCGGCGACAGCTTCTTCCCAGGTTTTCAGCAGCGCGGCCTGCTCCGGCACCGCCTCCTGCCGCTCCAGGGTCAGCTTGAAATCCTCCTGGAAGCCCGCCATACGGTCATCGCACCGGGCTTTTACCCGTTCGGGTTCCTCGATCACGAGGATGGGATTCTCCAAATAATCCCAAATCCAGGCGCAGGGAACGTTCAGCGCCCCCGCCCACAGGGCCAGGGTAGGGGACTGGATGCCTTCTTCCAATTGGTCGGCGTCCCGGAACAGCCGGGCCACGCCGGTGTCGTAGACCTTCGGCCCGGCGGCTTCCACGATTTCCCCGGCGCTCTCGTCCTCGTCCTCCGGCAGCGGCGGCAGGTCGGGGGACAGCAGGCTCTTGGGCAGGCGGTTCAAATGCGCCTGCACCAGGGCGCGGATGTCCCTGGCCCGCTCCTTCGGCAGCAGCCATTCCACCGCGGGATAAAAAGCCGCTTCCTCCATTTTTTCCAGGCTGCGCTGGCTGATGGGGTCGAAGGCGCGGATGGAGTCCACCTCCGCGTCCCAGAATTCGATGCGGGTGGCGCTGTTTTCCGCCGGGGAAAAGGCGTCCACAATATCGCCGCGCAGGGCGCACTGGCCCCGGCCCTCCACCATGTCCACCCGCTCATAGCCCATCTTTACCAAGCGGGCGATGACCTCCTGGGGTTCCAGGGTGTCGCCGGGCCGGAGGGTCACGGCGTATTCCTCATAAGCCGCCACCGGCATCATCCGGCACAGCAGGGCGTCGGCGCTGAGGCACAGCACCTTGACTTCCCCGCGCCGGGCCTTTTGCAGCACGGATAAACGCTGGAAGGCGTTCTCCCGGCTGGCGGTGCCCCGGGTGAAATTCACATCGGGCGCGGGCAGCACCGCCGCGCCGCCGCCCAGCCAGGCCCCACAGTCGTCCGCCGCCCGCATGGCCAGGGCGTCGGAGGGCGCAATATACACGATGGGATGGCTGGAAGCGCGCTGCAACAAAGCGGCGTAGAAAGGACGCTGTCCCTCCGCCATGTCGTACAGGGCGGAAACCCCGTCTGACTGCGCGTCAAAAGCCTCCCGAAAGGCAGGGGAGGCCAGTAAAAATTCCAATACGTTATTCAGCATGGCGTTTGTTGAAGCGGTTCATCGCCGCGTCGATGCCGTGTTCCGCCCAGCACAGGGCGGCGTCCGCGGCGGTCATGTAGGCGTCGAAGGCGATTTTCCGCTCCTCCTCCGTCTGAAATTTGCTCAGCACCCAGTCCGCTAAATCCCACTCCGGCGGCGGCGCGCCCATCCCGACCCGCACCCGGGGAAAGTCTCCCGACCCGGTGCATTGCACGATGTGGCGCAGGCCGTTGTGGGTGCCGGGGCCGCCCTTGGCCCGGACGCGCACCTGGCCGAAGGGCAGGTCGATGTCGTCCACCAGCAGCAGCATGTCCTTGGGCTCCAGCTTGTACCAGCTCATAGCCTCCTGCACCGTCAGGCCCGACAGGTTCATGAAGGTCTGGGGCTTGATGAGCACCAGCTTTTGCCCCTTGTAGATCGTTTCCCCAATGGTGGCCTGGAATTTCAGCTTCTTGATGGGCGTGTCCAGCTTCGCCGCGATGATGCTGATCACGTCGTACCCCACGTTGTGGCGGGTGTGTTCATACTTTTCGCCCGGATTGCCCAGGCCCACGATGGCTAACATAGCGTCTCCTGATCATTTTTTGTGTCCGGCGTTCGGAATTGCGCCGGTTCTTCCACATCCATTATACGCTATTGTTTCCGCAAAAGCAATTCAAAATCGTCAACCAATTGTTCCTGTTCCGCCGCAAAAAAGCACAGCCAGAGGAGGCTGGCTGTGCAACGCGGTTTGGATGGATTATGCTTTTTTGCCCTTCTTTTTGCCGCCGTACATATCCAGCAGCAGGATTCCCAGGGCGATCACGCTCAGGCCCAGGAAGGACCACTGGGCGATGTTCAGCGCCATCTGCCACCAGGGCGTGATGGTGACGACCTTCGTGTATTCGCTGATGCCGTCCATGCCGCGGGAGTGGAGCACGGTGTACATCACGCGCTTGGTGGATTCCCGCATGGCCTGGGCCACGGCGGCGTTGGGGCTGCTGCCCTTGGGGCCGTAGGCGCTCAGGCTGGACAAATCCAGTTCGCCGTCGGGGATGTCGTTGCCCGCCACGATTTCATGCACAGGCACCATGTAAGAGGCGTCGTACATGTCGCTGACCGCGAAGCCCTTCATGCCCGCTTCGCCGCGCAGCCAGTCGATGAGCAGTTCGGGATACGCGCCGCACCAGTTCACGCCCAGGCGGTTGTAGCCGGTCATGACGCACTGGGCGTCGGCGTTGATGATGGGCAGCTCGAAGGCGCGGAGATAGATTTCACGCAGCGCCTGCTCCGTCACCCAGGTGCCGATGCCCGCGCGGTTGTTCTCCTGGTCGTTCATGACGAAGTGCTTGTTGTACACGTACACGCCCTTGCTCTGGATGCCCTTGGTTTCGGCGGTGTCGATGAGGCCGGTCAGCATCCCGTCCTCGGAGTAATACTCGAACACGCGGCCCGCGTAGGGGGAGCGGTGGATGTTCAGGCCCGTGCCGTACAGGCCCGCGTAGCCCGCCCACATGGCGTCCTCGCCAATGAGCTCGCCCACTTCCTCCGCAAGCTTATCGTTGAAGGTGGCGGCGATGATGCCGTTGCAGGGATAGCAGGTGCCTTTCAGCTCCTTGCCGGGGTCGTCGTTCACGGTGGCGTAGCCGTTCGCGCCGATGGAATACTTCTGCGTCACGCCGGAGGGGCCGTTGTGGTCGATGGTGGCGGGCTTGCCCACGCTGGTGACGCCCGCGGTTTCGCGCAGGCCGGTCAGGGTCACGGAAGCCATTTCGTCATAGGTCAATTGATCCATGAATTCGTCCCACTTGGGATCGTCATAGGCGGAATCCATCATGTTGACCAATTGCAGGTTGGCGTTCTTACCCATGGTGGGGAAGGAAACGCCCGTGGCGTCGGGCAGGTCGGCGTCGTCCAGCACCACGTCCGCGGCCATCTGGTCGGTCATGGCCAGCTTCACAGCGCCGGGGGTGACGGTGCCTTCCCAGTCAGCGCGGGAATAGTACACGATGCTGTTGCCGCCCTTGCCCTCGTAGCGGTTCATGTCGGTGTCGGCGAACAGGGCTTTGACGTCCGCGCCGGTGCCGTAGGCCTTGGCGTAGGTGTCCTTGTCAAACGCCTGATCGAAAGAATAGACCAGCGCCGTATTGCCTTCGGTGCCGAAGCCCTTGGCGGCCAGGATGTTGTCGGCGGCCTGGTGGGCGTTCTCGGCAGCGGTCAGGAAGTACGCGCCTTCATCTAAGATGAACACGCCGGTGCCGAAGGCGTCATAGGAGGTCAGGTAGTATTCGGGAACAGAAACCGTGATAGTCTCGCTTTCGCCGGGATTCAGCAGCTTGGTCTTGCCATAACCCACCAGTTCCACGGCGGCCTTCTCGATCTGGTTCTGCTTGTCATATTCAGTGTAAGGCTTCTGGGCGTAGACCTGCACGGTCTTTTTGCCCGCCGCGCTGCCGGTGTTGGTCACGTTCACGGTGAGGGTGTAGGCGGTCTGCTGGCCCTCGCCGCTCTTTGTTACCTGCATGTCGGAGAAGGAGAAGCTGGAATAGCTCAGGCCGTAGCCGAAGGGGAAAGACACAACCTTGTTATAGTTGAAATTGCCAACGTTGGGCGTACCCATGACCACATCTTCATACCGGGTTTCGGTGTACTTGTAGCCCACATAGATGCCTTCCTGGTACACCACGTACTTGCCGTAAGCGGACAGGGCCTTGAAGTTGTATTTGTCCGCGCCGTCATAGGTGTAGGAGCCGAAGTTGTTCATCACGGGGTTCAGCTGGTTGTCCATCCACCAGGTATCCGGCAGGGAGCCGGAGGGGTTCACCGCGCCGGACAGCACGTCGCCCACGGCGTACAGGCCGGTCTGGCCCACGGAGCCGACCCACAGGGCGGCGTCCACGGCGTAGTCCTCCTCAAAGAGGAAAGCGGTGGAAATGGGGTTGGCGCTGTTGATGATCACGGTGATGGAGCGGATGTCGCCCTTGTCCTTGAGCTTGGCAAGCCCTTCCAGGATGGAGCGCTCGTCTTCGTTCAGGGTCAGGTAATCCTTCTTGCCGTTGTCCAGCTCCAGCGCGTCTTCCTTTTCGGCGGTCACGTCGTCGCCTTCGCCGCCCACGCGGCCCACCACGTAGATCACGTCCTCGCCCTGGCCGAGGGTGTCGTCGTGGTTCTTGCTGGCTTTCTTCCAGCGCACCTCGCCGATTTCATAGGTGTTGCGCTTGGCTTCGTTTTCCACATAATAGTCCAGCAGGGGCTTGTCCACCACGGTAAAGCCCGCGCCGGTCAGCACGTCGTAGTAGTTGGGCGCGCCGTCCGCGTCCACCGCGCCGGAGCCGGTGCCGCCGTAGACGGGGTCCATGACCGTGACGCCCACAAGGGAGACTTTGCTGCCCGCCGCTAACGGCAGGGTGTTGTTGTCGTTCTTGAGCAGCACGATGCCCTCGCCCTCCACCTCGCGCACCTTGGCTTCGCCCGCGGCTTTGAGCTCGGCGATGGAGGAAAACTTGCTGTCAAAGTACCGGGCGTAGCCCTCTTCCTGGCCCGCGGGGAGGGTGGAAACGGTCTTGCTGGTCTTGGTGCCTAAGAACTGGTTGATCTGGCCCGCGTTCTCCCCGGCGATGATGTTGCCGGTGAGGGTCACGGCGAACAGCGCGGTTGTGATATTCAGGAACAGCTTTTTCAAGGTTCTCTTGGTTGAAGGTTTCATGGAGGAAATCTCCTTTCTTATCACGGATGCGGTGCAAAGGCTATGCGGTGCCCCTGCCACGCCTTCGGACGGGCGGGCGGCTGATGCTTCCAGGCCGCGGGCCTTGTCTGAAAAGGCTGTTATCTGCACATATTGTATAGGAAAAGCGCGGGAAAGTAAAGAAAAACATCCTGTCGCGCAAGCCGCCTGCGCGTGCGTGAGTATCCGATTTTGTCATTTACGCTTTTTCTTCCGCCGTTATGCCATGCTCCCGCCGTGAATGAACGTTTTTTTGTCGTGAACGGAAATATCGCGTGTTCGGGGGCCGGTTCAGCGCGGAAAAAAGGGTTGCCGCCATGTGGTTTTTATGTCATAATAGAACCAACATGGGAGGGCACCCAGGTTCGATCCGGCGCGGCATGCGGGCCATAACCGGGTGGATGCTTCAAGCCCGAGCGAGGTTCGTTCAGCGTACAGATTCTATCCATAACCAGAAAGGAGCTATCTCCATGAGCAACACTTCCTCGAAGAAAGGCTTCGGGTTCTATGTCCTGCTGCTGGCGGCTGTGCTGGCTGTGGCGGCGGGCGTCTATTTCCTTGTTATCCACGGCACCTTCGGCCTGGACAGCACCCACAACGGCGACTGCTACGATCCCATTATCACCGCCCTGCTCATCGGCGGTGCGGCGCTGGCGGTGATCCTGGCGCTTATGAAAAAGTACGGCCTGGCTTCCGCCGTGACCGCCATCGCGCCCGGAGTCGCCATCTGCCTGTTCGTGCATAAGTGCTACTGGTACGTGGTGGACGTGTTCATCGGCATCGACGAAAAGCACGGCTTCGACCCCCGGTTCATCACCTTTGTAGCTCTGATCGCCGCGGCCTTCGTGATCGGCGAGGTGGCGATTTACGTTCGGAAAACCAAGAAAGCGTAAAATAAAAAGCACAAGGAGGACTGTCCCATGAAAATGACCTTCCGCTGGTATGGCAGCGCCATCGACCCCATTCCGCTCAAGTACGTGAAGCAGATTCCCGGCATGACCGGCCTGATGGGCCTGCTGGACAAGCCCGCGGGCATGGACTGGCCTGAAGAAGAATTCGTGGCCCTGAAAAAAGAAGTGAACGACGCCGGGCTGGAGATCGAAGTGATCGAGTCCGTGAACGTCCACGAGGACATCAAGATGGGCCTGCCCTCCCGCGAGGAATACATCGCCAACTACATCTCCACCATCCGCATGCTGGCGAAGCACGGGGTGAAGGTGATCGTGTACAACTTCATGCCGGTGTTCGACTGGCTGCGCACCGACCTGGCCCGGGTCATCCCCGAGGACGGCAGCAACAGCCTGTACTTCGACGAAAAGGACCTGGGCGAAATGGGCCCGCTGGAAATCGTGCGCAAGACCGCCGAGGACAGCAAGGGCTTCACCCTGCCCGGCTGGGAGCCGGAGCGCCTGGCGCTGCTGGAAACCACCCTCAAGCAATATGAGAACATCGGCCCCGACGACCTGCGCAGGAACTTCAAGTATTTCCTGGACGCGGTGATCCCCGTCTGCGAGGAAGTGGGCGTGCGGATGGCCTGCCATCCCGACGACCCCGCCTGGCCCATCTTCGGCCTGCCCCGCATCACCCACAGCCAGGAGGACTTCGACAAGATGGTGAAGCTGCACGACAGCCCCGCCAACACCCTCTGCCTGTGCACCGGCTCCCTGGGCTCCAACCCGGACAATGACATTCCCGCCATCATCCGGCATTTCGGCGAAATGAACCGCATCGGCGCGATGCACGTGCGCAATGTCAAGTACCTGGGCTACCACCACTTCCGCGAAGCGGCCCACCTGAGCTGCACCGGCGATCTGGACCTGTACGAGATTGTGAAAGCCATCTATGATACCTGCCCCGACACCTACATCCGCCCCGACCATGGCCGCATGATCTGGGACGAGCAGGGCCGCCCCGGCTACGGCCTGTATGACCGGGCTTTAGGCGCGGCGTACATCAACGGCCTCTGGGAAGCCATCGACAAGGAACAGAAGAAGTAAAAACAGGAGGGGAGCCACCATGGCAAACGCAACCGTCGGCCCCGCCTCCGAAACACCGTGGAAGCGTAAAAGAAGGGAAGCGACATGAGAAGATTTGAAACCCTGAATCCGGGCTGGCGCTTCATCGGCCCGGACAAGAAAGAAATCCCCGTGAACCTGCCCCACACCTGGAACGCCATCGACGGGCAGGACGGCGGCAACGATTACTG
This sequence comes from uncultured Eubacteriales bacterium, assembly GCA_902795275.1. Lineage (GTDB taxonomy): Bacteria > Bacillota > Clostridia > Christensenellales > Aristaeellaceae > RUG563. The sequence continues at coordinate 81,684 of CADBKQ010000011.1, read as the reverse complement.
GCGGGGCAGCTGCGTATATACGAAGAATTTCGACGCGCCCGCCTACGACCGGTCAACGGAATGCGTGTACCTGGAATTCCGCGGCGTGAACGCCACCGCCGACGTGTCCCTGAACGGGGAAAAGTGCATCCACCACGACGGCGGGTATTCCACCTTCCGCAAGGACATTACCGCCCTGCTGAAGGAAAAGGACAACACCCTGGTGGTGATTGCCGACAACAGCGTGAACGACCGGGTCTATCCGCAAAAGGCGGACTTCACTTTCTACGGCGGCATTTACCGGGACGTGTACCTGGTCGTGGTGAACAAGAACCACTTCGACATGGATCACTTCTCCGGCCCCGGCATCCAGATCACCGCCAGGCCCTGCGAGGGCTACAAGCGGGGCGAGGTGGAAATCAAGACCTGGACAAACTGCGAGGGCGAAGTATCCGTCCGCATCCTGGACGCGGACGGAAAACAGGCGGCGCAGGGCAATGGGAAAGAAGTCAAGCTGGACATTCCTGACGTGCATCTGTGGAACGGCCTGGAAAGCCCCTATCTCTACACCGCCGTCGCCACCCTGACGGTGGACGGGCAAACCGTGGACGAGATTTCCTCCCGCTTCGGCGTGCGGGATTTCCACTACCATCCCAAGACCGGCTTTTATCTCAACGGCAAATCCTATCCCCTGCGGGGCGTGTCCAGGCACCAGGACAGGAAGGGCGTCGGCAACGCGCTGACGAAGGACATGCACAAGGAGGACATGGACCTCATCTGCGAGATGGGGGCCAACACCATCCGCCTGGCCCACTACCAGCACGACCAGTATTTCTACGACCTGTGCGACGAGCGGGGCATGGTGGTGTGGGCTGAAATCCCCTATATCTCCGAGCATATGCCCAACGGCCGGGAGAACACCATCAGCCAGATGAAGGAGCTGATCATCCAGAATTACAACCATCCTTCCATCGTGTGCTGGGGCGTTTCCAACGAAATCACCATTTCCACCAAGGACAAGAAGGACATGCTGGACAACCATCATGTGCTCAACGACCTGGTGCATGACATGGACAAGACCCGCTTCACCACTCTGGCCTGCTACGCCATGTGCGGCCCCTTCAACAAGGTTGCGCATATCACGGACGTGGTTTCCTGGAACCTGTACCTGGGCTGGTACGTGCCGGGCCTGTGGCTCAACGACGTGTGGATGCGCTTCTTCCACATGGTCTATCCCGACCGGTGCCTGGGCTACTCCGAGTACGGCTGCGAGGGCATGCCCAACCTGCATTCCAGCCATCCACGCCGCGGCGACCACACCGAGGAATACCAGGCCATTTACCATGAGTACCTGCTCAAGTGCTTTGAGCGCAATCCCTACATGTGGGCGACCCACGTATGGAATATGTTCGACTTTGCCGCCGACGCCCGCAACCAGGGCGGCGAGCCCGGCATGAACCACAAGGGCCTGATGACCTTTGACCGCAAGACGAAGAAGGACAGCTTCTTCCTCTATAAGGCCTACTGGAGCCAGGAGCCCTTCGTGCATATCTGCTCCAAGCGGTTTACCAACCGCACGGAAAAGGAAATCACCGTGAAGGTGTACTCCAACCAGAACGAAGTGACCCTGTTCCTGAACGGCGAAAAGAAGGAAACCAAGTACGGAAACAAGGTGTTCACCTTCACCGTGCCGCTTTCCGACAAGGCCCATATCCGCGTCACCAGCGGCGCCTGCGCCGACGAGGCGGCCTTCCGCCACGTGGATACGCCCAACCCCGCCTACACCCTCAAGGACTCCGGGGATAAGGGCGCGAACTGGACGAAATAAAACTTCAGAGAACAGAGTACAGAGTGCAGAGTACAGATGAATATAGAAAACTCAAATTGTTGGATAACAAGCATCGCCCACTCTATTATCTGAACTCTGTACTCTGAACTCTGTACTCTAAAAAACGAAGGGAGTTTTCTCCATGGCAAAAGAAACCGCCGCCGCCCCGGCCGGGGTGAACCGGGCGAAGCTGTACCAGCTGGCCCTGTTCCCCATGAACAACGGCGCGACCAACGTATACTTTGTTTTGATCCTGTCCTATGTGGCGCAGTTTGGCTCCAGCGTTTTGCAGCTGGGCATTTTCGCCTCCCTGATGGTCACATTCATGCGCGTGTTCGATGCCATCACCGACCCCATCATCGGCGCGCTGATGGACCGCACCAGCACCAAGATCGGCAAGTTCCGTCCCTTCATGATCATCGGCAGCGTCATCATGGCGGTGAGCGTCATCTGCCTGTATGTGCTGCTGCCGCTGATTCCCGAAACCATGATGTGGCTGCGCTATGTGGGCTTCGTGGTGATCTACGCGATCTGGGTCATCGGCTACACCTTCCAGACCTCCTGCACCCGCGCGGGCACCACCGTGCTCACCAACGACCCCAACCAGCGCCCCATGTTCACCATCTTCAACACCGTGGGCTCCATGCTGGGCATGGGCGTAATGCAGTTTTTGATCCCCATGATCAAGAACAATTTCAACATCCTGGACGAAGCGGGCAAGGTCGTGGTTTCCGGCTACGCCCGGCCTGAGCTGTACCGCATCATCACCCCCATCGGCATCGCCCTGTCCGTGCTGCTGACCATCCTGGCCATCATCGGCATCGCCGAGAAAGACCGGCCCGAGTTCTACGGCCTGGGCGGCGGCGCGCAGGAAAAGGTGAAGCTCAGGGAATACGCGGAAATCATCAAGCACAACAAGCCCATGCAGCGCCTGATGGTGGCCGGCGCGGGCTGCAAGCTGGCCCTGGCCATCGCTACCAACACCACCGTGCTCCTGGCCCTCTACGGTATCATGATGGGCAATTACGACAGCCTGTACCTGCCGCTCATGATTCTGGGCTACGTCTTTGCCGTGCCCTTCTTCCTGCTCTCCGTGCGCACCAGCCAGAAGAAAGGCCAGAAAGCGTCCCTCACCCGGTACGTCACCGTGGCGCTGGTCAGCTACATCGGCGTGCTGGCCCTGCTGATCCTCTCCAACCGGGAGAACCCCGCAATGATGCTGTCCTTCCCCTTCAACGGCGGCGGGGCCATCAACCTGTACACCATCCTGTTCATCCTCTGCTTCGGTCTGGGCTACGGCGCTTACTACGCCACGGCGGACATGCCCATCCCCATGGTGGCCGACTGCTCGGACTATGAAACCTACCGCTCCGGCAAGTACATCCCCGGCATCATGGGCACCCTGTTCTCCCTGGTGGACAAGCTGGTGTCCTCTCTCGCGCCCACGCTGGTGGCCTTCATCTTCATGGCCTTCGCCGGGCTGCCCGACCTGCCCACCGACGCCACGCCCTTCTCCCAGGGCATCAAGATCGCTGTCATCGTCATGTTCTGCGTCATTCCCATGGTGGCCTGGCTGGCGACCCTCTGGGCTATGCACGGCTACAGCCTGACCGGCGAAAAGATGAAGGAGATTCAGGCCGTCAACGCCGCCCGCAAGCAGGGCATCGCTGAGGGCATGACGGTGGAACAGGCCATGGAGAAGTGGCCGAGCAAAGAATGATTGTTTAGTTCTAAGTTCCAAGTTCAAAGTTCTAAGCGATAGCGTGTTTCGCGCTTTTGTGCTTAGAACTTAGAACTAAGAACTTAGAACTCAGAATGAAAGGAGAAAATGACCTATGACTCTCCCCCTGAACGTAGACTTTACCGGCAAAGTCGTGGTGGTGACCGGCGCGGGCGGCGTGCTGTGCGGCGACATGGCCCGGGCGTATGCCCAGGCGGGCGCGAAGGTGGCGGCGCTGGATCTGAACGAAGAAGCGGTCAAGAAGCTGGCGGACGACCTGAAAGCCCAGGGCTTCATCTGCGAAGGCTACAAGGCCAACGTCCTGGATCCCGCGGCGCTCGAAGAAGTGCACCAGCAGGTATTGAAGGATTTAGGCCCCTGCGACATCCTGGTGAACGGCGCGGGCGGCAACAATCCCCGGGCGACCACCGACAACGAATACCAGCATGAGGCCAAGGAAGGCCAGAAGACCTTTTTCGACCTGGATGCCTCCGGCGTGGACTTCGTGTTCAAGCTGAATTTCCAGGGCACTCTGCTGCCCACCCAGACCTTCGTGAAGGACATGGTGGAGCGCAAGCGCGGCTGCATCCTGAACATCTCCTCCATGAACGCCTACATCCCGCTGACCAAGATTCCCGCCTATTCCGGCGCAAAGGCCGCCATCAGCAACTTTACCCAGTGGCTGGCCACCCACTTCGCGGGCAGCGGCATCCGGGCCAACGCCATTGCCCCCGGCTTCCTGGTCAGCAACCAGAACCGCGCTCTGCTCTTTAACCCGGACGGCACCCCCACCGCCCGCTCCGCCAAGATCCTGAACGGCACCCCCATGGGCCGCTTCGTGGACAGCGAAGAGCTGCTGGGCGGCGTGTTCTTCCTCACCGACGACAAAGCCGCTTCCGCCATCACCGGTGTGGTGCTGCCCATCGACTGCGGCTTCGCGGCGTACTCCGGCGTGTAATATGGAACAGGGGCCTCCGCGACCCCTAAACCCTGCGGCAAGGGATTTCATCTCTTGCATCCCAATAGGCGAAATCACTCCGTTGGGGAAACCCATCACTTTCCGCCTGCTGCGCTGGGATTAACGAAAGATTGAAGGCTTCTGGCCCAAGAAAGCAAGGAAAAATCTTTAGGGGAAAGTGAACTTTCCCCCTGAGATTTTCCCTTGCTTTCCCCGGATGCTTTGCATCCGGGTTGGCGGCTTTGCCGCCGGGCCAGAAGCGCAACGCGAGCAAGCTTGGCTTCATCGGCTCCTCCAAGCAGCAGCGGGAACCTTGTTTGTCCGACCTGTCAAGTAACATCCGCTCTTGCAGGTCCAGGGCGGTCACCGCCCTGGTTGGGGTCTGGGGCGAACAGCCCCAGCGTTCCCCTTGTAATAAATCCATTGACTGCCAAACAGTCAAAAAATAAAGAAAGGAAGTATCCGTTATGAAAAAGCTCCTGTCTCTGGTTCTGGCCGCGATGATGCTGGTCTCCTGCGTCGCTTTCGCTGAAAGCATTCTGGACGCCGACCCCGAAGAAGTCCTGTCCTTCAACCGCAAAGCCCCGGTTACCGACTGGGAAGGCGAATGGGTGCTGGCCGCCGCCTACATCGGTGAAGACTTTGCCGACGAGAACGACATCGACGTGAACGGCCTCATCGCCGTGCCTGAAAAGGCCGTGACCATGACCGTGAAAGCCATCCTGGACGGCAGCGCCACCGGCTCCGACGCGGGCGTGATGGTGGACCAGGCCGCTTATACCCACACCCATGTGCATGACATCGAAGCCACTGTGCAGTTCGATGCTTCCATTACTGACGACGAAGCCAAGCTCAAGCTGCCCTGGGACGGCTGGGACTGGACCAAGGACGAAGAGTGGACCGGCTGGACGGAAGGCTCCACCTACATTTCCAAGGGCGTTGGCAAGCTGAGCAAGGTCAGCGCGGAAGACAAGACCCTGTTCTTCGGCAAGGTGACCGGCGTGGAGAACGACGCCATCGCTGATGAAAACATGAAGTATATGGGCATGAACGAGGACGGCCAGCTGATCATTTGCTACAGCGACGACAACATGGTCAAGAAGGACGGCGACGTGGCCTTCGCCTACATCTTCGTCAAAGCCGAATAATCTGCCTGTCTAAGGGCCGCAGCCCTTCGATTGTAATCCGCAGGGGCCGAAGCGCCCGGAAAACAGTCCGGGGGACTGTTTTCAGCGAAGGCCGGGCGGTAGCCCAAGGCATGTACGTCGCCGAGGAGCAACAGAATGTTGCTTCCTATATCAATTTCTGCCCGAAAAATGAGCGGTTTCAGTATCTTTTGATGCTGAAACCGCCATTTTTCAAGAAATTGATGGATCGAATGAAAGGACGGTTTTCCGGCCTTTCATTCGCAGCGTGTCGAAAACTCTTTTTCGACACGCTGAACAAAACCACCGGCTGAGCCGGTGGTTTTGTGATATACGTTTTATCGTTCCATCAGAAATCGGAAACCTGCAGATCCACCAGCTTTCCGTTTCCATAGCGGCTGTAAACGGCGGTGATGGAGCGGTTATTGGGATACACCTCGGTCACATCGCTGACATACCATTTGCCAAATTCGCTGAGCGCGTACCGCACGGTCGTGGTGCCCGTCCATGTGCTGAAAAAGTGCGTCTGAGGAATCTGCTTGATGATGCTCACGATCTTGCCTGCGCGGTTGTAAATCACGGTGAAGCCGTTTTGCTCGGTGATGTACGCCAGGTTCGGCGAACCGTCGGAGCCGGCGCCCTGGACATCGTAAGCCACCGCGTAGCCCGTTTTCTTCACCAGCTTGTACCCTTCGGGCACCTGAATATCGGTGCAGTTCAGCTTGTCGCTGAATTCCGCGGCAACGAGGCCGGTTTTGATTTCCTGCAGTTCCCAGTGCGGCAGAACGACCTGGATGGGATCCTCATCGCCGTTCCTCAGCTTGACCTGATTGGTCGCCCATCTGATGAAGGACGGATACGCGCCCCACACGATTTCCTGCCGGGAGCCTTTCTCAACGACCTCGTAATTCCCCACCCATTTCGCGCCGGGCTGGTATTTATGGTCCTCGGTGGAGTATTTGGCTTTCAAGCCGGAATCAACCTTCAATTCTTCCGGCTCCTCGTCTTTGCCCATCCAGTTTACCCAGATGCGATCCACCGGCTTGTCCAGGAACACCGTGACGGATTTCCCATCCTTGGATCTGACTGGCGACAGCTCCGCGAAGCTGAAGATGGATGGCATTTCCGGCAGATTCTTGTATTCCGAAATCTTTGCAGGCACACTGTAAGCGGACAATACCTGCCCTGATTCATCATCTATCGAGCCGGTGCCCACATCCACGCCGAACACCTTGAGATCCGGCGTGTAGCTGGTGACATACTGGATTTTGCCGCTGCGGCTGTAAATCACGATATAGCCCTTTTGCAAGGTGATATAGGCCAGGTTGGGCGAGCCGTCGGAGCCGTTGGAGCCATAGCGCCAGGAGACGGCATAGCCGTCCACTTTTTGGAGCCTGAACCCGGGCGGCACCTGAATGTCGGTACAGTTCAGCTTGTCGCTGTACTCGTTAAACACCACGTCGTCGGAAATGCGGTACAGGATCCACCGCGGCTGCACGACGTCCACATAATCGCCATGACCTGCGGCGCTGTTTGCCTGAATGGTGCGCCAGTTGATCTGGGAGTCCGGCGCGCCGAACTGGATGACATAGCGCTTGGAGGTTTCCTGCTTGAACAGCCTCGCCTGGGCGGGCGGCATGGAGCCGACCTGGTACGGGTGGCCTTTGGTATAAAACCTGGCCGTCAGGGTTTCATCCAGCAACAGTTCTTCGGGTTTTTCTCCCTTTCCCATCCAGTTGGCCCACAGCTTGTCCACAGGCTCGCTGAGGGTCACGGTGACGCGGCCAAATTCATCCGGCACGGACGCCCGCAGCACCGCAAACATCTGTAAATCAGGAAAATCGCAAATCCCGTTTTGCGTGACGATTTCTTCCACTCCAATAGAATCCGCAAAAGCTACAGACGCAGAGGAGATCAGCGCCAACGCAATGATGATGGCAAACGCTCTTCTCATAAATGCATCTCCTTTTTCTGTGGTATTATGCCGTCCTTCGCATTCATAAAAACGAAGAAGGTTTCATCCCATTCTCAACGGGAAAAAGTGTTTGCGTTCGTCCTTCTTTCCCGTCTTCCAATATTATAAAGAAAAGAGCAATAAATGTCAAGTAAATATTAAGAGAATATTTCATTTAATACATAATTTTGTAATTATATTGTAACGAATTGCTCCCCTGCCCGATGCCGGACAGGGGAGCAAGCAATACAGATTAATCTTCAAAAATGCCTTCGGTACGGTAATAGGACAGTTTGCCATTGCCGGTGCGGTTGTAATACGCACTGATGTAGGACCCGTCCTCATAGGTTTCGGTGATTTCCCGGATGTACCAGCCGGCGTTGCAGGGCTCAAACTGAATCTTCGCGGTACCCAGATCGTAGCCAAAGAACTCAGTATCATACAGAATAATGTAGAAATACTGGATCTTTCCGTTGCGGCCATAGGTCACAGTCCAGGTTTCGCCATCAATGGTCTGGTCGGACAGATACGCGACGGTGTAGCGCCCGTCGGAGGTGCCGTCGGAGGCGGCGTAGGTGGGATGCCAGGCGGTGACGAAGCCGTTCACCCGGTACAGCTTGAAGCCGGAGGGCACGGAAATGTTGGACACGGCGGTGTCATAGCGGTAACGGGACAGGATGCAGAATTTTCCGTCATCCAGCTTTTTCACCACGGCGTAGTAGGGCTCCTGCACCTTCACGCAATAGTAGTTATAGAGGTCGGCGCGGCTGCCGTACTGATCGTAGTGCCGCTGTCCCAGCGCGTCGGTAGCGCTCTGGGCTTCCTGATTGGCTATCTTCTTGAACGTGTCGATCGTTGCTTCGATCTGCGCGTTGCTGCCCGATACGTTGTTCGGATTATAGCTGAAAGGGATTTCGTGCTTTTCAAATTTATCCGGCTGATCGTTATAAAGGTAGCCCTTCAATTCATTCTCATACGAATCATTTTTCTTTTCCGGGGTGGTAGCGGAAACCTTGCTGGAGGAATTTACTTCCCTCAGGGTATTCCTCTCCGCCATGGTGTCGCCGACATCTTTGCCTTCCTGCGCGTCGGAATCCCGAAGCATGGTCTGGTATCTTTCTTCCAGGCCTTCCGCTTTCTGTTCCGCGGTCAGGGTGTTTTCGGTATAGGTCTCGGTGGCGTAGGCATTGGTCCAGTGGGCGCCCACCTGGTATTTATGCCCGGTGGTGTCCAGGAAAGCCATCAGCTCTTCATTGACTTCCAGCGGCTCCTCATGCTCGTTATTGTATTCGAGCCAGTTCGCCCGTAGGTTGTCCACCTCTCTGTCCAGATAGATGGTCACGATCTCTTCCACCTGCCTGGTGCGCATGGCGGCAAAGCTGCTTAAGCTGGGCATATAAGGCAGATTGTCATATTCATCTATATGCTTTGGCACATAATAGGCCAGTGCCGGCGTCAAAGAGCACAGCAGCGCCACTGCCAGGGCCAGCGCAATCACTCTTTTCATGGTTCTCTCTCCTTAGTAAAAAGAATTTCATCCTTTTTCTTATTGGGCTTCCGCATAATATGATACATTATTTTTTCATAATTGTCAAGGATTTATAAATAAAGTATTACGAAAAAAATACAAAAAATTTCTAAATTCTCAAAATTTATTTCCAGTTTTAGAAAAAACATAGGATTTTGTTACAAATTGCCAACTGTGAGCGCACAGAAAAAACGGCCCGCCCTCCGAACGGAATGCCGGATGCGGGTCGTTTTTGGGGTTATACGGTTTGGATTATACTTTTTCCAGCGCCTGGGCAATATCGGCAATCAGGTCGTCGGCGCTTTCCAGGCCGCAGCTCATCCGCACCAGCCCGGCGGGAACGCCCGCGGCTTTGAGCTGTTCATCGTTCATCTGGCGGTGGGTGGTGGAGGCGGGGTTCAGGCAGCAGGTGCGGGCATCGGCCACGTGGGTTTCGATGGCGGCCAGCCGCAGGCTGTTCATGAACACGGAAGCGGCTTCCCGTCCGCCCTTGAGCTCAAAGCTCACCACGCCGCAGGAACCCTTGGGCAGATACTTCTTCGCCCGCTCGTGGTACTTGTCCCCCGGCAAGCCGCAGTAGCTGACGCTCGCCACCTTGGGATGCTTCTGCAAAAATTCCGCCACGGCCTGGCCGTTCTCGCAGTGCCGCGCCATGCGCACGTGCAGGCTTTCCAGGCCCAGGTTCAGGTAGAAGGCGTTCTGGGGGGACTGGATGGAGCCGAAGTCCCGCATGAGCTGGGCGGTGCATTTGGTGATGAACGCGCCTGCTTTGCCAAACTTCTCCGCGTAGGTGATGCCGTGGTAGCTGTCGTCCGGCGTACACAGGCCGGGGAACTTGTCCGCGTGGGCCATCCAGTCGAATTTCCCGCTGTCCACAATCGCGCCGCCCACGCCCACGCCGTGGCCGTCCATGTACTTGGTGGTGGAGTGGGTCACGATGTCCGCGCCCCACTCAAAGGGGCGGCAGTTCACCGGGGTGGCGAAGGTGTTGTCGATGATCAGCGGCACGCCGTGGGCGTGGGCCGCCTTGGCGAACTGCTCAATGTCCAGCACCGTCAGAGCGGGGTTGGCGATGGTCTCGCCGAACACCAATTTCGTGTTGGGCCGGAACGCGGCGTTCAGCTCCTCGTCGGTGCAGTCGGGGGAGACGAAGGTGGTCTCGATGCCCATCTTCGCCATGGTCACGCTGATGAGGTTGAAGGTGCCGCCGTAAATACTGGACGATGCCACCATATGGTCGCCGCAGGAGGCCAGGTTGAACATGGCGAAGAAGTTCGCCGCCTGGCCGGAGGAAGTGAGCATCGCCGCCGTGCCGCCCTCCAGCTCGGCGATCTTCGCGGCCACATAATCATTGGTGGGGTTTTGCAGGCGGGTGTAAAAGTATCCGCTGGCTTCCAGGTCAAACAGCTTGCCCATGTCCTCGCCGGTGGCGTATTTAAAGGTAGTGGATTGGACGATAGGGATCTGCCGCGGCTCGCCGTTGCCCGGCGTGTAGCCGCCCTGGACGCATTTTGTTTCAATGCGGTAATCGCTCATTGTAAACGGCCTCCTTTGAATTGGCTTGGCTTATCACGCAAATTTGCCATTCCATGATAGTCTCAAAAAAAGGGCCTGTCAAGCGGGATACAGAAGAAAGACAGGTATTGACGCCCGGCGGTTCATCCGATATAATAGGCAGTGATCGAACGTTCACTTTATTATTCGGAATGATTCAGCGGAAGGAGAAACGCAATGAGAATAGAAACCGACAGGCTGGTCATCACGGAACTGACCCCGGACATGGCGCAGGCCGTACATGAAAACTCCCTGGACGAAGACACCCGGAGATTTGTTCCCGACGAGGTGTTTGAAACCCTGGAAGAAGCGCGGGAAACCGTTGCATTTCTGATCAGCCAGTACAGCGCTTTGGAGGGCCCCCAGGTGTACGCGGTTATCACGAAGGAAGGCAGCCGCAACATCGGATACGTGCAGATGGTGCCGATCGAGGACGGCGCCTGGGAAATCGGCTATCATATCGGAAAAGCGTTCACCGGCAGGGGCTTTGCCGCGGAAGCGGTGCAGGCGTTCCTGCCCGTCATGGCGAAACGGCTCGGCTTAAAGGAGGTCACAGGCATCTGCCTGAAAGACAATGCCGCTTCCCGCCGGGTCATGGAAAAATGCGGGTTTGAAACCCGGTATATCGGCCCCGGCTCCTATCAGGGGGAACAGCGGGAAATCGTCAGGACGGTTTGGAAAGCGTAATCAGGGGGAAAACGCCATGAGAATCGGCATTATCCAGGCATCCTCGCAATGCGATAAAAACGAGGCGCTTTACCGCTGCGCCTGCCGGGCGGTGGAAAGAAACGGGCGGGCGGATACAGTCGTCAACTACGGCGTTTTCCCGGGCGACGGCTGTTCTTTTTCCTATATAGAAGCCGCCGTCAATATCAGCCTGCTGCTGTGCAGCGGCGCGGCGGATTTTATCGTGACCGGCTGTTCCTCCGGGCAGGGGATGATGCTGGCCTGCAACAGCCTGCCCGGCGTGCTGTGCGGGTATGTGCCGACGCCCCAGGACGCTTTTCTCTTTGGCCGCATCAATGGTGGGAATGCGGCTTCTTTTCCCCTGGGGCTGAATTATGGATGGCTGGGGGAAATCAACCTGCAATGCACGCTGGACAAGCTGTTTGAGGGAGCATTTGGCTGCGGCTATCCCCCGGAGGAAGCAGACAGGAAAAGGCACGATTCGGAAGCATTGAAGCGCCTGAACGCGGCGACAAAGAAAACACTGCCCGAAGCAATCGGGCAGTATGACAGCGCCCTTGTCCGCAAAGCGCTTCAATGGACCGCCGTGCGGGAGGGCATCATGCAGCACGGTAAAAACCCCGAAATCGTTTCCCTGATCGGCAATTGGATGAACTCTTGTAAGCTGCGTTAAAAAGGAAAACGAAGCAGGGGCATGAATCACAAAACCCCCGTCGATGACGGGGGGTGAGGAAGGGGAATGTCATCAATCGTCCATTGCAGGAATAAGGAGGATGTCGGCGGCCGTTTTTCCGAAGTCTTCAAAGGCCACATCACGCACAGCCTGGATATCAGCGTCCTTGGCATAAGCCACGGCCACGATATCGCCCGCGCGATTGTAACACACGATCCAATCGCCCTGAACGGTGATCAACGCGCGATCTTCCTTGGTGGCAACCGGGAACCTAAATTCCTCGTCATCCCACCCATAGAGAGTGACCACCTTCGCCATGCCGGGCTGGGTGTTCTGGCCGATGAGCAATACCTTGGCTTGCAGGTTTTCAGAAACGGAGAGGGCAACAACCTTCAGTTCGCTGGGCCAGCTGACATACAATTGATCAACGGGCTTGCTCAGGGAAATGGTATACACCTTATCCTTGGTTATGGTGGTTATCTTAGCGAAGGTGTCCAGATTGGGAAGGGGAGGAACACCCTCAGCCAGAGCGGCGGCACAGGAGCACAGAATCACAGCGGCAAGAATCAGAGCAACGATTTTTTTCATCTTGAAGATCTCCTCTGCATTATTTTTTTGACCATGGAAACGACTGCAAGATCATGTATATCATACCTTATTTGGTGAAATTCGTCAAGAGGATTCATTTGAGATTTATTGTATTTATCATGAATTGTCTGGCAATGCCTGAAAAGGAAATCCGGCCCGGTGCAGGCCTGAGGCGCACAGCCCCGGCGTTCCCTTGGCTCCTGAAAGCGCTTCTTCACGCAGAAAACAATCGCATGATACTTTTTCAATGGAGGGACACACATGACATACTTTCTCACCAGCAGCCCCTTTGGGGTGGGGAGCCCCTACCTGAATCCGGCGAACCGGTTTATTGATTTATTGCGGGAAGCGGTGGTTTCGCCCTGCGCGGCGGTGTTCGTGTGCGCCGATCCGGACAGGCGCGCTTTCACCGACCATATTGCTCTGGACATGAAAAAAACCCTGCTCGCGGCGGGCTTCTCCTTTTCTTCCTTTGATATTCTGGACGGACGGAACAGAGATGACACGGCGGCGCTGGTGAAAAACGCCGGGCTGATCGTGCTGGCGGGAGGCCACGTGCCCACCCAGAACGCTTTCTTTCAGCAATGCGGATTAAAAGCCGCGATGCGGGATTTTAACAGCGTGCTGATCGGCATCAGCGCGGGCAGCATGAACAGCGCCGAGGTGGTGTACGCCCAGCCGGAAGAACCCGGCGAAGCCGTATCCCCCAATTACCGCCGCTTTCTTCCGGGCCTTGGCGTGACGAAAACCATGCTGCTGCCCCATTACCAGATGGTGAAGGATTCCATGCTGGACGGAATGCGCCTGTTCGAGGACATTACCTATGCCGACAGCTTTGGCTGCGCCTTCTACGCCATTCCCGACGGCAGTTATCTGCTGGGAAAGGACGGCAGGGAAACCGTTTTCGGCGCGTGCTATCGCATTTCGGAGGGAACCCTGCGGCAGGTCTGCCGGGACGGGCAAGCATTTGCGCTATGAAGCGATAGAAAATTGATCAGGCGCGAATTATTGCTCCACCAACTTAATCTTGAATTATCTGCGGGATAAATCGTCCCATACTGTGTCACTCAACCTTGAAATACATCCAGTATTCCTGCGGTTTCGTTCCTTGTCTGGAACGATTTCTCATCCCGCATCTTAGTTCACGATTAAATTGGTGGAGCAATAAGTGGTGAAATAGGGATTAGGGATTAGGGAATAGGGATTAGTAAAGATAGTATGCGATACGATTGGAAGCAAACGAAAGAGTAAAACAAAATAACTAATCCCTAATCCCTATTCCCTAATCCCTTCTTTCTTAAAGCGTCCTTCACTCCCCTGTGATCTTGTTCTCCGGGTCAACGCGGGCGTAAACGGTGCCGGGTTTGGGGCCGTCCTTATGGAAGGAAAGCAGCTCGGACACCGTGACCAGCTGGAAGCCCTTGTTCACCAAATCAGGAATGGCGCGTTCCACGGCGGTGGCGGTGGTTTCATAGAGGTCGTGGCACAGGATGATCACCCCGTCCCTGGCCCCTTTCATGATGTTGTTGTAGGTCTTGTTCACGTTTCGGTTGTTCCAGTCCAGGGTGTCGATTTCCCATTCGGCGATCACCAGGCCCATTTCGGCGCACACGGAGCGCAGGGTCTTGTTGAACTTCCCGTAGGGCGGGCGCAGCACCTTGATCTGGTAGCCGCCCGTCACCTGGGCCACGATTTCGTTGGTGCGCTCCAGCTGGGAACGGATGCCCGCGGCGGAAAGCTCGGTCAGCCGCCGGTGGCTCCAGGTGTGGCTGGCGATTTCGTTGCCTCCGGCAATGGTGCGCTTGAGCACCCCGGCGTAGCTTTCCACCTTGTTCCCCACCACGCAGAAGGTGGCGCGGGAATCGTATTCAGCCAGCACGGCCAGGATGCGGTCTGTCTCGTCGGAAGGGCCGTCGTCGAAGGTGAGGGCGATCATGGGCTTGCTGGGGTCGATGGTGCGGATGTGATTGCGGATGGCCTGAGAGTCAAGGCCCACGCACTCGCCAATCAGATTATAGCGCAGGAGAATGTACCGCGTACCCATGCCGATGGGCGTATACAGCCCCTTGGGCAGGAAGAGCTGCACGCCCTCGCTGCCCAGCACGGCGTATTTCATCCAGGAAGCGTCGGGCTTGATCACATAGCCATCGGTGGGATAGCTCATCAGCTTTGCCGCCAGGCTTTCCAGGCAGAACTGCGCCCGCATGGGATCGGCGGAAAAAATCGTTCCGCTGTCGATGATCTGTCCGGTCACGGCGTCCAGGTTCAGGGTCAGCAGCGTTTCGCAGGTCCATTCCTTCACCCGGTATTCCCCGAACAGCAGCACGCTTTTGTACCGGCTGTCCAGGCTGATGGCTTGGTATTCCACGGTATAGCTGGCCCCCGGCGTACCCTGGTGAAATTCGTTGTAGTCCGCCTCAAAGGCGCGCAGGGTTTCCTGGGTCCAGGCCTTGATGCGTTCGTCCGCCGCGGCGATGCCGGTGACGGGATAGGTGAGGGAATAGGTGAAGTCCCCTTCGCTGCGGGATACCGTGGCGGTGCTGCCAAAGGTGCGGATGGCAGTGGCCATCCGGGCGGCCGTGATTTCCTCGGAATGGTCTTCGGTGGTGTAGCCGGGGGCAAAATCGCCGCTGAGCAGCGTCACTTTCTGCTTCTCCACCCAGCCGAACTTGTTTTCCAGCCGCACCCGGTACCAGGCGCCCTGCTCCTGAATCAGCTCCACCGCCGCGCCACTCATGGTTTTATATACCACCGCCGCGCCGGAACCCGCCCCGGAGCGCAGGTTCAGCACCGTGCCGTCCGCCTCGGTGACGCCCCAGCCCAGATGCTCATAATTGGGCTTGATGTCCAGGTACTGGGTCATCATGTAGCCGATGGTTTTCTTGCCCACCTGCACCTTGCACCAGGTGCCGTCGTTTTCCAGGATGGTCACTTCCTTGCCCCGGCTGTAGGTGTTCAGCACCTTGGCCGAAGCGTTCGGCTCCTTGCGCAGGTGCAGGCTTTTGGTGTTGACCACGCCCGTATAGGTGATTTCCTCCGCCTGGCTCACGGGCAGCAGGGCCAATATAATCACAGCCGCCAGCAGCCACGCAAATAATCGCTTCATCCGTGTTTCCTCCGAAAAATACATCTGTACGCAGACAGTATACAATGCTTTGCCCGTGTTCCGCAAGGGCTTTCGGGAATTTTACATGAATATGCATCCAGCAAAAAACGCCCCCGCAGGGGCGCTGCTGTTTTGTGGGAGTCATTCTTCCTCGTCTGGGTCTTCTTCGTCCTCATCCCAGTCTTCCTCGTCAAAATCCGGGTATTGCTCCGGCGCGTCGCCGACGGAACGAACGACCTGGGGCTTCTTTGTCTGCTCGTCCAGGGTTTTCAGCACCCGGCAGGAGAAGCGCCACTCGTCGCCAAAGTCGAACAGATACAGGAATTTCTGGCCGTCCGCCAGCTGTAGATCCCGCAGCGACACTTCATCGGTGCTTGGATTCACGTTATCTTCCATTTCATCGTCCGGGTCGCTCCAAAAGCAGGCTTCCGGGTCCTGGCTCCAGGCGCGGTTGTCCATAAAGAAGGCGTGCATGTGGTCGTCGTCAAATTCAAAGGCGTCCAGAATCGCGCTGCTGAGCTGGGAAAGCGCGCTGTCCGCGTCAATTTTGATATGGCGGTAACAGCCCGTTCCCAGGGAAACGCTGATAACATAGGACTGCATTTGAACTCGGACAGGTTTTCTCGGCATAAAGCATCCTCCTTGATTACCAGCACCGGACGGCGTCGGCGTAGAACTGGTTCAGTTCTTCTTCTGTGGGGAACACGGCGATATACATCTGGTTGCCCATGGCCCCGGAGAGGGCGTCGGGGATGCGGCCCATCATGCGCATCTGGCTGGCGTACTTGGCGGCCAGCTCCTCGTGGCTCATCTGGAAGGGCTTGCCATCCCGGCGTCCGGCGAAGGCGCAGAAGAAATGCTCGCCCTGGGGCTTGGTGGAGCAGTTGAAGGCGATCATGTCCGCCCAGATCTTGTACACGTCGGTGCTGTTGGCGTAGTTCATCATGTCGGGAGAGAAGCCGCCGCAGGGGCGCATGTTCACTTCCAGCGCCACCACGTCGCCCTTCTTGCCCATGTGCTGATCCTTGGTCAGGCGGAAGAACTCAAAATGCACGAAGCGGCTCCTGACGCCAAAGCTCTTCACCGCCGCCCGGCCCGCGGCGCGAACGTCGTCGGCCAGGTTTTTGACGATATAGTAGAGAGAATTGTCGCTGTTGTTCACGATGTCCATGATGGACATGGGAGTGACGTTGCCGGTTTCAAAGAGGGGATTGCCGTTGCTGTCGATGATGGCGTCGTAGCTGTTCACCTCGGCGGTGACAAACTCCTCCATGATGTAGCGGACGCTGGGGTTCTTCTCGTTGAGGAAGCTCCACAGCTCGCCGTCGTTGTCCAGCTTGTAGGTATCGTTGGCGCCCACGCCGTTGTCTGGCTTCACGATCACGGGATAATTGACTTCGTTGATGAACGCCTTGCAGCTGTCGAAGTTATCCACGATGTGATACCGGGCGGTGCGGATGCCCGCCTTCTGGTAGTATTCCTTCATGCCGCTCTTGTACTTGATGCGGGCCAGGTCGCTGACCTGGAAGCCGCTCTGCACGTTGAAGTCCGTGCGCAGCATGGCGTCCCGCTCCAGCCAGTATTCGTTGTTGCTTTCGATCCAGTCCACGCGGCCGAACTTGTGGATGAACCAGGCCACGGCGCGGTACACCTCGTCGTAGTTTTCCAGGCTGCTGACCTTGTAGTATTCGTTCAGGCTGTCCTTCAGCTCCTGGGTCATTTCCTCATAAGGCTGGTCGCCGATGCCCATCACGCGGATGCCGTTGTTCTTGAGCTCGCGGCAGAATTTCCAGTAGTTGGTGGGGAAGTTGGGGGAGATGAAAATCAGATTGGCCATGATACTTGATCCTTTCTGCGTTTGTGATGTTTAGTCAGAGTGTGGAGTGATAGAATGATTCCATTTTGAATACAACTACTTTATCATCGAGTATCGCATGTATGCAAAAACTCCACACTCCACTCTCCACACTCCACACAAATCATCAATTTTCCAGCAAATGCGGCACATGATACCTGACCTGCTCATACCACCAATCCCAATCGTGCTTCACGTCGTAGCCCCAGATATCGAACCAGACGTTGATGCCCTTGGATTCGCAGATCCCCTTCAATTGGAAGGTCGTATCCGGCACTTCCCAGGGGCCCTGGCCCACCACGATGATGCCGCGGTTGTTGTTGTACCGCTGGATGAAGGGATGGTCGGCGGGCATGCCGCCCAGGTAATCCACCGGGCTGTTGAGGTACACCCGTTCGTCCATGTAGGTGCCAAAGCCGTAGCTGGCGGTGTAGATGCCGCTCAGGGCCAGCAAGCCGTCGAACAGGTCGGGCCGCCGGAAAAACAGGTTGGCCGCGTGGGTCGCGCCCAGGGAGCAGCCGAAGGCAATGATGCCAGGATTGCCGTCCCAGCCGTTGCGCTGCCGGGTCATATCCTGGATGAACGGCGCGACCTCGTCAAAGATGAAGCTCATCCAGCGCTCGTGCATCCAGGAGCGGTGGCCCGCGTCGCCCCAGATGTCGCTCCAGGTTTCCTGGTCGATGGTGTCGATGGCGAACACCATCACCTGGCCCGCGTCGATCCAGGGCCGCCAGACCTCGGCCATGTTATAGTTCTCGAAATCGTAGAACCGCCCGTTCTGGCACGGGATAAACAGCACGGGCCGTCCCGCGTGGCCCCACACCTTCATTTCCATATCCCGGTCCAGGGCGGGGCTGTATTCCTTAAAATACTGTGTCTCCATGGGTTTTCATCACTCCCTGTCGTAAAACAATACCGGCATGAAAAGGGGAATCTGCTCCTCCCAGCACTCCTCGCAGTGGTCGCCGTTGGGTACGATGCGGCTGGTGACGAACACGCCCTGCTCCATCAGCGCGTCGGCGGTGCGCATGAAATTCCGCAGCACGCCGCCGCCCTGATCCTCCATCTCCCGGGAACCGTAGTCCATATACACCACGGTGCCGGGGGCGAAATCGGCTTCCTTAATCAGCGGCACCAGCTTGCCCTTCACCAGATCGACGGAGGGCGACAGCGCCGCCGCGCGGCTGAAAATGTGGTTGTAGCAGGTCACGGCGTACAGGCTCATCAGCCCGCCCATGCTGCTGCCGCAGATCCAGGTGGTTTCCCATTCGGGCAGGGTGGGGTAGCGCTTGTCGATGATGGGCTTAAGCGTTCCCGTCAGCCAGTCCATGAACAGCTTGCCCCGGCCCGTCACATGGCCGAACTCCTCATCCCGGAAGGTGAAGGGGGAATATTCGGAAAGCCGGGCGTTGGGGGGCCGATGGTCGCACTCCACGCCCACCACGATCAGCGGCGTTTCGGTTTCATCCAGATAGTCTCCCATGCCCCAGCTCTTTCCATACGTGGCGTCCTTGTCAAAAAAAACATTGTGGCCGTCGAACATGTACAGCACCGGGAACCGGGCGTCTGGGTCCTCCTCCGCCGCTTGGGGCAGATAAACGTATACCGTCCGGGGCTTTTTCTTCCCGGAAATGGGCGTAATGGGGATGCCCCACTTTTCAATCATCCAAACAATCCTTCCCGCGCAGCAAAGACCTGCTGACGCCGCCTAACAGTGTATCACACAAGACGGCGGGACACAAGGGAGACGCGCCGCTTCTGCTGCACTTTTTTGGCTTTTTTGCTTCGGCTTCCTCAGACCCCCTTCCAGCGTTTTGCCTGATTTTCCCGTGTTGACAATTGCACGCTTTACACGCAGGGGAATCTTTGGTAAAATATACGGCAGAATATAAAAGGCGGAAACCTGGGGGGATGCAGGCATGACGATTGAAGAAAAGCGGCAGGAGAAGATGAAAGCCGCGCGGACGCGGATGCGGGACAGCCTGCTGTCCGTCATTCTGCCGGTGGGCATGCTGGCAGGGCTGGACACGGTGCGCGACTGCATGAAGGACGATACCCTCCGGGCGTTCCTGGGCCACACGCTGCTGCATGAAATCATGCCCTGCCTGGGGGAACACCGGGACATTCTGGACCCCGTCGCCATGGCGGTGTGCAAAGAGCTGGAAGACCCCGCCGCCGCCCAGCCGCTGGCCCTGCTGCCGGAAGCTGTGCGCGGGTGGGACAGCCAGGCGCTGCCCATCCTGAAAAACTATGTGGAACGGGATGAACACCTGCCGCCCTGCCTGTGCATGAGCCTGGCCTGCCTCATCATGCTGTTTGCCGGGGCGCGGCAGGAGGAGGATGGGCGGTATACCGTACTTAAAAACGGCGAGCGCTGCTTCGTCAGCGAGGACGAGGAGATTCTTTCCTCCTTCTCCCGCCTGTCCTGCGATATGCCGCCGGAATCCCTGGCTTACGCCGCCCTCAGCGACCGGGCCATCTGGCAAGAAGACCTGCGGGAAATCCCCGGCCTGGAGGAGCTGATCACCGAACAATTGCGGGATTTGCAGCTATTGGGCCTTCTGGACGCCCTGGCAAAAGCGTGGAAGCATCACGAGTAAAGGAAGAAACAGACCATGCACGTCGTTTTATACGCGCCGGAAATTCCACAAAATACCGGCAACATCGCCCGCACCTGCGCGGCCACGCGCACAGGGCTGATCCTGATTGAACCGCTGGGGTTTCAGCTGGCGGACAAATACATGAAGCGGGCGGGGCTGGATTATTTTTCCATGGTGAATATCCAGGTGATGCCCAGTTTTGAAGCGCTGATGGAAAAGTACCCCAACGCCCAGTACCACTTTGCTTCCACGAAAGCACCGCGGGCCTACACCGAAGCGCGGTACGGCGCGGACGATTTTCTGGTGTTCGGGTGCGAGACGAAGGGCCTGCCGGAATCGCTGCTGCAAAGGGTGTATGACCGCTGCGTGCGCATTCCCATGCGGCCGGACGCGCGCTCCCTGAACCTGGCCAACTCCGTGGCGATTATCGTCTACGAAGCCCTGCGCCAGCAAGGCTTCCCCAACCTCTCCGCGGAAGGCCAATTGACTGGCCGCCAGGACGAAGCCGCGCCATGGATGGACTATGTTTAGGACACTTTAGGTTATAAAAGGGGGAAGATAGTGTACAATGAACCTGTCCACAACACGATTGGAAACCAACGAAATAGCAAAACAAAAATGACTAATCCCTAATCCCTATTCCCTAATCCCTAATCCCTTTTATAACTTAAAGCGCTCTTTATCAAGGAGGAAAAATATCGCCATGTCTCAGCAAAGCCGACAGGATTACGAGCAGCGGATGAAATGGGAGCAGGAGGAGAAGCGGGAGAGGCTCAGCCTGCTCTATAAGATGTTGGATTTTTTTGGCGTAGTGCTGGGCATGATCTGCATTTTTGTGCTGCTGGCCCTGCTGTTCAGCCTCATTTCCTGGCTGACCGATGACATTTCCAGCACCTTTTCCATTATCAGAACCAGGCTGACATAACCTTGCATGGATTCTTTTGTTCTCCGGTATAATAGGGATGAGGAGGCGCGGCCATGGAGGTTTCCTGGGATTCGCTGCACGCGGACATCGAAGCGTGCGACAGATGCGGGCTGTGCCGCCATATCCGGCATAAAGTGCCGGGTCAGGGCGACGGCAACGCCGACCTTATGTTCATCGGGGAAGGCCCCGGCGCGGAGGAAGATTTGCAGGGCCTGGCTTTTGTCGGCGCGGCGGGACAGCTGCTGACGAAAATGATCGCGGCCATCGGCATGACCCGGGAGAAGGTGTATATCTGCAACGTGGTCAAGTGCCGCCCGCCTCAGAACCGGGTGCCCGCGCCTGAGGAAGTCGTGGCTTGCCTGCCCTTCCTGCGTGCGCAGTTCGCGCTGGTGAAGCCCAAGGTGATTGTTTTATTGGGCGCCACCGCCGCCCGCGCCGTGCTGGGCGACCAGATCCGCATCACCCGCGACCGGGGGCAGTGGGTGGAGAAGAAGGGCGTGTGGTTCATGCCCACCTACCATCCCGCCGCCCTCCTGCGGGATGAATCCAAAAAGCGCGACGCCTGGCACGATTTGCAGGCGGTGAAAGAAAAACTGTGCGGGGAAAAAGAGTAACAGGCCAGTCGTGGATTAACGGATGCTTTATGTTATAAAAGGGATTATGGATTAGGGAATAGGGATTAGTAAAGATAGTTTGTGATACGATTGGAAGCCAACGAAAGAGTAAAACAAAATGACTAATCCCTAATCCCTATTCCCTAATCCCTCCAACGGCTGAACAGCTATGATCATCATATTTCTTGAGGTGTTTCTGTGGCTACGGTTCAAACGGTCTACCAGGAAATGCAGGCCTTTTTCAAGCCCCTCTGGCCGGGGGAGGACAAGCCCCTGGTGCTGGGCGAGGGCAAGGGTGACAGCCCGGTGCTGATGCTCATCGGCGAAGCGCCGGGGGAAACGGAAGTGATCAAGCGCCGTCCCTTCGTGGGCAAAGCGGGCAAAAACCTGGACGAATTCCTGACCCTGGCCCGGCTGAACCGGGAGGACATTTTTGTGTCCAACGCGGTCAAGATCCGGCCAACGGAAATCGGCTCCACCGGCCGCACCCGCAACCGTGCGCCGAACAAGGAAGAACTTTCGCTGTTCATTCCCTGGCTGCTGAAAGAGATTCAGGCTGTGAAGCCCAAGGCGCTGGCGACGCTGGGCAACGTGCCGCTGAAAGCCCTGACCGATGCTAAAAACACCGTGGGCGACTGCCACGGCCAATGGCTTGCCAGCAAAGCGGGCATCCCGCTGTTCGCGCTGTACCATCCCGCGTCCATCATTTATCGCCGCACCCTGGCCCCCGTCTACGAGCAGGACGTGCTGACCCTGGCGGAAACGCTGCAAAGCGCGAAAGGATCCTGACGTATGGCTGCCGTTTCTCTGATCTGCGGAAAAATCTGTTCCGGGAAATCCACCTTCGCCCGAAAGCTGGCGCTGGAAGAAAAAGAGGTTGGATCATCGTTCGCTGAGGCTTATTCCAGCTTCAGCGTTTTTAAATCAATATTGTAAACCACGTCTTTCCGCTCGACCACGATGCGGATTTTTTTGGCCAGCTCCGCGTCGGCGCGGATGTTGAGCAGCAGCTCCCGGGTGGGGTTGATGGCGGTGGGATGGCCCACGGCCTTGAGCATGGTAAAGTCGCCGTTGGTGTCGCCGTAAGCCCAGCACTCGTCCAGGTCCAGATTGTACTCCTCCACCAGCTCGTTCAGGGCCTTCAGCTTGGACACAGAGTCCCACATGGGCACGATCTCGCCGGTGTAGTAGCCCTTTTCATCGGTCCTGTACAGCGAGCCGCGCCAGTCGTCGAACCGGTATTTCTCCGCCATCAATCGAACCAGCGCGTCGGGCGACCCGGAAATGGCGATCACCTTCCGACCTTCCCGCTGGTGGCGCTCGATCTCCTGTCGGGGAAACTGGTACACCCGGTCGCCCTTCTGCTCGATCACCTTCTGGGCGATGAAGTTGATATGCTGGGAGGAAAAGCCCACCAGGGTCTGCTTGAAGATTTCCGTCATGCGCATCAGGTAGGTGTCATAGTCGCCCACCCGCCTGTCCCAGGCCATGTAAGCGGGCTTCACCTCGTCATGCCAGCGCTTCTGGTCGATGATCTCATGAGTCACCATTTTCTTGAATACTTCCGTGATCAGCCCTTCCCGATAAATGGTGCCGTCAATATCAAAGAAAGCCGCAGCCTGCTTCATGGCTTTTTCCTCCTTGTCCTTTTCTTCATTGATGGTCGGCGTCTTTCCCTGACGGGAGCCGCCGACACGCGCCACGGCACGTCCAAGGACGTGCCCGTGCGCTCATCCTCATTATACCATGATGCCAGCCGTGCTCGCTATTCGCAGCCCGGCTGGACGGACAATCAGCCTGCGGCTGATTTCCTCATCATTATACCATAACGCCTGCCGCCTTTCCCTTCGGGAGTCGGCAGGACAATCCGCAGCCTCAATCGGCGCAACTCCGCACTGCGGAGATTGCTTGTTTCGGCTGATCTCATATCCGATGATATTCCCGCCACTGGCGGTCATCGGATATTCGTCCAACCGCGCTTCGCGCCGGTTGCCTCGTTATTATATCATACCGCTGCCGGCGCGTTTGTCAATCGGGGCGCTGCGATTCGGCCGGTTTGTTCCGGCCTGTTTTTTCGCTCTGCTTTCTGCGCTCCATCCGGCGAATGCGGTTGATGTGGCGCTCAAAATCGCCGTTGTCCATGAGCTGGGCCAGCACATACTGCTCGAAGGCGGGTACGGTGCAGGAGTAAAAGCCCACCGTGCGGGAAAACAGTGGAACCAGCTGCTTCGGAAGCACCATGTAACCCACGCGGATGGCGGGCGAAACCGTGCGTGTGAAGGTGTTCAGGTAGATCACGTTTTCCTTTTTCGACTGGGAAAACACCGTTTCCTCCGGCTTGCGGAGCATGGAAAATTCCGATTCAAAATCGTCCTCCACGATGAAGCGCTCCTGTTCCGCGGCCCAGTGGATGTACTCCCGACGCTTGGACGCGCTGGCGGTGACGCCGCTGGGGAAGCTGCGGTAGGGCGTGATGTGCAGCACGGACGCTTCCGTGGCGGCCAGGGCGGCGGACTGAATGCCGTCGTGGGCCAGGGGCAGCAGGTCGCAGGTGACGCCCTTGGCGCGGTAGACCTGCTCGATCTTCTCATAGGACGGGCTCTCGATGGCGTACACCCTGTCCCGGCCCAGCATTTCCACCACCAGCCCGTACAGGTATTCCGCGCCGGAGCCGATCACGATCTGGTCGGGGCCGACGTTGATGCCCCGGTTGCGGGCCAGGTAGCGGGCGATGGCCTGGCGCAGGGCGTCGCAGCCGGTATTCGGGGATTTGCTGAGCAGGGTTTCGCCATATTCCGTGATCACCCGGCGCATGGTGCGGGCAAGCACGGAGAAGGAAAAGCCGTTCTCCTGCTTCGGCGTAAACTGAACCGGCGCGGCGGGACGCGGCGGGGGAAGCGACACCTGGACGAACCCGTCCAGCGGGCGGTAAATCACAAAATATCCGCTGCGGGGACGGGCTTCGATGTAGCCTTCCTGGCAGAGCAGTTCATAGCTGTGCTCCACCGTGATCACGCTCAGGCCCTCTTCCCGCGCGGTTTCCCGGCGGGAAGGGATGCGTTCGCCGTACGCCCAGATGCCCTGGGTGATCTTTTCCCGAAGCGTTTCGTACAATTGCAGATAGGCAGGCTTTTGCTGTTTCATCTGGTCTTATGTTTTTCTCCTGTTCTGGCACTTTTATTATAGCCAATCTCAGTATATACTAAAGCCGCTTTCCGGTCAAGAGGGAAAGCAGGGATGGATCATTTATGCGAAGGAGGGATTAGGGAATAGGGATTAGGGATTAGGAAACATAGTGTACAATACGATTGGTGGAAACCAATGAAAAAGCAAAACAAAATGACTAATCCCTATTCCCTATTCCCTAATCCCTATTTCATACCTTAAAGCCCCTTTCCCCAAATCATAAAGGAGATGAACCGAAATGAAGAAGCAGGACGCAAAGGTATTAAACACGGTGATGGTCGGCGCGCTGGCGGCGATGGTGTACGTGGTCACGCTGTTCCGGTTTCCGCTGCTGGGCTCCAAGGTGCATTTCGCCAACGCGGTATGCCTGCTGGCGGGGCTGCTGCTGGGGCCGGTGAACGGAGGAATCGCCGCGGGCCTGGGCTCGGCGCTGTACGACCTGACCATGTATAACGAGGGCATTGTGAATCTGCTGATCACGTTTGTGAGCAAGTTTGCCATGGCCTGGGTGTGCGGCATGCTGGCGGGCAAAACAGAAAAAAAACAGTCCCTTCCCAGGATACTGATTGCCTGCGTATGCGGCGCACTCACCTATGTGGCTCTGTACATGCTCAAAACCGGTATTTACGGCCTGATTGCGGGCAACATCTGGGCGCCTGTCGTGAGCAAATTCCCGGCCTCCATCATCAACGCCGGGGCAGCGATTGTCGCCGCGCCGGTGTTCTACCACGCCCTTCGCCCCGCGCTGAAAGCGGCGGGCATCCTTCGCAGTGAAGCATGAGGCTTCGTTCGTTGCCTGACCCGCGCCCTGTTCCTGTTTTTTGTTACGATTCAGGTATTTCTGGGGGAACCGCTCTTTGGAGTCCAAAGAGCGGTTCCCCCAGACCCCTTCCGAGAAAGACGATAAAAATGACATTTTCCCGCAAGGATTCACATCATACGGAATAATATTATTTTTGCT
Source organism: uncultured Eubacteriales bacterium (assembly GCA_902795275.1). Classification (GTDB taxonomy): domain Bacteria; phylum Bacillota; class Clostridia; order Christensenellales; family Aristaeellaceae; genus RUG563. Next base: position 55,823 of record CADBKQ010000011.1, on the reverse strand, counting down.
TTCTTGGAAAGGGGTCTGGGGGAAACCATTCTTTGGCATCCAAAGAATGGTTTCCCCCAGTAAACTCTCCGTGACCTGAATAGTAACTTTATCTCATACAGGAGCAGGGCATTTTTTTGAAATCGTATTGCAATTTGGGATAAATTCATTATAATAATTGTAGAAAAATGCGGTCAATCATCACACATCATGGCAATCAGAAATACGAAAGGGGTCGTGGGGTATGTTCGCAAGGATCGGAAAGAAAATCAAAATCGTGGCGACGGTGATGTTTTATGTGCTGGCCGTTGCGTCCGTGATCAGCGGTTTCTACGTGATTTTCAACTTTGGCAGTCTGGTTGGCACAGGGAACGCCATCCTGCTGGGCATCCTGATCGCGCTTCTCGGCAGCCTGATCGCCTGGATCAGTTCGCTGATGCTGTATGGGTACGGGGAACTGGTGGATAACTCCGCCATCATCAAAGACCTGCTCACAGGCAGCGCGTCTTCGGCGGAAGCCGCGGTGCGGACCGCCTCTCCCTTCAACAGCCTGGCAAAGGCCGTGAACAGCGTGCGCACGCCGCGGCAAAATCAGCCCGTTCAGCAGCCACAGGCCCAGAACGCTTACCAGCCGCCGCAGACCACCCCCGCCTACGGCCAGCCCCGCCAGCCTGCCGGCTATGCGCAGCAGCCCAACCCCTATCAGCGGGCGGGTTCCTTCCCGCCGTCCCAGCAGCAGCCCGCCAGCCTGACCGGCAATTCCGGGTGGACGCAGATAGACGCTCAGAACGTTCAATGCCCCAACTGCCATTATTCCCTGCCCGCCGAGCAGGCCCGGCGCTACGGCTGCTGTCCCCAGTGCCGTATGCCGTTCAAGCCGTAACGCTGTTTGCTTCTTTCATAAAACCCGGAGCGTTTTTCCGCTCCGGGTTTTTGGTTACGATTCAGGTGCTGCTGGGGGAACCGTTCTTTGGCGTAGGGAAAAGGTGATAAGAAACCATTCTGAACCGCTTGATTTACAGCCGGCTGCGGGAGGCATTCGCTTAATAGAACTTGAGATCATATTCCAGGTCTTTTTTGAATGACTGCCACAGGAATTCTTCAACGATTACCGCTTGCCCCGTTTTCGCATCCATGACCACACGATAGTATGGCGAACCATGTGTTCCTGCTTCAGCGAACACAAATTTCCACACGTTCCCATGATAGAGCTTTCCGCTGATATCAAACGCTTCACAGAATGGATCGTATTTTGCCATCTGAGCATCAGCGATCTGATACTTTTCCCTGATCAACTCTCTTGCAATTCTGACAGCATCATCATGCTGGAGTTCATCTGAACTGGGAATGCCATAGGCGTAATACAGGGTCATACCGACTTCGGTATCCGTTTCCAATGGCGCCTCATTGATCCAGGGCTGCATCTCCTGCCAATAGGCCGCTTTCACATCATACGGCCAATACCAGAAGAAACCTCCGTTATCCGCTTGCGCGTCAAAGTATTCCAGGTATTTTTTCAGATCATCCGGCTTTTTCTTTTCTCTCTGGAGCGCCGCCTCCATCGCCGCCGCTTTTTCTTCAAGTGATGGTTCATTGATATCCGGATCGCTGATGACCTGACCGTTCTGGTCGACAATACAGGTGTAGACTCTGCTCACATAAGAATCAGAACCTTCCTTGAATACCTGAAACTGAATGAACCACCTTCGGTATTCAGGACGAGCATTGGTAACATACATGTCCGCTACCACACGCCCCCGTTCCAGAGCGTCGTCCTGTAGTTTGCAGACCCGAAGAACCGCTTCTTTGGCTATAGCGACAGCTTCCACTTCCGGCAGATCATCGGATGTCGGATTGACCAATGTATCATCCGCCTCGTTGTGCGGCTTCGTTCGATCCGATCCCTGCTGCCATACGCGCTCTTCCGGTGTCCAGGTCAAATTGTTTTCATATTGTACCTTAACAGTCACAAACTCCAGGGGATTTCCAAGGGGATTTTCATATACGGCAAGCGTGTATTCGTCATAAAGCTCGCTGACGCCAAGATAACCGATGATGACATGATCGCCAATACAGCCAACCGGATCACTGATGCCTTCCTTCAAATATCGGCTGACAGTTCCGCCTGCATTCAATTCAACAAACCGGAATGAAAGCGGCTTTGTGATGGAATGGCTTTCATCATCCATGACAGAATGGTATTTCTGCGGATCGGTAATTGAATAGCTGATTTGATACTGAATCTCAGCCGGCAGCACAATCAGCCGAATCAGGTCAATCTGCGCTCCTACCGATTCCAGTGAAACGGGTTGTGTGCTGCAAAGGATTCGTTCTTCGCCGGAATAAACCGGGCTGAGCGTCAGGGTGAGAACGCCGGATTCTTCACGATCATCATCCATGCTGTTTTCATCCCGGATATCCTGTGTCGCGTCTTCGGCCTGGCCCTGATCGGACAGATAGAGAAAGCAAGTATGCAGGATCGAATCAGAATATTCTTCGATCCATCTGCTGAGCCTCTGCTCGCGGATCATGCCGGGTACCTCAGCACGTTCCATCGCCGATCACCTCCTTCACCTATACTGACGAGAGGACACACGGATTTTTCCCGCTTTTTCCAAAATAATCTGTGCAGCTTGTCCGAAGCCGCTCTGCTATTATATTCGATCTCCATTCGTTGAGCCAGGTCTTTTCCCCGGAAAACTTCCCATTGCCTGAATCGTCATTTTTTTGTGACAGCCGCACCATGAAAAATGTGTTGCAAAAGCATGCTATTTTCTGTACAATAAAATGGTGTTCGATGATCTGTTCGACTGGCAGGAGGAAGCGGCATGAATGTGTTTGATATTATCGGCCCGGTGATGATCGGCCCGTCCAGTTCCCACACCGCGGGGGCGGTGCGCCTGGGGCGCGTGGTGAACAAGCTGATTGATGGCCGCGAGCTGGAGAAGGTGGAGATCACGCTTTCCGGCTCCTTTGCCCAGACCTACAAAGGCCATGGCACCGACCGGGCGCTGCTGGCCGGGATCATGGGCTATCACAGCTATTCCCCCGAGATCCGCGACGCGCTGAATATCGCCCGTCAGCGGGGCATTGCTTATGAATTCATCAAAGAGGACATCAAGGACGCCCATCCCAACACCGCCCGCATCCATTATTTCCTGGCGGACGGCGGCGAGGGCGTGATGCAGGGAGCCAGCGTGGGCGGCGGGAACATCCTGGTGAACCAGGTGGACGGAATGAACGTGAGCTTCAACGGCGACAATAATACCATCCTGGTGATGCACCGGGACAAGCCCGGCGTCATCGCCGCCGTGACCCAGCTGATGCACTGGGAATACGCTGACCTGAACATTTCCAGCTTTCATCTTTCCCGCCAGAGCAAGGGCGGCGAGGCCATCATGACCATTGAGATTGACGGCCAGCCCCCGGAAAACCTGATGGAGGCCATCCGGAAGATTCAGCATGTTTCCAATGCGATTCTGATACGCAGAATTTAAATGAGTTCTAAGTTCAAAGTTCTTAGTTCTAAACTGGCAAGCTGTTTTCAGAGTATTCAGCTTAGAACTTGGAACGAAGAACTTAGAACTGGATATTCTCTTGTTTCAATCAATGAACGATCGACTTTACTGTGAAGGTGCAACGATGCTGAAATATGAATCCATCAGTGAATTGGTGCGGGAAGCGGAAGCCCGGGGCGTGAAAATCAGCGAACTGGTGCTGCAGGACCAGTCGGAAGCCATGGAAACAACCCCGCTGGAATTATACGAAAAAATGGAAATCGACTTTTCCGTGATGGCGGCCTCCGTAGAAGTGGGGCAGCGGAAGGACCAGAAATCCATGTCCGGGCTGACCGGCGGCGAGGGCTGGAAGATGAAGACCTACGCCGAGAAAACCAACGGCGGGCTGTGCGGCCCCTTCCTGGCAAAGGCCATTTCCCGGGCGCTGGCCGTGGCCGGGTGCAACGCTTCCATGGGCAGGATCGTCGCCGCGCCCACGGCGGGCAGCTGTGGCATCCTGCCTGGGTGCCTGGTGTCGCTGTGGGAAGATCAGGGCTTTGACCAGAAGGACATCGTCATGTCCATGTTCACCGCCGGGGCCTTTGGCATGGTGATTGCCGGGCGGGCCAGCATCGCGGGGGCCCAGGGCGGGTGCCAGGCGGAATGCGGCAGCGCGGCGGCCATGGCGGCGGCGGCGCTGGTGGAGCTGATGGGCGGCACGCCCAGCCAGTGCGCGGACGCCTGCGCCATCGCCATCGCCAACCAGCTGGGCCTGGTGTGCGACCCGGTGGCCGGGCTGGTGGAAATCCCCTGCATCAAGCGCAACGTATCCGGCCTGGTGATCGCCTTTTCCAGCGCGGACTTAGCCCTGGCGGGCATTGAAGCGAAAATTCCCGTGGACGAATGCCTGGACGCCATGCGCCGGGTGGGCGACGCCCTGCCCGACTCGCTGAAGGAAACCGCGAAGGGCGGCCTGGCCGCGACGCCCACCGGCCTCCGGATGCAGAAGAAGGTATTCGGCAGCAATCAGGAAGAAACTTGAACTCTCTCAGCCGCGCAGGCTTTTGCTTTGCAACGAGGCGGCAAAAAACGAAAGAAGCATTCATGTGAAGATCCATTGGAAAGACTATTGCGGGGACAAGGCGTTCTACAAAAAGATCGCCGCCATTGCCCTGCCCATTTCCGCGCAGCAGCTGATCACCGTGGGCGTGAACCTGATGGATACGCTGATGCTCAGCTCCATGGGCGACGCGCAGCTTTCCGCGTCGGCACTGGGCGGACAGTTCATCAACCTGTTCCAGATTTTCTGCATGGGCATCGGCATGGGCGCGTCCGTGCTGACGGCCCGGTATTGGGGCATGAAGGAACTGCCCTCGCTGCGCAAGGCGGTCACCATCATGCTGCGGTTTGTGATTGCCCTGTCCTCCGCGTTCACGCTGGCAACGATCATTGCGCCGGGGCTCATTATGCGCATCTACACGCCGGAAACGGAGATCATTGATTACGGCGTGCTGTACCTGCGCTGGCTGATTCCCACCTATTTCTGCATCGGCCTGTCGCTCACCTGCACGATTGTGCTGCGCAGCGTGGGGCAGGTGAAGATTCCGCTGCTCAGTTCCATCTTCGCGTTCTTTGTGAACATCTTCTTTAACTGGGTGTTCATCTTCGGCCACTTAGGCGCGCCGCGCATGGAAATCGCCGGGGCCGCCCTGGGCACGCTGATCGCCCGGCTGTTTGAACTGGGCTTCATCTGCGGCCACTTTTTCTTCAAAGACAAAAAGATCGGCTACCGCGTCAAAAACATCCTCATGCGCTGCGGCGATTTGGCCGGCGAATATTTCCGGGTGTGCATCCCGGTGCTGATTTCCGACGGGCTGCTGGCCCTGGGCAACAACGCGGTGGCCATGGTCATGGGCCGCATCGGAAAGTCTTTCGTGGCGGCGAACTCCGTCACCACCATCGTGCAGCAGCTGTCCTCCGTGCTCACCCAGGGCATGGCCCACGCCAGCGGCATCATGACCGGCCACACCATGGGCGAGGGCGATATGGAAAAAGCCCAGCGCCAGGGCTACACCTTCCTGGGCCTGGGCTTCCTGCTGGGCTGTTTTGCGGCGGTGCTGATTCTGATTCTTCGCGGGCCGATCATCGACTATTACAAGGTGTCGGCGGAAACCAAGGAAATCGCCTGGCAGCTCATGGACGCCATCGGCTTTATCGTGGTGTTCCAGGCCATGAACTCGGTGCTCACTAAGGGCGTGCTCCGCGCGGGCGGCGACACCCGGTTCCTCATGGCCGGGGACATCCTGTTCCTGTGGGTGGCGTCCATCCCGCTGGGCATCCTGGCCGCTTTCGTCCTGCATTGGCCTCCGTTCTGGATCTACACGATGCTGAAAATCGACCAGATCATCAAATGCGTCTGGTGCTATTTCCGGCTTCGCAGCAGGAAATGGATCAAGAAAATCAAAACGGCCCCGGCAGATTAAGCGGGGCCGCTTTTTCATTAATTGAGAATGCTATTTTCCTGCGAATTGTTACGCCTGCTTCGCGCCGCATTCGGGGCAGAATTTGGCGGAACGGGGAATGCGCTGGCCGCATTCGGAGCAGAACTTGGTGTCCGCGGCGGGCGCGGCAGGCTGGCGGGTCTCTTCGGGCTGCTGTGCGGGCTGCTGATACTGCGGCGCGGCGGGAGCCTGGGCCGCGTTCTGCATGGCCTGGGCCATCATGGCAGCGGCGCCCATGCCGGCGCCAAGGCCGCCCATGCCGTTGGGATTATTGGCCGCGTCGCGCATGGCCTCGGCAGCCTGGAACTGGGTGTACTGGTTCAGGTCGCCCACCACGCCCATGGAGGTGCGGCGGTCGATGGCCTTTTCCACTTCGTCGGGCAGGGAGATGTTTTCGATCACGAAGCTCTCCAGCTTGAGACCCAGGTTGGCGATGCGGGGAGCCAGCGTGTTCAGGGCGAACTGGGACAGCTCGTCATAGTTGGCGGCCAGATCCAGCGCGGGGATCTTGCTCTGGGCGATGGCGTCGGAAAGGCCAGAGATCAGGGTGCGCTTGATTTGCCCGGTCACGCCCTCCACGGTCATGTAGGCGTTGGTGCCGAACACTTCCTTGAGGAAGGCCACGGGGTCGCCCACGCGGAAGGAGTAGATGCCGAAGGCCCGCAGGCGGATCATGCCGAATTCGGCGTCCCGCATCATGACAGGGTTGCTGGTGCCCCACTTCTGATCCAGGAATTGCTTGGTGTTGATGAAATACACTTCGGCCTTGAAGGGGGAGTTGAAGCCGTATTTCCAGGATTTGAGCGCGGTCAGGATGGGCATGTTCTGGGTGGACAGCTCATACCGTCCGGGCTGGAACACGTCGGCCAGCTTGCCTTCGTTCACCATGATGGCCACCTGGCTCTCGCGCACGGTCAGCTGCGCGCCCATCATGATTTCCTTGCCGTTGCGGTCATAGCGGTGCACCATCGTGTCGTTGGAATCGTCCTTCCATTCGATCACGTCGATCAATTGGCCCTTCAGCATGTCGAGAATACCCATGTTACATTCCTCCTTTTGTCGGTGTTCTATGTGGATTGCAGTTTGTTTATTCGTGTTGAGAGGGGGTAGGGATTAGGTGCGAAGGAGCTGCCGCTGAAAGGAAAAAGACACATTCCTAATCCCTATTCCCTATTCCCTAATCCCTCACGACTTTTTTCCCTCGCCCAGCAGATCCTTCACGCTGTCCAGCCAGGCGGAGGCCGTCACGTTCATGTCCAGATCCAGGTATTCCTTGATTTTCTGGATGCTGTCGTTAATATGTTCGTCCGTGCGCTTGCCGAAGTTTTCTTTCGTTTCGGGGGCCTGGCCGTGCATGGGCATGCACACCACGCGGATATGCCGGGGGGTCAGCACCGCCACGGCGTAGTAAATCCCTTCCACGTAGCGGCCGAAGAAATTGTTGCGCAGTGCGCTTTCCAGCCGCTCCTGGGCGTGGCCCTGGTGCTCGGACAGATACACCTCGCCCTGGGGCATGTCGATTTCATACAGCACGCAGGGCTTGTCCAGGCTCACGTGGGCGCGGATGAGCTTCATTTCCCGCAGCACGCTTTCCCATTCGCACATCTCGCCCGCCAGCAGGGAATGAATCAGTTCGTCCCGCTGCAAGGTCAGCATGGTTTCCTCGTCGTAGTAAGCGTCGGCATAGTCCGCCCGGAGCCGGTTCAGCACGGATACCGTCTGCGCGAGCATTTCGGTTTCTTTTTCCGCCGTTTCGCAAATCTGGAAAATCGGCAGGCTGGGCCGGCCATAGCGGAGAAACTTGGTCAGCTGTATGCCATCCGTTTTGAAAAAGCGGTAGCCCACCGCGTCGATGGCTTTGGAGTTGAGCAGGTCAATGGCTTCCTGAGGGGAAGACGCCAGGTACGGCGCGCGGCAGTCCAGGCGCGCCCAGTCAATCTGATCCCGGAACTGGTTCCGCAGGTCTTCCCGGTCTGTTACAAGCAGCAGTTTGTACATAAACCCTCCAACCTCAAAATTCCTTGTTACCGCCTGCCATTATACCATAAAGAAAAGCGGGTGACAATATTTTTTTCCGGTCTCCGGGCGGAAAATCCACTTTTTTGTCGATATTCATCTAACGATACGGGAAACAGCCCGAAGCTGCTTCCCGACTGTTTTGATCAGTTGTGAAAAAAGAGAACGCTGAGGCGCGCAGCCCCGGCGTTCCCTTTGTCTGGCTTATGTTGTTGAAAAAATCATTCCCGCTCTTTGGGTTTGGTAAACTTCGCTACCAGCACGCCCACCTCAAACAGCAGGCACAGCGGCACGCCCAGGGCGACCTGGCTCACGATGTCCGGGGGTGTCAGGACCGCGGCCAGCACGAACACGCCCAGGATGACATACTTCCGCTTGGAAGACAGCATCTTCGCGTTCGTCCAGCCCATGCGGGTGGTGAGGTACAGCGCCACCGGCAGCTGGAATGCGATGCCGAAGGGCACGATAAACCCGAAGAGGAAGTTCACATACTTGTCGATGGACAGCATGGGCGTCGCCAAGCCGTCGCCCTGGACGAGGAAGAAGTCCACCGCCAGGGTGTACACCGCAAAATAACAGAACGCCACGCCCAGCAGAAACAGCAGCAGCGCGATAAAGAACAGGACGCGGAACGCCTTCTGCTCCTTGGGGTACAGCCCCGGCTTGATGAAGCCCCACACCTGCCACACCACCAGCGGGCTGGCCACGATCACGGCGGCGATGAGGCCCACCTTGAACTTGGTCACCAGCGCCTCCGACATGGCGGTGTAGATGATCTCGATACCCCGGGCGGTGATGGGGGCGATGATCCAGCCCATGAGCCGGTCGATGCACAGATAGAAAATCAGCAGGAACGCCGCCGCGATGCCTGCGAAGGAGATGATGACCACCTTGCGCAGCGCCAGTAAATGGGACAGCAGGGACGCCCGCTTTTCCTGGGGCGTCATCTCCCGGCTGTCCGGCTCCTGCTGAACGGCTTTTTCCTGCCCACTCATGCTTTCTCCTGGTCGTCGGGCTGGTCTTTCTTATCGGCCTTGTCTTCGTCCTTCACTTCGTTTTTAAAGTCCTTGATGCTCTTGCCCAGGGCCTTGCCCACGCCCGCCAGCTTGCCGCCGCCGAACAGCACCAGCGCCAGCACGATGATCAGAATAATTTCGGTGGTTCCCAGTCTCATGGTTTTTTCCTCCTAATATCCGCTTACGATTTTTTCATTGTATCCTTTTCAGCTTCGTTGACGTTTTCCCGGAACGCCTGCCGGGCTTCCTTCAGGTCGGCGGAAATGTCGCCCTCCTTCACCGCGTCCTCAATGTCGCGGCGCACATCGGCGGTCTCGGCCATCATGTCATCCCAGCCGGATTCCTCCCGGATCTCCCGGATCAGCTGCCGCGCGCGCTTCACCATCCGCGCCAGCCACCGGGCGACCTTGGGCAAATCCTTGGGGCCGACGATCACATACGCGATGATCAGAACCAATATCAGCTCCGCAAATCCGATATTAAACAACCGCAGGCCCTCCTTTTCCATTTTATTATATTGCATTCTCTCCGTGATTGCAAGATGACGGGCGGAGATTTTTCCGCTTTCACGGTTCGCCGCCTTTACAGCGCTGTTGAGTCCATGTATAATGGAAAGGAAAACCGGGGATGAAAACAAGCCGCGGACAGCGTTTTTCGGGAGGGGCCTATGAAGGGGATCATGGAAGAAAGCCTGGCTATGTGGGAATTGAACGACGTTCCCCAAGCGCCGCTGCTCTGCACGGGGCAGGACGAAGAAGCGCTCCTGACCGGGCATCTGATCACCGCGGGCCTGGCCGACAGTCCCGCCCGCATTCACAGCATCCTGTGCCGGGACGGGATCTGGCGCGTTTCGGCGGATGTATCGCAAAACGCGGGAAGCAGTGCCCTGGAACGCCTGGAAGCCTTACAAGCCAATCCGTCCGACCGGAAAACCACCTGGCAGGAATTGGCCCGGCTCTGTGATGAGGTAATGGCGCTGGACAATTCCGCCGGGCTCCACGCCGTCCTTTTGTCTGACGGGGAAAAGACGGTTGTGGGCAGGGATGTGGGCAGGCATAACGCGCTGGACAAGGCGGTGGGAAAAGCGGCGATGGCGGGCCTTCATCTCAGCCGGGCCGCGCTGTGCTCCTCCGGGCGGCTTTCGCTGGAGATGTTTGCCAAAGCGGCCCTGGCGGGCATTCCCATTCTGGCGACCCGCAAGCAGGTGGGCAGCCTGTGCGTCGCCTGGGCGGAAAAACTGAATATCGCCGTTTGCCGCGTCGGAAGCGAACCGGTTTGCTATTCCGCGGCCTGGCGGGTCGAGTGAAATCGGCACATTTCAAAAACAAAGGCAGGGGCAGCCCTGCCCGGTCTGTCCGGAGTGATCAGCAATGGCGTATGAATTGAGATCCGCCCGTTATCTGGCGGCGGACATCCTGCGGCGGGCGGTTGCGCCCGGCGATACGGTGGTGGACGCCACCATGGGCAACGGCCACGACACCCTGTTTCTCTGCGAACTGGTGGGCGAAGGCGGGCGGGTCTACGCGTTCGACGTGCAGGAGCAGGCGGTGGAAAACACCCGGAAACGCCTGACGGAGGCGGGAATGATGGAACGGGCGGCGCTGTTCTGCCTGGGGCATGAGCGCATGGCGGAACAGGTCAAAGAGCCCGTTGCGGCGGTGGTGTTCAACCTGGGCTGGCTTCCCGGCGGCGACCACAGCGTCACCACCCATTGGGAAACCACCCGCCAGGCGGTGGACAGCGCCCTGAAACTGCTCAGGCCCCAGGGCGTGCTGGTGATCTGCGCGTATCCCGGCCACGCGGAGGGCGACCGGGAACGGCAGGCGCTGATGGACATGCTTGCCGGCCTGCCGCCCCAGGAATACAACGTGCTGTGGCACAAATTCCTGAACGCCGGCCCCGGCGCGCCGGAGTGCTTTGCGGTTCAGCGGCAGTGATGCCACTTTTTGCCTTGCAATCTGCGGCGGAATCAGGTATAATGAAAGCATGAATACAGAAAAGGGGGGTTTTCCCATGATACAGGTGATTCACGGCAAGAAAGGCTCCGGCAAGACCAAGCGCATTCTCGACCAGGCCAACGACGCGCTCAAGGAACACAAGGGTGATGTGATCTTCATCGACGACGATAACCGCTACATGTACGACCTGCGTCACGAAGTCCGCTTCGTGAACGCCGGCGAATACGGCTCCGACAGCCCCGAAATGTTTTTCGGCTTCATCTGCGGTATGCTGGCCCAGAACTTTGACATCAGCGTGATCTTCATCGACGCATTCCTGAAGCTGGTCAAGACCACTGTGGAAAATACGGAAAACTTCTTTGCCCGCCTGGATGACCTGAGCACCAAGCATAACGTGCAATTTGTGATCTCCGTCAGCTGCGACGACGCCGTAGCCCCCGAGTTTATCAAGAAGTATTTTATTTGAAGTGAAAGGGAATAGGGATTAGGGAATAGGGATTAAGCCGTGCGTTACGGCCAGCAAATCCTCCTGTTAAATGCAAAATTGCATCTAAAAAAGACTAATCCCTAATCCCTATTCCCTAATCCCTATACTATTATAACGAGGAACAAACACTATGCCATTTATCAGCACCCGCGGGGCGGAGATGGTGTCCGCCCCGGAAGCCATCGTGCGCGGCATCGCGCCGGACGGCGGTCTGTACGCGCCTGTATCCCTGCCCCGGCTGGACAAAGCGGACTTTGACGCCTTCGCGAAAATGGACTACGCCTCCCGCGCCGCCCATACCCTGGCGCTGCTGCTGGACGGGTTCACGGAAGAAGAACTGCTGCCCATGGCGAAGTCCGCCTACAGCCGCTTTGACGACCCCGCCATCGCCCCGGTGAAGGAACTGAAGGACAACCGCTTTGTATTGGAGCTGTTCCACGGCCCCACGCTGGCCTTTAAGGATATGGCCCTGCAATTCCTGCCCTGGCTCATGAACGCCTCCGCCCGCAAGCAGGGCGAGCAGCGGGAAATCGCCATCCTCACCGCCACCAGCGGCGACACCGGCAAGGCCGCCCTGGAAGGGTTCCAGGACGTGCCCGGCACCTCCGTCACCGTGTTCTATCCCCAGGGCGGGGTCAGCGCGGTGCAGGAAAAGCAGATGGTCACCTCTCAGGGCAAGAACGTCCACGTCTGCGCCGTGCGCGGCAACTTCGACGACGCCCAGACCGGCGTGAAAACCCTGTTCGGCGACCCGGACTTTATCGCAAAAATGAACGCCCTGGGCAAAACCCTGTCCTCCGCCAATTCCATCAACCTGGGCCGACTGGCTCCCCAGGCGGCGTATTACCTGTCCGCCTGCGCCGACCTGCTGGCAAGCGGGAAAGCGAACTGGGAAGCGGGCATCAACGTCTGTGTGCCCACCGGCAACTTCGGCAACATCCTGGCCGCCTGGTACGCCAAGCGCATGGGCGCGCCCATCCGCAAGCTGATCTGCGCCAGCAACCGCAACGACGTGCTGACCGACTTTATCCGCACCGGCGTCTATGACCGGGTGCGCCCCTTCCACAAGACCATCTCGCCCTCCATGGACATCCTGATCTCCTCCAACCTGGAACGGTTCCTGCTTGAGCTGGCGGGCGGAGACACGGCGCAGGTGAACACCTGGATGGGCGCATTAAAAGAAAAGGGCCGGTATGAAATCACCGACACCCAGAAAGCCCTGCTGAACGAAGCGTTCTTCGGCGGCTTTGCCGACGACGCGGCGACCAAGGAAACCATTTCCAAGCTCTGGAAGGAAGAAAAATATCTGACCGATCCCCATACCGGCGTAGCCATGCGGGTGGCTGCGGACTACCGAAAGGAGACCGGCGACGACCAAAGGCCGATGCTCATCGTGTCCACCGCCAGCCCCTACAAGTTCGCCGCCGACGTGGCGGAAGCCATTTCCGTGCAGGTGCAGGGCGACGCTTTCGCCGCCGCAAAAGCCCTGGAGGACGCCACCCAAGTCAAGGCCCCTGCCGCCGTGCTGGCCCTCAAGGATATGCCAGTGCTGCATACCCGCGTCTGCGATAAGGACAAGATGGGCGAAGCGGTTCTGGCTGGGTTTGGAAAATAGTAATTGTTCAGTTGTCCCCTTTTTTGAGTTGATGGGACAACGAGAGAACAGAGTACAGAGTGCAGAGTACAGTTATTTTTGTTGTGAAAACGCTTACAACAAACAAATTGCTGCATGAAATCCGGTTGTTATGTTGCTGTCAGGAACGCCACAAATCAATCTGTACTCTCTCAAATCGAGCTGCTGAACAGTTTCATTTTTTCAGTTCGTGTTTCAACCAAAGAAAACCAGTGTATAATCATCCTGTACAAGACGCCGCGGGTCGGCGTTGCGATAAACGAAAGGGAGGAATGTTGCTATGAAATGGGTATGTCAGGTTTGCGGTTACGTGTTTGAAGGGGAACAGCCCCCGGAAAAGTGCCCCGTCTGCAAGGCCCCCGCTTCCAAATTCACCAAGCAGGACGCTGAAATGACCTGGGCCGCCGAGCATGTGGTGGGCGTGGCGCAGGGCGTGCCGGAAGACATCCTGGCCGATCTGCGGGCCAACTTCCAGGGCGAATGCTCCGAAGTGGGCATGTACCTGGCCATGGGCCGCGTCGCCGCCCGGGAAGGCTATCCTGAAATCGCCGAATACTGGAAGACCGCCGCGTTTGAAGAAGCGGAACACGCCGCCAAGTTCGCGGAGCTCCTGGGCGAAGTGCTCACCGACAGCACCGAAAAGAACCTGAAAATGCGCGTGGAAGCCGAAAACGGCGCCACCGCCGGCAAGACCGATCTGGCCAAGCGCGCCAAGGCCCTGAACCTGGACGCCATCCACGACACCGTCCACGAGATGGCCCGCGACGAAGCCAGGCACGGCAAGGCGTTTGCGGGGCTGCTCAAGCGGTATTTCGGGAAGTGAAATCCCCGCTGCGCGGGGCTTTCTGGGGAGTGACCTGTGAAGGGTCGCTCCTTTTTTTGTCCCTCGGGTTATGACAATCATTATGACAAGACCGTTTTTCGCACAGATTTGCCGATCTGGTTATGACACAAATCTTATGCCAAAATATTGTAAGTGTAGCGAAATATTCTGTCAATCACCTTTCGTTTACAAAAAACAGCCAGCGGAGCTTGTGAAGCCGCAGGCTGTTTGCAATCATTCATACCTCTTCCCAACCTTCGCCAGCATGTCGCTTGACCTTTATTCTTTTTGATCCGTTTTATTCTTTTTTCTAAACTTGTGATTGTCACAGGGCTCTTCTCCTGACCTTGATTTCTGCACAATCTCAAGTATATCAGGAAAACCCTGTGATGCTTTTTATTTCAAGGCTTCTCCCTCATTCTCTACCCACAGGTTGTAGGGAAGAGCCACTTTTTGAATGATTTACACCCATATTATGAAGGGAAACGGAGCAGGGGCCTGTACGGCCCCTAAACCCTGCATCAGGGTACTGAGTACCCTGGACCCGCATTTTCGGAACCTGCATGACTGAATGAATTGGCTTGGTTCCCGATGTTGCGGGCAAGAATGCGGAAGATTGGCTTGACGCCGTTGTGCTTCTGGCCCGGCGGACGAACCGCCGATGACCGCCAGTGGCGGGAATTTCATCGGCGGTGAGATCAGGCGAAACGAGCAATGTCCGCTGTGCGGACTTGCGACGATTGAGCCTGCGGAAAGAGCCGCCAATCCGGATGCTTTGCATCCGGGAAAACCAAGGAAAATCCCCAGGAGAAAGTGAACTTTCCCCTGGGGATTTTCCTGGCTTTCTTGGGCCAGAAGCCCTCAAACTTTTCGTAACCCCAGCGCAGCAGGCGGAGACTGTTGGTTTCTTCCAACAGCGTTATTTCGCCAGGTGCGGGTCCAGGTGGATCATCCCCCTGGTAGGGTCTGGGGTGAAACCCCAGCGGTTCCATATGTTTGATTTTGCCGTTTAGGTATGACTTCGTGCACTGACCCATCACAGCTGCAAGTCCACGTTTTCAAAACGCTTGACAGACAGCCGAGCGCTGAGCCAGGTGGCGGCGGCGAAGAACAGGAGCGCCGCGCCGACGAACAGCAGCTTTTCTTTCAGGAACGCCGGATCCTGGGTGTCCAGGCAGTCCCGCACGAAGGGGATGGCGTAGGTGCTGACGATGGCGAGCAGGATATACACGAACACCGCCGCGCTGGCCAGCAGGAAGGGCACGCCCACTTTGTTGATGTCCTTATACCAGCGGGGGAAGAAAATTAGGTTGAACAGACCGAACACGATCAAGCCCTCGCCTAACAGCGCGATGTTGGCGTCCATGCCCGCCTCGTTGGGCGTGAACCCGATCAGGCCCTTCACCCACAGCATCAGGCCGACGGCCAGCAGATCCAGCGCTTCCAGGCAGCAGACCAGCAGCATGCGCCCCTCCACGATCTGCTTCCGGCTCACGGGCAGGGCGGCGGTAAAGGCGACGTCGTGGTTTTCGCGGCCCGTCAGGCAGATGAAGAACACGCCCAGGGTGAGGTAGAAAAAGCTGACGGCGTAGGGATAATTAGGAATCAGCACCATGGCGGCCAGCGCCAGGAACAGCGGCGCGGTGGGATGCAGGCAGAGCCGGAATTCTTTTTTCAGCAGTTTCATTGCGCCGATTCCTCCTTGTCCAGATGCACCATGATCTCGTCCAGCGTGGCGGGGCGGCAGGAAACGTCCAGGCGCTTGGCGTCCTCCGCGTTCAGCAGGGCGGTGAACCCGTCCCGCACGCGGCATACGCCCTTCGTAAGCGCCTTGACGCTTTCAGGCAGTTCGCCCTGGATTTCCGCCAGCAGGTAGGCGCTGCGGAATTCCTCCAGCCCCATGTCGGCGGTCAGCCGTCCCTTTTGCAGGAACAGGATGCGGTCGGCGCACTTGTCCAGGTCGCTGGTGATGTGGGTGGAGAACAGGACGGTCTTGCCCGCGTCCCGAAGCGATAGGAAGATTTCAATCAGTTCTTCCCGGGACACCGGGTCGAGGCCGCTGGTGGGTTCGTCCAGCAGCATCAGGTCGGCCCCGTGGGACAGGGCCAGGGCCAAAGCATACTTGATTTTCATGCCGTTGGACAGCGCCGCGGGCGTCTTGCTCTCGTCCAGGCTGAATTGGGCCATGTACCTTTTGTACGCGCCGTCGTCCCAGGTGGGATAGAAGGATCGGGTCACGTCGGTGATGGTTTTCAGCTTCTTGTGGGTGTAGTAGGTCATGCCTGCCGACACGAAGCCGATGCGCCGCTTGATCTCCTCCGCGCTGGTTTTCATGTCCAGGCCATGGAAGCGCGCCTCGCCGCCGTCCGGGCGGATGAAGCCCAGCAGGGAATTCAGGGTCGTCGTCTTGCCCGCGCCGTTGCGGCCGATGAAGCCGGTGATGGCGCCGGGAACCAGGTCAAAGGATACGTCCCGCAGCTCGAAGGCGGGATAGGTTTTCGTCAGGCCCCGTACCGACAGGGGCGTTTCATTTGTCGCCATTGCGCATTACCTCCGCTACTTTCAGAAAAAACGTGGCGTCCACCAGGGCCAGGCCCCGGTCCTCGTCGCCCAGCACCATCAATTGGTCGCCGGGCTGGATGTGGAACACCCGGCGGGCCTGCACGGGAATCACGATCTGTCCCTTGTCGCCCACCGTCACCAGGCCGAACACGTGCTTGCCCTTCATGTCGCCCGCCTCGGGCGGCGCATTGTACAGCGGCGCGTTGGCCAGGTCGTCCAGGGATACGTCCAGGGCCTGGCCCAGCTTGCCGGCCATCTCCAGGTCGGGCGCGCTTTCGCCGCTTTCCCACTTGGCGATGGTCTGGCGGGATACACCCACCTGCTCGGCCAGGGCTTCCTGGGTGATGGACTTCATTTTCCGTAAATGCTGAATGTTCTCACCAATCATACTTTTCCCACCTCACGGGAATATCTTAGCAGAGAAATCCTCCGATGACAATAAATGAATCGTGACATTGGGGCGAATTTATGTTAAAAATAATTGACAAATCAAAATGCCAATCTCCTCAAAATTTCAGAAAACAAAAGTCCAAAAACCCACCAATAGCAAGCATTTTACCAGGAGCTCAAACAGAATTCTCGGCTCGACTTGTGATTTTCGGATCATTCCCGAATGCGCGCTGTACAGTTCCCTGTCATCCAGTTCCTCAAGCCGGGCGCTTCCTTGTCGATAGAATTCGTCCTTCTCCGCTTTGTACTCCCTGCCTCCGCTTATTTCCACAACAAAACAGGACATTCCGCTACTCCTCATAGCTGAATGTCCTGCTTTTTTATTGGGACTTCTGCAACAGTCCCATGAAACAGGGTGAGGGAAAATGCAATCAGTAGGACATAGCGACGATGATGCCGCCCATGCCGTTGTTGTCCATATTGTCGGTGGAAACGTTGATTTCCTGGGCGGCGCGGGCAACCTGAACGGTGGCGTCGCCGCCGTAGTAGCCTTCCGTGCGGACGATTTCATATCTCAGCTTGCCGTCCTCATACACCGCAATGTGGGGATGCTGGATCAGATATTCGATGTATTCTTCCATGCAGAAATTCAGGGTGTGCATCACTGCGGCGTTGGCCTTGCCCACGTACCGGTAAATGCTCAGCCTGCTCTTCTGGCCGGTCTTGTAGGACTTATCCGTCACGGTGGCGTTGGGATAGCCCTGCACCGGGAAGCGGAAGATGATGCCATACTCCCAGCTGTGCTCCACCAGCCAGTCGGACTGGGGCAGCTCATGGAATTTTTTGTCCATGATGGGGTCGCCCTTGGCGTAGCGGCCCACGCAGAAGGCCAGGCCGGATTCATATTCGCTGGTGCCGGGCACGCTGATGCCGGAGGCGACGACTTTATCCGTCAGCGCGTCGCCGGAGTAGCGGCTGGCGTGCTTTTGCGCTTCCTTGTCGAACTTTTCCTGCTGCACTTCCCGCAGACGGTAGCCCTCTTCCACGTTGTAGTGTTCCAGCCCGGCGGCCTTCGCGTCAGCGATCATATCGCCCAGGGCGGTAATGGCGGGGGACAGCAGCTTCACGTTGTTGCCCGCGGTGGCGATGCGCTTGTCGGTGGCGTGCACCACCAGGAATTCAGCCTGGGAAAGATCGTCCGGCACGGCGTGCCAGCGGTTGACCAGCAGCATCCCGCTGGTGATCAATTCCATGCGGGTGGCGTCGTAGGAACGCGTGTTGGTGAGGGGATAATTGCTCAGGTCAACCACGTCCCAGCCCTGGGCTTTGGGTTCAGGCCACTGAACGGTTTTCCCTTCCGCTTCCTTCGCCTGTTCCTCCTGCTTTGCCTGCTGATACTGGACTTCCAGCTGTTCGTTTTCCGCCTTGGCGCGGGCGTCGTTTTCCGCCTGCTGCACCTGGATGGATTGATCCAGCAGCACATAGCCCGCGGCGCACAGCGCCGTCAGCACGAACAAAATAATCAGGATGCCCGTCAGTTTCCGGTATGCATCGGAAGTGCGTTTCTTCGCCATTGCTTTCACCTTCCAAAAGACGCGGATGCGTCCATCAAAGTCATTATCGTACATCCTTCTTATTTATATCAAATTTATTACAAAAAGTCAACTATTTTTTAATAAAAAAGAGCCTGCTTTTACGGGAAAAGGCCAATTTGTTACAAATTTATTTCAATTTCGACAAAAATGGAATGAAGTCGTCCTTCATTCCATCACACAAACAGCTCCACCGCCGTGTTTTCCTTTCCCTTTTTGGACAGGCTTTCCACACCGCAGTAACGGAAGCGGCCGAAGCCGCGCACGGAAATCACGTCGCCGGGCCTGGGGGCATGCCCCGGGCTTTCGCACAGCCTGCCGGACACGAAGACTTTCCCGGCGGGAAACAGGGCTTGCGCGTCGCCCCGGCTCATTTTGAACACATGGGCCACCAGCGCGTCCACCCGCTGGGACGCCACCTGCACCAGCATCCGCTTCGTTTCAAACAGCGCGCCTTCCGGCAGCTCCGGGATGATCTCGGCGGACAGCGATGTGTGCCGCGCCTGGACGAAATGCTCCGCGATATACGGCGCGATACGCTCCTCGCAAAACAGATACGCCGCGTCCTTCCGCACCACAATATCGCCCAATAATTCCCGTTCCATGCCCAGCGCCATCAGGGAGCCCAGGTAGTCCCGGTGGGTCAGGGGCTCGGCGAACTTCGCGCTGAGGGGCGCAAGGCGCAGGATGGCGATGGGAAAGGGCTGGTCGTAGCCGCACAGGTCTTCGCTGCCGAAGCGCAGCATCTGCCGCTCGCACCCCTCCGCCCCGCCGAACAGCGTCCAGGGCACCGGCGGCAGGGAGGGAACCAGCGACATAAAATCCGACCGCCCCGCCAGGTCCAGAAAATGGGTGAAGCAGTAAACGCCCTGCCCATAGCTGCGGTTCGCCAATTCGGTGAGCCGCTTTTTCAGTGTTTCGTCCATGCGCATTCCTCCTCATCCATTTGATTATATCAGCTTGACAGCCTTGCCGCAAGCCGCTTGCAATCCGCATTTTTTCCTGATACAATAAAATCAGGAAACACAGGAGGACAAACGCATGGAGATTTGGGATTTATACGACAAGGATGGGAATTTAACGGGAAAGACGATGATTCGCGGAAATCCTGTGCCGGATGAACTGTATCATCTGGTGGTGCACATGCTGTTCCTGAACTGCCGGGGGGAAACGCTTTTGCAGCGCCGGGCGAAGGATAAAAACCCAATGCCGGATATCTGGTCGGTAACAGGCGGCTCGGCAGTTGCAGGGGAAGACAGCGCCACCGCCGCCGTGCGGGAAACGGAGGAAGAAATGGGTTTCAAGCCAGACATGGAAAACGCCCGTCTGCTCATGAAACTGCGGACAGAGCGCCCGGGTAAGAATTTCCTCCGCGACGTGTGGCTGATTCACCAGGACGTACCGATCGAAGCCATGCGCTGGCAGCCCGAGGAAGTGCAGGACGGCATGTGGATCCTGCCGGAAAAGATCAAGGCCGACCCGGCACTGTGGAAGCAGCTGACCGAACTGTATTTCTGGAAAGAAGCGTATCCCTACCTCTGCCTGGAAAGCATGCGCATCCGCATCCCGAAAGGAACGTACCGCCATTACAAGGGCAACCGTTATGAGGTCTTAGACCTCGCGCTCCATTCCGAAACCCTGGAGCCCATGGTGGTGTACCGCGCGCTGTACGGCCAGGGCGAAGTCTGGACGCGCCCCGCGTCCATGTGGAACGAGCCGGTCACGCTGCCGGACGGGCAGACCGTGCCGCGGTTCCGGGTTGAATGAGCGGTGAAAGATGATCTTTTTGCTTCGCGCATATAGCGTTTTTGCATTTCCTGTGTTATAATTAGATTGGGGTTTTATTCCCTATTTTGGAGTATTGGTTTTTATCGCTTTTGATAGAATGAATGAGGTGACGGAATGAAGACCTATCGGCTGATCTGGCTGGCAGCACTGGCCGCTGTGTGCATGCTATGCGTGTTCGCCGCCTGGGCGGAGGATATGAGCGGCGAATACGTGGAGAACGAATGGAATTATGTGGATCAGTCGATGGACGTAAGCCAGGGCATCCCCGAAAACGCCGTGGGCGTGCTGGCCCGCATCCGCGAGGCCGGGGTGCTGCGGGTGGCGATTGAGCCTTACTTCCCGCCCCAGGAATTCATGGACGAATCGCTGCCCGAGGGCGAACAGATCGTAGGCCCGGACGTGGAGCTGGCCCGCCTGATCGCGGAGAAGATGGGCGTGGAGCTCAGGCTCGTGCCCATGGATTTCAGCCTGGTGCTTCCCTCTGTCAACGACGGCGACTGCGACCTGGTGGTTTCCGCCCTGATGTATACGCCCGGCCGGGCGGTGACCAACACCTTCTCCAAAGGATATTATTACGGGGACGATGATTCCACGGTCGGCATCCTGGTTCAGACGAAAAACCTGGAAAGCATCAAAGCCTTTTCCGACCTGTGGGACAAGATCATCGTGGCGCAGAGCGGCTCCCTGCACGAAGCGATAGCGGCTGAAAAGATTGTGGACTACCACGAGTTCCGCCGGATGAACACCATCCAGGAGGTGTACCTGGCCGTGGCGAACAGCTGGGCCGACGCCGCCGTGGTGAACGTGGCGGCGGCCAAAGCCTATATCGAAACCCATCCGCAGCTGGCGCTGGTGCCCGACTTGCAGCTTCAGATCGCCAAGGAAATGCAGGGCGACCGGATCGCCGCCAAAAAAGGCGAGGTAGAATTAATTGCCTTTGTGAACGGCGTCATCGACGAAGTGCTGGCAGACGGCCGGTATATTGAATGGATGAAGACCTACGAGGAGTATTGGGACAGAATCAGCGAAGGAAGCGGAAAATAAGCCGGTACAGGACGCGAAGCCTTCTCAGCTCCTCATTCAATACAGTTTTCCCGCCGGAGCGGATCGCCCTGCGGGAGCGGAGGAAACAGCCGTGAAAAAGTGGAAACTCTATCATTTTGCCATATTCATCGTTCTATGCATGGCGCTGAACTACGGAGGCCGCAAGCTGGCCGCGGCTCTGAATCTTCCGCTGTGGCTGGATTCCTTCGGCACGGTGCTCTGCGCCTATGCGGCCGGGCCGGTATGCGGCAGCATCGTGGGCATCACGCTCAATTTGCTCAGCGGCATGACCAACCCGCTGTCCGCTATTTACGGGCTTACCAGCGTGACGCTTGCCATCGTGGTCGGCCTGGCGGCGAAGAAGCGCAAGCTGGACACGCTGTTCGGCACCATGACGGCCGCCTCCGTCGCGTCGATTGCAGCGATTGTGATTTCGATTCCCCTGAACGTGCTGTTTCACAGCGGCAGCACCGGCAACGTCTGGGGCGACGGCGTGATCGGGTACCTTCGGGAAATCGGCTGCCCCTACCTGCCGGCCTGCGCCGCGGGGCAATTCTACATTGATTTTCTGGATAAAACCCTCACCCTGCTCGTGCTGTTCCTGGCGCTGAAGCTGGTGCGGCGGGTGACGGACCGGAAAAACAAGGACGATCAAGATGAAGCCGGAAAGGCTGAGAAAGCCGCCAAGACCGCCGCCGCCCTGCTGCTGGCCATCCTGGCGCTGGCCCGTCCCGCCGCCGTGTCCGCCGAGGAAAGAACCAATTACAACGACTATGTGCAGACCCTGTACAGCAGCAAGAACGGCCTGCCCTGCGGCGAAGCCAACGATATTGTGCAGACCAACGACGGCATCCTGTGGGTGGGCACCTATGCGGGCCTGTACCGCTACAACGGCCGCGAATTCCGGGCCATGAGCCTGGACTCCGTGCGCAACGTGAACTGCCTGTACGTGGACGCGGAAGGCCGCCTGTGGATCGGCACGAACGACAACGGCTTCTCCATCGCCATCAATGAAAAAATCGTCAATGTGGTGGACGAGAGCAAGGGGCTGCCTTCCAACTCCGTGCGCTCCATCATCCAAAGCTCTGACGGGTATTACTACGTGGGCACCACCAGCAGCATGCAGGTGCTGATGCTCAAAAGCGGCCTGAAGCGGATGAACACCCTGACGGAGATCAATTACGCCGACGATATCAGCGCTGATGAAAACGACCATGTGGCTGCCGTTACCAACGACGGCCGCCTGTTCCTGCTGAGCCAGGGCCGGATCCTTTCCTCCCGCATGGTGATCAACAACAAGGAGAGCTTCCGCTCCTGCGCTTTTGACAAGAAGGGAAACCTGCTGGCGGGCACCACCGCCAACCATGTCTATACCTACGACATCTCCTCCGGCGGATTTGAGGACGTGAGCATCGTCACCTGCGGAGGCCTGAAAAACATCAAGGATCTGTATGTGCTGGACAACGGCGAAGTGTTCGTCTGCGCCGACAACGGCGTGGGCTACCTGGATACGGACAGCAAATTCCACCCCATCAACACCAACGAATTCAACGCCTCCATCGACAACGTGCTGCTGGACTACCAGGGCGACCTGTGGTTCACCTCCTCCCGGCTGGGCCTGCTGCGCATGGCGCCCTCCGCTTTCCGCGACGTGTATACCACCGTGGGCATGACGCCCCAGGTGGTGAACACCATCGTCCGCTGGCAGGACTGCTATTACATCGGTACGGACAAGGGCCTGGACATCGTGGACGACGCCTGCCTGAACCAGATCACCAACAACCTGACGGAAGAACTGACCAACGTGCGCATCCGCTGCATGGCGGTGGACGCAGACAACCACCTGTGGATCTGCACCTACGGCGGGGGCCTGATCGAAGTGGAGCCGGACGGCGCGGAATACCTCTACAACCACCAGAACGGCAGCTTTGGCAACCGGGCGCGCCTGGTGTTCCAGCTGTCCGACGGCACGATCCTGGCCGCGGGCGACACGGGCCTGAGCTTTATCCGGAACCATGAAATCCTCCGCACCATCGGGTATCAGGGCGGACTGATCAACTCCATGATTCTGACCGTGACCGAAATGCCCGACGGCCGCATCCTGGCGGGCACGGACGGGGACGGCATCGCCGTGCTGGAGGACGGCGAGGTAAAGCGCCTGCTCACCACCGAGCACGGGCTGAGCAGCAAGGTCATCCTGCGCACCATCCCCGACCCCAAGGGCAGCGGCGTGTTTGTCGTCACCAGCAACGGCCTGTGCTACATGGATGAAAACGAGCAGATCCGCACGCTGGATAAATTCCCCTACTATAATAACTATGATATCTGGGTCCGCGACCCGGACACCCTGTTCGTGATGAGCAGCGCGGGCATTTATGTCGTCAGCCGGGATGAACTGCTGTCCGACACGGACAGTATGGAATATGAGCTGCTCAATTTCCGCCGGGGCCTGAACAGCGCCCTCACCGCCAACTCCTGGAATTACTGTGAGCGCGAAACCGGCGACCTGTTCCTGCCCTGCGACAACGGCATGTTCATCATCAACGCTTACAATTACAGCGCCGGGACGCAGAGCTACCGGCTGATGGTGTCCTCCCTGCGGCTGGACAACGTGGAAGTGAGCATGCAGCGCGGCGGCGCCATGGACATTGACCGCCGGGTGAACAAGATCGAAATCATCCCGGAAATCATCAACTATACCATTCAGGATCCCTACGTGGGCTATTATCTGGAGGGCTTCGACACCCACTGGAACATTATGCCCCAGAGCTCGCTGAACTCCATCGTGTACACCAACCTGTATCCCGGCAGCTATGTTTTCCACCTGGCCGTGTTTGACAACACCCAGCAGGTCCTTCTGGCCGAGCGCGTGTACGACGTGGTGAAGGAAAAAGAAATCTACGATTATCCCTGGTTCATGGTGTATGTGATCGTCATACCCATGATCGCCGTGGCCTGGTTCACCTGGTTCGTCGTGCGCACCCAGGTGCAGCGCACGCTGGATCTGCAGAAGCGCGAGCTGGACGTGGCCCACAAGCAGATTCAGATGGGCAACGAAACCATCTTCGCCATCGCCAAGGCCGTGGACGCCAAGGACGAGCGCACCAGCCAGCATTCCGCGCGCGTGTCGCAGTATTCCGCCATGATCGCCCATGAGCTGGGCTTCCCGGAGAAGGAATGTGAAAACCTGCGCAAGACCGCTCTCATGCACGACATCGGCAAGATCGGCATTCCCGACGCCATCCTGAACAAGCCCGCCCGGCTGACCGACGATGAATACGCCATCATGAAGTCCCACACCCTGCACGGCGCGGAAATCCTCAAGGACTTCACCCTGCTGGATCACGTGATCGAAGGCGCGCTGTACCACCATGAGCGCTACGACGGCCGGGGCTATCCCCAGGGCCTCAAGGGCGAGGATATTCCCATCAACGCCCGCATCATCGGCGTGGCCGACGCCTTCGACGCCATGACCGCCAACCGCGTGTACCGCAAGCAGATGGACTTCGGCTATGTGCTGGGCGAATTGGAAAAAGGCAAAGGCTCGCAGTTCGACCCGCAGATGGTGGATGTGCTGCTGAAGCTGATCAACGACGGCAAGATCAACCTGAACGAGCTGTACGGCGTCAAGCCGGAGGACGCGCAGCCCAAAGCGGAGGAAGCCAAGCCGCAGGACGCGCAGCCCAAAGCGGAGGAAGCCAAGCCGCAGGACGCACAGCCCAAAGCAGAAGAGGCCAAGCCGGACGCCCCGAAGCCTGAACAGCCCAAGGCGGACGCCTGAACGGGAGGGTATCTATGAAGCGTTATTATCTCATCACGCTTGCGATTTGCCTGCTGGTGCTGCTGGCGGGCAGCTTCGTATTCGACATTTGGGACGGATCGCCGGTTCTGGACAAAGTGAAGGTGGGCTTCATCTACGAAAATGACGAAAGCACGCCTTATACCTACAATTTCTTTCTGGCCGAGCAGGCGCTGAAAAAGGAATACGGCGAACGGGTGGAGATCCTGTCCAGGAGCAACGTGCGCGAAGCCGAAACGGAAGAGCCGCTCCGGGAACTGGTGGACCGGGGCTGCCAGATCGTCTTTATCAATTCCTACAGCGAGCAGGTGGAAAAGGTCGCCGCGGAATGTCCCCGCGTGCAGTTCTGCCAGGTGTCCTTCCGGCCGGTGCCCAACGAAAAAGCGCCGGAAAACTATCACACCTTCAAGGGCAGGGCGTATGAGGGCCGCTACATCAGCGGCATCGTGGCCGGCATGAAGCTGCGCGAGATGATCAGCCAGGGCGTGATTCAGCCCGGCGAAGCGGTGGTGGGCTATGTGGGCGCTTACGGCACCGAGGAAGTGGTGTCCGGGTTCACGGCCTTCCTGCTGGGCGTGCGTTCCGTGGTGCCGGAGGCTACCATGCGCGTGCGCTATACCGGCACCTGGAGCAGCTTCGCCGCGGAAAAGGCCTGCGCCAAAGCCCTGATCGACGAGGGCTGCGTGATCATTTCCCAGCACTCGGACACCATCGGCCCCGCCATTGCCTGTGAAGAAGCGGTGAGCAGGAAAAAGGTGTATCATGTGGGCTACAACCAGAACATGATCGACGCGGCGCCTTATACGTCCCTCATCAGCACGCGCATCAACTGGACGCCCTATATCATCAACGCCGTGGGCGCGGTGCTGTCCTCCAAGCCCATCGAAAAATACGTGGACGCCACCGCCTTTGGCCGCGATATGAGCGCCGGATTTGAAAAGAACTGGGTGGAGCTGCTGGAGCTGAACAAAACCATCGCCGCCGAGGGCACCCAGGCCCGCATCGACCAGGCCATGGAAGCCTTCCGCAAGAATCAGCTGGAAGTGTTCAGGGGCAATTATATCGGCGTCAATCCGGATAGCCCCGCGGACACCATTGACCTCAACCAGGGCTATGCCGAAAACAAGTTCAGCTCGTCCCCTTCCTTCCACTATATTCTGAAGGATGTCATCACCGTGGAAAACTGATTTTTCCACACAAAAAAGGCTGCCCCGCCAAACGGAGACAGCCCCGACCGAAGCATGCGCGATTGCTGTCACGCATGCTTTTTTGTGAAGGTGTTCCGTCAGCGGGCAGCCGTCCGCCGATCAATCGTTTCGATCATTTCCCGCATCCGGTCCAGCTTGCCTTCCATATCCCGCACCATCTTGATATGCGTGCGGGCGCGCTGCAGGTTCTGGCCGGGGCGGGCCCGATGGAAATACACGTCGCCGTTCAGGTAGTCCGCCAGGAACCGGGAACCGCATTCCAGCGTCATGAGCAGCGCGCCCATGGACAGGGTTTCCTTCTCCAGCGGGGTGAGGCGCTGCCCGCAGGCGGACAGGAACCCCTGGGCATAGGCTTCAAACATTCTCAACGACATGCCCACCTTGTCCATATCCTGTTCGTCCTCGGGGGCGGTGGCCGCGCCGAAGCGGATGGAATCGCCAAAGTCGTTCGCCGCCAGGCCGGGCATCACCGTGTCCAGGTCGATCACGCACAGGGGCGTGCGCGTGGCGGCGTCCAGCAGCACGTTGTTCAGTTTGGTGTCGTTGTGGGTCACGCGCAGCGGCAGATCGCCTTTTCTCAGCAGGCTCATCAGGCAATCGGCATATTTTTCATAAGCTAAAAACTGGTCGATTTCGCTTTCCGCTTCCTTGACGCGGCCCGCTTCGTCCCTGCGGATGGCTTCCTTCAGCTGGGCGTAGCGCGCCGGGGTGTCGTGGAAATGAGGAATGATCTCTACCAGCGTATGGGCCGGGAAGTCCGCCAGCTGATTCTGGAACGTACCGAACGCCAGGCCGCTTTGCTGTAAATCATACTCATTTTCAGGCCGGTCGAGGCACAGGCTGTCCGTCACAAATTCGTACAAGCGCCAGGTTTCGCCGTCCGCGTCCACAAAGTACATGTCATTGTTCTGAGTGGGCACCAGCGTCAGCACGCGGCGGGGATCCGGGGTCTGCCGCCACAGGTAGGAAGTGACGGCGCAGATGTTCCGCATCAGGCCGGGAATATCCGGGAACACATGGCGGTTCACCTTTTGCAGGATATAGGCGTGCGGCGCGTCGGTGGTCAGCAGGTAGGTTTCGTTGATGTGCCCGTTGCCGTACCGTTCACAGCTTACGGGCGTCCCTTGCAGTTGAAACTGGGTGATGATGTGCTGCATGATGTCCCCTCCCAATGAAATACCGGAAACATGAAGCGCGCTCTTCCCGGCATGGTAAATCTTTCTTCGTAATGGGTCAGTCGAAGGTTAAAGGACACTTTAAGTGATAAAAGGGATTAGGGAATAGGGATTAGGGATTAGTAAAGATAGTGTATGACAAAATTGGAGACCAGCGAAAAAGCAAAACAGAATGACTAATCCCTATTCCCTAATCCCTCCTTCATGATAATCCCACGATGGTCGGCGTCTTTTCCTCCCGCTGTTATTATACCTGAATCCGGGTGGTTTGTCATCTCTTTTTGCGGGCGGAGAGAACAATTTTATTTGTTACAGAAAAGTTACAAATTTGATACATCAAAGTAAAATTTGGTATTGACAACCACAATTCGACATTTTATAATGAATGATGGACTATGGTGAAAGGGGAACTGCGGAATGCAAAAGGCGATTCAGCGGCTGTTCATTCTTCTCTGCGCTTTCGTTTTGCTCTGCGCAAGCCCGGTGAAAAGCGCGGCCGTTGCGGATACGATTAAAGTATTGCCTTGGGATTTTTCAGGCGGCATGCCGCTGAAGAAGGAAGGCTTTAAAAAGGCCGGAGTTTATGCCGACGATTCCATTCTGGTCGCGATTCAGCACGGCGTGTTTGATTTGGGAATGGCGACCCAATGTGAATACTGGGTGGCCACCGTAAAGATTTCGCATCCCTCCCAGCTTCGCACCACGGCGGCGAACGGCTTCCATTCCGAAATGCTGATGAAGGGCACTGCCATGGCCAAGCGCGTCAACGCGGCGCTGGCCATTAACGGCGATTATTTCTGCTTTACGCACCATGGCTACATCCTGCGCCAGGGCCAGCTGTTCCTGGACGATCTGCGCGGCGACCGGGATGTGCTGCTGATTGATGAGGACGGCGATTTCCATATCGTCCGCAATCCGTTCACCGGCCAGGTGCATGAAACCATCAACGGAAAGAGAGTCATGAATTCGTTCTTCTTCGGCCCTGTGCTGGTGGACAATGGCAAGCTGGTGCGCGATATGGCGCTGCGCGAGGACATGGCGGCGGAGGAACGCAAACAGCGCATGTGCATCGCTCAGGTGGGTCCCCTCGAATACAAGTGCATCTGCTGCGGCCCGCCCGCCCGGGGCAATACCGGCATGACATTGCAGGAATTTGCCCGCCTCGTCTATGAGGTCGGTATCGACGACGCGCAGAAAAAATCAAAGCGTGCAGGAGAGGAAATCAAGTCCACCATGACCGCGTACAATCTGGACGGCGGAAACTCCACCATGCTGATTTTTGACGGAGAGAAAATCAACGACGTGAAGAACGCGGACACCCGCGACATTGCCGACATCATCTATTTCGCGTCGGCGATTGAATAAGAAAGATGAACAAAGCATATTGGTTTACGCTGCTTGCCGTGTTCCTGGCAAGCACTGCCTGGCTGATGCTGCGGGCAAAAAAACGGGGGATGAAAACAGCCCCCGTTTTCACTGGTGTTTTATTGGGGGCCGTGCTGGCGCTGGCCCTGTCCAAGGTGCTGTACACGGTGCTGCTGTCCAACAGGGTTTGGCCCCGGTACGGCTGGGCGTCCCTGCTGCGGATGGACGCGGCGGAGTTTTCCTTTATCGGCGGCTGCCTGGGCATGGTGCTGGGCGTGGCGCTGGGCGCGAAGCTGCATAGAATCTGCCCGCCGATCATGCTCAGCCTGTTCGCCCCCGTGGGCGCGCTGATGGCGGCGGGCGTGCGGGCGGCTGAAATCTTCCTGGATATGCAGGGCGCGGGTTCGTATGTGGAAAATGAAACGTTTGCCAGAGCGCCCTTCGCCATCAGCAACGAATGGGGCGAATGGTTCTGGGCGGTGTTCCTGCTGGAAGCGCTGGCCGCGCTGGTTGTGGCCGTGGTGTTTGGCGTGAGCAAGAAGGAGGACGCCATTCTTAGCCTGCGCTTTGAGCGCGTGGTGTACTACCTGTGCGTGCCGCAGATTTTCTGCGAAAGCCTGCGGGCCCTGGGCATGCGCTGGGGCTTTGTGCGCATCGAGCAGGTCATGTGCGGCGTGATCATCGAAGGCCTGCTGATTTACGGCTGCCTGCAATGCGCCGCGCCCAGAGGGTTCCGGAAGCGCTTCTGGCCCTGCTTCGCGGCTATCGGCTGCGTGGGCGTCGTCGTTGGCGTGGAGTTTGGGCTGGATAAGGTGCCGCAGATTTCAGACACGGTCTGGTACTGCGTGATGATCGCCGCCCTCGTCGGCTTCGGCGCGCTGGAACACGTTGTCACCGCCCGCCGCCTGCGCCAGCAGACTTACCGATAATAACAATATTCAATCAGAAAAACCGTCCCATACGCTTCCGGCAGGAAACGGAAAAAGGGGACGGTTTTTAAAGTATTAACAGTTATTGTTGTGAAGTGAAACGGAGCAGGGGCCTGTGCGGCCCCTAAACCCCGCACCAGGGCGGTGACCGCCCTGGACCCGCATTTGCGGTTGTTGCTTGCATTGCTGACCGAGCTTGGTTCCCGCTGCTGCGTGGAGGAACGGGGAATTCTGGCTTGGTGCCGTTTTGCTTCTGGCCCGGCGGCGAAGCCGCCAACCCGGATGCAAAGCATCCGGGAAAGCCTGGGAATAATCCCCAGGGAAAAGCGAGCTTTTCCCTCTGGGATTTTCCCGGCTTTCTTGGGCCAGAAGCCCCATACTTATCGTAACCCCAGTGCGGCAGACGGAGGCTATCGGTTTCTTCCAACGGCGTTATTTCGCCAGGTACGGGTCCAGGGGGATCATCCCCCTGGTGGGGTCTGGGGTGAAACCCCAGCGTTTTCTCCTTGTTTGATTTATATCCTTAACAAAGAAGCTGGTATTAGTCTTGTCTTGAAAAATCACATTCCCCGCGTTCGGGGCCGGTCGCGCCGGAGATGTAGCGGGCGTTGAACTCCATGTTGACCTGCCGCAGTTCCTTGCGGCCTTCGATGTAATCCTGGTACATTTCGATCAGGCCGGGCCGGCAGCCGTCGCAGGCCCCGTCAATGTTTCCGATGGATTCCGCCACAATGCGCTCCCGTTCCTCGCGCGTCGTGTCGGCAATCAGCAGGCTTTTCATCTTCCTTCCGTCCCTTCGGCGTTACGGCGCCACGCGGAGCACCGCGCTGGTCTGGCCTTCGAGGGCCAGAACGCCGTCTTCCAGGTACGCTTCGCCCAGGCCGATGAAGGCGTCCATCGAATCAAATGTCAGGTCTGTGAAGGCGCTCAGATCGATGTCCATGTCCCGGGTGGTGGTGTTGTGGAACACGGCCACGGACTGGCCCTGCCAGGTGGCAACGAAGCCGCCAGCCTTGCTGTCGGGGATAGTCAGCGCTTTGTACTCGCCCTTGGCGATTTCGGGATGGCTGCGGCGGATGGAAAGCAGCTTTTGATAATAATGGAACAGGCTGCCCCGCTTTTCTATCTGCTCCTTCACCGTGGACGATACCTGTTTGCTGGGTTCGTAGGTAGCGCCCGCTGGGTCGCGCACGGTGTCGCCGTCGCCCCACAGCATGGCCAGCCGCCGGTTGGCGTCGGTGTTCGCGCCGCCCCGGGAGCCTTTCAGGCCGATTTCCTCACCGTAATAGAGGTACGGCGAACCGGGGGAGAGGAGATACAGGTTCGCTGCCATTTTCATCTGGCCGTTGGACACGGGCAGGTAGCCCGACGCGCGGTCCATGTCGTGGTTGGACACGAACATCATGTTCATGGCGTAGGGGCTCATGTCCTTGATTTTTCCCTGATACTGCTGGATATACTGGGTGAAGCGGTTCACGTTGCCCGCCTTGGCGGTTTCGGCGATCAGGCCCTCCGCCTGGCTGACGAAGAAATTGAAGCAGTTGGTAGCGGGAATGTACTGGTCGATCACGCCTTCGCCGTCCCAAACCTCCGCCACGGTGTACAGGTCGGGCTTCACCTTGCGCAATTCGCCCACGTACCATTTCCAGAAATCCACGGAGGCGGGGTTGTCGCCTAAATAGATATATTTCGCCGCGTCGAAGCGGAAGCCGTCAACGCCCAGGTCGAGATAGTACAGCGCCACGTTCAGCATCGCTTCTCGCACGGCGGGCAGATCGAAATTCAGCTCGGGCATGGAATCGGAGAAATTGCTTTCGTATTTGATTTTTCCCTGCTTGGATGGAGTGAAGTGCCGCCCGGCGGGGGACGATTCGTCCTCGGGAATCCAGACATAATAATCGTAGTATTCGTTGTCGGCGTTCTTCATCATGTGGGCGTTCAGGAAATTCTTGAACCAGCGGTTCTGCGCGCCCGTGTGGTTGATGGGCAGGTCGAGAATCAGCTTCACGTTCCGTTCATGGCAAAGGCCGATCAGCTCTTTCAGGTCGTCCATGGTGCCGAAGGCCGGGTCGATCTGGTAGTAATCCGTCACGTCGTATTTGTGGTAGGAAGGGGACGCAAAAATGGGCGTCAGCCAGATGCCCTCGATGCCCAGGCTGTTCCCGCTTTCCGGGTCGCCGTCGTTCAGGTAGTCCATCCGGTTGATGACGCCCCGCAGGTCGCCCACCCCGTCCCCGTCGGAATCGGAAAAGGAACCCACGAAGATTTCATAAAACACCCGGTTCAAATCCTCCACTCCCTTCCCGCCGTCTCCTTCCGCCAGGCAGGAGGCGCACAGCAGCAAAAGCGCCGCGGTAATGCAAACCAGCCTCCGCATTAAGTTCACCTGCTTTCTTTTGTTCATAGAGGGTAACGTAATAGTTGCAAGTCAATAACCAAACAAATAGGTTACGCTGGGGTCTGGGGCGAACAGCCCCAGCGTAACCCTCTTGCTGCTGTTATTCCCTCTTCGTCTGCGCCAGCTCCACCATGCGCTCGGCCATGATTTTGAGCTGGTCTTTCAGCTTATGGATGCAGTCCATCTCGGTGCAGAAACCGCGCACGATGTCCTCGGCGAAGGTGCGGCAGGTGGGAGAGCCGCAGGAGCCGCAGTCGTAGCCCGGCAGGCCCTCTAAGATGGCGTTCATGCGGGCCATCTTCTTCATGGCTTCCATCATGTTGTCGTCCAGCTTCATGACGGGGTTGGGCTCGATCTCGGCGTCAAAATACAGGGGATACTTGGTCAGCATGGAGGCGGGCACGGCGTCCGCGGGATGGTCCTTGGAGCAGGCGCGGCTGAGCTTGCGGATGGCGTTTTTCGCCACATAATTGTTTTCAAAGTTCAGCGGCCCGCCCACGCAGCCGCCGGTGCAGGCGTTGCCCTCGAAGAACACCAGGTCGCTGAGCATGTTGTTTTCAATTTCTTCCAGCACGCGGCTGACGTTCTGAATGCCGTCCACGGCCAAGGAATTGTCGGGGCACACGGCGTTTGCCTCGCCGCTGCTGGCCGCCCAGCGCACGCCGAAAATGGTGGAGGAGGGCTTGGTGGGATTGGCCAGGATGCGCCCGATGTGGGGCATCAGCTTGCCGTAAATTTCCATCATGGAAATGGCTCCGTCCACGGCGGACTTTTTCTGGCCGATGGGCGAACGGATGGCGGTCATCTTCGCGGGGCAGGGCGTGATGAAGAACACGCCCACATCCTCCGGCGGGCAATGATGCTTGCGGCAGAACTCGTCCCGGGCGATTTCCGCCGCCACCTCGATGGGCTGGCGGATGTCCACGATGTTGGGAATCAGGTCCGGGAAGCGCACCTGAATCAGCCGCACCACCGCGGGGCAGGCGGAGGAAATGAGGGGCCGGGGCAGGCCGGGCTCCCGCAGCTTTTCATGGATGGCACGGCTCACCACGTCGGCGCCGCGGGCCACTTCAAAGACTTCCTCAAAGCCGATGGCCTTGAGCGCGTCCAGCACGGGGCTGATGGACTTGATTTCCTTGAACTGGCCGTACAGGCTGGGGGCCGGCAGGGCGATGGCGTGGGGAAAGCCGTGAATCACGCTCAGATCGTCCGTCACGGCTACCTTGGCATGGTATTCGCAAATGCGGATGCATTCGCCGCAGTCGATGCACCTTTCATCAATGATGTGCGCCCGGCCGTCGCGCACGCGGATGGCCTCGGTGGGGCAGTGCTTTAAGCAATTGGTGCAGCCCTTGCAGCGGCTGATGTCCAGACGGACGGAATGATAGCGATTGGTTTTCTGTTCCATGATCGCGCCTTTCTCAGGTTAATCGGAACCGCATGCTGATGCGCGTTCCCTTGCCCACTTCACTTTGTATGTCGAACTCGTCGGCATTGCGTTTCATGTTCGGCAGGCCCATGCCCGCGCCGAAGCCCAGGGAACGGGCCTCCTCGCTGGCGGTGGAATAGCCCTCCCGCATGGCCATGGAAATGTCCGGGATGCCGGGGCCCACGTCCTCGCTGACCAGAAGCACGCCGTCGGTGTCCACGTCCAGGGTCAGTTTGCCGCCGTCGGAGTGGATGACCAAGTTCAATTCCACTTCGTAGGACGCCACGGCCACCCGGCGCATCACATTGCTGCTCACGCCCAGCTGGCGCAGGCGGCGCTTGATGTCCGTGGAGGCCTCCCCCGCGCGGGTGTAATCGCCCTTGGCGACCGGGTATTCCTCGTGAACAAAGCTGCTCATTGTTCTTCCCCTTCCGGCCATTCGATGGGCACGCCCCGCAGGCCCGCTTCGTACAGCAGGCCGCAGGCGGTGAAGGCGGTCACCTTCGTGGTCATGACCACCAGGCCCTGATCCGCCGCGCCTTCCAGAATATCATCGGTGGGCACCTTGCCCCGGGCGAACACCAGGCATTTCAGATCCAGCATGTCCGCCGTGCGCAGCACATGGGGATTCGTCAGCCCCGTGATCAAGACGGTTTTTTCATTCACAAACGCCAGCACGTCGCTCATCAGGTCCGAGCAGCAGGCGGTCAGCGCGGGCGTATCCAGTTTTTCTTCTCCAACCAAAACCTTTGCGTGCAGTACATCTACCATGTCGCCGAGCGTCATATGCATCCCCCGCAATCAAAAATAAGAAAGAAAACTTCTGTATTAAACTATACCGTTTTTTGCGGTTTGTGTCAACATGATGGTGGAAATTTCGTCAATTGGTACATGGGGATTATGTAACGGAGGAGGGATTAGGGATTAGGGAATAGGGATTAGTAAAGATCGTGCGTAATACGATCGAAAGCCAACGAAAGAGTAAAACAAAATGACTAATCCCTATTCCCTATTTCATCTCCTTTAATCGAACGACCGAACAGACAGCTTTTTTGTCAGAAAGGCGTTATGAAAGCTCATCCCGCCCAGGACGGCATAGAAATGAAGCGCCTTGCGATAATCTTTCGTGCAGCAGACCAGGGTGAGATACTGCGCGCTTTTCCCGGCATAGGCTTCGATGGCGTCAAACAGCCGCTTCCCGATGCCCTGGGAGCGATAAGCGGGCACCACGTAGAGCTCGTCCACTTCAAAGCAGGCGCTGCCTGCGGGAATAGAAGAGATGCGCCTGTCCGCGGTGTAAGCGTGTCCAAACGCATACCCAACGATTCTGTCCCCGTCCAGGGCGGCGAAAACGGGTTCCCGGATGTCCTCCCGGGTGTTTTCCACGATGCCGTTGGAGCAGCCTTCCGCTGCCCACATGCTGGATAAACCAATCAGCTGGCGAACGGCGTTCCCGGTCAGCGGGATCTGCCGGACTTCCACATGGCCGCCCATGCTCTCCTCGCGCTTTCGCTGTTCCCATTCCGCGCGGGTGATGGCGTAGACCTTCGTGCGCTCATTCACTTCGTCGGCGTATTCTTCCACGAAGCGGCAGCCGTATGCCATGGCTGTGCGGGCGGAAGGCTCGTTGGTGTACTTCATATAAGAGTAGATTTCCTGAAAGGTGGTATGCGTAAACGTCCAGTCCCGCACAGCGGCGGCGGCTTCGGTGGCATAGCCCTTCCGCTGCATGTCCTTCCGGATGTGGTAGCCGATCTCCGGGCGGATGACGCCGCCGATAAGCTGCATCGTCAGGCCGCAGTCGCCGATCATTTCGCCGGTGTCTTTCAGGCATACCGCCCACAGGCCAAAGCCGAGGATTCTGTACCGTTCCATGTTGCGTTCGATCCAGTTCTGCACCCGCTTCTCGTCGAACGCATACGGATAATGCCGCATCGTGTCCGGGTCTGAAAGCACCGCGTACAGCGCGCCGTGATCCGCCGGGGTCATTTCCCGGAGCAGCAGCCGTTTTGTTTCTATGTTCATGCGCTTCTCCTGTCAGGTTTTCGCCGAGGGGGTGGACGTCCGGTCATAGGTGAAGCCCTTGCCGTCGGGCAGCGCGGGCTCGTCCAGCTCGGGAATGCAGTTCAGGTCGCCGTTCATCCAGCGTTCTATTTCGTCCTGCACGTCGCTCATCCTGCCGACCGCGCCGCCGTAGCGCAGGGCCAGCACTTCCCAGCCCTGGCGCTTGCTGGTGGTTTCCCAGAAGGACCGATGCAGGTTCATCAAAACGTTGTACGCCTTGATGGCCATGGGGAATTGCTGTTCCAGGACGCGCTTCATCGCTTCCTTGTCCTGGGTCGCGTAGGCTGTGCGGATGCCCCGCATCAGCTTGATTTTCTTTTGCAGGGCAATGAACAGCATCAAAGCGTAGACGGTTTCCATGCTGAATCCGGCGTCCCGCAGGACGGGGATGGCTTTCTCCGCCGCGTCGTACAGGATCTGCATTCGTTCTTCGCTGACGCCGCAGGGATACAGCGGGTCGCACCAGATCAGGATCTTACCGGTGCTGCGGGTATAATCGTCGGCGTAGAAGGCGTCGTAGGCGTTCCGCACGGCGGCGGGCAGCCCGGTCAGGCAGTCCGCCGCGGCTTCGCACGCATCGAGCTTGAAGCTCTCTCCTTCCCAGCAGGCTTCGGAGAACAGGGTCAGCCGGTCAATGGCCATCAGGTAATCCGTTTCCGCGCCGTCGTCGCCCCAAAGGGTGGCGATCACCGTGTCCAGGCCCATCCGCGCGCTGACCCGCAGGGCGGGTTCCATGGTGCGGAGGGAACGCTCCCGGTTGGGCAGGAAGCCGCTCCAGGACCACACGCCGCCCGCGTACACGGTGCCGCGGCCCATGCGCTGATGCTCCTTCAGCATCCGTTCATAGAACGCTTCGTCGGTGTGGTAATAATCCCAGTAGACCATCTCCACCTCCGGCAGCGCGGCGATCACGTCGTCCGGCACGCGGTTGTCCAGATCGTAGTAGGCGTTGTCCTTCGAGCCCAAGCGGAAGAACATGTCGCTCCACATCATGGGCTGAAAGCCGTACTTTTCGCACAGTGCTTTCACTCTCGCCAGGTGGCGGTTCAGCAGGTCGAAGCGGTTGACGTAGCCGTGCTTCAGCAGATAATTCCCCAGCCCCACGCCATGGGCTTCGTCCATGCCGATGTGGATGCGGCGGGAACGGAAGCACTGGGACAGGGAGCGCAGCGCCGCGTCCAGGAAGGCGTAGGTTTCCTCGCTGTCGATCAGCAGGATGTCCGGCTGGTCGCGAAGGGGCGCGGAGGCGGGCCATTGCAGGAAGTTTTTCAGGTGGGCCAGGGTTTGCGCGCAGGGCACCAACTCCACGCCCAGGGAGAAAGCGTAGTCGTCGATCTCCCGCAGATCCGCCTGGGTGTACCGCCCGCGCAGGTAGCCGAAATAGGGGTATTCGGGAATCTCATAGGTGTCCTCGGTGTACAGCATCAGCAGGTTCAGGCCCAGCGCCGCCTGGCTTCTGATCCAGCGCTTCACCGCTTCCACCGTCATCACCCGGTTGCGGGACATGTCCAGCATCGCCCCGCAGTGGGCGAAGTGGCGCTTTTCGGCAATATGCAGCGCGGTCTTGTTTTCCTTCACAGCCTTCGACAAGAGGAACAGCCCCCGGCACAAAGCCGTTTTATCCTCCGCCGTGACGCTTGCGTCCCCGCCGTCCCAGTCCACAGCCAGGCCGTCGCCTTTGGCGGCATGAACGGGAAAGGGCAATTGAATCCCCGTCACGGACGCGGCGATCTCCCGCATATACGAAACGTCATGTTCATCAAACAGCATTCTACCCATCTCCTTTATCCAGCGTTTCTGTGTTTCCTTTGTACCATCAATATACCGCTTTCTTCGGATTTTGACAATCTTTTTCTTGATTTGCCCATCTGCCCTGCGGTATAATATGCAAAAAAGGAGGAGCGCGGACATGATCACAACGAGAGGACGCTATGCGCTGCGGGTCATGATCGACCTGGCTGAACATGATCAGGGGAGCTATATCCCCTTGAAGGATATTTCCGCCCGCCAGGAAATATCGAAAAAATACCTGGAAATCATCATGAAGGATATGGTGGCGGGCGGCCTTGTGGCGGGGGCCAGCGGGAAGGGCGGCGGCTACAGGCTGTGCCGCAAGCCGGAAGAATACAGCCTCGGCGAAATCCTGGAATGTATGGAGGGTACGCTTTCCCCTGTCGCGTGCCTGGCGGACAAGGAGAACCGCTGTCCCCGGAAAGCCATCT
This sequence comes from uncultured Eubacteriales bacterium, assembly GCA_902795275.1. GTDB lineage: Bacteria > Bacillota > Clostridia > Christensenellales > Aristaeellaceae > RUG563. The sequence continues at coordinate 17,948 of CADBKQ010000011.1, read as the reverse complement.
GCCAGACCCTGCCGCTGTGGACGGAATATGACAATCTGGTGCGCGGTTTCTTTTACGGCAAAAAGCTCAGCGATCTGATCCACCGGTAAGCATGCCGGGACGGGCGGCAAATCTGTTTCCGGTATACAACCCTACATTCACCAGACGGGAGGAACACCATGCAAAGAATGGGCGGCCCGATGGGCCGGGGATTCATGACGGAGGAAGAAAAGAAAAACAGGCCGAAAGTGACGAAGGCGCTGCTGCTGCGGGTGTTTTCCTATCTGCGGCCTTATTGGAAGCAGTTTTTATTGATTTTAGCGTGCATCGCGGTGTCGTCCCTGCTGGCGCTGTACCCGAACGTGCTCACCGGCCGCATCGTGGACGCGCTGGCGGAAAAGCAGGGCATTGAGATTCTGGTGAAGCTGATCGTTCTGTCCCTGGCCGTGACAGTGGGCAGCAGCCTGATCGGCGTGGGTCAGAATTATCTGAACGCCTGGATTGCCCAACATATCACCTTCGATATGCGGAACAAAATGTACGCCCATCTCCAGCAGATGAGCCAGCGGTTTTTCACAACAAACAACCAGGGCGACATCATCACCCGCATGACCAGCGACATCGGCGGGGTGCAGTCGGTGATCACCGGCACCTTCACCTCCATCCTTTCCAATTCCATTACGCTGATCGCGGCGCTGGCGGTGATGTATCAGAAGAACTGGATGCTGGCCACCCTGGGCGTACTGGTGATTCCCCTGTTCGTGCTCCCGTCCCGGCGGGCGGGCAAAACCCGCTGGGCGCTGACCCGGGAATCCCAGGCATGCAGCGACGAAATCAACGGCATCCTGAACGAAACCTTATCCGTCAGCGGGCAGACGCTGGTGAAGCTGTTCGGGAAGGAGCAGTATGAATACGACCGCTACAAGGAAGCCAACGGCCGCATGATCCGCCTGAACATCCGGGAGAGCATGGCGGGCCGGTGGTTCTTCATGGTGATCTCTGTGTTCTCCTCCATCGGCCCGATGCTGCTGTACCTGGTAGGCGGCATCCTGATGATGCAATACGGCCAGGACATCACGGTGGGCGATATCACGGTGATGGTCTCCCTGCTGGGGCGCATGTACGGCCCGGTGAACCAGCTGCTGAACATTCAGGTGGAGTGGATTCGCTCCATGGCCCTGTTCACCCGCATCTTTGAATACTTCGACCTGCCCGTGGAGATTCAGAACGCCCCGGACGCCGTCACGCCGAAAAGCGCCGACGGCAGCGTGGAATTCCGGCACGTGAATTTCTCCTATGACCCCGAACGCCAGATCCTCCATGACGTGAGCTTCACCCTGAAAGCCGGACACAGCGTGGCGATTGTGGGGCCTTCCGGTTCCGGGAAAAGCACCATCATCAACCTGATCCCCCGGCTGTACGACTGCCAGGACGGAACCGTTCTGTTCGGCGGCACGGATGTGAAGAAGCTCGACCTGGCTTTCCTGCGCCGGCACGTGGGCATCGTGAGCCAGGAAACCTATCTGTTCAACGGCACCATCCGGGACAACCTGCTCTACGCCAAGCCGGACGCCACCGAAGCGGAGCTGATTGCCGCCTGCCAGAAAGCCAATATCTATGATTTTGTGCTCAAGCAGGAAAAGGGCCTGGACGCCATGGTGGGCAACCGGGGCCTGAAGCTGTCCGGCGGGGAAAAGCAGCGCCTGTCCATCGCCCGGGTACTGCTGAAAGACCCGGCGCTGCTCATCTTCGACGAAGCCACCTCCGCGCTGGACTCCATTTCCGAAGCCAAGATTCAGGAAGCCATCGAGCCCATCATCCAGACCCGCACCAGCATCCTGATTGCCCACCGCCTGTCCACCATCCTGGCCGCCGATGAAATCCTGGTGGTGAAGGATGGCCGCATCGCGGAGCGGGGCCAGCACGCGCAGCTCGTCAAAGCGGGCGGCGTTTATACGGAATTGTATGAAACGCAGTTTAAAAAGGCGCTGGAAGCGGAATGAACAGCAAATTGCCCCGGAACCCCCGGGGCTTTTTTTGTACATAAAAACCGGAAGGGGAAAGCCCCTTCCGGCGAAAAACGATTTTGAAGGATTAACGGTTCAGGATGGTTTCTTCGGTGTCCTTGTCGAAGAAGTGGAGGCGGGTGGTATCCATGGCCACCACCACGTCGTCACCGGCGCGGGTCTTGGTGCGGGGGTCAACGCGGGCGATGACGTTTTCGGCCTTGCCGGAGGTGGAGAAGTACAGATAGGTTTCGGAGCCCATCAATTCGGTGACTTCCACGTGCACCTTCATGGTGGCGTCGGGATGCTCGGCCACGAATTCGGGAGCGTCGTCGATGTTCTCGGGACGGATGCCCAGGGTGACTTCCTTGCCGATGTAGGATTCATCCTTCAGCTTAGCGATCTTTTCCTGGGGAACCACGATCTTGTTGTCGCCGAACACAGCCACGACCTTGCCGTCTTCCTTCTGGAGGCGGGCGTCGAAGAAGTTCATCTGGGGGCTGCCGATGAAGCCGGCCACGAACTTGTTGGCGGGATAGTCGTAGTTGTTCTGGGGAGTGTCGACCTGCTGGATGAAGCCGTCCTTCATGATCACGATACGGGAGCCCATGGTCATGGCCTCGGTCTGGTCGTGGGTAACGTAGATGAAGGTGGTCTGCAGGCGCTGATGCAGCTTGGTGATTTCAGTACGCATCTGCACGCGCAGCTTGGCGTCCAGGTTGGACAGAGGTTCGTCCATCAGGAAGACCTTGGGTTCACGCACGATGGCGCGGCCCAGAGCAACACGCTGGCGCTGGCCGCCGGACAAAGCCTTGGGCTTGCGGTTGAGCAGGTGGGCGATGTCCAGGATGCGGGCGGCTTCTTCCACGCGGCGCTTGATTTCGTCCTTGGGGGTCTTGCGCAGCTTCAGGCCGAAGGCCATGTTGTCATAAACCGTCATATGGGGATACAGAGCGTAGTTCTGGAACACCATGGCGATGTCGCGATCCTTGGGAGCCACGTCGTTAACCAGCTTGTCGCCGATATACAGTTCGCCGTCGGAGATTTCTTCCAGGCCGGCAACCATGCGCAGGGTGGTGGACTTGCCGCAGCCGGAAGGACCGACCAGAACGATAAATTCCTTATCTTCGATATCAAGGTTGAAGTCGCTTACGGCAGTGACGCCGCCGGCATAGACTTTGTAAATGTGCTGCAGAGATACGCTGGACATGATGAATCCTCCTTCAAATCGTTTCGTGTATTCTCCGGGACGGACGCGAACGCGCCTTTCCCTCTCGGATGCGTTTATTATACACAATTCTTACTTGAATTTCCATTCTGAAAATCTAACAAATATTTCTTTCTTTCTTTGTGCTATGTATGTATCCGTTGGTATGAATCGACCATGAACAATCCATTTTTGCTTGACAATCCCCGGCGGAGGGGGCATAATATGCACAAAAGGAGTTTCGTTCAGTGAGGAGTTAGGAGTTATTTGGGGTGATCAATGCCTGAATGATTCCGAGCTGGATTTGACCGATATACAAATGGAAAAAAGCCATATAACTCCTCACTCCTAACTCCTCACTCCTAACTCAATCAAGGGGAGGCAGAGACCATGGACATGAGCAAGCCGGAACGGTTGGCGAACATGCTGAAAGAATCAAAACGCGCGGTATTCTTCGGGGGCGCGGGCGTATCGACGGAAAGCGGCATCCCGGACTTCCGCAGCACGGGAGGGCTCTACAACCAGGAATGGAAGTATCCCCCGGAGACCATTCTGAGCCACACGTTTTTCATGAACAACACGGAGGAGTTTTACCGGTTCTATCGCAAGAAGATGCTCTTTCCGCAGGCGAAGCCCAACGCCGCCCACGAAGCCCTGGCGGAACTGGAGCGCATGGGCATCCTGAGCGCTGTCATTACCCAGAACATCGACGGGCTGCACCAGGCCGCGGGCAGCCGTCACGTGATCGAGCTGCACGGCACGGTGCATAAAAACTTCTGCACCCGCTGCCGCAAGCCCTATACGCTGGAAGATATTCTGAAGATGGACGGCGTGCCGCGCTGCCCCTGCGGCGGCGTGATCAAACCGGCGGTCGTATTATATGAAGAATCCCTGCCGACCGACGCCATCGAGGACGCCCTGGATGCCATCGCCGCCAGCGACCTGCTCATCATCGGCGGCACGTCCCTGGCCGTGTACCCCGCAGCGGGCTTTGTGCAGAACTACCGCGGCAGGCTGGTCATCATCAACCGCTCGCCCACCCACATGGACCGGAACGCCGACCTGCTCATCGACCAGCCCATCGGCGAGACGATGAAGGAGACGATGAGGGTTTTAAAGGGATTAGGGAATAAGGATTAGGGATTAGGCAATAGGCAATAGGGACGAGGCTCATCCCCAGCGAAGCGAAGTCGAAAGGGATCTATATGCAGCGCACTCAGCCAACAGATATATAATCCAGCGTTCAGGTCCCTCGTCTCCGTTCCGCTATTGCTCCACTCCGCTCGGGATGACAGCCGGGTGACTTCGTTCCTAATGCCTAATCCCTAATCCCTATTCCCTATTCCCTATATCTGGAAATATTCTTAAATTTGCAAAACTTTTGTAAAAAAAGAAGGACTTTCTTCATAGTTTGGCGAATGATTCGGAGTTATCCTTTTGAGTTGGAGGAAATCATGCAGCCCCCTCAAGGTTCCAATCCGCAGGGCGGATATCAAGGCGGGCAGGGGTTCAGCCCTTCGCCCTGGGATCAGCCGCCCATGCTGAATCAATGGGTGCAGCGGCCTGTGCCGGGGCAGCAAACGCAGACCGGCCCCATCGCGGGCGCTCCGCCGCCGCCCGCGCAGATCGCCCCGGACCCGGCCATGCAGCCAGGCTATTACGGCGCAGGCGGACAGCAAATGCCCGGAGCGCCTTATGCCAATGCGCAGCAGCCCGGCGATTATTATGAAGAAACCCCGGCCCCTGTTTCCCCGCAGAGCACGGGGTATCAGGTGCCCAAAACCGGCATGTCCCGCCGTCGGCGTTCCGGCCCGAAATGGGGGCTGGTGGCGCTGGTGGTCGCCGTGCTGGCCGTATGCGGCTTCATTGTTTGGCAGATGCTCAGGCCCGGCGGTACGCAGTACGGCATCGTGAAATACGGCTCCATGTCCGCTTCCTACTCCGGCGACGCGGTGCTGGTGCGCAACGAAACGGTGGACGTGCAGGAGAACGTGTCCCAGATGGATTACCTGGTGGACGAGGGCAGCGAGGTGGAGCGCGGCGATATGGTGGCCACCATCTACACTTCCGGCTTTAACGCCAAGGAATGGACCACCCTCAAGCACTACCGGGATCAGATCAAGGAGTACCACAAGCTGCTCATTTCCGGCGCTTCCACGGACTCCACCCTGCTGAACCTGATGACACAGGTGCAGTCCCGCGCCATGGAGGTGCAGCGACTGGTGCACGGCGCCGAGGGCAGCGTGAGCGACCAGGAAAAGCTGCTCAAGGACGCGATGGAACGGCAGCAGCTGTATATCAAGCAAAAGTACCCCGATGAGCAAAAGCTCAGCCGCCTGTACGACGACGAGAACACCCAGCTCCAGCGCATTTCCACCTGGACGAAGCAGTTTGCCGCCCCGGCGAACGGGCTGGTGAGCTTCTACACGGACGGGTTTGAAAAAGCGCTGAACATGAACACCTATGCCGATTACAGCCCCACGGAGGTGCGGGCCATGTACAACGGCCAGGTGCCCACGCTGGAAACCAGCATCACTTCCCGGAACGCCGTCGACGTTTACCGCATGGTGCGGAAAGACAAATGGGCGGTCCTGATGCTCTGCCACGACCAGAACCGCGCGCCCGCCAACGGCCAGACCTATAACCTGGTGATCGAGAGCTTCGACAATCATCCGCTGACCGCCACGGTGATCGACAGCGCCCGTTCGGGAGGCGAACTGCTGGTGCGGCTGGAAGTAAACGATGTGAGCTTCCTGCCCGAGGTGATGTACCTGCGCCAGTGCCAGGTGCGGCTGAGCGAAAACGTATCCAGCCTCACGGTGCCCGCCAGCGCGATCTATGTGCAGAACGGGCGCAAGGGCATCGTCATCGAAACCGAGGGCGGCGAATACTGGACAGGCGTGGAAGTCACGTCCATTTCCGACGACGGCATGTACGCTTACGTGGTGCCCGATAAGCCCGAAGTGGTGTATGAAGGCGTGATGGTGAGACTGTTCTGATAGATCGTTCTAAGTTCAAAGCTATAAGTTCTAAGCCATATAGCTGTTATCAAAAGGATAGGTAATCCGCTTAGAACTTAGAACTAAGAACTTAGAACTCGGAGGCAAAACAATGCTGCAAGATCGCGTCAAAGCGGTGATGGAAACCCTGAAACGGGAAAGCGAGCCCTGGGGCAGGTGCCCGAAGCTGATTGCGGTGACGAAATATTCCACGCCGGAGGAAATTCTGCCCCTGGCGGAATTGAACGTGACCGACATCGGGGAAAACCGGGTGCAGTCCCTGCGGGAAAAGCTGCCCTTTTTGGAAGGAAAATTTTCAATTCACCTCATTGGACAGTTGCAATCCAACAAAGTTAAATATATAATAAAAGATGTATGTTTGATTCATTCCCTGGATCACGCTTCCCTGGCCCAGGAGATTGACCGCCAGGCGCAGAAGGCGGGCATACGGATGCCGGTGCTGCTCCAGGTGAATATCGCCAGGGAGCCGCAGAAGGGCGGCGTCGCGGAAGAGGAGCTGTTTCCCTTCCTGCGGGAGTGCGCAAGGCTGCCGGGCTTGCGGGTAAAGGGTCTGATGACCATGATGCCCCTGGGCGCGGCGGAGGATACCATTGTACATTACTTCACCCGCATGCGCGCGCTGCTGGATCAATGCCGGCAGGAAGCGGTGCAGGGTACGGAGATGACGGAGCTGTCCATGGGCATGTCCCAGGATTATGCGTTGGCCGCGCGCTGTGGCGCCACCATGGTGCGCGTGGGTTCGGCTTTATTTCGATAATTTGGCAGGAGGATTTCAGGCATGGCTTTCGCGGATGTTTTCCAGAACGTGAAGAACAAAGCGGTTCAGATTTATTCCAATTTCTTTTATGAGGGCAAGGACGCGGCCCCCGCTCACCGGAAGGAACGCGCTTATACCAGCCAGGAGCAAACCCCTCCCCAGCCGGCCCAGGGCCAGCAGTGGCAGAACTACCAGCAGCCGGTTCAGCAGCAGTATTACGGCGGCTATCAGCAGCAGCCTTATCAGCAGCCTGTTTACCAACAACAACCGCAGCAGGCTTACCAGCAGCCGCAGCAGACTTACCAGCAGCAGCCCCAGTACGCGCAGCCGGAACAGCCCCAGCCCCGTTTCCGCCGCAGCGCCCAGCACGCAAGCAACGTGGTGCAATTGGACTTTGGCTCGAACCAGCCCCAGCAGCCCGCCCCGGAACCCGCCGCCCCGCAGCAGTCCGCGAGCCTGCTGAGCGCCCGGATCATCAACGCCCGCGGCATGAGCGACTGCCGCAGCGCCATCACCCTGCTCCGCAACGGCGACGCGGTGCTCATCGTGATGGAAAACATCACGAATCCCGGCGATATGCGCCGCCTGGTGGACACGCTCAGCGGCGCGTGCTATTCCCTGACCGCCACGATTACGAAGGTGTCCCGTTACGGCGTGTATCTGCTGGCGCCCCAGACCCTGGCCGTGTTTGCCGATCAGGCCACCAACCAGATGAACGCCGGTCCCGTCCGGCCGCAGGCTCCCGCTTATCAGCCGAATCCCTATGCGGCGGCGCAGCGGCCCGTGTACCAGAATCCCGTGCAGCCCGCGCAGCAGCCTTATGCCCAGCAGCAGGAATTCACCCAGCGCACCGCTGCCCCGGAGGCAGCTGCCCAGGAGTTCTACCAGCGGCCGCTCACGCAGGATTCCACCATTCCTTCTTTTTCCAACCGTCCCGCGGGCGTCGGCTACACGCCTGACGAGCATGCCGAGGCGGCCCAGTAAATCTCACGATGGCTTAACCGCATACGCCCGTTCGTATGCGTAAGATCAGATTTCTCCCCCTCTGGCGTTCCCTCATTCATATTCCAAGAACCGGAAAGGAGCAATTATCATGGCTATAACCGTTGCGATGATCGAGGAAAAGGAATTTAAAATCAAAATGCGGGGCTACGATCCCAGCGAAGTGGACGAATTTCTGGATGAAGTCTGTGATGAAATGGTCGCTCTGCAGGAAGAAATCGCTACCCTGAATCAGCGGTTGAGCCAGTCTTCCCAGCCCAACGCCTACGCGCCCGCGGCTGTGCCCGCGCCCGCGCCCGTTCCCGCGCCCGCGCCCGCGCCCGCCCCGGCTCCGGCCTTCGTAAAGAAAGAGGCCGCCCCCGTGCCCGCGCCCGCGGTGCTGAAAAAGGAAGAGTCTGCTCCGCAGAAGGAAGAAGCCAGCGAATCTGCCCGGAAGGTGCTGGCCAACGCCCAGAAGGTGTATGACGAAACGCTGGCCGAAGCCAAGCAGGAAGCCAAAGAGATCCTGGAAGAAGCCAAGCAGAAGGCCGCGGAGCAGATCGGTTCCCTGGAGGAGCAGCGCAACGCGCTCCAGAAGGAAGTGGAAACGCTGAAAGCCGCTGCCCGGGATTACCGCGAACGCTTCCAGCGCCTGATCGACGATCAGACGGACATACTGAAAGCCGGAACCGCGCTGTTTGAATAATCGGAAGAAAACCCCGGCGCGCATTGCGCCGGGGTTTTTCTGCGTAAAGGAGTATCCATCGTGAACGTTTTTGACACCCACTGCCATCTGGACGATGAGAAATTCAGCGAAGACCGGGAGGAAGCCTATCAGCGGATGATCGACGCTGAGGTGAAGCGCTGCGTCTGCGTGGGCAGCGACCTGCCTTCTTCCTGGCGGTGTATGGACTTTGCCGCTGCCCATGCGGGCGTATTTGCTGCGGCGGGAGTGCACCCGCACGAAGCCAAGGACGCCCCCGCGGATTACCTGGACACCCTGACCGGCATGCTGAAACAACCCCGGGTGGTGGCGCTGGGGGAAATCGGCCTGGATTATTATTATGATCTTTCGCCCCGGGACGTGCAGAAGCGCGTCATGGCCGAGCAGGTGGAGCTGGCGGTTTCCCTGGACGTGCCGGTGATTTTTCACATCCGCGACGCCCACGGGGATATGGTGGACTTTTTCCGCGCCTGCAAGCGTCTGCCCGCGGGCATCATCCACTGCTTTTCCGGCAGTCCGGAAATCGCCCGGGAGTATGTGAAAATGGGCTTTTATATTTCCTTCGCGGGGCCGCTGACCTTCAAGAAAGCGCCCCATTTGCAGGCCGCGGCCCGGGAAGTGCCGCTGGACCGCCTGCTGGTGGAGACCGACAGCCCTTACCTCAGCCCCGAGCCCAAGCGCGGCCGCCGCAACGAGCCCGCCCATGTGGTCTATACCCTGGCCAAGCTGGCGGAACTCCGCGGCCTGCCCGTTGAGGAAATGGCCGAAATCACCTGGAACAACGCCTGCGACCTCTACCGCATTCCGAGGGATTGACTCTATCAAAAATCAATGTAAAACTTGAGGGAAAAGCGTGTCTTTAATCTATGATAGAATTGTTTTCCCAAAGAGGTAAGAAAAGATTTTTTCCGTTACCCTAATGGCTTTCTCGGAAGGGGGGTAAGGGGGGAAACCACTCTTTGGCCAACAAAGAGTGGTTTCCCCCCTTAAACTTTTGTATTGAGCAAAAAAAGAGCCGTCATGGGCTCTTTTTTGTGTGCCGGTACACCAGCGCGATGGCTGCGCCAAGGCACAGCAGGACGGACAAAACCTGGCTGACGCGGAGGGGGCCGAGCATGAGGCTGTCGGTGCGCAGGCCTTCGATGAAAGCGCGGCCCAGGCCGTACCAGACGAGGTAGAGCAGGAACAGGTTCCCGCTGGCAGTCGTCTTTTTCCGGTTCAGCCAGAGCACCCAGAAGCCGATAAAGTCCCACACCGATTCATAGAAGAACGTGGCCATGTGCCATTCCCCGCCCACGTTCACCGCCAGCGGGAACCATTGCAGCGCCGGGTTTTCAATCAACCGCCCATAGGCTTCGCCGTTGAAGAAGTTCCCCCAGCGGCCGATGGCCTGGCTCAGAATCAGCGCCGGGGCGATCATGTCCGCCAGCTTGCCGAAGGGCGCTTTCTTGATCTTCGAGAACGCGAACACCGCCAGCGCGCCGCCGATGACCCCGCCGTAAATCGCCAGCCCGCCTTCCCAAATGTACAGGATGGACAGCGGATTGCTCCGATACATGTCCCACTGGAAGGCCACGTAGTACAGCCGCGCGCCGATGACCCCGGCGGGGATTACCCACAGGGCCAGGTCGTAGGTCAGGTCCTTGGGCAGACCCAGGCGCTTTTCCTGTTTTGAGCACAGGAACACGCTGAGCGCCATCCCGCAGGCAATCAGCAGGCCATAGACGGAAATCACGCCGAATAAACGCTGGTGCATGAAAATGCTCCCTTGGTCTGATAACAGCTATGTTGTGAAGAGTAACGGAGCAGGGGCCTATGCGGCCCCTGAACCCCGCACCAGGGGACTTCGCCCCCTGGACCCATTTAGCGGAATTTGCATGTCAAAGAAGTCCAACTTGGTTCCCGCTGTTGCATGGAAGAACGCGGAAGTCAGGCTTGGTGCTGTTCTGCTTCTGGCCCAGCGGCGAAGCCGCCAGCCCGGATGCTTCGCATCCGGGGAAAGCCTGGGAATAATCCCCAGGGAAAAGCGAGCTTTTCCCCCTGGGATTTTCCCGGCTTTCTTGGGCCAGAAGCCCTCTAACTTTCGTAAACCCCAGCGCGGCAGGCGGAGGCTGTCGGTTTATTCCAACGGCGTGATTTCGCCAGATGCGGGTCCAGGGTACTCAGTACCCTGGTGGGGTCTGGGGTGAAACCCCAGCGTTGTCCTCTTGTTTGGTTTTCACCCTTAACAAGAAAGCTGTAGAAATACTTAATCGTAAATCTTCCGTCCCTGGGCGTCGTCCACGCCGCTGAAGCGGTGGAAGAAGGTGTTGGTCACGTCGCGCCATTCGCGGGCGTTCTGCACCTGCGCTTCCATGCGGCGGGCGGCTTCATCCCGGTCGGGGGAGGGAAGGTCAAGCGACGCCAGATCCGCCGCCATGGCTTCCGCCTGTTCGCAGCCCAGGAAGTGGTCGTCGTAAATGCGCTGGATCATGGCGCGCCCGTCCTTCATCACGAAGCCGTAGGGCAGGCGGTGGAAGAACAGAAGCAGGTTGTCCGGGCAGGTCTGCGGGTCGGCGTACAGGGAGCGCAGGGGTTCGGGGTACTGCTCCACATAGCCGGTGCCGTTCGCCGTGCGGTCAACGCCCACGGCGTTCCGGTCCGCCCGGTTATAGGTTCCCCAAAGCTGGAATTCGTATCCGTAGGGGCTGGGGCCGTAATGGTTTTCGGGCCGCACCATCCAGCACAGGCCCAGGGGCGCGGTGTAGTTTTCGTACACGGCGCGGCTCTGCATCAGCATAGCGGTTAGTTTGTTTTCCTGATTGGCGGGCAGGGCGTAAGTGAGCTTTACCCACTGGCGCAGCGCGGCTTCCGGGTCGGCGTCCGGGTTCCAGGCAAAGAGGCCGTAAGCGAACAGATTCGCGGCGGCGAAGGGATGGCCCGTCCAGCAATCGTCCCGGCCCAGGTTGCTGACGGCGGCGATGGATTTTACCCGTTCCTTGCCCATCTGGTCAAAGATTTCCCGCCACGCCGGGCCCATGTAATACAGGTCGATCTGGTGGCCGGTGTACTCCTGGGCCAGCTGCAGCTCCGCGGCCATCGGCGTTTTTTCCATGCCGAAGAACAGCGGCGACACCGGCTCCCGCACCTGGAAATCGTAGGGGCCGTATTTCACCTGCAAGATCACATTGCTGTCGAACGCGCCGTCCAGGGGCTTGTACAGGTCGTAAGCCGCCCGGGGCCGGTCGGTGACCGTGTCGCGCCAGTCTTGCATACAGTTATACACGAACGCCCGCCACACCAGGCTGCCGCCGTAGGGGGCGATGGCCCGGGCCAGCATGTTGGCGCCTTCGGCGTGGGTGCGGCCGTAGGTGTTGGGGCCGGGGCGATGCTCGCTGTCGGCCTTCACCAGGAAGCCAGCCAGGTCAGGGATGGCCGTCCAGACGCGCTTCGCGGTGTCCGCCCACCAGGCTTGCACCCGCTCATCCAGCGGGTCGGCGGTGGGCACGCCGTTCTGCATGGGCTGGGAAAAGTCGATGCTCAGCATCAGCCGCACGCCGAAGGGCCGCAGCAGCGCGGCGAACGCGGCAGCGTCGGGCAGCAGGCTGTCCAGCAGATGCTGGGCGGGCTGGTGTACGTTCACGTTGTTGATGCAAAAAACGTTGATGCCTACGCTTCCCAGCATCCGGCCTAATTGCCGGATGCGCGCGGGCTCGTAATCGAACCGGTTGCCCTCAAACCACATGGAGCGCCCGGCGTAGCCGCGTTCCACGGTGCCGTCCATGTTGTCCCAGCAGTTGATCATGCGCAGACCGTAATAGGGCTGCTGCACGCCCGCGGGGATTGCTTCGCCCGCCTCGCAGGCGCGGATCAGGGCATAGGCCCCGTACAGCGCGCCGGTTTTTCCGCCGCGTACCAGAAAACCATTTTCCGTTTCGGTGATTTCATAGCCTTCGTTCAGTTCCCGATCCAGGCGGATCTCCACCTTCCGCCCGCCGGAAAAATATGCCGCTGTTTCATACTTCGCCACCGCCAGGGGCGTGTCCAGTTCCTCCGGTACCGCGCCGTTCAGGCACCGCAGCCACGCGCGCCGATTCTGCCAGTCTGCCATTTCCGTTCACCTCATCATGCGAAATGAATTTACCGGTTTATTGTAGCACATTCTTTTCCGCTTCGCAATGACAGGTTACGATTCAGGTATTTCTGGGGGAACCGCTCTTTGGCGTCCAAAGAGCGGTTCCCCCAGAAAACTTCCCGTTAACTGAAAACTACAAAACGTCTTTTTTCGATATACAAACAATTGTCATTGAAAAAAAGGCGAAATGCGTATATAATAGAACCTGCTATAAGCGGAAGGAGGGCCGCCGTATGGAGAATGAGATCAATCTGGGCGACGTGATCCAGACCCGGAAGCCTCACCCCTGCGGCTCGGGCATTTGGACGGTGATCCGCACGGGCGCTGATATCAAGATCAGGTGCCAGGGCTGCGGACGCATCGTGATGCTGGATCGGGCGGTGTTTTTAAAGCGCCGGAAAAAAGTGATCCAGGCCGCCGTGCCTCCGGAAGCAGCGCGAGAGGAGCAAAAAGAGCATGCAGACTGAAAAACAGCCCGTCCCCGGGAAGGAAAACATATTTGCCCGCTATTGGGCCTGGCACAAGAAACGCAAGGCCATTGCCAAGGAAAAAGAAAAGAACATGACCCTGGGCCAGAAAATAGGAAGCTGGCTGGTGCTGCCGCTGTACGCCCTGCTGATCGCTTTGGTGGTGCATCTGTGCGTGGGCGAGTTCGTCCGGGTGAAAGGCACCAGCATGACCAATACCCTGCAGGATCAGGAAGTGGTCTGGTGCTCCAAATTCGCTTATCTTGTGGGCCAGCCCCAGCGAAACGATATTGTGATCTGCCATTATCCGAACCGGGTGAATGAGCGGGGCAGCAAGCCCATCCACATCAGCGCCGGGCTGACCCTGAACACCTACACCATTTTCGTCAAGCGCCTGGTGGCGCTGCCGGGGGATACGGTGGAAATCACGGACGGCCATCTGTATGTGAACGGCGAGCTTGTGCCCGACCCGGAAAAGATGGGCAGCGTGCCCAGGGATTACGCCAAGCGCACGCTGGGCGAGGACGAATACTTTATGATCGGCGATAACCGCCTCACCTCCCATGACAGCCGCGCCAGCGACGTGGGGCCCATTTCCCGCAGCGAGATCATGGGCAAGGTGACGAACGTCATCCTTCCCTGGCAGAACCGCCGGGCCGCAGAGTAAACAGGAAAGGGAGCGCTTTTGAAAATGCAGACGGAAAAGAAACCCGGCGACCAGCAGAACATCTTCGCCCGCTATTGGGCCTGGCATAAAAAACGGGCGGCTGCCGCCAAGGAAAAAGAAAAGCAAAAGACCATCCCGCAGAAAATCTGGGGCTGGGTGGCGGTGATCATCGAAGCGGTGCTGATCGCCATGGTGATCCGCATGTTCGTGCTGGAGCTTGTCCGGGTGGACGGCGAAAGCATGTGCAACACCCTGCAGGATGGCGAAATCGTGCTGGCCATGAAAACGCCTTACTGGACGCAGAACCCCCAGCGGGGCGACGTGGTGATCTGCCATTATCCCGGCCGGATGAACGAACGGGGCTGGGGGCCGATCAATTTCAGCGCCTCCTTCCGGCTGGATTTTTCCACCATCTTCGTCAAGCGCGTGGTGGGCGTGCCGGGAGATTATCTGCAAATTTCCGGCGGCCATCTGTATGTGAACGGCGAACTGGTGCCCGACCCGGAGAATATGGGCAGCGTGCCGTCGGATTACGGGCTGATTCATCTGGAGGACGATCAGTATTTCGTGGTCGGGGACAACCGGCTTTACTCCCATGACAGCCGGTACAGCGACGTGGGGCCCATCTCCCGGGACGCCATTCTGGGCAAGGTCACGCGGGTGCTGCTGCCCTTTGGCAACAGCCGCGCGGTGGAATAACGTGCCGCAGGTGATTATATACGCCGTTGCGTCCTTCATCTGCGCTTTCGCCCTGGCGCTGGCCATCACCCGCTTCCTGGGCCTGTTCGTGCGGGTGAAGGGAAGCAGCATGAAAAACACCCTGCACGACGGAAACATCCTGCTGGCTGTCAGGCCGGGCAGATACCACCGGGGCGAAGTGGTGCTGTGCCGCTATCCCCACAGGGCGGAACGAACGATCGAGCTGGGCGCGGCTTTCTCGCTGACCTGGCACACCCTGTTCGTCAAGCGGCTGGTGGCCCTGCCGGGGGACACGGTGGAGATTCGGGAAGGACAGCTGTTCGTCAATGATTCGCCCGTGCCCGACCCGCCGGCGATGGGCAGCGCGCCGTCGGACTATCCCCCGCGGACACTGCGGAGCAACCAATATTTCGTTCTTGGAGACAACCGCCGCGCTTCCCATGACAGCCGCGCCGCCGACGTGGGGCCGATTTCGGGGAAAATGCTCCAGGGCCATGTGAAGGCCGTGCTCTGGCCGCCTGGGATGATTCAAACTGTGAAATAATACGATGACCATTGTACCATGCCGGTTGAGGCTCTCAACTGGCATGGTTTTTTCCATAATACACAATTTTGACCCGTTATCCCCTTGTCAAACCCCGATTGGTATGGTATTATTTGATTGGAACAACAGCACTCCGAGTCCTGCCCGACCCCCGGGGCCGGCAGGACCATTGAGTGCTTCCGGCGACGGAAGCGCTTGCCTTTTGCGAAGGAGTTCGCGGTTTTTCCGCTTTGTTTGTGTATGGGCAAAACGGAAGGAACAGCGGGCTCTGTTTTGTTCCGGGCAAGAATCTACTCAGCTACTTCATCGTAAGGAGGAAGTCGATCATGACTGAAACAAAGGACCGCAAGAGCTTCCTGGACAAGGACTACACGCGCCGCCAGTTCCTGAAGCTGTCGGGCAAGAGCCTGGCCGGGCTGGCCCTGTCCAGCTCGCTGCTGAGCGTGCTGGGCGTGACGGAAAAGGCCGTGGCGGAGGACAAGGTGCGCGTGTGGGCGTTCCCCCAGGGCCTGCTGGTGGTGGATGAGGATCGCTGCGTTGGCTGCCAGCGCTGCGAAATCAACTGCACCCTCACCAACGACGGCTGCTGCTCCAGCTACATTTCCCGCGTGAAGGTGACCCGCAACCTGTATTCCAGCCGCAACGGCAACGGCCTGTACACCGAGAACAGCTGGGTGTACTTCCCGGACACCTGCCGCCAGTGCGAAAAGCCCGCCTGCGGCGAAGCCTGCCCCATGGGCGCCATCTACGCCGACGATCTGGGCATCCGCCGGGTGGATACCGACAAGTGCATCGGCTGCGGCGCCTGCGCTCAGGCCTGCCCCTGGCATATGCCCACGGTGAACCCCGTCACCCATAAATCCTCCAAGTGCATCATGTGCGGCGCCTGTGCCGAGGGCTGCCCCTCCGGCGCGCTGTCCATCGTTCCCTGGGACCGCATCGTGTCCGTTTCCCAGGCGATGTGATGAACGCAACGTTACCATAACAACGAAAACAGGAGGGACAAAACATGTCTGTGAAAAATGGCATCAACGGCTGGGCGGGTACGATCGTTCGCGTGAACCTGACCACCGGCGCGATTACCAAAGAAGATACATTGCCCAAGTATAAGCCTTATATCGGCGGCATGGGCCTGGGCTATAAAGTGATCTGGGACGAAGTGCCTCTGGACACCGATCCCCTGGGCCCGGACGCCAAGTGCGTGTTCGGCGTCGGCCCCCTGACCGCTTCCGGCGTGCCCTGCTCCGGCCGCATGAACATCACCCTGCTTTCCTGCTTCTCCAAGGGCTATTCCATCGTGGACGCCCACATGGGCGGCCATATCGCCCACGCCTTCAAGTACGCCGGCTATGACGCCATGATCGTGGAAGGCCAGAGCGACAAGCCCGTTTACATCCGCATCGAGGACGAAAAGGTCACCATCGAGGACGCTTCCCACGTCTGGGGCAAGGGCACCTTCGAGACCAACGCCACCCTGGCCAAGGAAAACGGCCCGGAATTCGACATCGCTTCCATCGGCCCCGCCGGTGAAAACCTGGTGCCCATGAGCAACATCATCACCTCCTTCGGCAACAGCGGCGGCGCTGGCATCGGCGCGCTGCTGGGCAGCAAGAAGGTGAAGGCCGTGGTCGTGCGCGGCACCGGCGCTGTGAAGATCGCCGAGCCCCTGAAAGTCCGCCTGCTGTCCAACTACATGATCAAAGACCTGGTCGGCGGCAACAACAACCACACCGTTCCCTGCCACGCCCAGAGCTGGTCTGAATATGTCGCCACCAACAACCGCTGGCAGGGCGCGCCCGGCATCACCTGGGACAAAGCCTCCAAAGGCCCCATCGACAGCGGCGAACAGCCCAGCGGCCAGATCAACGTGGCGGCCTACCGCTGCAACAAGGGCGTATTCGACTTTGGCGAGATTGCTGAAAAGTACACGGTCAAGCAGGGCGGCTGCTCCTCCTGCCCCGTGCGCTGCTACACTGAATACGAAATGGATCCCCTGGCCGAATACGACCTGCCCACCCACGTCAGCAACACCTGCATGCCCATCATCAAGATGCTGGAGTGGTATCCCGACCATAAGGACGCCAACGGCGAAAAGGTCAAGTCCACTCACGACTTCGTGGACGAAAAGGACGCCAAGATGATCCTGGGCGGCGCGGGCTCCCGCGCGGCGGACGATTACGGCGTATGGTGCAACTACGGCAACCTGTACATGGATTTCAGCATGGCCTATACCACCGGCGTCCTCAAGGACGTGGCGGACAGGCTCTATCCCGGCGAATGGGACGAAATTCCGTGGAACCTGATGGAAACCGGCGACCCCCGCTGGTGCGTGGAAGTCTATAAGCGCATCGCTTCCGGCAAGGGCCTGTTCGGCGACCTGGGCATCGGCACCTACCGGCTGTATGAGAAGTGGGGCATGGACGATCCCGAAAAGAACGTGGCGGGCGTGAACTTCTATGATTTCGTCCACGCGAAGAACTTCAACATCGGCCACAACGGCTATCCCCGCCACCACGGCCCCGAAAACTGCTGGCAGGCAGGCACGTTGTACTCCATGATGTACAACCGTGACTGCATGATCCACCACCTCATCAACTTCTGCTCCTCCGGCGCGCCTTACAACGAAATCACCAAGCCCGTGCTGGAGCACTTCTTCGGCGAAGGCTGCACCGACCCGCAGAAGCACTACACCCCCATCAACGAAAACAAGATCAAGCTGGCCAAGTGGGCCTTCATCGGCAAGCAGTGGCACGACAGCGCCACCCTGTGCAACTGGATGTACC
>CADBKQ010000010.1 GCA_902795275.1 uncultured Eubacteriales bacterium | reverse complement strand
GGCCTTCAACGTCACCAGCCGGGAGCAGGTCATCCTGAACACCTGGTACGGCGGCGAAATGAAGAAGGGCATGTTCTCCATGATGAACTACTACCTGCCCCTCAAAGGCATCGCTTCCATGCACTGCTCCGCCAATACCGACATGAAGGGCGAGAACACCGCCATCTTCTTCGGCCTCTCCGGCACCGGCAAGACCACCCTGTCCACCGACCCCAAGCGCCTGCTGATCGGCGACGACGAGCACGGCTGGGACGACAACGGCGTGTTCAACTTTGAAGGCGGCTGCTATGCCAAGGTCATCAACCTGGATAAGGAATCCGAACCCGACATCTACAACGCCATCCGTCGCAACGCGCTGCTGGAGAACGTGACCCTGGACGAAAACGGCAAGATCGACTTCGCCGACAAGTCCGTCACCGAGAACACCCGCGTTTCCTATCCCATCGAGCACATCGAAAAGATCGTGAAGCGCGTGCGCCCCATCTCCTCCGGCCCCGACGCCAAGAACGTGATCTTCCTGAGCGCTGACGCTTTCGGCGTGCTGCCCCCCGTTTCCGTGCTGACCCCCGAACAGACCAAGTATTACTTCCTGTCCGGCTTCACCGCCAAGCTGGCGGGCACTGAGCGCGGCATCACCGAGCCCACCCCCACCTTCTCCGCCTGCTTCGGCCAGGCCTTCTTGGAGCTGCATCCCACCAAGTACGCCGAGGAACTGGTCAAGAAGATGGAAAAGAGCGGCGCGAAGGCCTATCTGGTCAACACCGGCTGGAACGGCACCGGCAAGCGCATCTCCATCAAGGATACCCGCGGCATCATCGACGCCATCCTCAACGGCGATATCCTGAACGCGCCCACCAAGAAGATCCCCTACTTCAACTTTGAAGTGCCCACCGCCCTGCCCGGCGTGGATCCCGCTATCCTCGATCCCCGCGACACCTACGCCGATCCCAAGGTCTGGGACGAAAAGGCCAAGGATCTGGCCGGCCGCTTCATCAAGAACTTCGTCAAGTACGAAGGCAACGAAGCGGGCAAGGCCCTGGTTTCCGCCGGCCCCCAGCTGTAATCCAAACAAACAATCACCCGCCGGAAGCAATTTCCGGCGGGCTTTTTTTCTGCGGGAGTCCACTGAAATTTCTGAAAAGAGAGCAGCCGGATCGGCAAATCCCTTTCTCTGTCCTGAGAAACGCTATTTGCAAGGAACCGTCAAGGTCATTTCTTTGCCGGCACCGTGATCCAGGATGAAGAGGCATTTTTCATTTTTCTCCCGCAGCAAGTGATTCAACAGGTGTCAGCATTTTATTTCACAGCCTGCTTCTTTGCGGCGTTCCTGCCGAGCAGCAGCAGCGAAACGATCAGCACCAGCGGGAAAAGGCTTCCAGCCAGCATACCGGATTGCAGGCTGTCGCCGGCCTGCTGGGAAACGGTGCCGACCAGGCTCGGGCCGAATGCGCCGCCCAGGTCGCCGGCCATGGCAAGAAAAGCGAACAGCGCGGTACCGCCCTGGGGCAGGCGCGGCGACGTGATGCTGATCGTGCCGGGCCACATGATGCCCACGGAGAAGCCGCAGAAAATGCAGCCGATCAGGGCCAGAACGGGACTGGAAGACAGGGACGCCAGCAGATAGCAGCACAGGCACAGGATGCCGGAGGCGATCATATATCGGTTCAGATTGATCTTTGCGCCGTATTTGCCGTAAATCACCCGGCTGACGCCCATGGTCACCGCAAACATGCAGGGGCCGATCAGGTCGCCTACAGATTTTGAGAAACCAAGCGCCGCCTCCGTATAGGCCGAGGCCCACTGCGCCATGGAAAGCTCCGACGCCCCGGCGCACACCATCAGGATAAGGGCCAGCCAGAAAACGGGCGTTCTGAACAGGCTGCGGATGGTCATGCCCTTGCCTTCTTCCGTCAGCCTTTCGATGGGGCAGGTGGCGAAATTATAGATGTTATATAGGGGAATCAGCGCCCAAAGGCAGGCCAGCCATTTCCAGCTGTCGATGCCGAAAACCGAGAAAAACAGCGTGGACAGCAGGATCACGCCGACGCTGCCCCAGCAGTAGAAGGAATGGAGCAGGCTCATCACCGCGTCCTTATGCTCGAAGGGGCAGGCCTCCACGATGGGGCTGCCCACCACCTCGATCAGCCCGCTGCCGATGGCGTACACAATCACGCAGGCGATGATGCCCGCAAAGGGATCGGCGCACAGATCCGGGATAAAAGCCAGCCCGGCCAGACCCAGGACGGACGCCACCTCCGAGGCGACGACACACTTCCGATAACCGATCTTGTCCACGAACCGGGCGCAGAACAGGTCGATCAGCAGCTGGGTGAAAAAGAACGTGGTCGGAATGAGGGCGATCCGGCCCAGCGGGATGCCGTAGTCCGTATGGAATTTCAGAAACAGCAGCGGCGCGAAATTGGCCGTGATTGCCTGGGTGATGAAGCCCAGGTAGCAGGCTTTTAATGTCTTTTGGTAATTCTTTTGCATGGCAGCGCTTTCTCCCTTCATGCTATTCCGGTTGCATTTTGAATTATATCCCATTCATCTTTCTTTTTCATTAGACAAAATACCGGAAATATAGTATGATATGCCATGACGCCTGCCGCCTTTCCCTGCGGGAGTCGGCAGGACGGCCAACCGCGCTTCGCGCCGGTTGCCTCGTTTTTTAAAGCAGGAGGGATTTTCATGCCCGCGCCGAAGTCTTTTTCCCGAATCACCACGGATGAAACGCTGCTGGAAAATGTCCAGCATGGCAGTCCGGCATTTCCGTTGCAATATTATTTTGAGGATATATGGGACTTTGACTTTCATTGCGTGGACTGGCACTGGCACCCGGAACTGGAATACGTGTATGTGCAGTCCGGCCGAGCCATCTGCTTTTTGGGTGAAGAAAAGCGGATCGTCAGCGCCGGATGCGGACTGCTGATCAACAGCCGGGTAATCCATCGCTTTGAGGCAAAATCCAGCACGATCATCCCGAACGTGGTGTATTCTCCCTTTCTGCTGGCTTCAGAAAACAGCCTGCTGTATCAGAAGTATCTTTTGCCGTTTATCAGCGGCGGAGCGGATTGTATCCTGTTCGACCCTTCCGTTCCCTGGCAGGCAGTATGTATTCAGAAAATGATGGAAGTTTTTGCAAGCCAGGAAAAGAAGGACGTGGAGGAAATCGTCACGGTAACATCCCTGCTGAAATTCTGGCATGAATTGTATCAGCACAGGCAGCCGGAACAGAACGCCTCCGGGAAAAAGCCCGACCGCACGAACCAGGCCCGCCTTCAAATCATGATGCAGTATGTCCAGGAGCATTATCAGGAAAATCTTCGGCTGGAGGAAATCGGCGCAGCCGTTCATATCGGCAGGAGTCTGGCGCTGCAGGTATTTCAGCAGGGAATTCATCAATCCCCCATCTCTTACCTGATTGAGTTCCGTCTGAAACAGGCGGCGAAGCTGCTCACCTCCACCGAAAAAACCGTCGTCCGGATCGCAGAGGAAACCGGCTTTGAAAGCTCCGCTTATTTTTGCCGGAAATTCAAGGAGCTTTATGGGATGACGCCAAAGGATTATCGAAACCAATCGGATGAACCCATGAGAACAGCGGAAGACGCAAAACCCTCAGCCCGGAATAAACCGAGTTGAGGGCTTTGTCATTTATTCCGTTATGATTTCACTGTACTCCCGTACGCTCAGCCGACCAGGCTGCCAATCTTTATGGCCTGTTACTCCATGGCATGGCTGTCCTTGTACAGCGCCGGGGATTTTCGGCGTGGTGTCGATTTGGCCCCAGTCAGCGCCTTCGGGTCCTGAAAAAACATCAAACCAGCGGCGCGAGGATGGCGGCGCTTTTCCCGGCTATACGGCAGAGCAGCGTGCCCTCCTTCACGAAGCCCACAGCCCTCGGTACCGTGTCGTAGCCGGTTTCGGTGGTGAGGAACACCTGAAACACCCGCGTTCCGTCGGCCACGCCCACGTTGCGCAGCGGAATGGAAATCACCTGGGCTTCGTCCAGATTGTTGACGGCTATCGCCAGGCAGCTGTCCTCGTCGAAACGGGCGTAGGAGATATATCCACCGCCCGAGCACAGCGGCTTAAAGGAGCCGTTTTTCAGCACGGGGCGGTTTCTGCGCAGGCGGGTGAGGGACTTATGCAGGGCAATCAGGCTTTGATCCTCGTGGCCCCAGGGATAGGTGCGGCGGTTGTCGGGATCGGTCCAGCCCACCTGGCCCGCTTCGTCGCCGTAATAGATGGTCGGCGCGCCCGGCCAGGTCATCTGAATCAGCACGGCTTCCCGGAATACGCCCAGGTTCACGCCCTCGGACGCCGCGCCGCTGCCCGCGGATTGCAGCCTGCCCACGCGCCCATTGGTGCGGGTGAGGAAGCGGCTGTGATCGTGGTTGCTCAGTTCGTTCATGGCGCACAGGACGCTTGGGGTGGGCATGTGGCTCATGTTTTCCCGCATGATGCCAAAGAAGGCGTCGCCGTTCTGATACAGATCGTCCCGGCGTCCGTCGGAATGCTTTTCCACGCCGGTGAGGAAATAGCTCACAGGCTCCATGAACGCGTCGTAGTTCATCACGGAATCCCATTCGTCGCCCCGCAGCCATTCGGCGGGGTCGCCGTAATGCTCGGCGATGATGAGCACATTGGGGTTCACAGCCTTGACCCGGCGGCGGAATTCCTTCCAGAACAGGTGGTTGAACTCCCGGCTGTGGCCCAGGTCGGCGGCCACGTCCAAGCGCCAGCCGTCGATGCAGTAAGGCGGCTGCGCCCATTTTTCGGCGATTTTGAAGATTTCCTCGCACAGCTCGCGGCTGCCCTCGTAGTTGAGCTTGGGCAGCGTTTCCACGCCCCACCAGCTGTCGTAATCCTTGCGGTCCTTGAACTGGAAATAATTGCGGTAGGGGCTCTTGGGGTCATCGTAAGCCCCGGGCAGGTAGTCTCCGGCCCGGGCGTAGATGCCCTCCTTGTCCATCCATTTGTGGAAGGAAGCGCAGTGGTTGAACACGCCGTCCAGGATGATCTTCATGCCCCGGCGGTGCAGTTCCCGGCAGAATCGTGCGAACCAGGCGTCGCTTTCTTCCAAATTTTTTTCATCCGTCGTGCGCAGGATGTACTGCTCGGCGTGGATGTTTTTATGCTCGTTCTTGTGGAGCGGACGATCCACATCCTTGGTGATGACGGTGAAATGCGGGTCGATGTGGGCATAGTCCTGGGTGTCGTACTTATGCGGCGAGGGTGAAACGAAGATGGGGTTGAAGTAGATCGCCTCCACGCCCAGGCCCTGCAGGTAGTCCAGCTTTTCCTGCACGCCCACCAGGTCGCCGCCGTAGAAGCAGCGGTAGTCGCTGATCTCGGGCAGCTGGTGCCAGTTTTCGGCGTGGCGGATATAATCGCCGGAGTAAAAATATTCGCAGTCGCGCACGTCGTTGAAGGAATTGCCGTTGCGGAAGCGGTCGGTAAATATCTGGTACTGCACCGCGCCCTTCGACCAGGCGGGCACGTGGAAGCCGGGAATCATGCGGAAAGAATGGGCGGGATCAGGGAAGGGCACGGAGTCTGTATATGCCGCGCCGGTGCGCCGGTAGTGGATGTATTTTCCCTTCCAGGCAATCAGGAAGGAATAGAACACGGACGACTCGTCCTTGCAGATCAGTTCGGTTTCGTACCAGTCAAAGCAGGCGTCGGTTTTATATTTCCGCATCGGCACAACCAGCGTGGGATAACCCGTCAGCAGCGTGACCTGGGCGTTCATATCTTTTAAAATCCGGATGCGGATGCGCACCGTGTCGCCGACCTCCGGTTCGGCGGGGGTCCGGAATAATTCTGTTTCGTCGCTGAAAATAGAAGAGATCAGGGCTTCTTCCATGGGGAAAAGCTGGCTCATAAGGATAGGGGGCTCCTTCCTGAAAAGAAAAATAAAAAAAGCAAGAAAATCAGCGTGGTAAAAACCATTTTGTATGATACCATAAAAATAGCCAAATGACCATCGTTATTTTCAATTTTATTGAAATTTTTTATATTTTTGATGCGCCTGGCTTTCTTTTCCCTGTTCCCCGTTTCCGATCCAGTCATGCCAATTTGTAACACTTGCCGCCATTCCGTTTACTTTTTCGACAGATTATGCTATGATTGAAGCCCAAAGGATAAGCAAATTGCACGCAAGGAGGCGAGATGCCTTGAAACACATTTTCCGCCGCTGCCTGGCTTCTTTGATCGTGACCGCGCTGCTGCTCGCGCCTCTGTCCGGCCTCGCCGCCTACGCCAAGCTGGAGCGCGGCATGGAAAACCCGCAGGTGCTGAATATGCAGCTTGCATTGGCTTCCCTGGGCTTTAACCTGAAAACCGACGGCAAATACGGCATGGGCACGCAAAGCGTCGTGAAGCAGTTCCAGCGCAAGTACGGCCTGACCATTGACGGCGTGGCCGGGGACAAAACCCTGACCCTGCTGTATTCCCTGGCTCCCCAGTATGCTCCGGACAGCTATGGCCAGGTGAGCGTTCAGCCCACCGCCGTCCCCTCCACGACTGCGCCGGGCGTTGCTTCCTCTTCTGCTACCATCACCGCCAGGGTGTCCACGCCCAGCGGCAGCCTGAACCTGCGCAACGGGCCTTCTTCCTCCGCGAAGGTGCTCGCCACCATCCCTTACGGGGACATGGCGGTGGTCATCAGCCGGGGCAGCAAATGGTGCGCCGTGATCTACAACGGCACCGCAGGTTACGTGATGACCAAATACCTCACCTTTGGCACGGCCCAGTCCCAGCCCGTTCCCACCGCTGTGCCCCAGCCGACGCAGGTTCCCATGTATTCCACCAACACCCAGGCTATGGTGACCACCCCCAGCAGCAGCCTGAACCTGCGGGAAGCCCCGGACAGCCAGGCGCGGGTCATTCTCGAAATCCCCTATGGCACATGGATCACGGTCACGGCCCGGGGAACGGTCTGGTGCCAGGTGCGCTACAACAATGTTACCGGCTATGTGATGACCCAGTATCTCTCCTTCGGGGCCAGCATTCCGACCGACGTTCCGTATGTGTACCCCACGGTTGGCCCGACAGCCCGCCCGGCAGTCACTTATGCGCCGATTATCGGCAGCCTGGGTACCGCCTGGGTGAACACCCCCAGCGGCAGCCTGAACCTGCGGGAGAGCCCTGATGGCAAAGCCCGCGTGATCGCCACGATCCCCTACGGCGCGCAGGTCAGCGTCCAATCCCGGGGCGTGGTCTGGACGGCGGTCAGCTACGGCGGCATGGCGGGCTACGTGATGACCTCCTTCCTGCGCTTTGCCGACGCGCCCACCGCCACGCCCGCCCCCACCGCGGCTCCGACACAGTCCCCCGCAAATTACGGCGCGGTGACCCAGGCGCTGATCACCACCTCCGGCGGCACGCTGAACCTGCGGGAGCAGCCCTCCTACTCCTCCCGCGTAATCACGGCGATGCCCAACGCTTCCGCTGTGACGGTATACAGCCGGGGCAGCGATTGGAGCGAGATCAGCTATCAGGGGACCCGCGGCTATGTGATGAGCAAATACCTCACCTTCCTGGGCGCATCCGCCGGCAAGGCCGAAGCGGAGGAGGACGATCCTTCCGCTTTCACCCGCACCCTGAAAAAGGGCATGACCGGCTCGGACGTGGCCTGGGTGCAGAATCGGCTGGCGGAGCTTGGCTACACCGTGAGCGTCACCAACATCTATGATGACGCCACCTTCGCGGCGGTGAAGGCGTTCCAGCAGCAAAACGGCCTGCAAGCTGACGGCGCCGCCGGAAGCCAGACCTTCGTGATGCTCAAAAGCGACAGCGCGCGGCGGGCTGGAGCAGCTCCGCTGAAATACAGCACTGTGCGCATCGACCAGAAAAGCAATGACGTGAAGCAGGTGCAGACCGATCTGAAGGCACTGGGCTATCCCGTCACCGTCAACGGTGAATATGACGAAGCCACCCATAATGCAGTGGTCGCCTTCCAGCAGCGCAACGGCCTGGTGATCAGCGGCATTGCCGACGCCCTCACCCGGCAGGTGCTTCACGGCGGAGGCGGCAAGCCCTATTCCACGCCCGTGACACAGCTGCCTGCCGATGAAGGCCGCATGACCGCGCCGACCGTCAGCCAGATGAAGCTGCTGCGCTGGAACGAGGACATCAAGCCCACCGTCCGTGCTGGGCAGACCTTTACCGTCTACGATCCCAACACCGGGCTGGGCTGGAAGCTGGTGTTCTATTCCCTGGGCCGCCACGCCGACAGCCAGCCCGCTTCCTGGCGCGACACGCAGATCATGAACCGCTCCTTTGGCGACACTTCCTGGACCATTCATCCCGTGTATGTCCTGCTTCCCAATGGCCAGTGGACTATGGCCACCATGCACAACCGCCCGCACCTGTACGGCTCCATCAACGACAACGGCTTTGGCGGGCATCTGTGCGTCCACTTCCTCCGCGACATGGACGAAGCCAAGAAGAACGATCCCAATTACGGCGTGAATAACCAGGTGATGCTGCGCAACGCCTGGAAAGCCCTGACAGGTGAAACCGTGAACTGACTTCTCTTCCCAAATCAACGCTCCCCCTCCGGCTGTCCGGAAGGGGAGCGTGTTTTTACTGTTATGAATTATGTCTTTAAATGCGTTTGGCGAGGGTTTCCGGATTGGCTGCGTAGATGAGAGCGATGTCGCGGGTGATGCGCTTTTCGCGTACCAGGCGGGCCAGTTCCGCGTCCATGGAAAGCATGGTCTTATCGCTGCCGCCGTAGATCACGTTGTCGATCTGGTGGGTGCGCCCGTCGCGGATCATGTTCTGGATGGCGGGGTTCACCGTCATGACCTCAAACGCGGGGATGCGCTTGCCGTCCAGGGTGGGAATCAGGCGCTGGGAAACGACGGCCTTGAGCACCATGGACAGCTGCACGCGAATCTGGGTCTGCTGTTCCGCCGGGAAGGTGTCGATGATACGATCCACGGTTTTCGCCGCGCCGATAGTATGCAGCGAGGACAGGAGCAAGTGTCCCGTTTCGGCGGCGGTGATGGCGGTGCGGATGGTGTCCAGGTCGCGCATTTCGCCCAGCATCACCACGTCGGGGGCCTGGCGCAGGGCGGCGCGGAGGGCGCGGCTGAACGTCGCGGCGTCGTTGGGCACCTCGCGCTGGCTCACCAGGGATTTGCGGTGGCGGTGCAGGTATTCGATGGGGTCTTCGATGGTGACGATGTGTCCTTCCCGCGATTCATTGATCTTGTTGACAATGCAGGCCAGTGTGGTGCTCTTGCCGCTGCCCGCGGGGCCGGTGACAAGAATCATGCCGCTTCGCTGCTCGGCCAGGGACATGACGATATCGGGAATGAACATGTCCTTGGGGTTGGGCAGTTCAAAATTCACGATACGGCAGATGGCGGCCAGCGTGCCGCGCTGCTTGTAGGCGTTGCAGCGGAAACGGCTCACATCCTTAATGGCAAAAGAGAAGTCGTCGTCGCCCGCCTGGTCGAGATGCTTGATGTCCCTGTGGGCGAAATCGTACATCTGCTGCACCAGCTGCTGCGTATCGGCGGGAAGCATGATCTTGTCCGTCAGCTTGACCAGGGTGTTGTTTACCTTCACGGAAACAGCCGCGCCGGGAATCACGAAAATGTCAGCGCCGCCCATCTGTACGGCTCTCGTCAATAAATCAATCATCGATTGTCCACTCTTCTTCCATCACTGCGGATTCGTCGTCGAACGTGTCCAGCTCGTAATCGAACCCGTCGAAATTGTCTTCCCCTTCGGAATACCCTTCTTCCGCGGTTTTAATAATCAAAGCGTGCCGAACCCAGCGCGTCCTTTGCCCGCTGCCGAGGGGCAGCACTTCCAGGGCGCAGTGGATCGTGCGGATACCGTCGGTTTCATTCCAGGAGATGCGGTTGTCCTTCACCGTCGCCTGCTCGCCCAGGGCTTCCCGGGCGGCGTTCAGGTAGCTCTCCTCATCTTTCGCCGTCTGCGACAGATCGTACAGCACGGCGTCCGTCTTCGCACGGGTTTCCTCCGCCTTGGCGTTCAGGGCGTACACCGCTTCCATCACCGACACGCTGCGCTCGCTGAGGCGCACGTCGTTGCGGCTGTTCATCAGGGACAGCATGCCCAGCACGCTCATCGCCAGCACCACGAAGATCAGCAGCAGGGAAGCCGCGCCGGGGCCGAAGCTGACACTGCTTTTCTTTTTCACGGCTGCACCTCCTGATACCGCGCCACAGGCAGCGTGAAGTAGGTTTCACCATCCGCCACGGCGCTGACCTGCTGCCGCAGCAGCGTCCCGGCCCCCGTGGCTTCCGCGGAAGCGGTCACTTTGAGCACGCAGATTTCGCCGGACTTCTGCCATGCTTCCCCCTGCTTTTCAAAGCCCATTTCCGAAAGCGCTTTTTCCGCATCCTCGGCTGTGTACAGCCGGTCGGCCACATTCTGGGCTTCGTTCAGCGCCTGGGTCAGCGCGCCGGCGCGCACGCTCTGGTTCCTGGACGTGGCGTACAGCTCCAGCAGCACCGTGGAGGACAGCATGAAGAACATCACAACGATCAAAAGCTCTACCAGCAGCGCATTGCTGCGACTTCCTGATTTCATTCTATCACCTCAGAACGCAGCGCAATATCCATCGCGGTCCAGGTATCGCGGGAACGCAGGCGAACCTTGAGCAGCTGCCCGTCCACCTCCGCGTTCATTTCATCCATATCACAGACGGTCTCGCCAAATTCCGGCACAAACGCTTCCGCTTCCTCCGTGAACCACTCGCGCAGTTTGCCGTCGTAAACATAAAGGCGGGTCACGTAGGTTTCGCCATCGTACACATTCCGCATGGAAATCGTGGGAATGCCGTCCACGGTTTCCACCCGGACGCTCTGTTCCTCGTCGTTGCCGCGCACTATGCTGCGCACATACGCCATGCCGATCCTGTATGCGTTATGCTCCGCCGCGCGGTCCGCCGTGCTCTTGTAGGCGCGGGCGCCAAGCAGCACCATCACCGTGGAAAACACGGCGAAGATGCCCAGCACCAGGAACACGAACACGCCGGAAATGGCATGGGAAGGAGGGTTCTTTCTGCTCACAGATCCTCGCCTCCCCTCTCGTTGCTTCTTTCGGTAACGAAGATGTCGGGGATCATGTTGGAAGCGAACGCTTCATAGGTGACAAGGTATCTGTCCTCGTCATAAGCCAGGCGGTAGTTTTCCCGCAGATAGGAAACATCCTCCGGGTACGCGCCTTCCACGGCGTAGCAGGTGATGGCGGCATTCTTCACGGCGTCCCGGACGATATCCGTTTCGGCCGTTTCATGGGCCGTATCGATCCGGTTCACCAGCAGCACCGCCAGCACCAGCACCGCGACAATTGCCAGAATTTTGATAATATTCTTTCGGTTCATAGCCTATCCCCTTTTCCTCCCGGTCTGTTCAGCAAGCGTCTCCCCGCTTTTTACAGACTGGACAGGATTCCCGCCATGGGCAGCATGACGGACAGAAGCACGGCGCCGATCACGATGGACAGCATCGCGACCAGGGTCGGCTCAATGATTGCCACCAGACGGGTGATGCCTTCTTCCACCTGTTCCTCGTACAGATCGGCCAGCTTGGCCAGCACCTGGTCCTCACGGCCCGTGGCGCTTCCCATGGTGACCATGCGGTTATGCAGGTCGTGGAACAACTGGGCGTTGGTGACGGCTTCCGCGAAGGCGCTCCCCTCGTCGAGGGATTTACGGATCTGCTCCACCTTGGCGGCGGCATCGCGGTCGGTCAGCACGTTGGAGGTCATTTCCAGGGCTTCATCCATGGGGAAGCCGCCGGACAGCATCATGGACAGTACACTGGCAACGCGGGAAGCGGACAGTTGGGTGTTGAGCTTGTTGATGGATGGGAACACCTTCTGCACCAGCCGCATCACCTTATCCTTATGCTTGGTGCGCATCAGGATGACGCCCGCGATGACCAGCACCACCACCAGCGCCACCAGCGCCAGGATGATCCAGCCAACGGACACGCCCAGCCGCATCAGCATGCTGCCGGACTCCGTCATGCCCACGCCCATGGAGGCCAGCACCCGGCGGAACACCGGCAGCACCTTCCACAGCAGGATCAGCACGATCACAATCAGCATCACGCCCAGCACCATCGGATAGGTCACAGCGCCGACGATGGAGGAACGGATGCGATCCTCACGGGCATAATAATCCTCCAGCCCGCGCATTACCTTATCCAGCTGGCCGGAGCGTTCGCCGATGCCCACCATTTCCACCAGGTATTTGGGCCAGCGGTCATCCTCCCGCAGGGCGTCGTACAGGGAGCCCTTTTCCGTCACGCCTTTGCTGGCGGACTCATAAATATCTGCGTTCTCGCTGCCTTTGTCAGCGCCGGCCAGGGTTTCCATGCCGTCGTACAGCGGAAGGCCGGCTTCCAGAATCAGGGCCACCTGGCCGCAGAAATTGCTCAGTTCGGCGGAAGAAAGGCCGTTTTGATTTTTCTTGCTCATCATCTATGCCCCCTGTCAATAATAACGCTCAACGGAGTATTTGGCCGCGTTTTTGCTTTTGCTGACTGCGGCGGTGGGATCAAACAGCACCTTTTTGCCTTCGACCTCGCACACCACCCAGGCGTGGTAAATCTTGTCTGCGTACCCGATCACAAGCCTTGAGGGGATGCCCTGCACCCTGAGCATGGCCACCATCACCGCCGACAAGTCCTGGCAGACGCCGGTTTTCTTGGTAAAGCAGGTGTCGATATCGGGCAGCATGCTGGGCTTGATGGTCGCGGCCTTCACGTAGTCGTACCGGAAGTTTTCGGAGATGTACTGTTTGATGGCTTTATACGCTTCTTTGCCCTCTTTGTCCCTGCACACCTTGATCGACATGCCCACGACCTGGTCGTTCTTGCCGTAGTTGACATACTGGTTGGGATACAGGAAGGCCGCGTCCTCGCGTTTCAGCTTCACATTCACGCTGACCTTTCCGGCGGCGGAGAATTTCTTTCCCGACACGTTTTCCCACAGCGATATTTCATATTTTCCGCTGCCCAGCTGGAAGGGAAACACTTCAAATTTGCCGGAATTATTCAGGTCATAGGTCAGCGTTTCTCCGTCCTTTTCCACACGGAGCTTCATTTTGTGCTTGTTCTTCGAGGCTACCGCTGCCATAAAATACCCTTCGCTGGAATTTCCGATATCCACCTTCAGCTTGCTGTTGGTTTTCTGATTGCTGCTCGTCTTTGGCCATTTGGCTTCACTCGCAGCGAAACCGCATGTCAGAATGATGACGGAAACCGTGAGCGCAATCAGCGTCCACGCCAGGATTCTTCGTCTCATTCCGCTTCACCTTCTTCCTTCGTCAGGCTTAAAAACGCTTTGTTCATTTCGCTCCTGTGATGCTGCCGCCCAAGGGGGTTATACGGAAGCTGAGAACAATGGATTGATTCGGGTATTCCTCGTAAAAAAGGCTTTCTATGCGCTCCATGACGGCGTTTCCGGTGCTGTAGCTGACGGTCGGCAGCAGCATTGCAACCACCGAAGGGGCTGCCCTGGTGACGATGTCGCCCTTCCGCAGGTTGCTGCGGACAATTTCACACAGCGCCGCCATCGCGCTTTCCCGGACGACTGTCGTGATCGTGTCATCGGGGTTTGCGATCAGGATGATGCCAAGGAACACGGTGGAGCCCAGCCGTTCCATCGTGCGGCGTTCGATGCAGTAGAATTCTTTAAAGGCGTCGTACTCGCAGAAATAAGGCCCGGACTGCTGGGAGCCTTCGTCCATCAGCTCATCGCGGATCATGCTCAGCTTCTGGCTGACCATATCCCCAATGTCCATCATGCGCTGATAATCCGCGTTCAGATCCTTGGGCGCTTCCGTTTTCCGGTCCGCGTGGGCCGCCTGCGTGACGCGCTTGTATTCGTTGATGGCTTCCGTCGTGTAATTCATCTGAATCATCGCGCGGATCATTTCAATATGCAGCTGCTCGTCCAGCTCGTCCACCTGGATGGCTTTGCGGCAGATGCGCACGATTTCTTCGTATTCTTCCGTTTCCTTCAGCAGTTCGATCCAGGTATAGATGGCGCGGAGGTATTCCCGGTGAAGCCAGCTGACCTGCATCGCTCCGTTGCAGATGTCGCCGGTCTGGTACAGATCGCCCTGGTACAAATCCAGCACCTGGCTGTAGCATTCAATTCTCTGCTCCCTCGTAGAATCCGCGTGAATGCTCTCCAGCAGGGACAGCATATCCAGCACGTCCACATGCACCGCCGGGCCGCTGATCCATCTGTATGCCCCCTGTTCGGACACGATGCATCCGCCCAGGCCGGGAGCAATGCCGTTCAGCAGGGCGCGGAAACGGCTGATCATGGTTTTGAGCGCGCTTTCCGGGCTGTCGTAGCGGTTGCCGCTCCACAGTTCCCGGATCAGCCGCTGCACGGGCACCGAGCGTCCGCGCTGCAAAATCAGGTATTCCATCAGGCTGACGCCTTTGCGGCTTTTCGCCGCCAGGTTATTCTGCCGTTCCCCATTGACCAGGATATCAAAATCGCCCAATAATCTGATTTGTACGTTTTGCTGCATCCGTCTCTCCTCTCCCAATCGCCGGGCATATTCCATCACCGGCGAAACGCGGATGGGCGGGTCGTTCCCCTGGACTTTCATCATTGTTTTCTCAGCATCGCATGCCTTCGTTTCCTGCCTTCCGCCCTTGTTTCACACTGCTTCCCGCGCCGTGAAAAACGAAAAATTGAAAGGCGCCGACATGCGTGCAGAAAACATCTCTTTCTACCAAATTTTATACTGATTTGCTATGATTGTCAAGCGGATTGATCGCGAAATTGTCATGGATCGGTATTTGCTTTGTATTTTGCGCGGCCATGCAGAGAGGAAAACGGCCTCCGGCGGAAGAATCTGCCGAGGCCGCAAGCGCCCTGATTATTTCAGCTGGTGAAGCGTCTCCTGGATATAGGCCTTCCATTCGTCGTAGGAATAGGCTCCGGGATAGGCGCGCCCAATGATCATTCCAGTTTCATCCACAAAAAAAGAGGTGGGAATCGCGGTGATCTGGCCGATGATCTTAATGTAAATATCCTTGGAGGGCACCAGATTTACGTAGTTTGCGTCCGCGCTTTCCATCATCCCGCGCGCGGCGCTCAGCACTTCGGGATCCGGCTCAAAGGTCGCGCCGACCACGTTGCTGAGCAGGCCGACGATCTGCACGCCCTGGGATTCAAATTCCCTGGCTAATCGGCCAAGGGCGGCGATCTCCTCCTGGCACGGCGGATAATAGGTGGCCCATATGTTCACCAGCGTCAGCTTATGACCCGTAAGAAGGGATTCGTCCACATGGTTTCCGTTCAGGTCGATGGTATCCAGCCCGTTCAGCGGGCGCATTTCATCCTCCGTTGAAATGAGCACGCCGCCCCACACATCCATGCTCTCCAGCCGCCACACGTTGGTGAACCCGAAGCTGACAAGGATTTCCGCGCCGTCGATCCCCTCCTGCTCCGTTTCGCCGTAGACGATGATCTGGGAGGTCAGCACAGAAAAGCCTTCGTCGATAATATCCTGAATCATGGACTTCAATTCCCGCAGGGGAAAATTGGCGGCCTGGGGAATGTGGCCCTCATCGTATTTTTCCTTGCTGCGCAGGTCGATGATATTGACGAAAAAGCTGTCGTCTACCAGGATGTGCATGTTTTCGGGAGAAATCAGGTTTTTCCTGAGATCAGCCGTGCCGCTGCCCACCGCCGCAAGGGTCAAAAGCAACGCGAAAAACAATGCGAATCGTTTCTTCATCTTCGGTTTACCTCAGCCGTTTACAGAATCCCGAGGGGTGACGGGTTTCCCTCTGTCCAAATCATTATACCAGCGCCTGGGCCAAAAGGCAAAACATGTTTAGAAAGATTTACATTTTTGTTACAATTCCATCTTGACATCCCGCCGGAATCATGACAAGATAAACCTGCATCCTATAAATAGGAAGCGCCACGCCAAAACACCAAGGAGTTTTTTAAATGAGCCGCAAGCTGATTTCCATTCTGACGCTCTTCCTCCTGCTGCTCCCGCTTTGCGCGGCAGCCGGGGAAATGGCTTTCACCGTCGCGCCGGCCCTGATTTATCCCGGCAGGACGGAGCGCGTCAGTTTTTCTTCTCCCCAGGCCGGTAAAGCTGTTTTTTCCCTGCTGGACGAAAACGGGCAGACCGTCCTGAACATCCGGGATTCCCTTTCCGTTTCCGCCGGTGATAACCACCTGGCCTGGGACGGCATGGACGCCGACGGAAATCCCGTCACGCCGGGAGACTATGTTCTTTGCGTCACCCTGGATGAAGTCCGGATCACCCGAGCCGTCAAAATCGGTTCGCCCAGCCCGCGCATCCTTGGTATTTCCGCCCCGGACAGCGCCGACTGCGGCGGAAGCTGGCGCTTCACCGTCAGCGTGAACGAAGTGGGCTCCCTGGTCATGCGCGTCAAAGGCGCGGACGGGAGCTGGCAGGAAGTCATGACCGCGCAGGTCAGCGCCGGAGATAATCAGCTGCAATGGAACTGCGAATCAGCGGGCGAAATGCTGCTTCCCGGAGATTATTCCGTGCAGTTTACGCTCACAAACGAAGAAGGCTTGACCGGCACGGCCCGTCAGATGCAGCTTGTCCTCGTTCAGACCGCCGCCTCCGCGCGGAAAATGGCGGAGAAGCGGGTGATTCTTCCCAGCGCCGTGAGAACAGAAGCGGACGAAACAAGCTACTGGACCTATCCCATCGGCAAGCTGGACGAAGCCGCCCTCTGGGACATCATGATGCAGCCCATGACGGTGATCGACGGCAACCAGAAGGAGGTCTACCGCCTGCGCAAAACGCCCGACAATTCCATGAAAAAGGACAACGTGGTGGGTGAAATCACCTACGCTTCCCAGGGCGTGCATGTGCTGGAAACGCTGGACAGCGGCTGGACGCTGGTGGAAGCGTACAATTCCTCCTACGGCCCCGACTGCGCCAGCCGCAGGGGGTACGGCGTGACGGACGATCTGATCCGGGGCTATGTGAAAACCTCCCTGTTGAAAACCATCCAGCCGCGCACGGACTATGCCCTGCTCATCGACAAGCTGAACCAGACCCTGTATATATTCTCCGAGGGCAAGTGCATCGGCACGCTGCTGGTGTCCACCGGCCTCAACAACGCCACCCAGTCCTGGAACGAAACCCCCGCCGGGGAATTCGTGATGATCAGCAAGATGGGCGGCTTCCCCGCGGGCAATCTCTGGTGCGCCTACGGCATGCGCGTCAACGGCGGCTGCGCCATCCATGAGGTGCCCTATATCGGCAACAACGACACCGAGCCCGCCCGCCGGGACTACTCCTCCACGGTCAAGTTCCTGGGCCGCAAGGCCAGCCACGGCTGCATCCGCGTGCAGAAAGCGCCCAACGAAGCCGGGCAGAACATCAAATGGCTCTGGGACAACATCAAAACCAATACGAAGGTGCTCATCTGGGACGACACCGGCCGCATCCGGCCCTATCCCGTGGCAGACGATTATGAAATCTATTACAATCCGGTGGGCGGCAAGTATTTCCACGAAAATCAGTACTGCCCCGGCGTAAAATCCCGCTA
This sequence comes from uncultured Eubacteriales bacterium, assembly GCA_902795275.1. Classification (GTDB taxonomy): domain Bacteria; phylum Bacillota; class Clostridia; order Christensenellales; family Aristaeellaceae; genus RUG563. Next base: position 51,024 of record CADBKQ010000010.1, on the reverse strand, counting down.
CCTGCCCCTGACCGCCTTCACCTACGGCGAGCTGGAGGACGGCGATTTCGCCAAGCTGACCCCCTGCCCCAAATGCACCACCCTGCTGCGCAAGCCCCAGATCGACGAATTGAACAGACTGGAAAACCCCGACCTGTACTAAGGCGTGTTCGCACAACCGCTCAATGGTGTATTTTGGCTGTTTTTCCGCCATGCTTTGTTGCGTTTCCTTGAAATACGATCCAGTATTCCTGCGGAAACGCGCCTCGCCTGACGAAAAAACCATCTCAAAATCCACGTCATTTCGGGCTGTGTGGACACGCCCTCTTTTTGTTATTATCGGTTTTCGTTTTCCCACATTGTACAGGAATGCAGCCGATTATTCTCCCAGTAAGGAAATCCTAACGATTATTCTTCCCATTTTAAGCATGAACAATTTATGAATTTTGTACAAATCTATGCTTCCGTACTTGCAATGTTTTTCGGATAATGATATGATACCAATGACGTGAAAACACGATCAATCATGGAGGTGCAATTATATGGCTTACAAGATTTCTGATGAATGCATCGCCTGCGGCGCCTGCGCTGCGGAATGCCCCCAGGAAGCGATCTCTGAAGGCGACGGCAAGTACGTCATCGATCCCGACAAGTGCATCGAATGCGGCGTCTGCGCTGAAACCTGCCCCGTTGGCGCTCCTGCCCAGGAATAATCCGTCAAACGATGCCGCCGGTGCAAAGCCGGCGGCTTTTCTTTATGGCTTGAGAAGGGATGAAGGCACACATGAAAAGGCGGACGGCGGCTGCGATGCTGCTTCTTCTGCTGGCCGGTTTTCTATTTTCCGGGGAAGCGGAAACGCTGACGCGCGATCAATTATCATCCTATTACAAGGGCGCGTTTTTTATCGGCGACTCCATCACGGACCAGCTGAAAGGATATGTGCGGAGGGAACAGCAGGAGCGTCCCGGCTTCTTTCCCGATGTGAAATTTCTGACGGCGCAAAGCTACTGCCTGTATACCGCCAGCCGAAAGAACCTGCTGCCCGAGAAAGCCAACCTGAAGCTGAAAGGGAAGGAAATGCCCCTCTGGGAAATTCTGAAAGAACGGCAGCCCACCAAGGCCCTGATTCTCCTGGGCGTGAACGATTACATCGGCAAAACCATCGAAAAAGGGATGGACTACGATACCCGCATTATTGATCTCGCCCAAAAGCACGCGCCAAAAACAGAGCTGATTTTCCTGTCCCTGACGCCCGTTACCAAGTCGTTCTGCAAGCATCAGGATTACCGGACGATGTGGGATGAATACAACGCCGCCCTGAAAGGGCTCTGCCTGCTTCGGAACGTGCCTTATATCGACATCGCCTCCCCGATGAAGGATGAGGAAGGCTATCTGAAAAGCAGCTATGCCAGCGACGGGAAATATCACTTGAAAGCCGAGGCGCTGGAGCTGTGGGTGCAAGCACTGCTGGATTACGCCCAAAGCCAGTATGACCAAGGCTTGTGGGTGCCGGAGGATGTGCCGTGAAAAAAGGATTGTTTTCGGTTTTATTGCTTCTGTCGCTGCTTCTGCTGATTGGCTGCCAGGCGGCGCCGGAACAGCAACTGTCGCTGGAGGAAACGGCCAGGCAGTATTTCTCCGGCCCCGACGCCTTCATCGCCTATACCGCGGAAGACCTGGAAGACCTGACCGGCATCGCGCCTGACGATTATACGGAAGCCGTCTTTCTCCGGGACAGCGACACCCTCAGCGGCCGGGAAATCATCCTGGTCAGGGCGAAAGACGCGGAAGCCTTCCGAAGCGCAAAAGAAGCGCTGGAACGTTATCTGTCCCAGCGCAAAGAAGAAACCAGGGATTACCTGCCCGAAGCCTTCCATCGGCTGAACCAGGCCACGGTGGAAGGCACAGGCATGCTCGTCAGGCTCGTTGTTGAATAAGCTTTATTCCTGAGCGCTTTCCAGGCGCTTCACCCTGGACAGGGCGTGGCTGATGGTTCGCAGCGCTTCGTCGGCGCGAATCAATTCGATGGAGCCGAACGGCGCGTCCAGCAGCCGTTCCCACAGAAAGCGCTCCGCCTCGATCAGCTGAATCGCCGTGCCGGTGCCGCCCCCGCCGCGGATGGAAATGGCCTCCTGCATCAGCCTGCGGTAGACGGCGGAGTAAGAATCCCACAGAATTTCGGGCAGCATGGGCTGCGAATAATACACGACGCCTTTTTCTTTCAGCATGTCCAGCAGGCGGCACAGCTCGGGAAAGAATTCTTCCTTCTGCGCGTCCAGCATAGCGTCCAGCACCAGCTTGCCATCGGTCATTCCCGTCAACGGAATGAGGAGGGCAAGCGTTTTTTCTTCGGTTTCCCGGAAGGGCATGGCGCAGTAAATCAGGCTGTTGAGCTGCTGCAGGGGCTTGTCATAATGCTGAAGCTGATACTTCACATAGCCCGCGGCGGCCTTCTGGCGGCACAGCTCGGCAAGCACCTGCAATTTGGAATCGAAATGGTGATAGAAGCTGCCCTTGCTGCAATCCAGCGCCGCCAGGAAATCCTGGATGGTGGTTTTCACATAGCCCTTTTCAAAAAACAGCTTTTCCGCCGTGTCAAGAATCGCCTGCTTTTTCAAATCGCCTTTCAGCACAGTTGTTCTCCCCTTGCATCAATTATATTCAATCACCTGCTGCACCATCGGGTAGCGGGAAACGCACAGCAGCTTGCGCCCGGTTTCCCTGCCGTTCTGCACGAAAACCTGGTAGGTTTCCACGTCGTAGCCCGTTCTTGCCTTGATTTTTTCCCGGGTGGTATTGTGCTCCAGAGTGGGATTGTTTTCGTACAGCGGCGAAACCGGCGGCTCGGTGACATTGACGACGTTCGTCGCCAACTCGATGCTGACGCCGGTTTCCAGCGCCGCCCCGTAGATTTCCACCACGCAGTCGCTGTTTTCGCAGAAGGCCACCAGAAACACCGGCGTGGTTTTATCGTTGCGGAATTTGAAATCCAGGTCGGGCCAGTTGACCGTCGCGTCCCGCCCGGCATCCACATAATTGCTGGGCCAGGCGTGGGGCGAACGCTCCACGATCGTCAGGTTCGCCATAGCGGCGGCGTTGAACAGCGTGCTGGATACCTGGCAGACCCCGCCGCCCACCTCCTCCACGGTTGCGCCCCCGGCGATGGCCGCGGCGGGCTGGTAGCCCTTCTCCTTCGTCCGCTGGCCGGTGGCCTGATTGAAGGAAAACGTCTCCCCCGGCATCACCGCTGTGCCGTTGACCGCTTGCGCAGCCAGGCGGATGTTGGCGGTGCGGTTTTTATCGGAGGTAAACCGCGTCCTGAACGTGGAAACGCAGGTGAAGGTGTTCATCAGTTCCACCTTCGTTACCTTCGGCGTCACCGTTTCCGTGGACGCGGTAATGGTTCCCGTGTACTCATGCCTGTCCAGGGCGGCGGTGATCCGGCGGTACAAATCATCAGTGTCCAGCTTCGCGCCCGGACGCTCGTCCGTAAAGGTGAAAACGCGGCGTCCAAAATCGAAGGTGGCAATCTGCGCGTCCTGCGCCGTGCGGTTCACCCGCTGCTCCACCATCCGCACGAAAGCGCGCACGTTTTCCGGGTCATAGGTGACGGAGGTATACAGATGGACCTTCGCCGTGTTGGTGTGGTAAAGGTGGGCGTAGCGGTAGTCAAAGGGCGTGGTAGCGGTGGCGATGGTTTCCCGGGAGCCCTGGCGGCCGATGGCATACGCCGTGTCCAGCACGGCGGCAATGTTCCGCTGAATGGGCACTTCGCCCGGCGTGATCGTCCAGTCCAGGCCGTCCACATGCAGCCGTATCCAAAGGGAATTGTCGCTTTGCTGGCTCTGGCTTTTCAGGGCGGCTTCCGCCTCCTGCCGCGTCATGCCGCCGATGGACACGTGATCCACATAAATCCCTGGGGCAAACGTGTTCCGAGCCAGGATTGCCGCTTTCTGGCGAAACAGCGGGTAAGCCTGGTAAAGCGAAACGGCATAAAACCCCATCAGGCACAGGGCCGCAAAAGCGAGCAGCGCGGCCAGCGCCCACAGCACCGTATGCCGCGAACGCCGCGGCGCGCCGCCCTGCGCCCACGCGGGCGCTCTTTGCGGCTGGGTGGGCGCTCTCTGCGGCTGGGCGGGCGGCTGGTACACCTGATCCGGATATGGCGCCCGGCTTTCCGTAACGCGGCGAAAAACGGGCTGTTCTCCGCCCTCCGGGTAGCGGGGCCGCAGGGGAGCGGAATCATCATGCTTGTTCTCAGACATCGGCTTTTCCTTTCACGTTCATAAACAAACCTGATTCTATTGTATTCTAATCAGAACGCATCTATTTGTCAATGTATGTTCACAACGAAAAAACCCTTCTTTCGGTGGAAAGAAGGGGAGGAAAACTCTGTGCGGTTCAGATTTTGCGCTCCTTGCCCATAAAGCAGCAGGCCAGGGTGCCGGGGCCGCAGTGGGCACCGATGACCGGGCCGATGATCTGGATGCGGATCTCCTTGATCTGCGGAATGCGCTGGCGCAGCATTTCGGCCAGCTTGTCCGCGTCGTCCTTCACGTCGCCCTGGAGGATGAGCACCGTTTGCTCCTCGGGATGCTCGATGTATTCCGCCGTATGGTCCACGATGGCGCGCAGCGCTTTTTTCCTGCCCTGCACCTTTTCCACGGGGTCCAGCTTGCCGCCCTTGCCCATGCAGATGATGGGCTTGATATCCAGCACGGAGCCGAACAGCGCGCTCGTGGAGGAAATGCGTCCGCCCCGGGCCAGGTATTTCAGGTCGCCTACCGTCAGCCAGGCATGGCAGCGCATCCGGTTGTCCAGCAGCCATTTTTCCACTTCGTCCATCGGCTTGCCCTGCTCATACAGCGCGTGCGCGCCCAGCAGCAGCAGCGTCATCGGCCCGGAAATGCTGAGGGTGTCCACCACGGTGAACTTCCGCTCGGGATACTTTTTCAAAAGCTGTTCCCGGGCTTCGTAAATGTTGTTGATGGTGGAGCTCATCTGGGAGGAAAAAGCGACGAACAGCAAATCTTTTTCCTTGAGAATCGGCTCAAAATACTCCAGATACGTTTCCGTGGGCAGCAGGGACGTGTTGGGACACGCGCCTTCCCGCATCCGGCGGAAGAAATCCTTCTCCACCCCGCCGCGGCCGTTGTCGTCCAAGTATTCTTTTCCGTCCAGCGTATAGGGCATGCGAACCACGGGAATATGTTTTTCGTCAGCGATGGAATAAAGCAGGTCGCTGTCGCTGTCGGTCATGAACACATAGGTCTGATCCATTCCGGCTTTCACCTTCCTAATCTTCGGCATTACAGTTTTATTGTACCTTGTTTTGTAAAAAAAATCAACACATTCTTTTGATTTGTTTACCTTTATTTTAGAGAGTGTTACGATCATGGATTTCTGGGGGAACCACTCTTTGGCGTCCAAAGAGCGGTTCCCCCAGACCCCTTCCGAGAAAGACGATAATAAACACATGTTCCGGTAAGGATTCAAATCATGCGGAATGATACGTTTCTTGCTTCCGGGCAGGAATCACAGTTCCGCGTTCAGCAGCGCTTTCATCCGTTCGACCGGCGCTTTTCCGCCGGAAGAAAGCAGCTCCACGCCGCCTTTGGCGTCGGGCGGGGCAAGCAGATTCAGGGCTTCCAAACGCCTGCGAAGCTGGCGCACCGTGCCCTCATTGCCGTCCAGCAGCGGAACGCCGGGATAGAACGCGGCGATGGATTTTTTCAGGAAAGAATAATGCGTACACCCCAGCACAACCGCTTCCACATGCTTGTCCCGATACGGCGCAAACAGATTTTGGAAATACGCCGTCAGCTCAGGGCCGCTTAGCTGCCCCCGCTCCACAAATTCCATCAGCCCGGGACACGGCACGGAGATCACGCCCTCGCCGTAAAGCGAATACAGATGCGCGTACTTTTCCCCCGCGATGGTACCCGGCGTGGCCAGCGACAGCACCACCCCGTCCCGGTGCAGCAGGGAGGCCGGTTTCAGCGCCGGTTCCATGGCGACGATGGGCAGGTCGGCATACTCCGCCCGCAGGGCTGCCGCCGCCGCGCTGGTGGCGGTGTTGCAGGCGATCACAATGGCCTTGACGCCCCTGCCGAGCAGTTCCCTCACCACCTGCCGGGACAGGGCCAATACTTCTTCCCGGGGCTTCGTGCCGTAAGGAGCGTTCTTGGTGTCGCCGTAAAAAACAAAGCGTTCGTTCGGCAGCAGCCTGACCGCTTCCCGCAGCACGCTGATGCCGCCCACGCCGCTGTCGAACATGCCGATGGGCGAAGCGGGAAGATAACTTTTGCAATCACTCATAACGCCGTCTGCTCCTGCTCTTTCAGCCAGACCCGCAGGGTTTCCAGTTCCCGCCGCTGATACAGAAAGAAATCATACACCCTGCCGTCCTTCAGCGCCAGGCAGACGCGCACGCGGCCGGATTCGTTCGCCGGTTCATCCGTCAGCGCTTCCGCCGCGCGGATATCCTGTTTCCGGATCGGGCGGGCGCACACCCGGCGGGGCTCATACCGCCAGCCGTCGGTATAAAACAGCATCAGCCAACCGTCCAGCAGAGCGAAGGAGGAATAGGTCTCAAACCGCTTGTATGCGCCTTCGTCGATTTGGCGCATGATCTCCTTCGGGTCGCCCAGGGAACGCAGGTGTCCTCCGAAGGGCGTTTTTTTGATCAGGTTCTTTTCGTCGGTGAGAATCAGGTGCAGCCCCAGCAGCGTCAGCAGCGCCACGGCATCCAGGCCGATCAGCGCCATCCTGAGCCGCTCGTCCGCTCCCCGCGCGCGCATCACCGCGCCCAGGCAGGCCATGGCCAGCAGGAAAAGCATGGCCGATCCGGTATACAGCCATGTCATACCCCGGTATTCCCTCCGCATTTCCCGCACGCAGAACCCTTTCATCGCCGGTACTCCCTTTCATCCGAATGCCAGCCCGCGGCTGATGTCCTTCTCAGTATAGCATAAAAGGAGGCGGGATGCAAATGCTACTGCCGATCCAGATACCGGCAGATCGCCCGCGCCAGCGGTTCCGCCGCCGCCAGCGCTTCCGGCAGGGTGTTCATGTTGTTTCCCACCTCGATCAGCATGCTGGGCGTTGCGGCCTGCTGGTTGTATCTTCCTGATTTCAGGGAAACGCCCCGGCAAAGCCCTTCCGCCCGCTCATTCAGCGCGTCCGCGATCATCTGCGCCGCCCGCTGGTTTTTCTCCCAGTCCGGCTTTTCATCCAGGCTGCTGCCCGTTCCCTGGCCAATGAGGATGAGCAAGCGGGCGGTTTCTGTTCCGTCCACCGGCACGGTGTTCGGCCCGTTTCCCTTGGAATAGGAATCCCGGTGCAGGTCGATGTACAGGTCGTAGCCCGCCTCCGCCGCGTTCTTTAATCCCTCCAGCGAACGGGCGTAGGCGGAGGACAGGCGGGGCGATTCATAATCGGTTGTGTCATGGGTGACGAACACGCCGGCGCTTTGCAAAAGCGTTTTCAGTTCTTCCCCAACACGAACGACGCTGTATCGCTGATCCGCTGTCCGCCATTTTTCCGTCTGGGCGTAGCGGTTGTCCGGGTCGATTTCGTATGCTTCGCAGGTATGGGTATGATACAGAAACACCCGCTTCTGCCGATGCTTTGAAACGGAAACCGACACCACCTCCATCCGGAAATCCGGCGGCGCCTCCTCCGCGGATGCGGCCAGGACGCTCTTCCAGCCCATGGCTCCTTTTGCCGCGGCAAACCCCGCCAGGAGCCATACCGCGCCCAGCGCCGCCAGAAAGCGCACACCGATTCTGTTCATCCCCGTCACCTCAAAACAGGATATGCGCGCTCACGGGCCGTCATGCGAAAGCAGCTGGATTTCTTCTTCGGACAGCCGGGGCTGGAAGGCCAGGTTCAGTCCGTCCGCAAGAATCCTGGATACCCTGCCCACCAGTTCGTCCACCTCCCGGGGCGTGACCACCAGCTCCCCCATGCCCTGGTTCGTCAGCTTTCCGATCAGCGTGTCCATGGCCTGGGCGTGCTCGCTTTCGTCCATGCCGATGTCCTCCAGCAGCAGGGACAGGGCGTCCCGGGCGATGACCGACGCGTACACCACCATCGGCACGCCGATAGCGATGACCGGCACGCCCAGGGTTTCCTGCGTCAGCCCTGCCCGGTGATTGCCCACGCCGCTGCCGGGACGGATGCCGGTGTCGGTGATCTGGACGGTGGTGCAGATGCGGCTGCTCTCCCGCGCAGCTAAAGCGTCGATGGCGACGATGGCAGCGGGGCGCACATGCTCCACAATCCCCTGCACCACCTCCGCCGTTTCCAAGCCGGTCACGCCCAATACACCGGGCGCGACCGCGCACACCCCCCGCAGCCGTCCGTGCAGGCTTTCGTCGGGAATGTCCCGCAGATGCCGCGTCACCAGCAGGTCTTCCAGCACGCGGCTTCCCAGCGCGTCGGCGGTCATGCGGCGGTTGCCCAGGCCCACCACCAGCACATCGCCGAAAGAGGGCAGCAGGTGTCCCAGCGCTTCGGCAATCGCCCGGGCCATGTCCGCCCGTTCCTCCGCCGGGCATTGGGCGAGGGCGGAATGGGATAAGGTGATGTAGGTGCCCCGGGCTTTTTCCAACGCCCTGGCCGCTTCCTCCGTTTCCACGCACACGTGGGTTTCCTCGATGGCTCCCCGCCGGCAGGAATGAATGGCGATGCCCGATAATCCGCCGTTGATTTCCCGGCTCTCCATGGCCAGGTCGGTACGAATCTGCATGTCGTTTCCTCCGCTATAAAAAGATATTTGTATTTTCTGCGGAAGAAAGCCGGATTATCCGCCGTTCCGGAGCACAAAAAAACGCCCGGGCCGAAGCCTGGGCGCTGTTTGGTTTAATCAGTACTGGGGACGATTCTTGGCGAAGCATTCACGGCAGTACACGGGCCGATCTCCGCGGGGCTGGAAGGGTACCTGGGTGGTGCAGCCGCAGCCGTCGCAGATCACTTCGTACATCTGGCGCTCACCGCGGTTGCCGCCGTTCTGACGACGGGCGGCGCGGCAGGCGGGGCAGCGGCCGGGCTCGTTCTGGAAGCCCTTCTCGGCGTAGAAAGCCTGTTCGGAAGCGGTGAACACGAATTCATTGCCGCATTCACGGCAGGTGAGGGTCTTGTCCTGATACATACTGGGAAACCTCCTGATTTTAATCGCCAAACCCGTGATACGTTCTTTCAAGTTTTCCTGGGCTCTGCGCATCCGTCTGCTGACGATGAATGAAACCGGGAGGAATAACTGCGAGATCGAATTGGCTTGGTCTTCGGGGGTATTATAGCACAGGTTTTGTTCGTTGTATAGCGGTTTTTGAAAATATTTTTGGAAATTTTTAGTTGCCATTTTTTTGCATTTTGATAAAAAACCGCGTTTCCGCTCCCGCGCTTCCCGCGAAAAAAGGAGTCAGTTTTGCATATGGCATTTTTCGGGAAAATATGCTATACTTTTTGCCGGAAGCGGAAGTTTTTCCCGCTTTCCCCATTCCATCGCCCCGGCAAAGGAGGCCGCCCATGTTCAAGCTTGTTTCCCGCTTTTTCCGCGTTTTGGTTTTCGCCTGTCTTTTTCTTCTGCCGCTTTTTTCCGCGCTGGCGATGGAGGAGACCTGCCCTCCTTCCATGGACGCCGTGGTTACGCTGGCTTCCGGGGAAAAGGAGCTGAACATCTACGCCGACACGGAAAAGACCGAACGGGTCGGCAAGCTGAAAAAAGGCGTCACCGCCCAGGTGATCGGTGCGAAGGGACGCTTCCTGTGCATTTCCTTTGAGGGCGTGGAGGGCTACGCCTCCAAGTCCAAGCTGCGGCTGAAAGGCGCGGAAAGCCAGGAAGCAAAGGAAGGAAAAGCCGCGGTCGACCTGGCGCTGGATTCCTATCTGTTCACCTCCGTTTCCCAGGCCAAATCCATACCCATCCGCGGCACGGTCGAAACCGACGCGCCCCTGGACACCCTGTTTTTCTATCTGTGGGACGAGCGGCTGCAAAAAGTGGAGCAGGTGCTGGTTCTGCCCGTCAGCGAGCCCGCGTCGAAGCTGGACATCAGCGGCGTTTGCAAGAAAATCGAATTTGATTCCATGACCGCCGGGCGGAAAACGCTTCTCATTTCCGGTGCTTCCAACGGCAGGAAAATCGACCTGTTCCGCGCGCCGGTCTATGTCTGCGGGGCGAGCAAGCCCGTCAGGAACATCAACGGCGCGTGCAGGTTCTCCGCCGGAACGAACAAAAAGAACGGCGCCGGGCGCAGCTGGACGCCCTCTTCCACCCGGCAGGCTCTCACGGTTACGCTGCCCGCGGACGGCTCCGCCGCGCTCATGACCCTGGAATGGCGCAAGCCCGCTGAAGCCTTTACCGTGGAGTTTTTCGACAAAAACAACCAATCCATCGGCCAAGAGACTAAGACCACCGGCTTCTATGTGGACGCCGTTTCTATCCCCGACAGCGCCGCCCAATTGCGCTTATCCGTCCAGGGAAAAGAAAACTGGGTGCGGAACCTGTGCGTGTACGACAGCCGCTATCCCGACAACGCCGTGCAGCAATGGCAGCCCATTCCGGACAAGCTGGACGTGATGGTGATTTCCACTCACCAGGACGACGAATACCTGTTTCTGGGCGGCACGATCCCCTACGCCTGCGCCAAGGGCCTGGACGTGGGCGTGGTGTACATGACCAACGGCGGGCGCAGCCGCTATACCGAAGCCATGGACGGCCTGTGGACCGCCGGGCTGCGTATTCATCCCATCTACCTGAACTGGCGGGATCAAAAAGTCAAGAGCTACAAAACCGCCCTGAAAACCTGGAGCCAGCACGGGGTCGACCCGCAGATGGAGGTCGTTCGGCTGATTCGGAAATACAAGCCGGAGCTGATCGTGACCCAGGATCTGGAGGGCGAATACGGCCACACCCAGCACAAGCTGACCGCGCATCTGGTGGCCGACGCCATTCCGCTGGCCAAAGACGCCACCTACGATCCCGAATCCGTGGCCGAATACGGCGCGTGGGAAGTGAAAAAGGTGTACCTGCACCTGTACAAGGAAAACCAGATCGAGATGGACTGGGACGCGCCCCTGTCCCCCGACAGCCCCATTTCCCCCATGTTCCTGGCCCAGGAAGCCTTCGACAAGCACCGCTCCCAGCAGCGGGCTTACAGCATGAGCCGGGAAGCGAAAACGTATAACAACCGGCTGTTCGGCCTGTATTACACCGCCGTCGGCCCCGACGAAGCGAAAAACGATTTCTTCGAGCATCTGACCTTCAGCCATTAAGGACCCGCTTTTCCTGTTGAAATCGGCGGAATTCAGCGCAAAACGCGCATTGTATTATCTGATACCATATCGTATAATGAGCCCGCGCGGGAGCCATGCGCTATTTTATCCGCGCAAAACGGAGGTACCATGAGCGACAGAACCGAAGCGATTGCTCAATTCGCGGCAGCCCTGCGGTCGGGTAAACGGTATTACAACGCCTGTACGGCGAAAGGGGAAAATCCTTATCCCCTGGTTTTAAATGAACTGATCGACGACAGCATCAGCGGCAACACGGTCAAAATCGGCCTGCTGGATATTCCCATGGATCTGATCGTGGGCACCTGGACAGGCGGGCGCAAGACCGCTTTTGCGGGCAACTTTATGCCGCTGCTGGACGAAAACACCGAATTCGGCTCCAAATGGATCAATCTTTGCGAAGCCCACCTGGGGCCCAGCGGCATCACCGACCCCATCACCTGCCTGGAATACCTGGGCAAGTTTTACGTTCAGGAGGGCAACAAGCGGGTCAGCGTGCTGAAAAGCTACAATTCTCCCAGCATTGCCGCCATCGTCACCCGCGTCGTCCCGCCGCTGACGGACGACCCGGAAGTGCAGCGGTATTACGAATTCCTGGACTTTTTTAAGGTGAGCAAAACCTATCTCGTCTCCTTCTCCCAGAAGGGCGGATACGCCAGGCTGCAGGCGGCCCTGGGCTTTGCGCCTGACCAGGTGTGGACGGACGACGAGCGCCGGGGATTCAGCAGCGATTTCAGAAAATTCTCCCTGGCCTTTGACCAGCTGAACACGGAAAAGCTGCCGATCACCGCCGGGGACGCGCTGCTGGTGTACCTGGAGGTGAATTCTTTCCAGGAAATCAAGAAAATGACCGAGGAAGAACTGCGGGCCAGCTTATCCACCGTCTGGCCGGACATTCGCCTGTCCGCCCAGGGCGACCCCATTTCCGTGGCCACGGAGCCGGAGGAAAAGGAAAAGGGCCTGCTCTCCCGCATTCTGGGCGCGCCTCGGCTGCACGCGGCTTTCATTTATGATTTCGACCCGGAAAAGAGCGCCTGGGCCGCCGCCCATTGGCAGGGGCAGAAATACCTGGAAGAAAAGATGGGCAAGAGCATTCAGATTTCTTCCTTCCTGTGCATGGACGGCGGCGCCGACGAAGCCATGGAGAACGCGGTGCAGCAGGGCGCCAACGTGATCTTTGCCACCACGCCCATGCTGATGGACGAGTGCCGCCGCCTGGCCGCCAAGCATAAAAACATCGCCGTTTTCAACTGCTCCCTTTCCATGCCCTACGCGGGCGTGCGCAGCTATTACTGCCGCATTTACGAGGGCAAGTTCATCACCGGCGCGATTGCCGGGGCCATGGCCCACGATGACCGCATCGGTTACGTGGCGAACTATCCCATCATGGGCGTGACCGCCAGCATCAACGCCTTTGCCCTGGGCGTGCGCCTGACCAATCCCCGGGCGAAGATCATCCTGAAATGGAGCTGCCTGCCGGGGAACCCCATCCTGGAACTCAAGGACGCGGGCGTTTCCGTCATTTCCAACCGGGACGAGGACAGCGGCAACCAGTATCTTTCCTGGGACCTGGGCACCTACATGGTCACGCCCGAGCACCAATTGCAGCCCCTGGCTTCCCCGCGCTGGAACTGGGGCAGCTACTACGAAAAAACGATGCAGTCGCTGCTCAGCGGCGGCATCGACGCCCTGCGGGACAGCGAGCACGCCATCAACGACTGGTGGGGCATCAGCAGCGGCGTGGTGAACATTGACATCGACGAAAGCCTGCCGGAAGGCGTGAAGCAGCTGGGCCGCATCCTGAAGAACGGCATCCTGGAAGAGGTCATTGACCCCTTCCTCTGCCCCATCAAGGATCAGGAGGGCAGCGTGATCAGCGACGGCACCCGCGCCTTCACGCCCGATGAGCTGATGAAGATCGGCTGGCTGAACGAAAATATTGAAGGCAAAATCCCCACATTCGACGAACTCCTGCCCCGCTCCCAGAACCTGGTGCGGCTGCTGGGCATTTACCGGGATACCATCCCGCCCAAAACGGAGGAAGAAACGGCCCTATGAAGATTCTGTTGGTTGCCGATGAAGAGAGCAAATACCTGTGGGACAATTACCAGCCGGGGAAGCTGGCCGGGGTGGATTTCATTTTATCCTGCGGCGACCTCAAGCAGGAGTATCTGGAATTCCTGGTCACCATGGGCAGCAAACCGCTGTACTACATTCACGGCAACCACGACAAGGGCTATGAACAATTCCCGCCGGAGGGCTGCGACTGCATCGAGGATGAAGTGGTCAACCTGAACGGCATCCGGGTGCTGGGCCTGGGCGGGTGCATCCGCTACAATCCCGGCCCCTATCAGTACACAGAAAAAGAAATGGCCCGGCGCATTCAGCGCGTTGAAAGAAAAATCCGCAGGGCGGGCGGGGTGGACATCGTCATATCCCACGCCCCGCCCCGGGGCTACGGCGACACGGAGGACAACGCCCACCGGGGCTTTGAATGCTTCTTGCCGCTGATGGACAAATACCGCCCCCGGTATTTCATTCACGGCCATGTGCACCAGAGCTACGGCCATGACCTGCCCCAGCAGATCCAATACGGCGACACCACCGTGTTTAACGCCGTGGGCTACCATATGCTGGACATTGACCCGCTGCCAGGGCAGCCGACAGCCAAAAAGCGTTTCCTTTTCTGGTAAAGCAGTTTTCAATCCGGCGGAATCTTTTTATCGTTTCGTATACTCATCATGCTCCGACTAATGCAAGGCGGAAAGACTGTTCATCGTAAGGAGGAAGGAACCTTGAAACACATCATTGCAATGACGCTGGCGCTGATTCTCACCATCTCCTGTCTCAGCTTGGGCGCAGCGGAGGAAACCCTGCTGGTCACACCCCGGGAATGGATGGGCCTGACGCCCGAAGCCTCGCCCGATTGGGTGATTGCCCTGGCGGAAAAGAAGGGTGCGGAGCAGCTGTTTGTGGTGGCTGCCTGCGGCGGTACCACAGCCTGGATCTCCATGCATGAAAAAGACGCCGATGGCGTGTGGAAGATGATCTTGTCCACCCCCGGCTTCATCGGCAAGAATGGCCTGGGCAAAACCAAGGAAGGCGACGGCATGACGCCCGTGGGCGTGTTCAGCTTTAACCGGGCCTTCGGCATCGCTGCCGACCCGGGCTGCGCCATCGCGTATGTCCAGGCCGATGACAACACCTACTGGTCCGGCGACGGGCGGGACGGCATGCGTTACAACGAACTGGTGAGCCTGGCTGACTATCCCGACCTGAACAAGGACGACAGCGAACACATCCTGGACTATCAATATCAATACCAATATTGCCTGAACATCAGCTACAACGCAGAAGGCATCCCCGGCTTGGGCAGCGCAATTTTCCTGCACTGCTTCGGCGACCGCAAGCCCTACACCGGCGGTTGTGTGTCGATCCCGCTGGAGCAGATGCGCTTTGTGATGGAGCATGTGTTTCCAGAGTGCGTGGTAGTGATTGACTCGCTGGACAATCTGGACGGAACGTTCTGATCCTGTAAACAAGCCCTGTCCGCTTCGACGGACAGGGCTTTCATTTTTTGTCTGACCGGGAAAATCATCCGAACACCGTTTTCAGGAAACGCTTCAAGCCTTCCTGCCCGGCTGCTTCCTGTTTATACACGCCGCAATCGTACAGCACCTGGTAGCAGGTTTCGGCCACGGCGGCGCGGAGCGCTTCTTCCGCCTGTTCCCGCGTCATGCTTCTGCCTTTCTTCGCGGCGATTTCTTTGACCCAGGCTTCGTGGCTGCTGCCTGCGGGGATTTCTCCCGTACCCATCAGGTAAGGTTCCAGTTCATGCAGTTCGGTCTTTAAGCGTCCCGGCAGGATGAACAGGCCCATGACCTCGATGAGGCCGATGTTCTCCTTCTTGATATGATGCAGCGGCGCATGGGGATGGTAAATGCCCAGGGGATGTTCCTCGCTGGTGCGGTTGTTCCTGAGCACCAGATGCATCTGATACCGCCCGTCGGGGAGCTTGCGCAGCGTGGGCGTCACGGTGTTGTGGGGCGCGTCGGTGTGTGCGAAAATGCCCAGGGATTCGTCGCTGTACTGCCGCCAGGCTTCCAGCACCGTCATGGCGATGTCCTTTAATTTGCTCTGATCATCGCTGATAAAGCGCAGGCAGGTCATGGGCCAGTCCACCACGCCGCTTTCCACCGGGCTGTCGAACGTCCACTTGATGGGCGCTTTGTCCATGGGGAACAGGTGCCTGCCGCCCTGGTAATGGTCGTGGGTCAGGATGGAGCCGCCCACGATGGGCAGGTCGGCGTTCGCCCCGATGAAATAGAAGGGGAACTTGTCCACAAATTCAAAGAGCCGGTCAAAGCTCTTGGCGGTCAGCTTCATGGGCTCATGCACGCTGTCCAGGATGATGCAGTGCTCTTCAAAATAGAGGTAGGGCGAGTACTGGAAATACCATTCCTCCCCCGCCAGGTTCAGGGGAATGATGCGGTGGTTCTGCCGGGCGGGGAAACCGGCGTGGCCCGCGTAGCCGGGGTTTTCCCGGCAGAGCATGCACAGGGGGTATCCGGATTTGGGCGCGTTCCTCGCCGCGGCAATGTCCCGGGGGTCTTTCTCCGGCTTGCTCAGGTTGATGGTGATTTCCAGTTCTCCGGCGGGAGACGGCGCATTATACTTGATATTCTGGGCGATGCGCTTCACCCGGATATAATCGATGTCCCGGCAAAGCTGGTAAAACCACTTGACCGCCGCTTCCGTGCCGCGATCGTTCATGATTTCGTAGAACACGCGGCGAACTTCCCGGGGATGGGGCGTGAACGCGCCTGCCAGCCGGGCAGTCATCCGGTCTTTTTCGTCCGCGGTATCGGGCGTAACGCCCTGCGCCGCGGCCCAGTCCGCCAGCTCCGCCAGGCAGTCGGGAATGTCCTTTCCCTGCAATTCGCCTTCCGCGGGCGCGTCCAGATGCAGATCATCCAGCAGCAGGTTCAGGGTGTACGCCCGATCCTCCGGGAGAACCAGATGTTTTTCCTCCAGCAAATCCAGCAGTCGATCCAACAGCACAGGCTGTCCCCTCCTTCTTTCTTGTGGTCAGTTCTTATGGCGCTTTCTTTTTTTCCCGTACAGCACGGCGCTTCCCAGCAGTGTTGCCGCGAGCAGAATCCCGGCGATCTCCTGTGCATCATCCGTCGGCAGCGCTTGGCTGCCTGCATAGACCCCGGCGGCTATAAACGCCGCGAACGCCGTTCCCAGCGGATGGCCGAAGCTCAGCAGCGCCACGGCAATCCCGCCAAAACCCATCTGATTGGCCACGACCGACAGGCCCGGCTCCGTGATGCCGGAGAGCAGGCACAGGCCGCCTGCCAGCCCGGAGAGAGCGCCGGAGAGCGCCACCGCTATTTTTTCATTTCGTTTCACCGGCATGCCCGCCCGCTTCGCCGCCTCCCGGTTGCCCCCCATGGCCTTCCATTCAAAGCCGAAGACGCTGAACCGCATGACCATCCAGAGCGCCAGGCAAAGAGCCGCCGCAATCAGCAGGCCAAAGGAAACGGAAAACCAGTTTCCCATTTGCAGCGCCGGGAGAGCCGACCTCTCCATGGAAGCGTTTTCCCCCAGCCCGCTGAAGCAATCCTGCCACAGCCATTGGGCCAGGTACAGGGCGATGAAATTGAGCGTCATGCCGCACACGATGTCCCCGGTCTGGGAATGGAGCTTTACGGCAGCGGCAAGCCCGCTCCACAGCGCACCGCCAAGCGCTGCCAGTGTCAAACATGCCCACCAGGGCAGCTCCAGCGTCAGCGCCCCGGCCATGGCAAGCAGCACGCCCAGAATGAACTGTCCCGGCGCTCCGACGCCAAGGCGTCCGGCCGCCTTCCAGGATACGCCGGCGGAAAGCCCCGTCAGCAGCAGCAGCGGCCAGTACATGCAGGTTTTCCGGATCCCTGCTTCCGTCATAAACCCGGAAAGCAGCAGCGTCTTCAGCCCGTTCATGGCTTCCGCGCCCTCCGCGTACAAAAGCGCCGCGGCGCACAGGCCGACACCGACTGCGAAGACGGCGAAGGAACGCAGGATTCGCCGCAGACTTTGCCGTATGACGCGCCCGCTCATTCGTCCTCTCCCTCTACGGCGCTGCCGCCGTACCGCTGCTGCTGCCACTGGCCGCTCATATACCAGCCCAATTCTCTCGCGGAGGTATAAGCCGGGTCAAATTCCCCCATGATCTCTCCTTCATGAACCACAAAAATCCGATCCGCCAGGCGCAGCGCTTCCTCCGGCTGGCTGGTCAGCACCAGCACCGCCCGATGATTGGCGCGAACGGAGAACAGGCTTTCGCAGATGCGCGCCGCCGCTTGTTCGGAAACGTGGCGGGTCGGTTCTTCCACGATCAGCAGAGCGGGTTTGCGCTCTGTTTCACGCAGCAGCACCGCCAGGCGGAGCGCTTCCTCCTCTATCTCGTCGGGAAGGGAGTCCAACTCGACCTGAACGAGTCCGCTTCCCGTTTCCAGGATTTGGCCCGCCGCTTCCCGGCGCTTCCTCCGTTTCACCCATCCGCTCTCCTGAAACTCCCTATACCGGGGCAATGCCAGGTTTTCTTCGAGCGTGCATTCCCCGGCGGCGCTCCATGTCCGCGCGTCCCGGGGCAGACAGGCAACGCCCGCCCTGATCCTCTCCTCCACGGACGCGAGGCTGACATCCTTTCCGTTCAGCCGGATACGTCCTCCGGCTATTTCCTCCGTGCCCAGCAGGGCGGCGGTCAGCGCGTTCCAGCCGTGGTCGGGACGGCCCAGCAGGCAGACGATTTCCCCCGCCCGCACTTCAAAGGACATTTCGTGCGCAGGGTCGGCGGCGCTTTCCCTGTCATGCACTGTCAGGCGGCGTACCTCCAGGCTGATCGCGCCTAATGAGACTTCTTTTTTCTCCATGGGAAGGGCCTCCGCCTCTCCCCGAATCAGCATCGCTAAGTCCTCCGGCGTCGCTTCGCTGGTCAGATACGTTTCCGCGGGCGCGCCCGGACGCAGAACAGTCACCTGGTCGCAGGCGAGCGCTGTTTCGGGACGGCGGGACAGGAGCAGCGCGGCGCTTCCGACTTCACAGATTTTCCGCAATACGGAAACCAGCTGATCCATTTCCTGCTGAGTGAAGATCGCGTCGGGCTCATCCAGCACCAGGATGTCTTTCTCCTGCATGACCATGCGCAGAATCTCCGCCCACAGCCAGTCGGTCCGGGTCATTTCCTCCGCCCGGAGGGAGGGCAGATCCAGCGGAATGCCATACCGCTCGCACAGCTCCGGGCCTTCCCGCCTGACGGCGCGCTTGCTCAGCTTCCCGCTGGGAGCGAATTCGGAACCCAGGACCAGGTGATCGATGACGCTCAGCCCGGCCACATACGGGCTTTCCTCTCCGGCGCAGCCAATGCCCCAAGCGGCGGCGATGCGTGGATTCCTTACATCCACATCCTGCGATTCGATTTGAATGTCTCCGCTCTCAGGAGCGCATTCTCCGCCCAGCATACGAGCCAGGGTCGTTTTCCCCGTCCTGCTCCCCCCCAGCACGCCATGGATTTTCCCTTTTTCCAGCCGCAGGCTGAAATCAGCGATGCCCGGAGCGTTCCCGAGCCGCTTGCGGATATGGGTCATTTCCAGGGCAGGGCCGTTTTTTTCACTCATGTTATCCAAAACCTGCTAAAGCGGGGCGAAGCTGCTTCGCCCCGCTTGATTGTGTATTTTATCGCTTGCCCGGATCGTAGGGAATGCCCTCCGCCTTGGGAGCGCGGGAGCTCTTGGAAGTAAAGGCCAGCACGATCAGGGTGATCACATAAGGCAGCATCCGGTAAATGTTGGTGTTGATGTTCAGTTCCTTGAGCATGTACACACCGTCGCCGTTGATGTCCAGGGTGGAGTACGACGCGGCGACGCACTTGAACAGGCCGAACAGCAGCGCGGCCAGGCAGATGTTCAGCGGCTTCCAGTTGCCGAAGATCATCACGGCCAGGGCCAGGAAGCCGAAGCCCGCCACGTCGCCGTTGGCGGAACAGTTGGCGGTGGTGAGCACGTACACGAAGCCGCCCATGCCCGCCAGCGCGCCGGAGATCACGGTGCCCGCGTAGCGCATCTTCACCACGTTGATGCCCAGGGAGGCGGAGGCCTGGGGATTTTCACCGCAGGAGCGCAGCCGCATGCCGAACCGGGTTTTGTACAGGATGATGGACATGACCACGAACACCAGGATGCAGATGTAGGTCGCCACGTACACCTTATCCACGAAGGTGGAACCCAGGAAGCCCATCTCGTCCTTGCGGCCGTAGCCGAACATGGATTTTTTCAGCATGAACCAATCGGCCGCGCCGTTGCTGATGTTCAGCGTGTTCTGATTGGCGATCATGCGGATGAAGAACAGCACCACGGCGGGAGCCAGCAGGTTCAGGGCGGTGCCGCCGATGGTCTGGTCGGCTTTCAGGTTGATGGCGGCGAAGGCCAGCAGCAGGCTGAAAATCGCGCCCATCGCCGCGGCGAACAGCATCGCCAGGAAACCGAAGCTCTGCAATGCGAAGATGTTTTTGGCCTGGTAGGCTTCCGCGAACCAGCCCCATTCCTGCACCGTCCGCACGAACAGCACGCCCATGAACGCGCCGAAAATCATGATGCCTTCCAGCGCCAGGTTGATGATGCCGCTGCGCTCCGCAAAGACGCCCGCCAGGGCGACCAGCATGAGGGGTACCGCATAGATCAACGTTTGACGAATCAAAAACGGCATTACTTGTTCACCGCCTTTCCTTTGCGCAGCTTGCCGATCCACATTTTGATCACCAGCATGAACGCGGACAGATACACGATCACGGCGATGATCACGTTGGTGATATACTCGTTATAGGCCGTCAGTTCCGTCAGCTTCTGGCCGCAGATCTGCAGCATGGACATAAAGACAGCGGAGAACACCACGCCCAGGGGATTGTTGATGGCCAGCAGGGCCACGGGGATGCCGTTGAAGCCCTCGGCGGGCAGGGATTGGTAGGTGTTCCAGAAGAATTCCGTGTTGCCGGACAGGTAGTACAGCGCGCCGCCCGCGGCGGCCAGCGCGCCCGCCATGGCCATGGTGAGCACGATGTTGCGCTTATCCTGGATACCGGCGTAGCGGGCCGCGTAGCGGTTCGCGCCGCAGGCCTTGAGCTGGTAGCCCAGGGTGGTTTTGGACAGCATGATATAAATGACGATGGCAATCAGGATCGCCACCAGGATGCCGCCGTTCACCTGGCTGCCGGAGAAGATCGCGTCCAGGCCCATCTTGCCCGTCGCCACGCCGCCGCGGGTAGCCACCAGCTGCGCGCCTTCGGGGATGTTCGCGCCTACGGTTGTGCGCACGCCGTCGATCACCACGTCGTTGAGGATGGTGGAGGTCTTGTAGATATAGCCGGACTTGGTGCCTTCCAGCACGTTTTTGAGATTGCTCACATCAAAGATCCACGTGACTGCGTTGGCGGCAATCCAGTTGGTCATGATGCAGGCCAGCACCTCGTTGATGTTCAGGTAAGCCTTGAGGAAGCCAGGAATCGCGCCCCAGCAGGCGCCCGCCAGCATGCCCATGAGCAAAGCGATGATCCACACCAGCCAGGGAGGCAGCACATTGGTGGGCAGAGACAGGGCGGTGAACAGGCTGGCAGCGGTGCCCGCCAGATACTGGCCCGAAGCGCCGATGTTGAACAGGCCCGCCTTGTTGCCAAGGGCCACGGAAAGGCCCGTCATGATGAGAGGCACTGCGCGGAACAGCATGTTGCCGAAGGAGGCGGAGTTGAAACCGAAGGTCAGGGCGCCGGAGGCGTCGCGCCCGGTTGCGAACAGGCCGGCCACCACCAGGCGGATGCCGTCCCAGGCGCCCGCGATGCCCAACGTGGGATTCGTCAGGCCCACGATCAGGATGATCACGCCGCCTGCCAGGATACCCACCAGGATGGCTACCAGCGAGGCCAGCACGCTGCGGACGCCCGCTTTATCGAAAAACGATTCTTTCTTCATGCCGACGCCTCCTTCTTGCGATCCTGACGCTTCGCGCCCGCCATGTACAGGCCCAGTTCTTCCACCGTGGTTTTCTTCGGGTCAAGCTCGCCCACGATCTCGCCTTCGTACATGACCAGGATGCGGTCGGACAGGTTCATGACCTCATCCAGCTCCAGGCTCACCAGCAGTACGGCTTTACCAGCGTCCCGCTGGGCTACGATCTGGCGGTGGATGTTTTCAATCGCGCCCACGTCCAGGCCGCGGGTCGGCTGCACCGCCAGGAGCAGGGGCAGGTCGCGGTCGATTTCCCGGGCGATGATGGCCTTCTGCTGGTTGCCGCCGGACATGGAACGGGCGATGGTGACGGGGCCCTGACCGGAGCGCACGTCGTATTCCTCGATCAGGCGCTCGGCATACTTGCGGATGTCGCCGAATTTGATGAAGCCCATATGCTGGAACCGTGGCTGCTCAAACGTTTGCAGCACAAAGTTCTGTTCCAGGTTATAATCCAGCACCAGGCCGTGCTTATGCCGGTCTTCGGGGATATGGCTGATGCCCGCCTCGCTGCGCTTGCGGATAGACGCGTGGGTAATGTCCACGCCGTTTATCTCGATCTTGCCGCCGGTACACTTTTCCAGGCCGGAAAGGCCGAACACCAATTCGGACTGGCCGTTGCCGTCGATGCCGGCGATGCAGACGATTTCGCCCTTGCGCACCTCGAAGCTGACGCCCTTTACCGCGTCGTGCTTATACAGGCGGGAGGCCACATGCATATCGGTGACTCTCAGCACTGTTTCGCCGGGCTGGGCGGGGGCCTTGTCCACCACCAGCTGCACGTCGTGGCCCACCATCATGCGGCTCAGTTCCGGCGCGGTGGTTTCTTTCGTGTTCACGGTGCCCACGTAGCGGCCCTTGCGCAGCACCGTCACCCGGTCGGACACTTCCATGATCTCATTCAGCTTGTGGGAAATAAACAGAATGGACTTGCCTTCCTTGGCCAGCCCCTTCATGATCTGCATCAGCTCCACGATTTCCTGGGGCGTCAGCACGGCGGTGGGCTCGTCGAAAATCAGGATCTCGTTATCGCGGTACAGCATCTTCAGAATTTCCACGCGCTGCTGCATGCCGACGGTGATATCCTCCACCTTGGCGTCCAGGTCCACGGCCAGGCCGTACTTCTTAGACAGTTCTTCCACCTTTTTCCGGGCCTGTTTGCGCTGGACGAAGCCCAGCCTCGTGTCCTCCGCGCCCAGGATGATGTTGTCCAGCACGGTGAAAACCTCGATCAATTTAAAGTGCTGATGCACCATGCCGATATGCAGGGCGGTGGCGTCGTTGGGGTTGTTGATCTTGACGGGCTTGCCGTCCTTGCGGATCTCGCCCTCCTCCGGCTGATACAGGCCGAACAGCACGCTCATCAGCGTGGATTTGCCCGCGCCGTTTTCGCCCAGCAGGGCGTGGATTTCGCCCCGCCGCAATTGCAGCGTGATGTCATCGTTGGCCTTGATACCGGGGAATTCCTTGGTGATATGAAGCATCTCGATCACATAATCATTTTCGTGATCCAAGCGCATTCATCCCCTTTCCTATTGCCTTTGGCTACGCACTTTACAAGAAAAGCAGGAAGGGCGCGAAGCCCTCCCTGCGAAGATCAGGCGAGATTACTGGATGTAATCCACAGTCACGTTGTCCCACGGGCCCTTCACATTGGGATCGCCTTCGGCAGCCTCATTGTCGATCACCAGCGCGCCGGACACGATATCAGCCATCATGGCATCGTAATCCGCGGCGGTGAAGCTCTCGAGCTTGGAGGTTTCCATGGGCAGGCCCACAGCGTTTTCAGCAGCGCCCAGGGTGATCACGCCGGGTTCCCAGGTGCCGTCGAACACCTTGGTCAGCGTCTGATAAGCGCCTTCCTGAACGCCCTTGAGCGCGGAGATGAGCACGGTATCGGACAGGAAGGACTGGTCAGAGTCCACGCCGATAACGAACGCATCGTTGGCGGAAGCGGCAGCGGTGATGGAGTCAAACATGGGGCCGCCGCAGGCGAACACGATTTCGGTGCCGGTTTCGTACCAGCCGGAAATCAGGGTCTGCAGTTCGGCGGAAGCGGAGAAGGCAGCGCCGTAAGCCCAGCTGAATTTGATTTCAACGGTCTTGCCCAGCTTCTTGGCCGCGTCATTCGCGCCCTGGATGAAGCCGTAGCCGTAACGGCAGCAGGCAGGATTGGTGCCGCCGCCGCCGCCGGAGAAGCCCAGCTTCTCGAAGCCGTCCATCACGACCGCGTAGCCGGCCAGGTAGCCGCACTGCTCTTCCTTATACACAACGCCCACTTCATTATCCAGGCCCATGGCCCAGCCGTCGATGAAGATGAACTTCACATCGGGATATTCTTTCGCGGCCTTTTCCAGCGCGGTGCCCTGCATGAAGCCGGCGCAGACGATGGCCTTGGCGCCCGCTTCGGCAGCGGCCTTCATGGCGTCGTAACGGTCGTCGTCAGTGGCGGCGGAATCGTTGGCGGGCTTGTAATACTTGTAGCTCATGCCGTTGTCATGGGCGTACAGCTTCACGCCGTTCCAGGTGCCTTCGTTGAAGGACTTATCTTTCAGGTCGCCCACGTCGGTGACGAACGCGATTTCATATTTGCCGTCCGCAGAAGTCATGTTGTCTTCGATGTCATCGGGTTTGACAGCTTCGGCCAGGGCGCTGAACACGCTCAGGCACAGAGCCAACGC
Organism: uncultured Eubacteriales bacterium; assembly: GCA_902795275.1. Taxonomy (GTDB): domain Bacteria; phylum Bacillota; class Clostridia; order Christensenellales; family Aristaeellaceae; genus RUG563. The sequence continues at coordinate 27,025 of CADBKQ010000010.1, read as the reverse complement.
CAGGAAAAGAGCCAGAAACTTTTTCATGGATCTTGCCTCCCAAATATAAATTCGATACGCTCTCGCGTCATCTGCGTATATTATAACAAATGTCCGGCACAAATGCAATCAATTTGTCATAAACGGCCAAAATTTAAGATTTTCTTAAAAAACAAAAGCACAATCATTCCTGCGTTTCCCGCATCGCTTTCAAGTAGTCCTTCAGCCGCTTCTGGCTCACCACCCGGTAGCAGGGCTGATAGGCCAGGCGGTAGGCGTCGGAGTGATGCACGGCGGGACAGGACTTGGGATACTTCGCCAGAAAAATGTCCAGCAGCACGGGTTCAAAGGGCGTTTCATCCTCCTCCGCCAGCTTTTGAAGGGCATGAATGCCGGAGATGAATGTCTTTTTGTCGCCCTCCGCGCCGTTCGCCGTTTCCAGAAACAGCCGGAGAATGGCCTCCGCCGGGATGCCCTTCGCCTTGCAGGGCCGCAGGTTCAGGCGGCACAGACCGTTGCCGATAGATTCATACAGCGCCTCCCCCGGCAGCGGTTCCCCCGCGCCCGCCAGCTCCTGCTGTAAAAAAGCAAACGCTTTCTTTTCGTCGCGGATCAGATGCCCCGGCCCGAACGCATGCTGATAAACCAGCTTCACCGCGTCCTGGGGTTCCATCTTCGGATACCTGTCAAAGTGCTGCAATAGGATGTCTTCAAGCATCGTCCTGCCTCCCGTCAAAATCGTATTCCACCCGCGTCAGCTCCAGCCCGCAGGCCGGGGCGGTAACGCCCAGATCGAGCCGGTTCCTGCTTTCCAGCGCCCGGGCGATGCAGTCCTCCGGCAGTCTGCCGTGGCCCACGTCGATGAGGGTGCCCGCGATGATGCGCACCATGTTATACAGAAAACCATTGCCATGCACCCGCAGGGTGATTTCCGTATCCTGCCGCTGAATATCAAAAAAGTCGATGGTACGCACGGAGGTTTTCGCCTGGCCGCCCGCGGCGGCGAAGGCGATAAAATCGTGGGTTCCGATGAGCGGCAAAACGCATCGGCGCATGGCTTCCGCGTCCAGCCATACGGGTATATGGGCGGTGCAGTTCCGCAGGATGGCGCTGGCGTGGGGCGCGTTGTGAATGCGGTAGGTGTACAGCTTCCCCACCGCCCGGAAACGGGCATGGAAATTCTCCGGCACCTGCCGTCCCTCCGTCACGCGGATGTCCGGCGGCAGATACCGGTTCAGCACGAACGGATACTTTTCCGGCGGGATGGAGGAGCCGGTGTCAAAATGCGCCCGCTGGCCCAGGGCGTGCACGCCCGCGTCTGTGCGGCTGGCCCCCGTGACCCGGACAAACGTCCCCAGGGCTTTTTGCAATGCCTTCTCCAGTTCGTCCTGAATGCTGGGCCCGTTGTCCTGGTACTGCCAGCCCACATACGCCGTGCCGTCATAGCTGACGGTGAGCAGAATCCGTTTTTGTTCCATGGCTCATCCTCCCCGGAACATCATAACCGGTCAGGGGCAAATAATCAAGAGCAAAAAGAAAAAGACCGCGAATCGCAGCCCTTTTCTTATGAACGCACGGAGTCCCAAGATGCCGCTGTCCTCTATTTTTTCACCCGCTATGTTAAGCAGGCCGGCGCCCGGCGAAAGCTTTCTGCCGTCCCCTGGCGTGCAGAGCACGGGGGCATGACATCCGGCTTCCTGGCCCAGGTTCCGATTTATGAAATGTGGGTAAAAACAGAAAACTGGCGAACACCCCAGGAGCATCCTTACGCAGTCTATTATATGCGGAAGCGGGGCGGTTGTCAAGGTGCTGTCCCCAAAGTTTTTCACAAAATGGGAAGAAATTTGCATAAAACGACAAAAAGCAAGCCTCTGTCCGCGAAGGGAGCGCTATTGCTTATTCTCCTTTTCCTCTTTCTCCTTCTGGATATAGCTGTAGCGTCCGTTCAGCCAAGGGCAGCCGTCGTACACGCCGTAAGCGTCGCCGAACAGCTTATAGGTGGAGCCCACCTGCCAATGGTCGTAGGTATAGTTGGTGAGGGTCACCATGCGGCCGGAGCCGTCGGTGAGCTGGAACTTTGCCATCTGCGGGTTTGGCGCCATGATCTCCGTGCAGGTGGCGTCGATCTGGTAAATCTGGGTATTGGCGATGCGCTTGTCGGCGTTATTCAGGTAATCCGTGTACTGATCCTTCATGCTCCAGGCCTTGCGGGTGTAAATATCGGCGATGGGAATATAGTACACCTCATGCTCCACGATGCTGGGCTCATACCCCGGCGCAGAGGCGACGATCTTGATCGTATTGTAGCCGATCTTGTCAAACACGGCCTCGAAGGAGAACGTGCCTTTGGACGCCAGCTCGGTGGTATCCAGGTTCAGGTAAGGCGTCTGTACTTCGATGGTGGCCCAGGTGAGGGTGGAACCGCTGATTTTCATATGCGGCTCGTACCATTCCCCCGTCTTTTCATCCTCCACCCGGGAAGGGGAATAACGGGTGGCAATATCGGCGGCAAGGTCCAGACGAATCTGCTGCTTCGGACGGTAGATGTTGATGGTTTCCGTCTTTTCGCGGCAGTACTGGGCGCGGGTGGTGATCACGAACAGGTTATCGCCGGTGGGCTGCACCTCGGCGTTGAAGGTGATCAGGCCGTCCGTATTATTCACCAGGTCGGAAAAGTCCTCGCCGTTGATGGTAACGGAGCTGTTTCTCGCCACGCGGAACTGAATCTCATACAGCTGGCGGTACGTGGTGGCATTGGGAGACGAAGGGCTGACCAGCTCCAGCGTGGATTCCGGCACGTCCACGGGAAAGGTGATCTGCTGCATCTGCTTCTGCTCTCCGGCGCTGGTGCGCAGGTAAGGCGTGATCGTGGCGGTGACGGACTCTTCGGTGATGTTCTTCATATGCTCATACCATTTATAGTCCGCCACTTCGATGGTCGCGTAGCCACCCACTACGGGATAGGAGGATTTCAGTTCCGTAATCCAGTAAATCTGCCCCTCCTCGCCGGGAAGCTGAATAATATGCGCGGGCATTTCGTTGAGGATGGAAGGGGTGATGATGGTGTTTTCCTTCAAAGATTCGGCGATCTGCTTGGCGCGGTAGGGCTGGTACAGCTTGTCATAAAACAAAAAGCCCAGCGCGGCCACGACCAGCACGGCAGCGATGATCTTCCCGAACCTGCGGAGAAAGCTGTGCTTATACAGCCTGATCTTCCGCCTGCTGCGCTTGCGCTTGAAGCTGTCGATGGAGCCCATGCCCGGCTCAGGAAACGCGGCTTCGTCATAGCCGATCACGCGGCTGGAAGACACGGGAATGGCGTCGGGCCGCACGTCCCCTTCCACCTCTTCGCCGTCGCGGGTATAGGAGGTATACTGCGGCACGGGAAAGGTGTCCCGTCCGTTCAGGGTCTTGGCAATGCGGGCGGAGGGAACAAAGCCCTGGCGGGCGCTGTTTTCCCGCAGCTTGCGCTGTTCTTCCTCGCCGCGGCGCTTGCGGGCAGCCAAATCCTTCATATCCCGAGCCAGCTTATCCCGGCTGTCCTCGGCGGCGGTGGCGTTTCCGGCTTCGTCAATCTGAATATAAACCTTCGCCGCGCCGCCTTCGGGCATCTGCGGCATATTATGAATTCGTTCATCCGCGGTTTGAATCGGCAATTCCGCGCCGCACTTGATGCAGTGGGGAAAAGACGCGCGATTCCATTGACCGCAATTGGGGCATTTCATCCGGTGACCTCCTGCGTAATCAAAAAGCATCATGAAAAGACATGATCCCTTTATTATTTCGCAATCAATCCGTAAATTCCTTCCTGCCGCGCTGAATTTACAATTGCAACGATTCACGAATGTAAAGGACACTTTAGGTTATAAAAAGGGATTAGGGATTAGGGAATAGGGATTAGGAAGAAAGTGTGCAACACGATTGGAAACCAACGAAATAGCAAAACAAAAATGTCTAATCCCTAATCCCTCCGTTACTTAAAGTGTCCTATATCCTCTCGACTGAACAATTCTCCTTACAACTTGAAAAACCGCCGCGCTTTCGCGCGGCGGCACAAGAATCAACCGTTTGATCGAAGCAAACCGAATGAATTACTTGTTGTTGAAGGTGTCGCACAGGGCCTGCCAGGCGGGCATGCCGGCTTCAACCAGTTCAGCGGGGGTGGATCCGCCCAGAGCCCACAGGAGGCTGGAGCCCAGCACGTCGTTCTGGGTACCCAGATAGGTCACCTTGTTGATGCGGCAGTGTTCGGGCTGACGCAGCATAGCGTAGGTCTCGTCCACAGCGCGGTCGTCGGTGTAGTTGTACTTGTTGCCGATCCAGCTGTCTTCGTCGTCATAGCCGGGAGTGGGATTGCTCCACAGGTCATAGATGAAGGTCAGCTTGGCCACGGTTTCTTCGTCGTAGCAGGCGGGGATCAGGGTGATGTTGTCGCTGATCACGTTGATGTAGGTGTCGCCTTCGTTGGGCACGGGCCAGGCCACGCAGCCCCAGTCATCGGCCATGTCAGCCATTTCGCTGTTGTCATTGAAGCCGCCGTAGGTCTGGTATACATAGAAGCCGCAGTAGCCCTGCTTCCAGCCATCCTTGAACCAATCCCAGTTAGCGCCTTCGGGAGTGGGAGCCCAGTACTTGCTCTGAATATCCTTGAACCAGGACAGAGCGGTCAGGGTTTCTTCGCTGCCCATGGCGGGGAAAATCTTGCCGTTCTCGTCAAAGTCGAAGAAGCAGCCGCCGTTGGAGAACACAGACAGCACATAGCCGTCGTCGCCGGAACCGATCAGGCCCCAGATGTCGTTGACGCCGTCGTTGTCGGTATCCTTGGTGATCTGAGCCAGCATTTCTTCAAAAGCAGCCCAGGTCCATTTGCCTTCCGCCTGGAGGTCATAAATGGTGTTCCAGTCGATGCCCGCTTCTTCCAGCACGCGCTTGTTGAAATACAGGCAGCCACGGGGTTCGGAATTGCCGGCATACAGGCCGTACACTTTGCCGCCCACGGTCATGAAGTCCTTTTCAGCGGCGTTCCACTTTTCAGCGTTCAGATCCACATACTTGTCGCTGACGGGAGCGGCGATGCCGTTGGCCACCAGGGAGCCGACCTTGCCGGGCTCGATGATGTAGATGCGCAGGCTGCCGTCGGGGGTGCCGGTGAAGTTAATCATTTCCTCGGCGCAGGTGCCCCAGTCGCCGCCCTGCAGCTGATGGATGTTGACGTTGTAGGTGGCGTTGATCCAATCGCGGTAGGCATACTGAGCAGCCTGTTCCTCGGTGGGATTCTCAACGCGGGCACCTTCGCCGGACCAGTAGTCCAGAACCTGCACTTCAGCGCCGCCAAAGTCGATGCCTTCCACCACGGCGGGATAGCCTTCGGGGGCTTCCGCCAAGGCGGCGAAGCTGACGCTCAGCAGCATCGCGGCCAGAACCAGAGCAAGAACTTTCTTCATAGGTTTTTTACCTCCTTTTATTTCCATACGCCTCAAACAAAGGCGTATAGTTTCGTTGAAGATTCTTCTCGCAATTTGCACAAACAGTATAAACCATCCCGGACAGAATTGCAAGTGTTTTTTCCATCTTTTATTCCTTGGAGCCGCTCATGGCGATGCTCTCCACGAAGGTGCGCTGGGTGAAGATATAAAGAATAATCAGCGGAATGCTGCAAATCAGCACGCCCACGAAAATCAGCTGCTGCTGCCGGGCGTTGGGCACCACCTGGGCCGCGTCGGAACCCTTGTTGAAATAGCGGCTCATACGGCTGACGATGGACGACAGCTGGACGGAATAGATGGTATAGCCGGAAAGGAAGTTGCGGCTGTAGAACAGGTCCGTCCACTGCCAGACGAAGGAGAACAGGAAGCAGGAAGCGATGGTGGGAATGGCGTCGGGCAGCATGATTTTGACGAAGGTGTGCATGGTGCTGCACCCGTCCACATAGGCCGCTTCCTCCAGGGACTTGGGAATGGACTTAAAGTACTGCCGCAGCATGTAGATATACAGGCCGTCCTTTAAGCCCATGCAGGTCAGGCTCATGAGCACGTAAGGAAGAATGGAGGTGCGCAGGTTCAGGGGTTTTCCGGTCGCCGCCCGGAAGATGCCCAGGAAATCGAAGGACGCGAACTGGACATACAGGGCGGTCTGGATGGTCTGGGGCGGCACGATGATGAGCAGCACCACGCAGGCGAACCAGAACTTTTTGAGCGGGAAGCTGTACCGCGCGAACCCGTAGCCCACCAGCGTGCAGGCGATCACCTGACAGACGGACACCAGCAGGCTCGTCCACAGCGTGTTGATCATGGACTTGGGAAACGCAGTCAGATCGGCCACGATCCTGTAATTGTCCAGCGTCACGTGGCGCGGCAGCAGCACGATCGTGGAATCGTACAGGTCGCTTTCCACCATCAGGCTGGTGCAGAAGCGGATGATCATGGGCTGGATGATCATGAAACACAGGCCGAAGAGCAGCAATCCGCGGATGATGGAGACGCCGTACTTTTTGATCTTGGACATGACGACGTATTTCGTGTCGCGCTTGGCGTTCGCCTTCGCCTTCTGTTCCCTGCGGGTGAGGGTGGCCTCAGTCTTCATAGTAATGCACCCCCTTGTTGATGATAACCGCGGCAATGGCGATAAAGAGGATGGCGACGCCGAAGTAGATCCAGCTCATGGCGGAGGCCAGGCCGAAGTCCATCTGCTGGCCGTACATGATGGTGTTGATGCGCTCCATCACCCGGTTATCGTTCTTCATGAAGAAGTCGATGATCGTATAGATGGTATTCACCAGCAGCAGCGGCGAGACCATCGGGAACGTGATCTTCCAGAACGCTTCCCACGCGGTGCAGCCTTCCACGTCCGCCGCTTCATACAGGGACGGGGAAATGGACTGCAGACCGGAGAGGAACACGATGATCTGGATGCCGCTGGCCATCACGATATCGTACACCGCGTCGATCATGTCAAACAGCACCTGGAACACCTGCGACCCCACGCCGGACACGGAAAGCAAATCCTGCAAGGCGGCGGAGATGTTCACGCCGGAGCTTTTGCCCACGGCCTCGGCCATGCCGGCCATCATGTCGTAGAATTCATTCTGCTTTTCGATGCCGGCCAGCACGCCGGAGGACAGGATCACGGGTAGGAAGAAGATGGCGCGTGCCAGGGTTCTTCCCTTGAAATTCTGGTTGAGGATGACTGCGATCACGAAGCTCATCACGATGGTGGCGATGCCGTTGATGGCCATGCGGCTGATTTCTTCCACCAGGTACTGGTTATAGTACGGGTCGGTTCCCAGGGCGTTTTTGTAGTTGACAAAGCCCATGAACTTCATGTCGTATCCCTCGCCGGGGATCAGCTTCACGTAGCTCAGGCTCATAATAACGGAGGTGAACATGGGCCGCACCATGAAGAACACGAAGCCGAGAACGAACGGAAGGATGAACAGAAAGCCTGTCCGGGCCTGGCGGGAACGCATGGTGCCAAAGGTGCTGTTGCCGGGAATGAACGTGAGGATGGATTCCTTGAAACCCCACCGGTCCTGGCTGTTGGTTTTCTTCTTGCTCATTCCGCTTCACCTCCTTCCACAATATAGCTGCGGGCAGGCACTTTCACGCCGTCCGCCAGATAATCCTCGGTGTCGTAGTTCACATACACTTTCGCGCCGTTTTCATACGTGGTGACGGATACCGTGGGGGTCAGGCGGGCATGATCCGTGATTTCCAGGCTGTTCAGCCCGGCCATCGCTTTCTGGTATTCGTTGACGAGCTGAATCGTTTCTTCGTCCCACGCGTCAAAATACGCGCCGAAGTAGCCGCTGTACGTCGTATCCTGGAGGATCTTGGCGTCCCGCGCCATGAAGGTGAAGTTCAGGCCCGCGCCGTATTCCGCGCAGCGGAGCAGCTCCGTCCACCAGTCATTGGCCAGGTTGACGGGCTGGCCCGTATAGCTGACCGCGCCATGGATGGCAATCTGGTAGAAGGGAACCGCGCTGTCGATGATGGAATAGGCCGTGCCCTGCATATCCATGTCGGTGATCATATCGGCATAGGGAAGCGCGTAATCAAAACCTTCCTTGATCATCACGGCTTCTCCCGACGCCTTCGCGCCCATCATGGAAGTGATCTGCATCTGCTTGACCTGCTCGCGGGTGGTCAGGTCGTTCACGTTATAGTCGCCGCTGAGGATGCTGCCCACGTCGCGGAACGCCACGCCGTAAGCGCCGCGCTCCCGAAGGGCTTCCACCAGGTTGTCCGCCATGCGCTTGGCGTAGGAGGGCTGGACCAGGTAGAAGGGGTCCTCCCAGTCCATCGGCCGGAAGGTGATGGCGTAGTAGGGATACAGCTGCACCCGTTCGCGGGTGGTGTAGCGGGCCGCGTCGCGCATGACCAGGAAGCCGTTGAAGATGCCGCTGTCATAGGCGAAGCAGGAAATGCCGTCGAAGTAGAGGGGGACGGACTGCGCTTTCGCGTAGTCGATCAGGCGGATCATGCCGTTGTTTCCGCCCAATTCCCGCAGCACGCGCACCGACGTGAGCACGCGCTGGTTGACGCCGCCGTTCGCCCAGCCGCTCATCCGCACGCTCAGGTTCTTCACTCCGCTGTCCTTCAGCTTGCCGATCATGGTTTCCGCTTCGGCAAAGGTGGTGGTAGGCGTAACGGAATCGACGGGCAGGCCGAATTTCACCACGCGCTTATTGATCGCGCCGACCAATTCCATGTTGACGGGCATGCTGCCGTCCAGCTTGGTTTCTTCGAGATCGGGATACCGTTTCCGCAGATACTGGCCGTAGGCCTTGGCCATGTCCACATAGCTTGTGCCGTCCACGAAGCGATAGCGCTGGCGGATGGTGTCTTTGGGCAGCTGCTTTTCAAACATGTAAACCAGGGTGCCGGTCTTGTTGGACACGTTGTACTGGTCGCCATGCAGCACGGTGTACTTGGCGCACACCCAGTTGTAGCTGTTGTAGCGGTTGCTGATGTCGGCCTGCACGCTGCCGTAGGAGGACGCCCCTTCCATGATGCAGATGAAGGAGCCGCCGTTTTTCGCCATGCCGAAAACGGGGAACGCGCTCTTGGTTTCGTTGATGACTTCCTTGCGGTACGTGCCCCAGTCCCAGCCGTACATGTTGGCGTAATAGCTGTTCTGGCTCAGCTTGCGGTTGTTGAAGTTGATCAGCGCGCCGCCGCCTTCGGGGATGAACATGTAACCCTCATCCTCCGTTCCCGCCGCGCCGAACATGGGCAGCACGGTAACGGAAGTGATGGGGAAGCTGGCGCGGTAGTGGATCTGGTCGTAGGGAACCTCCACCACGAAGTCATTCCCATCCAGGATATAGCGGATGGTGACGTTGAACACGGGCTTTTCCACCGCGGCCGAGGACGCGATCAGCTGCTGATCCAGCTCGTAATCCTCTTGGGAGTAGCCGACCTTGACGAAGTAATCCGAGATTGTCTGGTAGTCCGCTTTCTTGGACGTGTCCAGCACGCGGATCGGCTGTTCGGCGGCGGAGGGATACTGGGCGAGAATCGCTTCCTTTTCCGCGTCGGACTTCGTAGCCAGGGTTTCGGGAGAATAAATGATGTAGATATTGCCGATCTTGCTGTTGAGCTTGGATTTGGAAAGCCCCAGCTCGCTCTTCATTTTTTCGGTGAAGAACTGGTATCTTTCCTCGGTAATGGCGTAAGGCATCAGGTAGATTTTGCTGATGTCGCCGATGGAGTAATGCACCTCGAGGGAATGGTCCGTGATTTCCCCGATTTCATAGGTGCCGTTCATGATGGAACGCTGGAAGTTGTTGAATGCAATATCAGCCGTGCCCTTGTCCCGGTCGGTATAGGTCATCAGCAGGGTAGACTGCAATGCGTACAGGTTCGCCATGCTGCTTTTCGCGACGGGGTCGTTCGCGGCGTTGTCGGGGATGGAGGTCCATTCGCGGCCGCTGGCTTTCTCCGTCAGCTTGAACTGGGTGGAACCGGTATCCAGCTCGAATTTCAGCGCGTCGTTTTCCAGCGTGACGGTTTCGGGCTTGCCCTCAAAGTAGGCTACGTGGGGAAGCGGCGTGCTCTGATCGTCCCGCTGGGAATACAGCGGGATGCCCACGAAGATCACCAGCGCGGCCAGCAGCGCCGCCGCGATGACCCACGGGATGACCCGGCGGAGGATAGAGCGGAAGGCAGATTTCTTTTTCATTCTCTCTCACCCTCCTTAATACAGCCTGAACGCGACTTCGCGGTACAGGGAAACGAAGAAGCCGATGGCGTCGCTCAGGAGCGAGAAGAACACCAGGATCAGGAACAGGATCACCAGCGCGCCAAAGACGGTAAAGAACAGGAAGATCAGCGTCTTGCCCGGCGTGTAGTCGTGCACCTGCATCAGGCCCACGAACGCCAGGAACACGCACCAGATGATGCTTGCGCTGCCCAGCACCTGGTAATACGCCGCCTCGTCAAAGGAGATCATGTTGCTCACCAGGATCAGGGGCAGCTGGATGAGCACATAGGGAATCAGCGCATAGCACATGGCCATGTAGATATCCTTGAACCTGCCCTTGCCGTCAAACAGCGTGGACAGCGCCCAGTTGGCCAGGCACAGCACCAGGAAGGGGAACAGGAGGGAACCGCACTGCTCGTAGATGTTGATGTACTGAATCGGCGCGGTGATGAACTGGAAGTTGGTCAGCAGCAGCCGGAGCACATAGGTCAGCAGGAACAGGAACAGCCAGGTATGCGCCGCCATCAGGGAGCCGCGCTGCTCGTGCACCAGATCCCAGAAGCCGTCGAACGGATGGAAGATGACATAGAAACCATATTTCAGCGAAGCCTTGTAGCGCTTCCAGCCCGCTCCGCGTTCGGCGGGAGCGGCCATGCCGTCAGTGAGCGATTTTGCGCCGTTCATACGCTTCCACCTCCTCTTTCGCGGCTTTCACCTTGCGGATCACCATCGGGACAACCACCAGCACCACAATCACCGCCAAGGCCCAGCCCACGTTCTTTTCGACCAGGATCTTGCGGTAATAGCGGTAAGCGCGGCCGTAATTCTCCCGGTCGTGGGCCATCTTGAAGTATTCCATGGCCTCGCCGTACTGCTCCTGGCGCATCAGCGCCCGGCCGATGCCGATGAACGCACTGTTGTAGTTGGCGTTCAGCTTCAGTACCTCCCGCCAGGTATCGGCGGAGCCGTCGTAGTCGCCCTTCAGATACTGGTCGTTGGCCTGGTAAATCAGGCTGCCGTATTCCGTGGGCGTAAACACGGTGATGCTGCTTTCGTTTTCGTCCAGCACCAGCAGGTCATGATCCATATGCTCGATGGATACGGCGCTCAGGAACGCGCCCTCACTGTTGCCCTTGGTGCCGAACGCCCACAGCATGATGCCCTGGGGATCATAGCCGAACAGGCGGCCCCTGGTACGGTCCACGGCGATGTAGATGTCGTTGTCCAGCACCGTAATATCCTTGAATTTGGAAGGGCCGTAATCGTTGCTACCCTCCACCCACGATAAATCGCCGATGGGGGGATAGCGGTCGTTCTTGATGAGGATATCGCTGCCGATGCTGTTGAGGCGGCGGATGGGCTTGGCCACGTCGTACAGCAGGTCGTATTCGCTGAACACGATGTTGGTGGCGTAGATGAAGCCTTCCTTGTCGATATAGATGTTCTCATACTCCGTTGGAACGAAGGCGACCTGCTGGGCGCGCTGTTCCTTGGTGGTGAAGAACGTTTTCCAGATGTATTCCCACATGTTGTACTTGACGGTGTTGGCCCCGACGAAGCCGGTAAACGTGCCGTCCGCCTCGTACTTGACCAGGCCCTTGTTCACGTGGGTCGCCAGGACGAACACGCGGCCCGTGGTGTCCACCACCAGCTTGCTGGGCAGGAAGCTCAGGTTCTGGTCGAAGGTGGTGTCCTGGGGCTTCGTAAAGGACTGGAGGTAGTTCAGATTCTTATCGGCTTTGATGACGCGGTTGTTGTTGGTGTCGCAGACGTAGAGATTGCCTTCGGGGTCGAGGGCCATATCGTTGGGGCTGTTGAAGGTTTCAGGCTGCGCCCCGCTGATTTTGTCGATCACGCACACCAGGCTGAATTTCTTGTCGGCGTCCCGGCGCAGCTGCAGGATGCGGTTGTTGCCGGTGTCGCAGACGTACAGATCGTTTTCATGCACGTACAGGCTCTGGGGCTTGCGCAGGGGCTGATCCAGCTCCAGGCTCGCGCTGTACACCACCTGGTCCACCCGGTAAGCGTCGGGGGATTCCCGCAGGTCGGTCCAGTAGTCGTAGTTGTAGGTATAGGTGCTGGAGAAGCCGTCGTCCACGGCCAGCGCCGCGCCCATGGGCAGGAGCAGCAGGGCGGCCAGGGCAAGCGACAGGATGCATTGAATTCTTTTCACGTTCGTCTTCCCTCCCGTCCTTTAATCCTTCAAGCCGGAGCTGGCCATGGTTTCCATGATCTGGCCCTGGGAGCAGATGAAAATGATGATGGGCACCACCATGACCACCACGCTCGCCACGGCGGCCTGGCCGGCGCGGGCGACGCCGCCGGCCTGGATCTGGGCCAGGGCGTACACCAGGGTCTTCTTGGATTCGGTGTAGATGACCGTCGAAGCGCTGTTGTTCCACAGGCCCTGCACCGAGAAGATGGTAATGGTCAGCCAGGCGGGCTTCACGTTGGGCATCACGATGGTCCAGAAGATGCGGCCCTCCCCTGCGCCGTCCAGGTGCGCCGCTTCGATCAGCGCGTCCGGCAGGCTCTCCATGAACTGCTTCATCAGGAACAGGCCGATGGGCGCGGCGAAGGCGGGCAGGATGATGGCCCAGTAGGTGTCGATCATGCCCAGCTTGCTCATGATCACGTAGTTGGGAATGCCCGTCACGTAACCGGAGAACATCAGGGCGGTCACGACGATGCTGAAAAAGGTTTTCGCGCCGGGGAACCTGTACTTCGCCAGCACGAACGCCGCCATGGAGGCGATGATCACGTGGCCGAAGGTGCCCAGGGCCGTGATGAGCACGGTGTTGATGAGGTAGCGGGAGAAGGGCACCCAGCTCTGGCCCATGGTCACGATCAGGTCGCTGAAGTTATCCAGCGTGGGATGATCCGGCAGCACCTTGGGCGGGAAGCGGAACAATTCGTCCAGGGGCTTTAAGGACTGGGCGATGGAGAACACCAGCGGGAACGCCATGGCGACGGCGATGATGAACAGCATGGTGTAGATTCCCAGGTCGCCCCAGAAGGAACGGTTGGGCTTGCGGCGCTTGGGCTGGAGGAGGGTGATGATGGCGTAGAACCCGTAAATCACCAGGCCCACGATGGCCGCCAGGCGAACCACCAGGAAGATGGAGGACCAGGCGTTCACCTTCGCCAGCTCTTCTTCGTTGACATCGCTGCTGCCGCCGAGCACCACCCCGGTGTCCTTGCCCAGCATGATCATCATGGTGCGGGACGTGGTGCGCCCCTCTATGTTAGCCGTTTCAATGGCGCCCAGCATGTAGTTGGAATACAGCAGGATGCCCGCCAGCAGCGCCAGGATAATCAGGGAGATGATGGCGAATTTGCCTTTGTTCAGCTTCGGCTGCTCTTCCTCGATCTCGCCGCGCAGCTGGGCCAGGTAGTGCAGCCGTTCCGCCCGGCTTTGGGTTTTGGGCTGCTCAATGCGCGTGATCTTTTGCTTTTTCTGGCTCATGTGCCAACCCTCCTCAGCGCAGACTGGATGATCTTGTTGCTCAGGATCATAATCAGGAACAGCACCGTCGCGATGGCGGAGGCGTAGCCCATTTCAAACCGGGAGAAGCCGTAGTCGAACAGGTGGGTCACGATGGTGCGGGCGGCGTAGTCCGTGCTGGGGTAGCCCGCCAGGGCGCGGGGCACGTCGCAGACGTTGAACGCGGAGGTAATGGACATGACCGCGCCGAACAGCAGCATGGGCTTCATGCTGGGCAGGGTGATGAAGTACAGCTCCTGCCAGCGGTTACGGATGCCGTCCACATAGCCCGCTTCGTACATGCTGCGGTCCACGCCCTGCAGGCCGGCGACGAAGGAAAGGAAGCCGGCGCCCATGCTCATCCACAGGCTCACAATGATGACGATGGGCAGGATGTACTTGGGATCCAGCAGCCACAGCAGCGGCGCGTCGATCAGGCCGAACTGCAAGAGGATGGAGTTCAGGTAGCCGTAAGCGTCGCCCTGGAAGATGATGGTAAAGATGTAGAACGCGCCGCTGCCCAGGGAGGGAGCGTAGAACACCACCACGGCGATGGTGCGCAGCCAGCGGGGCAGTTCGTTGATGAACCAGGCGAACAGGAAGGAAAGGATATAACCGATGGGGCCGGTGATGACGGCGATCACGAAGGTATTTTTCACTGCCGTCAGGAACACTTCATCCTGTAAAACGAGGTTGATATAGTTCTGGAAACCGATGAATCGGGCGGGTTCCAGAATGTTGTAATAGGTGAAGCCGTAATAGATGGACGTGACGATGGGCAGGATAAAGAAGGTGGTGAACAGGATGGCGTAGGGCGCCAGGAACAGATAGCAGATCTTCATCCGTTTGGCCGCCGCCCAGCCGTACTGTATCTTCTCTTTCCGGATATCCCAGGATCGTTTGAGCAAAGACTGCGATTGCATTCGGTTTTCCTCCTTTCTTTCTGTTCTCAGTCGATGGGCAGGTTGAATTCTTTCCGCTTGACCTTGATTTCCTCATTGATCGTGCGGGCGTAGGTGAGCAGCGTCTCGCGGGCGTCTTCCTTGTTGTTGATGACGCGGCGGATAGCGTTGGTCATATGGCGGGTGGTGGAGTAGCCGCCGGCGATTTCGCGGAAGCCGACGGTGTGGGCCATCTGGTCTTTCAGCACGGCCAGCTGGTCGGCGCTCCAGGCCAATTGCTCCAGCGCTTCCCGGTTGGCGGTGGTATAGCGGGCGGAGGAGCCCAGCACGGATTCGATCTCGCGGCCGAAGCGCACCTGCGCCTCGGTGCTGACCCACCACTTCATGAATTCCCATGCGTTGTTTTTCACCGCGTCGTTATCCGTGGCGATCATCATGCAGCACAATCCGCCGCAGTGGACAGACCGGTCGATGCTGCCGTCGGGCTGAACCGTGCCGGGGAAAGGCGCGAAATCCCACAGGGAACGGATTTCCGGCGCGGACACGGTCAGGGTGTTGAACTGGCTGTAGCTCGCCAGGCCGATGGGCATTTCGCCGGAACGGAAGCGGCTGACGAAGTTGTACACGGTGGGCAGGCCGTAGTCGTTGTACAGCGAGGTATACAGCTTGAACGCCTTCACGCCGCTTTCCGTGTCGATCAGGGTGCGCTTGGCTTCGTCGTCGTAAATCTGGCCGCCGTTCTGGTAGATCATGGAATTGAGGATCGACAGGTCGGCAGTCTGGATATCGGGATACGGGATGCCGACGGACAGGTTGTTGCCCTGGATGGTGGGCAGCAGCGCGATCAGCTCGTCCCAGGTCTTAGGCACTTCCAGGCCCAGCTCCTCCAGCACGTCCTTGCGGTAGAACAGCACGGAGAATTCCTGGGTTTCCGGCAGGGCGTACACGCCGTCGTTATAGCGCATGGAGGCCAGGGCGCTGGGATAGAAGGGCTTGACCACTTCGTCAAAGTCGGCGAACTGGGTCAGGTCCTCGGCGGCGTTGCGCATGGCGTAGTTGACCGGGAACCAGCTGCCCAGGCTCATGACCACGTCGGGGCCGTTGCCCGCGACCACGGCGGTCAGGATGGTGTCCTGCACGACCAGCTTCACGTTCACGTGGATACCGGTCATGGGGGTAAAGGTATCGTCGATCATGGTTTTCAGCACGGTGCTCTGGTCGCGGCCCGTGGTGATCCACACTTCGATCAGCTTATCGTCGTTCTCGTCATACACGTCGCCCAGGGCGTTATAGTCCACCGTGTAGGACGCCAAAGCGGAGCGCAGCTCGTGGGCGGTCTTTTCGAGCGCGCCGTCCTTCACCTGGGGCAGCTCGGCCTTTCCGCCGCTGATGATCAGCAGGTCCACGTCCAGCTTGGTTTCAGACATGTTCTGCATGGCGGTACCCAGGCCGGTGATGTTGTCCTTGAAATTGCCGAAGGACTGGGTGATGCGCTCGGTATGGTTCACGAAGCCCTCCATCTGGACGGCCAGGGTCTGGGCCGTGGCGACGCGGTCGCTCTTCTGGCCCGTGATGGCCACGGTGTCATCCACCAGCTTATAGAGGCGCTTGCTTTCCAGATCCATGGCCTGGATCACTTCGGGATACACCTTTTCCAGGCCGTAGTCGCGGAAGCGGTCAGGGTTCACGCCGGTGAGCACCAGGATCTTGCGGTAGATCAGGTTCAGCCTGTAAATGCTGTCCTCCATCTGCTGCAGGATCGGGCCCATCTTGCCCAGGGTGGCTTCCATGCGCACGGTATGCCTGCCTTTGGTCAGGAAGAACTGGTACGGCGCGCCGCTTTCGTCGGCCAGGGTGCGCAGTTCCCAGGAGGTGTTATAATTGAAAGGCACCACGCTCATGGCGTCGAAGGGGATTTCCCCGTCGATATACACGCTGCGGCTGGAAACGCTGCCCCGCTGGTACGTCTGGCGGCCCTTGATGGAAATGTTGTAGTAGCCGTCCTCCGGCACCTCGAATTCCCATTCGATCCACTGGCCCGCGTTGTTCCACGGGTCGCCGCCGATGTAGTTGAGCACCGTGTTGGTAACGCTGTAAGGCTCGGTGGCGGGAGAGGAACGGTCATAGCGGGCGTACAGGGAAGGCGAGGAGCGCCGGGTGGACGCTTCGCCCTGCACCGTGGTCTGCCACGCCTTGGCCTCTTCGCTCATCTGCACCTGGGGCTGGGCGGCCTTATACTCCTCATAGGGAACAAAGGCTTCCACGGGCGTCAGGCTCAGGGAGCGGATGACCATGGGCTCGTTGACCGCTTTCAGGGACAGGGTGTTTTCCCCCGCCTCAAAATAGAACTGGTAAGGCTCGATCACATAGCCCATATCGTCCTTGAAGCGCACCTGCTGCCAGTCAAACACTTCCACCTGGGTGGGGCGGATGTCGTTGCCCTGGTTGTCCTGGCGCACTTCCGCGGCGTCCTTCCACAGGCGGGTGAAGCATAAAGAGCGGGCGCCGGAGAAAGGCAGCTCGCCGTTGATATGCAGTTCGCGCTCAATGTCCACGCCGCGGGCCTGGGTCGTCAAATAGTCCAGCATGATGTTGTACATGCCGGCCTTTTCCACGTTCACCTTCCAGGTGACATAAGACCCGTCTGGCGTGTAAACGCAGGGAACGCCCCCCTCCGTCCGGATCTCCGCGTCGCCTTCAAAGGCGGTCAGATCCACCGGAATGACGGCGTCGCCGCTGGGAGCGTCCGCGTGGCGCAGCAGGTAGTTGGTATACGTATCCTCCCTGCCGAGGCCCGACACGTCGGCGGACAGGTCAACGCCCTCGTATTTGAGGTGGAAGTCCTGACTGCCGCCGCCCAGCAGCACGATCGCAGCGATCACTGCCGCTAGGCACAGTATTCCAATCAACCATCCAAACCGTTTTTTTCGCATGGCATGCCTCTCCTGTTTGCTTGATCAAGCGTAATGTATGCGCAAAACGAAATCAAAAAAGCGCCACATTTTTTGTCGATATTGGCTGCTTTTTAGATGAGCGCTTTCATTATAGCGTTTATAATTACTCATGTCAATTCCAGTTCATACAATTGTAATATTTATCATCAATTGTTCACAATTGGAAATCCGCCTTTCATCCAGGATTCTTCAAAAACGAAATGATTCTTTCCAGCTTTTGCATTGTTTCCGCTCTGCCGATTTGGTAGGCCTGTTCCAGCTTATCCGGGTCGTTCTCCGTTCGATGAACCGGCAGCGCTTCCGGCGGACAAATGACCAGGCACCTGCTCGCTTTCTCGTCTTCCCGAATGGCGGCAACGTGGGCGTTATACACTTCGGGCCGCCGTTCCATGGCTTCAAGCAGCCGGGGATACTTTTTAAGCGCCAGCCGCATCAGCGGCAGAGCGGCGCTCTTTGTTTTCCGGTAGGATGCCGGCTGGGTCAGGATCGCCAGCAGGCGGTCATATCCCAATTTCTTCATATAGAAGTACGGCGTCGGGTCCACCACGCCGCCGTCCAGCAGCTTGTATCCGTCTATTTCCACCACGCGGCTGCACAGGGGCATGGACGCGGACGCCCGCATCCACTGCATGTCCCCGTCTCCCCCATCCGCGCAGGCATGGTAAACGATCTGTCCGGTTTCCACGTCGGTGGCTCCCACATAAAACGCCATGGGGTTTTCCCGGAACGCTTTCCGGTCGAACACGTCCAGTTCGTCCGGCAGCTCCCGGTAGCAGAAATCCACGCCGTATAAATCCCCGGTGGCGATCAGGGAACGCAGGCTTTTATACCGCTTGTCCCGGCAGTATTGTTTATTGTAGCGGATGGGCCGCCCGATCTGCCCGGACTTGTAATTGCACCCGAACACCGCCCCGGCGGAAATGCCGCCCGCGCCGTCAAACGTGATGCCGTGCTCCATCAGCACGTCGATCACCCCGCAGGTAAACATGCCCCGCATAGCCCCGCCTTCCATTGCCAGACCGGTTTTCATGATTCACAAACCTCCTTCCCCGCTTTAGAGCCGGAGAGCAGTTCTTCCCTGCCGATGAACTTCGCCGGGAAAAACCGGCCCAGCTCCAGCGCGGTGACGCGGGCGCAGATGGGAAACCGCATGCCTTCCAATGCTTTCTTTGCCCGCCGCACATCCGCCTCGTCCCCGCAGAACAGCGTGGCGTGCGGCGTCCAGGGAAAGCCGTCGGCATACGCGCTGTCGAAGGGCTGGTGCAAGTGAATCAGCGCCTGGTCTGTTTCTGGTTTTAAAAACAGAACGCGGTCTGAAAATGTTTCCAGGCCGGTAAACTTTACCGGAAACGAGTCTGTTGCCTGGGCCGTCCTTCGCATCTCCGCCAGCACGTCCGCTTCTTTTTCCGGCGGATAGCTGCCCAGGGAAATATGGAAGGGGATGCCCATCGTCTGCGTCCCCGTCAGCCCCAGGCACAGGATGCTTTGCTGCAGTCCGTTCATCCTTGCCTGGGTTTCCTCATCCAGTACGGCCATCACGGTCAAAAATTTCTTTTGCTTCATCTTCTCCGGTACCTCTCTGAACGCAAAAACCCGAAGGGGCCGAACGGCTTCTTCGGGTAGAATGATCAATGGAACATCAGCTGGCGGTGGATTCCTCCGGCAGCACGGGCTTGGCGCGGCGAATGCGGTGGGTCACCTGCTTCACGGGCGGCTGTTCTCCATATTCGAGCGTGGGCTTCGCGCCGTTCTCGATCACGTCCTTGGTGACGATGCACTTGCGCACGTTCTCCTGCCCGGGCAGGTCAAACAGCGTATCCAGCAGCGCGTCTTCGATGATGGCGCGCAGGCCGCGGGCGCCGCTTTTGCGCTCGATGGCTTTTTTCGCGATGGCTTCCAGGGCGTCCGGCTCGAATTCCAGAGCGGCCCCGTCCAGATCCACCAGCTTTTGATACTGCTTCACCAGCGCGTTGCGCGGTTCAGTGAGGATTTTCACCAGCGCCGCTTCGTCCAGCGCGTCCAGCGTCACCGTGACGGGCAGACGGCCCACGAACTCGGGAATCAGGCCGAATTTCAGCAGGTCTTCGGGCCGCATCTGCCGCAGAATTTCGCCCACGTTCTGCTTGGCCTTTCCCTGGGGATCGGCCCCGAAGCCCATGGACTTTTTGCCGATGCGCTGCTCGATCAGGCGGGAAAGCCCGTCGAACGCGCCGCCGCAGATGAACAGGATGTTGGTGGTGTCGATGCGCAGGCATTCCTGGTTGGGGTGCTTGCGTCCGCCCTGGGGCGGCACGTTGGCCACGGTGCCTTCCAGAATTTTCAGCAGCGCCTGCTGCACGCCCTCGCCGCTCACGTCGCGGGTGATGGAAACATTCTCGCCTTTGCGGGCGATCTTGTCGATTTCGTCGATATAGATGATGCCCCGCTGCGCAGCGCGGATGTCGTTGCCCGCGGCCTGAATGAGCCGCAGCAGAATGTTTTCCACATCCTCGCCCACATAGCCCGCTTCCGTCAGCGTGGTGGCGTCCACGATGGCGAAGGGCACGTTCAAGATCCGGGCCAGGGACTGGGCCAGATAGGTCTTGCCGCAGCCGGTGGGGCCCACCATCAGGATATTGGACTTCTGCAGCTCCACGCCGTCCTTTTTCACCGGCGCGCAGATGCGCTTATAGTGGTTGTATACCGCCACGCAGAGCGTGCGTTTGGCCCGTTCCTGGCCGATCACATAATCATCCAGCACAGCCTTCATTTCGGAAGGCGTGGGAATCTGGCCCAGTTCGGAGGGGGCGGACATCAAATCCATGTCGTCGCCCACGATTTCCTGGCACAGCGCCACGCACTCATTGCAGATATAAGCCCCCGGCCCGGCAATGATGCGGCGCACCTGATCCTGGGATTTTCCGCAGAAGGAGCAATGCAGCTTCCTGGAATTGATATCATCCTTTGCCATGTGTTACCTCTTTGATTTAGGGATTAGGCATTAGGGATTAGGCATTAGGGATTAGGCATTAGGGATTAGGCATTAGGGATTAGGCATTAGGGATTAGGCATTTTGGATAAAGATAACGGGTATTGGAACAACGCACTATTCCCTCATTCCCTGACGCCCGCCGCTTTTCCATACGGAAGCGGCGGGACGGCCAACCGCGCTACGCGCCGGTTGCCTCGTCATACTCCCTAATCCCTATTCCCTACTCCCTCATTTCCTTCTCGGCTGATAGATTTCGTCGATGATGCCGTACTCCAGCGCTTCCTGGGCGGACATGAAATAGTCCCGCTCCACGTCGCGCTGAATCTTTTCCAAGGGCTGGCCGGTCATTTCGGCCATGAGCCCGTTCATTTTGTTCTTGGTGCGCAGCAGCCATTCCGCGTGGATGGTCACATCCGTGGCCTGGCCGGACGCGCCGCCGGAGGGCTGGTGGATCATCACTTCGCTGTTGGGCAGGGCCAGGCGCTTGCCCTTTTCGCCCGCCATCAGCAGGAACGCGCCCATGGACGCCGCCATGCCGACGCACACCGTGCGCACGGGGCATTTGATGTAATTCATGGTGTCGAAGATCGCCATGCCCGCGGTGACGGAGCCGCCGGGGCTGTTGATATACAGGTTGATGTCCGCGTCGGGGTTATCGGTTTCCAGGAACAAAAGCTGGGCCACCACGGCGTTGGCCACCTGGTCGTCAATGGCGCTGCCCAGGAACACCACCCGGTCTTTCAGCAGCCGGGAATAAATATCGTAAGACCGCTCGCCATGGGCGGTCTGCTCGACAACATAAGGGATCAAAGACATAAAAGCTGTATCCTCCTGGATATGGGTTAAAACGAACGCGGCAGACCGCTGGGATATTCCCCCGGCAGTCTGCGTCACGTTCGTGTTCCCCTCATGATGATATGACATCGTGAAAGGAATTATTCGCAATGCGAGAAATTATTTCTCGTCTTCCGCTTCTTCTTCTTCGGCAACAGCCGCCGCCGCGTCTTCCACGGCCTTGAGGGTCTCGGCGGCGTCGATGCGGTCCGCTTCGTCCTTCACTTCCACCTGGGCGGTTTCCACGATCATGTCCACCACCTTTCGGATCTTGGCGTTGTCCTTGAGGTATTCCTTCTGCCGGTCGTTCAGGCCCTTCTTGAATTCTTCCACGTCGCGGCCGTTGCGCTCGGCTTCCTCGGCGGTGGCCTTTTCCACTTCTTCCTCGGTCACTTCCACGTTTTCCGCCTTGATGATGGCGTCCAGCACCAGCTGCATCTTCACCCGGTTCTTGGCTTCGGGCCGGTACATTTCCTTGACCTGGTCCTCGGTCTGACCGGTGTACTTGAGGTAGTCCTCATACTTGAGGCCCTGGTACATCATGCGCAGCTTGAGCTCGCGGATCATCAGGTCGATCTCGTCCTCGATCATGGCGTCGGGAATGTCGCAGTCCGCGGCGTCCACCGCCTGCTGCACCAGTTCGTTTTCCAGCTGGGTGGCGGCGTTCTTTTCGGCGCGGTCGGTCAGTTCCTTGGTGATATTGGCTTTGTAGTCCGCGAAGGTGTCGAATTCGCTCACGTCGGCGGCGAAGTCGTCGTCCAGCGCGGGAACCACCTTGGTCTGGATGGCGTTCACCTTCACATGGAACACGGCGTCCTTGCCCTTGAGGTTTTCAGCGTGGTACTCGTCGGGGAACTTGACGTTCAGGTCCTTTTCCTCGCCGATCTGCATGCCGATCATCTGCTCTTCAAAGCCGGGGATGAAGTGGCCGGAGCCGATTTCCAGGGTCTGGTTTTCGGCGGTGCCGCCTTCAAAGGCCACGCCGTCCACGGTGCCGGCGTAGTTGAGGTTCACGGTGTCGCCGTTTTCCACGGCGCGGTCGGTCACGTCGGCCATGGTGGTGGCCTTGTCCACATCCTGCTGGATGCGGTTGTCGATTTCTTCGTCGGTGACTTTATGGACATACTTGGTGGCTTTCAGGCCCTTGTAATTGCCCAGTTCCACATCGGGCTTCACGAACACCTTGATGGAGAACTGCAAATCCTTGCCCACGCCGATCTGCTTCATTTCGTCCACTTCGGGGCGGTCCACCACCTGCAGGTCGTTTTCCTTGACCGCGGCTTCGTATTCGGCGGGGAACAGAATATCAAAAGCGTCGTCATAAAACACGCCTTCGCCGTACATCTTTTCGATCAGGCGGCGGGGGGCCTTGCCCTTGCGGAAGCCGGGCACGGCAATGCGGCCGCGGACTTTCAGATAAGCCTTCTGCACCGCTTCGTCAAACTTTTCGGAAGCGATTTCAAAATTGATTTTCACTTGGTTGCCGGAAATTTTTTCAACTGTGTAACCCATCAGGAACACCCTCCATATTCGCCGGATCGGCGTGGTTGCGCTTCGTGCCATGCACAGAGCACTATCCTATATCATAACATACATTCGTAACAATTGCAAGGGATTTTCTGCCATCCAAAGACGGGTGAATTACGAAATTTTTGTAAATTATGGGCTTGACCCTTGATGTATTTGTTCGGGCGATGGCGTAAAGGGCTGTATAATCACGAAGGAGGGATTAGGGAATAGGGATTAGGGATTAGTAAAGATAGTGTGTGATACGATTGGGACCAAAAAGAAAAGCAAAACAAAATAACTAATCCCTATTCTCTAATCCCTATTCCCTAATCCCTATTCCCTCATCCAACCCCTTACCCCTTGAGCTTTTCATACAGAAACACCCCAAGCTGGTGGTTCGCCGCCTTGCTTTCCTCAAAGCCGAAGGCCTGGAACACGTGGCACATGCCTTCCCAGCGCACCAGATGGGCGTCCACGCCGTCCCGCAGCATGGCTTCCGCCAGCTTTTCCGCGTCACTGAGGAGGATTTCGCGGGTGCCGCAGTGGATGAGCGTGGGCGGAAAGCCGGTAAAATCCGCGTAAACGGGCGATATGACCGGGCTTGTCAGGCGTTCCCTGCCGCCCGCGAAGGCGACGGCGCTTTCCATCAGTTCTTCCGCGTTCAGCGTCGCGTCCACGTTTTTCAGCTGTTCGTAGCTTTCCCCGGTCTGGGCCAGATCCACCCAGGGCGACAGCAGCGCCAGCGCGCCGGGCAGTTCTTCCCCTTGTTCCCGTAAACGCAGGCACAGAGCCAGGGCCAGGTTTCCCCCGGCGCTTTCCCCCACCAGGCCGATCTTGTTCGCCGGATAACCGGCGTCCCGCAGGAAACTCCAGACGCGGTAAGCGTCGTCCAATTGCGCGGGATAGGGATGCTCCGGCGCGAGGCGGTAGGTGAACGTGACCGCCCGGATGCCCGCCTCCGCGCAGATGGGCGAAATCAGCGCCCGGCATTGCAGCAGCCCGCCGGACACATACGCGCCGCCGTGGAGATGCAGCAGCACGGCGTCCTCGGCCAATATGTTTTTGGGCTTGATCCGCAGGGCGGGCATCTCCAGCCCCTTCACCGGCAGGGCCGTCGTGCCGTTCACGCGAATCTTTGCCACGCGCTCCGCCGGCGCGTCCACCTTCATCAGCATGCCGTTGCTCACGTTGCTGGCGAGCTTTTTGTGGGAACGAATCAATTCCAGCATTTCCTGGCTTTTGCGACTTGGCATGACCCATAACTTCCTTTTTGACTCTTTGGCGCATGCGATGCAACGAGCGCTACAAATGTGTTGACAAAGCAATCATTCCGTGATAAGATACCTTTGTTTTCAGCAAAGGGGAATGGTGTAATGGTAACATGTGGGTCTCCAAAACCTTAGTTGAGGGTTCGAATCCTTCTTCCCCTGCTGAATGAAAAGCCTTGAAGCCGCTGTGTTTCACGGCTTTTTTATTTCATGATATTCGTTTCCTGCAATATTTTCTGAATCTCGCCGAAGTATTGTTCCACTTCGGCGCTCGTCAGCTTCATGTGCTTTTGCAGCATCCCCACGATCTTGACCGGGCGCATCCGGGCGTAGTATTTCACCGCGTCCACGTTCTGCCGCCAGGCTTTCAGGGTGAAGTGGGGCCAGCGCTCCAGGTGCCGCGGCAGGAGCATTTCGACGGTTTCCTCCCAGGGCCTAAAACGCTCCTCCACATAGGGCCACTGGAAGGACAGCTCCAGCACTTCCGCGAACCGGGTCAGGAACTTCGCCTTCATCTCCGGCACGTTCAGCAGCGCGGCCAGGGGCTCGTGGCGGAAGCCCTGCACCTTGTCGTTCACTTTTTTCAGGTAGTAATTCATCGGCCCGGATTCCATGCTGAGGAAGCCCGCCTCCACGTCGAACAGCAGGTATTTCCATTTGCCGCCCGGCACCCGGTACACCCGCACGTTGGTGAAGTCGTTGTTGCCGATGATGATTTCAAAGGCCGCGTGGGTGAACAGGCTGTCGATGTCCAGATTGTCCAGCACATACTGCAAATTGTCCGGATTGTTCAAATCCTTCTTCTTGCAGAAGTCGCACAGGGCCAGCCAATCTTCGTTGCTGCCGTTGTTGACGAACTCATCCCGCCCTGTGCGGGCCAGCAGGTCGATATGGTCGATGTCGTCCTTGTCCGTCACGCCTTCCCACTGGGCCACGAAATGCTTGTTGATCTTTTCCCGCAGGTTGTAGTGGCCCCAGTATTGGCCGTTGATATACACCTCGATGGCCAGCGCGTCCTGGTAGATGATGTTCAGCGGTTCGGCCAGCGACGAAATCACCGGGTCGCGCAGGCGGGTGGAGAAAGCGTCGGAGTTGGCGCAGCGCAGTAGCAGGGACTTGTAGCTGTCGTAGTCCCGGTGCGGGAAGGGGTTGAAATAAAACCTGTCGGGGCCGTAAGCTTTCCGGGCGAACACGGCGATGGACTTCTGGGCGTTCTGCCGGGCGGAGTGGCCCGCGGTGGTGAAGGTACCCAGCTGGTTGATCTCGCACGCGCCGTCTGCGTTGAAATACTCCACGTTCATGGGGTATTCCCAGTCGTGCTCGTAGTTGGGATAATTGGCGTTGCTGCCCTTCACCAGCAGGCCCGTCTTTTTGTCGAACAGATACTTGTCGTCGGTAATCAGGGAAACCACCGGCACCGGCTGCTCCAAGCCAATAAAATAGGAAGCAGACACCGTTTCGGACGGCACCTGGTTATCGCCGAAGGCCCGCACGCGAAGCACCGCCGTTTTGGAGATATTCAGCCCTTCCGCGGGGAACGGCTTGGATTTCTCCGTGGGCGTGGAGCCGTCCAGGGTATAGCGCAAGGAATCGCCTTTTGCGGCCACCGTCAGGGTGTCCTGATAAAACCCGCCGGGGGTTAGGATTTCCGGGAGGTCAGCGCGGGAAGGATACCCGGTTTTCGGGTTTTTCTTGCCCGGCGTCGCTTCGGCAAAATACAGGCATTCTTCGCCGCCCTCCGGTTTGCCCCAGGATACGTTGCCGTACTGCTCGGCAATCTCCAGGGAGGCGATCACCGTTTCCCCGTCCTTGTCCGTCAGGTACAGGTCGTCGCCGGAAGCGGAGATTTTGAAGCTGGCGTAGTAGGTGCCGTTCTTGCCGGGGTTCATGTCCTCGCCGGTGCAGTACACCAGAACATACCCGCCCGCCTTCACGGTGGCATTCTTGGGGAACGCCCACTTGGTCAGGTTCTTTTTGCTGTCCGACAGGTAGCACCCGCCCAGATCGACAGTCTTTTTTCCGGTGTTGCGCAGCTCCACCCAGTCGTAGGCTTCGCCGTTCACATACACGCCGTTGGAGGCCATAACTTCGCTGAATTCGATTTCAGCAAACGCCGGAAGGGCGAATGCCAGAAAAAGCAGAACAAAAGGAAATATTTTTTTCAAGGATGAATGTTCCTCCGATTTTTAAATAAGTATGAAGGGATTTGTTCAGTCGATGCCCCCTATTGCCTAATCCCTATTCCCTAATCCCTATTCCCTAATCCCTATTCCCTAATCCCTATTCCCTAATCCCTTCTTCTCCGGGTCGATGAATTCAACCTCCATCCGGTCAAAGGGCACATCCTCCACGAAATGCTCCTTCAAAAACCGCGCCTGGGAGAACTGTTCCCAGTCCCGCTCATGCCGGGGCAGCACCATGGGGCGGCCCACATCCAGCAGACGGCAGGCCGTTTGCAGCGCTTCCTGCCAGTCCTCATGCCCACAATTCACGGTCACGTCCCGTTCAATCCGGGCCTTATGCATCAGGCGCACCCAGATTCCCGTCGCCATATGCCATCCACTCCCCTGCAAACATTTGCTTTTCCCATTATCGCACAGAAAAGCATGGATTGCAAGACGCAAAAACCCGACTGGGATGAATCCCAGCCGGGGTGAGCTTCTGAGCGTTAGAAGCCGTTTTTATTCTCGGATTATTCCACCATGCGCACCACGGCGCCGGCGCCGACGGTGTGGCCGCCTTCGCGGATAGCGAAGCGCAGACCGGCTTCGATAGCGATGGGGGTGATCAGTTCCACTTCCATTTCCACGTTGTCGCCGGGCATGACCATTTCAACGCCGTCAGGCAGCTTGATGGAGCCGGTCACGTCGGTGGTGCGGAAGAAGAACTGGGGACGGTAGCCGTTGAAGAAGGGGGTATGACGG
>CADBKQ010000009.1 GCA_902795275.1 uncultured Eubacteriales bacterium | reverse complement strand
CAGCGCGAAGCTGGTGATGATGATCGGCGACTATTCCACCAGCAACGCCCTGGGCACGTCCTACAACAACGCCATGAAAGCCATCGCCAATCATTACCAGATCCCGTACATGGAGCAGATGAGCGACGATTATTTCAAGGGCGGCAACCATTACTACCGGGAGAAGTCCGCCGGCGGGCATCCCGCGCCTTAC
The DNA here is from genome assembly GCA_902795275.1 of uncultured Eubacteriales bacterium. Classification (GTDB taxonomy): domain Bacteria; phylum Bacillota; class Clostridia; order Christensenellales; family Aristaeellaceae; genus RUG563. The sequence continues at coordinate 73,158 of CADBKQ010000009.1, read as the reverse complement.
GCCTACTGCGGCATGGAGCTGGCCATCGAACGCCTGTTCAACAAGTGCGTGGCGGACAACAAAGCCTACTTCATGTATTACACCGGCGTTCCCCAGAGCACGTAAACGCGGCTGCGCCGCAGCCTTGAAGCCGCATGAAACAATTGACCGCCCTTTTCGGAGGGCGGTTTTTGCATAGACATTGGGATGAACGATTCATCGCATACACTGTCGGCGAATTCTTCGCAGGGCGGGATGGTGCAGAAGCCGTAGCTGGGCACCAGGATTTCCACCCGGGCCAGGACTTTCAGCACCACGGTGACGCAGACGGTGAGGCGGAACACGTTGTTGCCGCGGTAGGTACCCGCCACGCAGACCGCGCTGGCCATGCCCTCCAGGTTGAAGGGAACGATGGAATCATCGGGCACGGCCAGCAGCACATCCCGGTTGACGGTCACGGTGCCTTTGCCGATGTATTCCACGCAGCGGCTGTCGGTGAACAGGATGTCGATGGGAATTTGCAGGCTGCCGCGCACGCGGGCGAAGCAGGGGCGGTCGCACAGACGTTCCACGGACAGATTGCTGATGTCCACATCCATGCTGCTGGAACGGCAGGACTCAAACGTGATAGGCGGCACGGGCGTGGAGGTGGGAGGAGCTTCCTCGGTCTCGGCGTTGCAGCCGCAGCCGGTGGTGACCACCTGGGCGTAGCTGGTGATGGTCACGTCCACGTTGGTCAGCTGCTGCTGCTGCAAACAGCTGTCGTACACGCGCTTCACCTGGATGCACACCTTTTCGTCCAGGCCGTCCAGGGCGTTGCCGGAGATCGTGCCGGGGCAGCAGCCGGGGTTGGCGTTCTTGTAGGAGTAGAAAGACATAAGCGTTGCGCCTCCTTGCGTTATGATCGGGGCTGCGGCAGGCGCAGCCTTCACCCTCATCCTATGCCCGGCATAAAAAACGGTGACGGTTTCAGCGCACGAAAAAAGAAGCGCCCCGAAGGACGCTCCTTTTTAAACCTGAGAATTACTTCGCGTACTGGATGCCGTACACTTCAGCCAGCTTCTCGATGCGTTCGTCGATGATCGCCTGGCCGCCGGAAGCGAGATAGTCGGCCATGCCGGCGTCCCATTCGGCGTCGAAGTTCTCAACGGAGGCAGTGACAGCTTTGGTGAGCATAGCGTCGCGCTTGCTGGTCAGGCTGGTGCCCACGTCGTTTTCGGCTTCGATCGCGCCGCAGTTGAAGTGCTTGGCGATGCGGCCGTTGGTCTTGCTGTAAGCATTGGCCTGGATAACGATTTCAGCGGGGATGCCGGGATAGCTCAGCGCGGTGGAGGCGTCGGTGGCTTCGCCCAGGTACAGGCCGTTGCAGGTCATGGTGTAGTCGATGTTGTTGCCGGAGTTCTTCACCCATTCGCCGGTGGCGGGCAGGATCTGATAAGCGCCGCCTTCAGCCATGACGAAGTTGGTGCATTCCAGACCGGTCTGGAGGTACTTGATGGTTTCGGCGCTGGAGATGAAGTTCAGGTACAGCAGAGCGGCCAGAGGCTCGTCGCAGGTGGCGGGAAGGAAGGACTTGCGGTCGCTGCCGACCACGCTGCCCAGGAACTTGCGGGTGATGCCGGCATCGTTCTGGAAGCAGTCGATCGGGATATACATCGCGTCTTCGCCCACGTTGCGGATCAGGTTGGCGGCGATGGAGTCTTCACCGTTGCGGAAAGGATAGTCCCAGTTGTGCATGAAGGCGCCCACGTAACCGGCCTTCATCATGTTGTCTTCTTCGGTGCTGTCGGTGTAGAGGGCGAAGTCCTTCCAGACCAGGCCTTCATTGTACCAAGCGTTCAGAGTGCGGATGCCCTCTTTGTAGTTCGGATACAGCAGGTGACGGTCGTCATAGCCGTACACATACAGGGTTTCATCGGTCACGTCATCGGGCACAAAGCTGATGCTCATCAGGTCGTTGCGCCAGCCGATGTCGGTGGAGGTGGTGTAGGGCACCATCTTATCGGCGTCCGCGCCCAGCAGGGTTTCGGCGTTGTCGCGGAAGGCGACCAGCACGTCATGGAATTCCTGGGTGGTGGTGGGGACGGCCAGACCCAGCTTGTTCAGCCAGTCCTGACGGATGAAGGTGGTGATACGGCCGTTGTTGGGCATCGCGCCTTGCAGCATGTACACAGTGCCGGTGGCGGGATCCTTGTCATAGAACAGGTTTTCCGCGCCGATCAGGGCCTTGAGGTCTTCCAGCTGATCGCCGTATTCTTCCAGATAGGGAGCCAGGTCGATCACGCCGCCCATGCCCGCGTAGTTCAGGATGGTGGGAGCGGAATAGGTGTAGCAGATGTCGGGGGCGTCGCCGATGGCCAGCAGGTTGTTCAGGTCATCCACTTCGCTCCAGCGGCCCACAGACACGTATTCAACTTCCACGTTGTAGCGTTCCAGCATACCCTTTTTCAGGTATTCGGTCCACACGTTGTTGGTGGGGTCGCTGCCGCCGTCGTTGTTGCGGTTAAAGATTTCGACGGTGATGTGGCGGGTGTTGGTGAACTTGCCGTCCACAAAGCCGTCATCCGCGGCGAACGCGCTCGTCGCGCCCAGGGTGGCGATCATCGCCAGCATGAGAACCAGAGCCAGGATACGTTTCATGAGTTTTTTCCTCCTTTTTTATATTCAGGGCTCCTGCCCTTGGAAACGGAGAGATTAGGGATTAGGGAATAGGGATTAGGGAAAAAGGTATGAGGGAATAGAGACAACAGGGCGCAGAAACGACAGTGTACGCATATCCATGCGTCTAATCCCTACTCCCTATTCCCTATTAGCCTTTCACCGCGCCGATGGTAACGCCGGAAACGAAATACCTTTGCAGCCAGGGATACACGATCAGAATCGGTACGGTGGCGAACATAACGGTCGCCATCTGAATGGTCTTGGAAACGCCGTTGGAGAAGAAACCCTCCTGTGCGGCCTGTTCGCTGGTCTGCGTGGAGTTTTTGATGACGTTATAGAGCAGCAGCTGAATGGGCCAGTACTTTTCGGCGCTGGACTTTTTCAGGTACATCAGCGCGTCGGAGAAGCCGTTCCAACGGCCCACGGCGTAGAACAGCGCCAGGGTGGCGATGACCGGCAAGCTCAGGGGCAGGTACACCCGCACCAGCGTGCGGATGGGGCCGGCGCCGTCGATTTCCGCCGCTTCCCGCAGGCTCTCCGGCACGCCATAGAAGAAGGAGCGCATGATGATCACGTTGAACACGCTGATGCAGTTAGGGATGATCAGCGCCCAGGGGGTGTTGAGCATTTTCAGATTGTTCAGCAGGATGTAGGACGGGATGGTGCCTGCACTGAAATACATGGTAAACAGGATGATAAAGTTGATGAATTTGCCGCCCTTCAGGTTGGAATAGGTGAGGGGATAGGCCGCGCAGACAGTCAGGAACAGGGACAGCAGCGTGCACCCCACCGTCAGCAGCGCTGTCCACCACAGGGAGCGGACGTACTTTTCAGTGGTGAGAACGGTCTGATAGGCTTCTACGTTCCAGCCCTTGGGCCAGAGGAAAACGTCGTTGCGCACCAGCGCGTCGGCCGAGGAGAGGCTGCACGCCAGCACATGCACCATGGGAATCAGACAGAGCAGCATCAGAATCAGGCAGAACAGAGCGATCAGCAAATCTCCGATCTGGGTCTTTCTGGATTTGATCATGCCGTCCTTTAGATGCTTGGAGGAAAGATTCGCTTGTGTTGTGCTCATTTCATCCACCTCCTTACCAGACGCCGCGCTCGCCGAATTTCTTGGCCAGCCAGTTGGAGAGCAGCAGGAAGATCACGCACACCACGCTCTGGAACAAGCCCACGGCGGTGCTCAGCGAGAACTGGCTGCCCTGGATACCGCGCTCATACACGAAGATGGAGATGGTCTTGCTGGCCCCCTCCACCAGGGGATTGCTTAAGGTAAACGGTCGGTCGAACTCGGAGCCCAGGATATGGCCCAGGTTCATGATCAAAAGCACGATGATGGTGGAGCGGATGCCGGGCAGTGTCACGTGCCAGATTTTGCGCAGACGGCCCGCGCCGTCCACTTCCGCCGCCTCGTACAGTTCGGGGCTGATGGCGGTCAGGGCGGCCAGGTAGATGATTGTGTTCCAGCCGCATTCCTTCCAGATGCCCAGCACGATGTACGTGGCGCGCCAGTTGCCCTCCGTACCAACGAAGGGGATTGCTGTGCCGAAGGCTTTGTTGATCAGGCCGTCGTTGGTGGCAAAGAGGCGCAGGGTGATGCTGGAAATGATGACCCAACTGAGGAAGTGGGGCAGGTAGAGCACCGTTTGGGTGACGCGCTTGAACCTGGGATAGGCCAGCTCGTTCAGCAGGATGGCCATGATGATGGGCATGGGGGAGCCGATGACCAGATCCAGCAGGTTCAATACGATGGTGTTGCGCAGGGCGTCCAAAAAGTTTTTATCGTTGAACGCCTTGATGAACCATTCAAAGCCGTTGTTCTTGGCCCAGGCCACCTGCCACGGGGGCTGGAGGATATTGTTCTTTTTGAACGCCAGCAGGATATACGCCATGGGCGTATAGCGGAATACGATGAAAAACGCGATGGGCAGCACCAGCAGCAGATACAGCGTCCAGTACCTTTTCAGGTAGGTTTTCCAGGAGAAGCCCATCTTTTTGTTTCTTTTCCTGTATGCCTTCACCTGATCCGAGGACATAACGTTACTCAAAACCAATCCCTTCCTTTCCTTAGCGCCGGGAAAAATGGGGACACAACCGTGGGATCGAATGCCTGCCGTGCCTTGTTTCACCAAGGTTACACCATGTTTCGATTGAACTGGTTCGGATTTAACCATTTTGCCTATTTACCTCCCTATTTTATCAAAACTCATTTTAGGAAATCTACATATTTTTTGCTTGATTTTATATAAATTCTGCATTATTATATAAACTGCATAGAAAGGAGGGGAAAGGATTGTCAAAAATGGAATCGGTTCAGTTTGACCAGTACAGCAGCATGGGCAATAACCAGACGGATTTTGAAGCCTGCTATACCCATGACAGTGATCTTTTCCGCCACGTCAGCCATTGCCATGATTTCTACGAATTATATTTCCACCTCCACGGCGGGCATATGATTGATATTGACCAGTATTATTATGAAATGCAGCCCAACCAGCTTTACGTCATTCCGCCTTTTTCCATGCATGGGGTGACGGTGCCTCCCATGGTGGATTATGAACGGGCTTTTTTGTATATCAACTCCGACACGCTGAAAATGTGCGGCTGCGGCCAGATGGACTTGGAAGCCTATCTCCAGGCTAAGGTATCCAACGGGCATCACCAGTTTCCGCTGACGGCGGAGGAAGCGCGGAAATGCAAGGAAATGCTGCTTTCCCTCCGCGAGAATCAAAAGAAAGAAGAGCCGCTTTCCCGGTTCCGGGATTACTGCCTGCTGCTGCCCATTCTGGATATTGTCTGCGAATCCATGCGGCGGGCGGAACCCTCGCCCAGCACGGAAACAGGCTTCTCGGCCATTCATGACATCCTGGTTTACGTGAATAAGAATTATATGAAGCCGCTGAGCGTGGAAGCCCTGGCCCAGCAGTTCGGGGTGAGCGTGTCCTACCTGGCGCATGAGTTCAAAAAGTACACCAGCCGGAGCGTATACGATTATGTGCTGTACCGGCGCGTGATGCTGGCGAAAAAGCTGATTCCCGGCAGCGTGTCGCTGAACGCCGTGTCCGAGCAGTGCGGCTTTGAAAACTATTCCAACTTCCTTCGGCTGTTTTATAAATATGTCGGGGTTTCTCCCAAAGCCTACCGGAAGGCCCTGCCGCAGCGCTGAAACCAGCCCGCGGTTCTTTTTTCATGCGCGAAAAAAGGAAATTGAGCGATTGTGTTGTATATAACCAGTATCAGGGAGGCGATGGGCATGACCATCCGGGAAGAGTTGGAACAGCGGGAGCGCACATATTTGTCTCCCTTCGCCGTTTGCAGCGCGGACACGAAGGGGCGGGAGCGTCCGATGGAGCCGTGTCCATTGCGCACCGAATTCCAGCGGGACCGGGACCGCATCCTGCATTGCAAGAGCTTTCGGCGCATGAAGTTTAAAACCCAGGTGTTCATCGCCCCGGAGGGCGACCATTACCGCACCCGCCTGACCCACACGCTGGAGGTGTCCCAGGTGGCGCGTACCCTGGCCCGCTGCCTGCATCTGAACGAAGACCTCACCGAAGCCATTGCCCTGGGCCACGACCTGGGCCACACGCCCTTCGGCCACAGCGGGGAGAGGTCGCTGGACCGCCTGACCCAGAACGGCTTCCGCCACAACGAGCAAAGCCTGCGGGTGGTGGAAGTGCTGGAGGGCGGGGAAGGGCTGAACCTGACATACGAAGTGCGGGACGGCATTCTCAAGCATTCCGGTTCACTAAAGCCCGAAACCCTGGAAGGGGAATGCGTGGCCCGGGCCGACCGCATCGCTTATATCAACCACGACATCGACGACGCGCTCCGGGCCGGGGTGCTCCGGGAATTTGAAATGCCCCAGGACTTGATGCGCGTGCTGGGGGAGACCCACGGCCAGCGCATCAATACCATGATCGCGGACATTGTGCGGGAAAGCCAGGGCCAGCCCCACCTGCGTATGAGCGATGAGATTCAGGCGGCCAGCGACGAGATGCGCGCGTTTATGTTCGAGCATGTCTATATGGACGCATGGCGCAAGGAAGAGGAACGCCGCTGCGACCATGTGATCGAGGCGCTGTTTGAATATTATATGGAGCATCCGGGAAAAATGCCTTTGGAGTATGTCCAGATTTCCTACCGGGACGGAATCGAGCGGGCGGTGACGGATTTCCTGGCCTGTATGACCGACCGCTACGCCCTGCGCACTTACCAGCAATTGTTTGTTCCCGTTTCGTTCCCCGTGATTTGATCGCAAGTTTTCACCGGACGGCAGGAAAAAAGCGAAAATTATCATAATTTGCAGGAAATTCGCCAATCACCGCGAATTGATAAAAAGGACGCGCGGAGTGATTGACCGGCAGGACGGCGCAAAAGGAGGCTGCGGGATGGCGACACGGCTCCCATCGGCATGGAAGGACGAATTGCTCGCCCGCACCGACATCGTTTCCGTCGTATCCGGCTATGTGACGCTGAAAAAAGACGGCCGCCGCTACTGGGGCCTGTGTCCTTTCCACAATGAAAAAACCCCTTCGTTTTCCGTCAACCCCGACATGAACATGTATTACTGCTTCGGGTGCAAGGCAACAGGGGATGCCATCCGGTTTGTGATGGAAATGGAGCGGGCTCCGTTTATGGACGCCGTCAAAATCTTAGCCGACCGCGCGCATATGTCCATGCCCGAGCTGCAGGACGATCCCGATTATGAACGCCGCAGGAGCCAGCGGGAGCGATTGTTCGCCGCCAACCGGGACGCCGCGAGATACTACCACGACACCCTCTGGAAGCCCGAGGGAAAAGCCGCGCTGGATTACCTGCATGGCCGCGGCCTCACGGACGGCGTGATTCGCCGGTTTGGGCTGGGGGCGTCTACCAACCAGTGGGACGATCTCACGAAGTATCTGATTGACAAGGGCTACTCTCAGGAGGAACTGAACCTGGCGGGCCTGACGGTGGTCAAGGAAGATAGCGCATATGACATGTTCCGCAGCCGCGTCATTTTTCCCATCATCGACCAATACAACCATGTGCTGGGCTTCGGCGGACGGGCCATGCAGAAGGACGCCAAGCCCAAATACCTGAATACCGCTGATACGCCCGTTTTCAATAAGCGCAAGGGTGTGTACGCCATCAACCTGATCCGGAAAAGCCGCGACCTCAAGCGGATCATTCTCGTGGAAGGATACATGGACGTGGTGGCGATCTCCCAGGCGGGCGTGACCGGCGCGGTAGCGACGCTTGGTACTGCGCTGACCAATGAGCAGGCGCGGCTGCTGGGGCGTTACGCCCCGGAGGTTTATCTCTGCTACGACGGCGACGAAGCCGGGCAGCACGCCATCGAGCGGGGCCTGGACATCCTGGAAGCGGAAGGGGTTCCCTGCCGGGTGATCTACCTGCCCGACGGGCTGGACCCCGACGAATTCATCCGCCAGCGGGGACTGGCCGCCTTTGAGGATCTTCAGCCCATGCGGCCCCCGGCGTACCGGATGCAGCGGCTGAAGCTGCAATACGATCTGTCCTCGCAGGACGGGCGCACGGAATACGCCAAGAAATGCGCGGAGCTGCTTCGTACGGTGCGCGACCCCGTCGATCTGGAAAACTACCTGGAATCCCTGACCGTGCAGACGGGCTTTTCCCGGGACGTGCTGCTGGCCCAGGTCGGCGCTCAGACCGCCGGAAAAGACACTGCCGCCGCCCTTCTTCCCCAGCGGGAGCAGCCCGCCCGGGAGCGCAGGGCGCGCCGGCCCGACGGCTATAAAACCGAACAGACCCTGCTTTCGCTGCTTGCCACCGGCAGGCTGCCGAAGGACATGGTAAAGGAAACGGACTTTCACTCGGAAACCCTGCGGCTGATCGCCGGGCGGCTCATCGGCGGCGAAACGCCGGACGCCATCGTTTCCGATGAGGATTTAACGGACAGCGAACGGCAGGAGGCGGGAGAAGCCTTTTCCCTCCTGACCGGCGCGGAAATCGACAACGCCGCGGAGGTGGCGGGCGACTGCCTGCGGAAAATGCGCATCGCCCATTTGCAGCAGGAAATGAATCAATTGACCGAATCGCTGCAAACATTGGATGGAGAAAAAAAGTTGCAAATGCTTACGGAGATACAGGGGCTTTCCAAGGAATTGGAACAGTTGAAGCAGCAGGGACGCTGACGGGAGAGGAGTGGAGCCATGAGCACGCATACGGACGCAAAGCAGGCGAAACTGAACGAACTGTACGAATTGGGGAAAAGCAAGGGCGTTTTGACCTACGACGAAATCATTTCCAAGCTGGCCAATTATGAAATCGACCCCGAACAATTCGATAATATACTGGAAACCTTCGAGGGCATGGGCGTGGTCGTCACCCGCGACGCGGACACCGCGCCGCAGCAGCCGGAACCCCTGCCCGAGGATTTGGATTTGTCCATGCCCGAGGGCATCAGCATCGACGACCCCGTGCGCATGTACTTAAAAGAAATCGGCCGGGTACCGCTTTTGACCGCCGAGGAAGAAATCGAAATCGCCCAGCGCATGGAGCAGGGCGACGAGGAAGCCAAGAAAAAGCTGGCCGAAGCCAACCTGCGCCTGGTGGTGTCCATCGCCAAGCGGTACGTGGGCCGCGGCATGCTGTTCCTCGATCTCATCCAGGAAGGCAACCTGGGCTTGATCAAAGCCGTGGAAAAGTTCGACTACCGCAAGGGCTACAAATTCTCCACATACGCCACCTGGTGGATTCGCCAGGCCATCACCCGCGCCATTGCCGACCAGGCCCGCACCATCCGCATCCCCGTCCATATGGTGGAAACCATCAACAAGCTCATCCGCGTGTCCCGCCAGCTTTTGCAGGAATACGGCCGCGAGCCCACACCGGAAGAAATCGCCAAGCATATGGGCATCAGCGAAGGCAAGGTGCGCGAGATCATCAAGATCGCGCAGGAGCCGGTGTCCCTGGAAACCCCCATCGGCGAGGAAGAGGACAGCCACCTGGGCGACTTCCTGGAGGATGAATCCGCCCTGGCTCCCGCCGAAGCCGCGTCCCACGCTTTAATGAAGGAGCAGCTTTGGGACGTGCTGGATACCCTGACCCCCCGCGAGGAAAAGGTGCTGCGCCTGCGCTTCGGCCTGGACGACGGCCACCAGCGCACGCTGGAGGAAGTGGGCAAGGAATTCAACGTCACCCGCGAGCGCATCCGCCAGATCGAGGCCAAGGCCCTGCGCAAGCTGCGCCATCCCAGCCGCAGCAAGAAATTAAAGGATTATCTGGACTGATGCGCCGCTTCTCTGAATTGGACGACCGCCTTTCCCGCGCGTCAGCGCTCTTTCCCGCCTGTGAGTACGGCGCCGATATCGGCGCCGATCACGGGCGGTTGTCTTGTTTTCTGCTGGAATCGGGAAAAGTGCAGCGCATGTGCGTGGCGGACATCAGCGCGGATTCCCTGAAAAAGGCGGAAACGCTGCTGGCCTTACGCGGTTTATCCGAACGCGCGGATTTCCGGGTGGGCGACGGCCTGAGCGTGCTGGATCGGCCTGCCGATGCCATCGCCATCCTCGGCATGGGCGGGCATACCCTGTGCGGCATTCTGGAGAATGGACGGGAGCAGCTGCGCGGCGCGGCGCTGATTCTGTCAGCGCATACGGATATGCTGCTGGTGCGCCGCACGCTGACGGAAATGAAATACCGCATCGAAATGGAAGAAATCGCTTACGCCGCGAACCGCTTTTACTGCCTGCTCCGGGCGGTTCCCGGAGAAGAAGATTTAACGGAAAAACAACTGTGCATCGGCCCGCGGCTCATGGAATCGGTTCCGGCGCATTACCCGGAATACCTGCAATGGCGCATCGGCCTGGCAGCGAAGAAACAATCGGCCATGGGAAAACAGGAATTCATCTGGCTCAAGGAGGAAGAGGAACGTGTTCGCGACAGTGAAAACCATTGAAGAAATGCTGAATGAACTGGCTCCCGTGGAGACGGCCGAAAGCTATGACAACGTGGGAGCCCTTGTGGGCCGCCGGGATGAGGATGTAACCAAGATTCTGGTGGCGCTGGACTGCACCTGGGATGTGGTAAAAGAAGCGGAACAGCTCGGCGCTGAGCTGATCGTTTCCCATCATCCGCTTCTGTTCCACGCCCGGAAGAATCTGCTGGAGGAGGACGCGGAAGGACGCATCCTCTGTGAAATGGTTCGGAACAATCTTTCCCTGGTTGCCGCCCACACCAATCTGGATCAGACCGAATACAGCGGCAGCGCCGCCTGCGCAAGGCTGCTGGGCTTGCGGAACCTGCGCAAGGAAACAAACTACCTGTTCCTGGGCGAGCTGGAAACGCCCATGCAGGCCGCGACCCTGGAAAAGAAAATTTCCCAAACGATTGCTTTCCCCGTCCGCTGCTACGGCGACGGCAATCTTACAATTACAACCCTCGCCATCGCGGGCGGCGCGGACGACGGCGACTGGCTCGCCGCCAAGGCCCTGGGCGCTCAGGCGCTGCTGACCGGCGAAGTGCGCCACCACAACGCGCTGGCCGCGTCCATGAGCGATTTTGTTCTTTTCGATGGGGGACACTTCGGCACAGAAGCGCCTTTGGTGCCGTTTCTTGCAAACTATTTACAAAATCGGCTAAATGAGTTACAATATAATGTGCGGGTTTTCCCGTCCCAATGCGCGCCCTTTGGCAGCGTTTAATCAATAGAAGGAGGGCACATAGATGGATCAATTGCATCTTTTGTGGGAATTTCAGAAAGCAGACGTGGAAGTGGATAAGCTGGAAGCTTCCATCAGACGCTCTCCTGTGCGGCAGCAGCTGGTGAAATACAAGGAACTGTACGCGGAGCAGCAAAACGCCATGAAGCATATCGAAAGCGAAGTGGCCACGATGCAGGATCGTCTGGAAGCGCTCAAGGACGCCATCCGGATGACCAACGAGCAGGTGCATGCGCTCCACGCGAAAATGGAAAATGAGGAGCCCAAGTCCGCCGCGGAAGTGCAGCAGTTTATGAACGACGCCAGGCGCTTTCAGAACAACCTGACGGCTTACGAGCAGGAAGTGAAGCGCATCCGCAAGGACGCGGCTGACCGGGAGCGCCAGCAGCACGACGTGCGCGTGCGCGCCGCCAAGGCCAAGGGCGAATTTGACAAGCTCAAGCTGGTGTATGACGATGAGAAGCGTTCCAAGGACGGCGAACTGGAAGCCCTGAAAGCCGCCGCCGCGGAAAAAGCAAAGCCCGTCGAAAGAGAGTTTATGGAGCGCTACCGGGAAATCAAGCGCCACAGCGTGCCGCCGCTGGCCGCCCTGAACGGCGATCAGTGCCAGGGCTGCAACATGTCGCTTCCCTCCTCCGTCTCCAGAAAGGTGAAAGCGGGCGAGCTGGTGGAATGCGAAACCTGCGGACGGCTGCTGATCATTTTATAAACACAATTGCACATAGAAAAAGAACCTGTTCGCTTTGAACGGGTTCTTTCTTACGTTGTGGGTTCTTCCAGGAAAAACGGTTCACTCCGGCAGAGATACTGTTCCTCGCCCACCGATGTTTTTACCTGCACGGTGTAGGCTCCGGGCGGGGCGTATTCGCCGCTGTTCGTTTTCCCGTCCCAGTAAAAACTGGAAGCGGCGGGGGAAAGCTGCTGGGGCCGTGAAGGCGTTTCAAAAGCGAGTCGGCGCACCAGGCGGTTTTCTTCGTTCAGGATGTTCACGGTCAGGCCGCAGGGCACGTCGTGCTGCACCAGAATCGCCATCTCCTGACCGAGCTTTGGCACAAAGGAACTGCCCGTCACCGCGTTCAGCGTCACCTGCCCCGTGGCGGGACGCACGCACAGAAGCTGCGCTCCCTGGAATACAGGGGTACCGGATTCCCGGGTAATGAGCTGGATGATCGCATAGCCGTAATCCTCGTCGCCCGTGTTCAGGGTCAGCACGCGCATTTTTCGCCCCGGCAGGATGGAGCCGTCGTCCTGCTCAGCGTCGGGAATCTGCTGCGCCTGGGAAAACTGCCAGACGCCGTCCCGATGGTAGATGATCTGGTAATACAATTCGGTTTGCCGCTGGACGGTGAAGGAAAAGGCCGCCTCCGTATCGCCCGCCGTGAGCAGCGTTTCCTCAAAAGTCAGGTCGGTGATGGCTTTCTGAATCCGAACGGGCGTGTCGGGGTCATAGGCAAAAAGCACTTCACTGTCATCCTGCTGGGGATACACCTGCGGCGTGGACGCGGCGTACTGTTCCAGGAGATAGCCGTAGGTTTCTTCAAGCGTGATCTGCCCGTCGTCGTTTCGGTCCGCCGCATGCCCGCCCGAGGCGTCAAAGCCAAAGGCCAGCACCGCGGCAAAATAACTGGCTCCTTCCGCCGCTGCGTCAGGGCTTTGATAATACCAGCTGGCTTCGCTGCCGCCCGCGCTGCACAGCACCTTATAGTCCGCGCCCGCCAGATAGCATTGATCCGCGCCGCCGGACAGCCCTTTACCAATGATGGCTCCCGAGTTGCAGGCGTCCAGGATGACGATTTTTTTCCCCGCCACCTGATCCAGCACCCGCTGAAGCTCCGCGCCGGTCAGCAGGGTTTCCGTCTGCCCGTCGCTGAGCAGCAGGCCCGCGTCCGCATTGCTCAGGCTTTCCTGAAATACGCCGTGGGTGCTGATATACAGAACGGACGTATCGGCTTCCGTGCTGTTTCCGAAAGCGGCGAGGACGGCTTTTTCAAACGCCTCCGCCGTGGCAATCGTGTTGGAAATGGTACGCACCAGGGAATAGGGGCGGGCGTCGGAAAACAGCGCGTCGGAAAGCAGGCGCAGGTTGTTCTCCGCCGCCGGCGCGGTGTCCGGCAGGGAAAGAAAATGATCGCAGCCGATCAGCAGAGCCCGCCGCCGTCCTTCCTCCGCAAAGGAGCTGACACGGGGCAGCGAAAGGAGGAGCAGGATGAATAAACCGGCAAGCCATTTCACGTACCGCACCGCATTCCTCCTCCTTTCCGCTTCCCATTATACTACACCCTTCGGCAAAAATCCACCGATGACACCGGGATGATGCAATTGGCAGAATTGCCAAAAGCAAAACGAAAGGCCGCGGAGCGAATCGCTTCGCGGCCATGAAAACCAATGAAGTTCGTATTACTTGATCAGTTCCTTCGCGGCGTTCCAGGCGTCCTTGAGCTGCGGGTCAGCCAGATCGCCGAGGGCGAAATAGACGCTTTTCAATTCCTCCGGCATTTCGGAAATAATGTCCGGGGTCAGGCCGACCTTGTGAACCTTAGCTCCGGAAGGCAGGAAGTATTCTTCCACAGTCATCTGGAAGCCGTCTGTATCATCGTCCAAAGGAATCACGGCTTGGACAATGCCTTTGCCGTAGGACTGGACGCCCACCAAGGTCGCGCGTCCCCGGTCGTGCAGGCCGCCGGAGAGGATTTCGGAAGAAGAAGCGGTGTTTTCGTTAATCAGGAACACCAGCGGAATATCGTCCTTGCCGGGCTTCATGTCGGTTTTTTCCTGATAGCCGGACCGATCCTGGGTGTAGAAGAGGATGCCGTCGTCCAGGAAAAGATCGGCAATCTGCCGCGCGGATTCCACCCAGCCGCCGCCGTTGTCTCGAAGGTCAACGATCAGGGCCTTTGCGCCTTGGTTCTCCAAAGCGTCCAGCGCGGCCATGAATTCCTTTTCGCTTTCTCCGGCGAATGCATACAGCACAATCAGGCCCACCTGATCATCCAGCATGGTGGATTCGACACGGTTCACATGGATGGTGGCGCGGGGAATGTTGAAGGTCAGGTATTCCTCGCCGCGCTTGACCTCGATCTCCACGGTTTCATCCACGGTGCCGCGCATGATGTTCACGGCGTTCTGCATGGAATAGAAGTTCACTTCCAGGTCTTCAACCCGAACCAGCACGTCGCCTTTCAGCACGCCGGCGCGCTCGGCGGGCGTATCCTTGAACACGCGGGTGATCGTGACGGAGTAATCCTCCCGGTTGCCCAGCATCTCGATGCCGATGCCGCCGTATTCGCCCACGTCGTTTTCTTTCTCCTGCTCCCATTGTTCGCTGTTAAAATAATAGGTGTAGGGGTCGTCCAACGCGTAGAGCAGGCCGACGATGGCGCTTTCGATCATTTTGTCCGTGTCGGGCTCTTCGATGTACCACGTTTCGATGTACCGCATGATGTCATCCATCTTTTTGTAGCGGCTCAGCCGTTCGTATTCCTCCTGGGGAATCGTAACGGTTTTTTGGCTTTTACTGAGGATGTCAAAAATGTTTGAAGCGTTCGCGGTCACGATGATGACGCTCGAAATCAGCGCCAGGAGGAGAATGACGGTCAATCCCTTTTTCTTCATGGATACTCCCTTCGGCAGCGGGACGCTGTGTCAGTGTCCCTTTTTTGCTTTTGCTTTATTATTTCCGCATTTGCGCATTTCAAGCAGCATTTTGAATGTCACTGCGTCCTCGAATTTGCGCAGATCCAGGCCGACCTGCCGCTGCACTTTATCCAGGCGGTAAACCAGGGTGTTGCGGTGGATGTACAATTGCCGGGCGGTGTCGGACAGGTTCAGGTCTTTCTTAAAGAACATTTCAATGGTGTAGAGCATTTCCTCGCCGAACAGCCGGGCGGTGGAACGGTTGAACAGCAAGCCGTGGTAGTGCTCCGCCATCTCGGGGGAAAGGTCGGACAGGAAGCGCTCCAGCATCATGGCGCGGTAGACGTGGATGGTGCGCTCCGGCGCGTAGGCACGGCCGATTTCAATGGCGCGCCGGGCTTGCCGGTAGGAAGCGTGCAATTCGCCCACGGACTTCGCCACTTCTCCGATGCCGATCATGACCGGCAGGGCGATTTCTCCCATCAGGGTTTCCTGCACGGCGCAGGCGAACTGGCGAAGCTCATCCTCGTCCTCCAGGCCGCTGACGTCCTTGATAAAAGCGGCGGTGTGCTTGTCCATGGAAACCAGCACGTCCGTGGCCGCACGGGGCAGGAATTCTTCCAGGATCTCAAACGCCGAACGCTGCTGCACCTGCACCATGTGCATCAGCAGCACGCATCGCGGCATGCCGGGGGAGATGCCGTGCTCATCCACCACCGCGTCCAGCTCCGCTAAGGAAAGCTCGTTTTGAAGGATACGCTGGTATGCGTTGTTCAGGTCGTTGCCCGCTTCGTTGGCGGTGATGGCTGCGCTGATCATGGCGTCGCAGAGAATAAAGGCGTCCCGCGCGGCGTCGGCATCGGTGATGGTGGTCATGATCACCCAGTTGGGGGCGGAGGCGCACATCTGGTACAGGCGGCCATCCTGCGCCACGGGCACGCCGGGCTGGGTCAGCGGCGGGAGCGAAAAGCGGATGTCTTCATTGGGAATCAGGCTGTTGCCTTCCGCATCCAACAGGGAAATCGGCGTGCGGAGGCGGGAGAAAATCTGCTGAAGCTGAAACAGTAGACGGTTATCCATTCCGGTTACTCCCTTTCTCATCACGGAGGTTGTCTGTATTCATTTGCTTCATCATGCTCAGTCACGCTGATTATAGCACTTTTTCCCCAAAATGTACATCCCTGTCTGTTAATATTTTTAAAATAATTACGCTGTGAACAAACGGTCAGTTACTCGTGTAACCCGTCAGAGGCCTCGTATCGAATAATATCGTCCCGCAGACGGTAAAGCGTCGCGCCCCGCTTCTTCTTGCAGAAGGCATCCGCCCACCAGCCAATGTCCTTCACGGCGTCAAACTGCACCTTGCCGTACCGCACGCCGTTGCGTTTTTCGCCGATCATGTTGCTGTCCATCCAGTGGACGGTGTTGCTGTCGGGGTCGTAATCGGAAATCATGATGGCGCTGTGGGCGCCGACGCCGTAATAGTATTCCGCGGACATCTGGAAATAGTCCCCGCGCTTTACCTGCTTCATGAATTCCAGGGCACGTTCCAAGTTCTGCTGTTTGGTTTCATTCTTGTCGTACAGGAACTGGGCGGCGATGTAGAAGGGGTTGCCGTCCTCTGCTGCCACGTCCTCCCAGCAGTAGCCGTAAGCGTAAGGCTTGCATTTTTCCGCGGGCAGATTGTTTGGGATCCTGAGCGCTGTATCGGGAAATTCCGCCATGCGGAAGGCGGAGGCGTTTTCCCGGAACAGGTGGACGGTAAAGTTTTTGCACACGTAGATGTCCCCGGCCTTCTGCGCCCGCTGCAGCTTGCCGTTGGCTGCGATGAACAATTGACGGCCCGTTTCGATGATGGCCTCGATCATTTCTTCCCGGGGGCTGAGGCCCGCATCTTCCGCGCAAGCGGGAATGGAAGTAAAAAGGAAGATGAACGCCGCTATCAGGGCCAGCCATCTTTTCAGCATCGCTCCCGCTCCTTTCTTCCGCCGCCGCGATGCGGCGCTGATTGAACAATCGTTCCATTATATTAAGCCCGGATTCTTGTTTTTGTCAATCTGAAAAAACGCGATCCATGTAAAATTTTCTTTTTCCGCCTGGCTGACAGTTTGTGCTTTACAAAAATGGAAAAATCGGATAAAGTGTAGTCTGTACGCGAGAGGGGGAAGAAACCGTGATTGTCGTGATCTGCAATCCCTGCGCCGGCAACGGGTTCGGGCAGAAGGCAGGAAACCGGATTCAGAAGCTGTTGGAGGAAAAAGGCATAGCATTCCGTTTCTTCTGGACGGAAAGGCCGGGCCACGCCTCGGACTTGGCGAAAGAAGCCTGCGATGCCGGGGCGGATACAGTTCTTTCCGTGGGGGGCGACGGCACTTCCTTTGAGGTGGCCCAGGGATTGGCCGGTTCGGAAACGGCGCTTGGCATCATCCCCGCCGGGACGGGAAACGATTTTGTGAAAACGCTGGGGTATCCCCTGGAGCCTGAAGCCGCTTTGGCATTTGTTTTGACCCATCCGGCGAAAAAGACCGACGCGGGAGAAATCAACGGGCGCATGTTCCTGAATGAAATCGGCACGGGGTTCGACGTTTCCGTGCTGGATTACGCAGAGAAGGCGAAGCGCTACTGCCACGGCCTGCTGCCCTATCTGCACGGCGTGGTGCAGACCCTGTTCCGTTTCCGTCCGATTCCGCTCACCTATTCCGTCGACGGCGGCCCTTCCGTTACGAAGGACGTTTTTGTGGTGGCCGCTGCCAACGGCGGCATCATCGGCGGCGGCATCCCCATCGCGCCGGAAGCGCGGGCGGACGACGGGCTGCTGGACGTGGTGATCGTGGGCACGATCGAGAAGTGGAAGCTGCTGTTCCGACTGGCGGGGCTGATGAAAGGAAAAATCCTGACCTTCCCAGAAACCACCTTTGTCCGCGCCTCCTCCGTGGTGTTTTCCGCGCCGAACATGCGCGTGAATATCGACGGCGAGATCGTGACGGAAGCCCGCGCCGCCGCCCGGGTGCTGCCCGGCGCGCTGTGGGTGCACAGGAAATGAAAAAACACCTTCGCTGATTTATCTTTTCAAAAGCCGCTGTTCCGGAAAAATCGGAACGGCGTCTTTTTTTCACCCTTTTTTCCGCCGGGCATAAGCTGAAAGTGGCAGGGAAAACCGCCTGCCTGACCAACAAAATGAAAAGCTGAAATGAGGGAACATCATGGAGATTTTGAATTGGATCGACGCGCAGCCGATCAATGAAAATAGCAACAGCCGCTCCTATTCCGCCCTGTATCATCTTGGTGGGTGCTGCAATCGCTGCGGCTGCCGGGGGCCGATTGGACTGACCGGAGCCACCGGCCCCACGGGGCCTACCGGGCCTACCGGCCCTGCGGGCTCCGGAGAGAGCGGCGAGACCGGCCCCACCGGGCCGCAAGGCGAAACAGGCGAGACCGGCCCCACGGGTCCCCAGGGCGAAACGGGTGAAACCGGCCCCACCGGCCCGCAGGGCGAAACGGGTGAAACCGGCCCCACCGGCCCGCAGGGTGAAACAGGCGAGACCGGACCGACCGGCCCCACCGGGCCAACTGGCCCCGCAGGTGACGACGGCCTGGACGGTGACGACGGCGAAACCGGCCCCACGGGGCCGACTGGCCCGACCGGCCCCACCGGGCCCGCAGCCGAAATCCGTTCAGCGCCTGCCGTGGCGAACGCCCAGAGCGAAGCCGACATGGTGACGCAGTTCAACCTGCTCCTGGATCACCTGCGCATGGTCGGCCTGCTGCAAAACTGACAATTGAACCCAGGGCGGCGGCAAAGGACCGTCGCCCTTTTTTCAGGAGGATGGAATGAAAATCTGCGTCTATGCCATCGCCAAAAACGAAAGTACATTCGTTTCCCGCTGGGTTGATTCCATGCGGGAAGCGGACGAAATCTATGTGCTGGATACCGGCTCGGAGGATGATACGGTCTCCCTGCTGCGGGAGAGAGGCGCGCATGTGCTGGAAGCCCTGATCGACCCCTGGCGCTTTGACGCCGCCCGGAACGCTTCCCTGGAGCTGGTGCCGGAGGACGCCGACATCTGCGTCTGCACCGACCTGGACGAAGCGTTTGAACCCGGCTGGCGGAACAAACTGGAAAGCGCCTGGAAGCCCGGCACCACCCGCGCTTCCTATCGCTACACCTGGAGCTTTGAACCCGACGGCTCGGAAGGCCGGGTGTTCTGGCTGAATAAAGTGCACTGCCGCCATGGGTACCGATGGACGCATCCCGTCCATGAAGTGCTGACCTGGCAGGGCGAAGGAGAGGAAAAGCAGGTCACGGTGGAGGGCATGCAGCTGAACCACCGCGCCGACCCGGAAAAGTCCCGGGCACAATACCTGCCCCTGCTGGAACTGTCCGTGCGGGAAGCGCCGGAGGATGACCGCAACACCCACTACCTGGGCCGGGAATACTATTTCTACCGCCGCTGGGACGACTGCATCCGCACCCTGACCCATCACCTGCAAATGCCTTCCGCCACCTGGAAGGATGAGCGCTGCGCCTCCATGCGCTACATTGCCAAGGCATACCTGGGCAAAGGCGATGCAGCCGCCGCGGAACAATGGCTCTGGCGAGCCATGGCGGAAGCGCCGTACCTGCGGGAGCCGTTCATGGATTTAGCCTGGCTGAAATACAGGCAGGCCCATTGGGAGGCTGTGATATACCTGACCGGCCTGGCGCTGGCGATTCATGACCGAAGCCGCAATTACATCACCGAAAACGCCGCCTGGGGCAGCCTGCCCTGGGATCTGCGGGCGCTGGGGTTCTATTACACCGGACAGATGGAAAAGGCCCATGAAGCCATTGACCGCGCCTTACAGCTTTCCCCCGAAAAAGAACGCTTACAGGAAAACAAACGGCTGATCGACGAAGCGCTCCAAAACCGGGCCTTGCGCGGCGCTTGACACATATGATACAATAGCATCCTGACGACGATCTTTCGGAAGGATGCTTTTTATGCTTTTGTACGACGCTGTGATCTTTGACCTGGACGGAACATTGACCGATTCTCAGCCGGGCATTTTTGCCTGCACCGAATACGCATTACAGAAAATGGGCCTGCCCGTGCCGCCCGAAAGCACGCTGCGGCGGTTTCTCGGCCCGCCGCTGGCGGACAGCTATATGAAGTACTGCGGCATGACGGAGGAGCAGGCCGCCTACGCCACCGACCTGTACCGGGAACGCTACATTCCCATCGGCTGGAAGGAGAACAAGGTTTATCCCCGCATCCGGGCGCTGCTGAGCGAACTGAAAAAGCGCGGCGCGTATCTGGCGGTCGCCACCGGCAAGCCGCAGCATACGTCCGTTGACATTCTGCGGTACTTCGATTTATTGAAATACTTTGACGCCGTGGCCGGGCCGACGCCGGAAGAACTGCACATCAACAAAGCCGACCTCATCCGCCGGGTATTGCCCAAAGGGAAGAAGGCCGTCATGGTGGGGGACATCGCCGGGGATATCATCGGCGCTCACGACGCGGGCATCGACGCCATTGCCGCGCTGTATGGCTACGGCGAAAAGAGCGAAACCCTGGCAGCGAACCCCACCCACGCGGTGGAAACCACCCGGGCGCTTTGTGATTTACTTTGCCCCGGCATGGAAAACCCGAAGGGCTTTTTCGTCACGCTGGAGGGTGTGGACGGCTGCGGCAAGTCCACCCAGGCGGCGGCGCTCCAGGAACGGCTGGAGCAGTTCGGCTACACCGTGCGCCGCACCCGGGAACCCGGCGGCTGCCCCATTGCCGAAGAAATCCGCAAGATCGTGCTTGCCAAAGAGGACGGCGGCATGTGCGCTGAAACGGAAGCGCTGCTCTTCGCCGCATCCCGGGCGCAGCATGTGAAGGAAGTCATTCTGCCCGCGATCGAACGGGGCGAGATCGTGCTGTGCGACCGGTTTGTGGATTCCTCCCTGGTGTACCAGGGCATGGCGCGGGACCTTGGCCTGGACTGGGTGAAGGAAATCAACCGGGCTGCTTTCCGGGAAGGCGCGCCGGGGGCGACCCTGTATTTCAAGATGAGCCACGAAAAGGCCATGGCCCGGCGCATGGCAGCGTCCCAGCCCGACCGCATCGAGAAAGCGGGGAACACCTTTCACGCCCAGACGGAAGCGGGCTTTGAGGAATTGGCCCGGCAGTATCCCGAGCGCTTCATCCCCGTGAACGCCGACCAGAGCCCCGAGGAAGTGACGGAAGAAGCGTTTGTGAAACTGTTCCAGCGGATGCAGGAAAGGGGCGTGCTGTAAATGCGCGTGGTGGTTGGCTTGTCCGGCGGCGTGGACAGCGCCGTTTCCGCGCTGCTCCTCAAGCGCTGGGGGTACGACGTGATCGGCGTGTTCATGAAGAACTGGAACGAGGACGGCGACGACGGCGTTTGCACCGCCGAGAGCGATTGGCGCGACGTGCGGGACGTGTGCGATAAAATAGACATTCCCTATTACGCCGTGGACTTCGCAAAAGAATATTGGGATCGAGTGTTCACCCTGTTTCTGAACGAATACAAGGCGGGCCGCACGCCCAATCCCGATGTGCTGTGCAACCGGGAAATCAAGTTCAAGGCATTTTTGGATTTTGCCATGAAAGCCGGAGCGGAAAAGATGGCCACCGGGCATTTCGTGCAAACGGACGGGGAAGGCCATCTGCTGCGGGGCGTCGATCCCAATAAAGACCAGAGCTACTTCCTGTATATGGTGCATGAGGAGCAATTGAAAAAGGCCATGTTCCCCGTGGGGGCCATGACCAAGCAGGAGGTTCGGAAAATCGCCGAGGAAGCGGGCCTGCCGGTATCGAAAAAGAAGGACTCCACCGGGGTCTGCTTCATCGGCGAAAGGAACTTCAAGCAGTTTTTGAAAAACTTCCTGCCCGCCCAGCCCGGCGACATGGTGACGCCGGAGGGCGAATTGGTGGGCCGTCACGACGGCTTAATGTACTACACCCTGGGCCAGCGCCGGGGCCTGGGCATCGGCGGGCGGGGCGACGGGCGCAGCTTCTTCGTGGTGGATAAGGATTTGAAGAACAATCGGCTGATCGTGGTGCAGGGCGAGGATCATCCGCTGCTGTACAGCAAGGCGTGTACTGCTGACCAGGCCACCTTCGTCTGTGACCCGTTGCCGGAAAACACGCCCTGCAAACTGACCGCCAAGTTCCGCTACCGCCAGCCTGACCAGCCCGTGACCGTGACCCGGCAGGGCGACTGGCTGCATTTTGTTTACGACCAGCCGGAACGGGCCGTCACCCCGGGCCAGAGCGCCGTGATCTACGACGGCGACCGGTGCCTGGGCGGCGGCGTGATTGACACGGTGGAACGATGAATGCTTTTACCTCTCCGAGGATGGAGAGGTTTTCTTTTGCGCTGTGATTTTTTGAATCTGGTCGGAATAAAAGTCGCACAGTTCCTGGGCGAATTCGCTGTTCACGGATTCGCTGGTGACGCGCACCAGGTTCCGGTGGGCGTCGGGCACAATGGTGGCGTAGCCGTTTTCATGCCGGATGCGCACGCCTTCGCCCAGAGTGCGGGGCAGGTCGGTCTGCCCGCAAAGCCTGTTCAGGATGCGTCCCTTGTCCCGCATGCCGCAGGCGATTTCCTTCGCCAGGATATGGGTTTCGGGCAGATCCTTCAGCAGCGTTTCCAGGGGGCCGTTGCGCAGGGCGTCGCAAATCAGGAACAGGCCGAATAAACCGTCGGAAAGCGCGGCGCGCTGGGCGGCGCATTCCGCTCCGCCGTCCGGGAGCAGCAGCGGGGCGATCTTTTCCGCTGCCCGGGGTACGCCCGGCAGGTCGTAGAGCCTGCCGGTATTCTGATAAAGCAATGCCAGAATCAGCATGGTTTTCTGTTCCGGAGTCAGGGTGTGGGAGGCGGTGAACACCGTCAGTTCTTTGCCGTCCCGGGAGAGCAGCGCCCCCGTCTCCAGCGGCCTCAGTTCCACATTGTCCACCGATGAAACCCGGAAATCCCTTGCGCCCATTCTGCGCAGCCCCGCTTCGGCCAGCCGCAGCAGCATCCAGGATTCGCTGAACACCGCCACGGGGGAGAGCAGCAGCCGGGCGGCGTCGGGCGGCAGGACGGAGGACAGATACACTTCCTCCGCGCCGGTAAAATGCCGGGCCGCTGCGGGATGGGCGAAAGCGGGCGGCGCGTCCTGGCGAAGCACGCAGGCATCCATGGCGCTTGTCTGTTTGGCGGACAGGGGCAAGCCGTTTCTGTCCAGGAACAGCAGGGTCTGCCCATGGGCAAACACGCCGCCGTCCAGCCGCAGGGAACGAATCAGCGCGCCCAGCATCGGTTCAGTCGCTTCGCCCACGCACAGCGCATCCACTCCCGCGGCGCTGAACGCTCCGGCGGCAAGCGTTTCCAGCGCCGCCGCGCCGCTGTGGCCCAGCAGCGCCCGCCGCGCGCCCGTCACCCGGGCATAGGCCCCGCACAAAGCGCAGGCGTTTTCCGAAGTGTCGCAGGCAGCGCCGCCCGCCGTCCACTGGGGAGCGCTCCAATCTCCGCTGGTCACGTTCTGGGACACCACCGCGCCGGGCGCGACCCGGAAATGGGGCCACACCTTGACGCCGGGCCGCAGCAGGGCGAAAGCGCCCACCGCTGCCCGCGCGCCCAGCGAGCAGCCGTCGGACAGTTCCGCTCCCTGCCGCACCGCCGCGCCGTCGCAGAGCACGCTGCCGCAGACGCGCGCTCTTTCCTGCACGGTGACATCCTGCCACAGGCAGCTGTTTTCCACCACCGCGCCGGAGCCGATATAGGCCCGGCTGCCGATGAACGCGTCGCGAATGACGGCCCCGGGGCCGATGATCGCTTCTTCTCCGATATAGCAGACGCCCTCGATGTTCGCCGTCCCGTCCACCCGGGCGGATTCATGAATCCCCGAAACGTGGGGGAAGTTGACCTTTCCCTGCAATAGATCCGTTTGCGCCTGCAAATAAGCCCGCTGGTCGCCCACGTCGCACCAGTAGCCGTCCGTTTCATAGCCGTACACCGGCAGGCCCCCGGACAGCAGGGCGGGAAAAATGTCTTTCCCGAAATCCTGGGCTCCCTGATCGGGGATGTAGTCAAATATATCCGGCTCCAGGATATACACCCCGGTATTGACCAGGTCGCTGAACACCCGCTTCCAGTCGGGCTTTTCAATAAAGCGGGTGATGCGGTTGTCCCCGTCCGTCAGCACCACGCCGTATGCCAGCGGCACGGAAACGCGCTTGAGCACCAGGGTGGCCAGGGCCTTTTTTTCTTTATGAAATTGCAGGGCGGCGGTCAGGTCGCAGTCCGTCAAGCCGTCGCCGGAGAGGACGAAGAAGGTGTCGGTCAGCTGCTTTCGCGCCATCTTCACGCTGCCCGCCGTGCCGATGGGTTCTTTCTCTTCATAGTATTTCAGCTTCACCCCGTACCGCTCGCCTTTGTGAAACGCCCTTCGGATTTTCTGGGGCTGATACCACAGCGTCACGCCAATGTCGGAAATGCCGTGCTGTTTAAGCAGCTTTATCGCGTACCCCATCACCGGCTCGCCCAGCAGCGGACACAGGGGTTTGGGCGTATGCGCTGTGATCGGCCGCAGGCGCATGCCCTCGCCGCCTGCCATAATGATCGCCTGTAAGGACAAAATTCATCGCTCCTCCCGCTTGATTTGGTTGGACTTAGTATGCGTCTTTTCCCGGACTGGTATGCTCCGATTGTAAAAGCGCAAAATTGGCTCTTGCGTTTTTCATGAAAAAGTGCTATTTTTTATAAGAAGAACGCGATCATGCGTTTAATTTACAATAAATGGAAAGGCTTTGCGGTATGGAGATCAACTGGTACCCGGGACACATGGCGCGGGCGAAGCGGCTTTTGTCCGATCAGCTTTCCCGGGTGGACGTGATGATAGAGCTGTGCGACGCCCGGCTGCCCTTTTCCAGCCGGAATCCCGATCTGATGCGGCTGACGGCGAAAAAGGAACGGGTGCTGCTGCTGGGGAAAAGCGACCTGGCCGACCCGAACCTGACCAGCCTGTGGCTGAAAGAATTCAAGCGCCGGGGCATTGACAACTGTATGGCCCTGGATATGAACAAACAGGCGAAGAACGCCCTGACCCTGATCGACCGGGCGGCCAAGGAAACGGTGGAACGCGCCGCCCAGCGGGGCATCAGAAAGACCGTGCGGGCCATGATCGTGGGGGTGCCCAACGTGGGCAAGTCCACGCTGATCAACCGGCTCCACGGCGGCAACATCGCCAAAGTGGGCGACAAGCCCGGCGTGACGCGCTCCAACCAGTGGGTGCGGGTGACGCCGTACCTGGAAATCATGGACACGCCCGGCCTGCTCTGGCCCCGGCTGGACGACCCGGTGGCCGCCCGCCGCCTGGCTTACATCGCCGCCATCCGGGACGAGGTGGTGGACACGGCGGCCTTGTCGATCCAATTGCTCACCGACCTGCTGGAGATGGCCCCCGATAAAGTGGTCGAGCGGTTCAAAATCAAGGACACGTCCCTGCGCGGCCCGGAACTGCTGGACGCGGTGTGCGCGGGCCGGGGCTTCCTGATGAAAGGTGGCGTGTATGACACGGAACGGGCTTGCCAGGTGATCTTAGACGAATTCCGGGGCGGCAAGCTGGGGCGCATCACGCTGGAAGCGCCGCGGCAGGAAGAAGAAAAAGCGCCGGATGAGGAAGCGAACGATGAGCAAGCTGGAGGATAAGCGCCGGGAACGGCTGCAAGCCCTGGTTCAGACCGACCTGCCCCTGTGGGAGGCGGGCGTTCGCTTCGCGGGCATGGACGAGGCGGGACGCGGGCCGCTGGTGGGCAGCGTGGTCGCCGCCTGCGTGGTGATGCCGAAGGAACCGCTGCTGCTCTGGGTGGACGACAGCAAAAAGCTCTCCGCCCAGCGGCGGGAAACGCTCTATGACGAGATCATGTCCACCGCCCTGTTCGTGGGCGTCGGGCAGGCCAGCCCGCAGGAAATCGACGAATACAACATCCTGGAAGCCACGAAAATGGCCATGCGCCGGGCGGCGGAGAATGCCCCGGCGGATGTGTTCCTGATCGACGCGGTGCACGGCCTGGGATTGCCGGGGGAAGAACGGGGCATCATTCATGGCGACGCCCTGTGCTATTCCATCGCCGCTGCCAGCATTATCGCCAAGGTGACCCGTGACCGGCAGATGGAAGAGCTGGACAGGCTGTATCCCGGCTATGGCTTTGCGAAGCACAAGGGCTACGGCACCGCGCAGCATATCGCCGCGCTGAAGGCGCTGGGCCCGTGTCCGGAGCACCGGAAAACCTTTATCGGACATTT
This sequence comes from uncultured Eubacteriales bacterium, assembly GCA_902795275.1. Taxonomy (GTDB): domain Bacteria; phylum Bacillota; class Clostridia; order Christensenellales; family Aristaeellaceae; genus RUG563. The sequence goes on along the minus strand of CADBKQ010000009.1, from coordinate 46,903 downwards.
TGTCAGCGTATGAGGATTTTTGAAATCGGACTGCTGGGGGAAAAGCAGGCGGCGGCATACCTGAAAAAGCAGGGCATGCGCATCCTGGAAAAACGCTTCCGCACGCCCCACGGAGAAATCGATCTAATTGTCATGGACCGGGACACGCTCGTTTTTGTGGAAGTGAAAGCCCGGCCCCACGGCGGCGAAGGGGAAGGCCTGCTTGCCGTGAACGCGAAAAAGCGCGGACACCTTCGCTACGCGGCCCAATTTTATTTGAAATCCCACCCATGGGAGCAGGTGCGTTTCGACGTGGTTGAAATCAGCGCCGACGGGCTGCGGCATGTAAAAAACGCTTTCTGAGGAGACGCTATGAATTTTTTGAAGCGGTACGGATGGATCGCCGCGGTGGCGCTGGCGCTGTGCGCGGCTGGCTTTTTTCTGCTTCCTTCGGGCAGCCGGGAAGCGGCTGTGGGGGAAAACCTGCTGGTCAACGGCGATTTTGCCGAGGTGAGCGACGGCACGCCCGTCGGATGGTATAAGGACGCCTGGGCTGGCCTGACCGGGACGGATTTTGAAGTGGTGGACACGGAAGCGGGCAAGGCGGCCCACATCGTCAACCACATGTACAAAGACGCCCGCTTTGCCCAGACGGTGGCTGTGGAGCCGGATTCCATTTACTGGCTGCATGGGTATATCAAGGCCGACGCCCAGGACGGCTGGGGGGCCAACCTGTCTGTCGAAGATGTGTATCTGTATTCGGAGAATGTGTACGATTCCGAAGGAGAATGGAAGAGCGTTTCCCTTTACGGGCGCACCGGCAAGGAGCAGCACAGCGTCAACGTCTTCGTGCGGTTGGGCGGCTACAGCGGCGAGGCCATCGGCGAAGCCTGGTACCGGGATGTGACCCTTGAAAAAGTGGAGGGCGTGCCGGGAGGCTACACGGCCCAGGCCTGGTTCAGGGAATCTTCCGGAATTCCCCTTTACGGACAGGAGGAAAGCCAGGGCAGCGCGGGCTTCCTGCTGGCGGCAATCAGTTGCGCGTATGTGCTGTGCTTCGCCCTGCTTTGCCGCTTCCTGCGCAAGCCGGAAAGAGAATTGGATAAAAAATCGCCGTCCCTCGGCCCCTGGCTGGCGGCGGGGCTGCTTCTTGCGGCGGCGGCGCTGCGGCTGATCATCGGCTGGAATGTGTCCGGCTACGATGTGGACATCGGCTGCTTCCGCGCCTGGGCAAACCGGATGGCGGAATACGGCCCCCTCAACTTTTATGACCCCGTTGATCCTTTTACCTCCTGCGATTACCCGCCGGGGTATATGCTGCTCCTGTGGCCTGTGGGCCTGATTGGCAAAGCGCTGGGAACCGGCGCGACGGAATTCATGGTGAAAGTGCCGCCCATCCTGGCGGACATTGCCCTGTGCGCGGTTCTTTACCGGGAAGCGCGGGAAAAGAAGCTGCTGTCCGTCCGGGCAGCGCTGGGCCTGATTGCGCTTTACGCCCTCAACCCGCTGGTGATCCTGACCGGCGCGGCCTGGGGCCAGGCGGATTCCCTGATGACCCTGTTCCTGGTTTTAACGGTTCTTTACGCGGCAAAAGGCAAGTGGATGGCCGCGCTGCCTTTGTTTATCGTATCCGTCCTCTTTAAGCCCCAGGCGCTCATGTTCGGCCCGCTGGGGCTGCTGGCGCTGGCCTTGCACCTTCTTCGGAACTGGAAGGACGAAGAAAAGAGAAAGGCGGTTCTCAAGGATCTGGGCCTGGGCCTGCTGGCCATGATTGCCGCCGCGCTGGTGATTGTACTTCCCTTCTCCGTTCATTTGCCGGCGGACTGGCTGTTCAGGCTGTACGGGCAGACCATGGGCCGTTACGCCTACGCCACGGTGAACAGCTGCAACCTGTATTTCCTCCTGGGCAAAAACTGGGTTTCCGCTGACAGCAATATCAGCGGACAATTCCTGCTGCCCTTCCTGGCGTACTGCCTGGCGGCGCTGCCGCTGCTGGCAGCGGGCCTTTTCCGCGCGCCTGTTTTCCGCGGACAGCTGGGAGACGCAAAAGACCGTTTGCGGCTGTATGTACTGGGCGGGCTGGCTGCTTTGCTGGGTTTGGCAATCATCCTTCTGTCCGTGACCGGCGGCCTCACGTATTCTTCTCTGAGCACGCTGATGATCGTGTACGCCCTCGCCGCAATTGGCGCTTTGTATGCTTTCAACAATAATATTCGCCATCTGCCCGTTTTTGGCGCCGGGCTGCTGCTGCTGCTGTTCAACACGGGCGCCATGATGCATGAAAGGTACCTGTTCCCTGCCGTGGCGCTGCTGCTGCTGGGCTGGCTGTGGAACAGGGACGTGCGCATCCTGTGGCTGGCCGTCGGCGTCACCGTGGCCGGCTTCCTGAACGCGGGCTGCGCGCTGGATCGCAACATCCGCATCGGCGGCGCCGCCGGGCATCTGGACGCCCCGGCGGTGTATATCCAGAGTGATATGGCGGTGCTGGAATACTTCTGCGCCGCGATGAACTGCCTTGTATGCTTCGCGTCGCTCGCCCTGTGCAGCGCCCTGAGCCGGGGAGAAACCCTCGGCATCGCCCCGGACGAACGCGCAGCATCCCCGCTGCCCAAGGAAGAACCGACCCGCAGGATGACGAAGTGGGATTGGATCATCATGGCGTGCATCACAGCCGCGTATGCGGCGCTGACCTTTACGAACCTGGGCTCCATGAAAGCGCCGCAGACCGCGTATGTGTCCGAAACACCGGATGAGCAGATCGTGTTCGACCTGGGCGAAATCAACGATTTCAACATGCTTTACTATGGCGGCATCCACTACTATGACAGCGATTTTTCCGTGGAGGTCAGCGAGGACGGGGAAAACTGGAACCAATTCCACACCGCGGGCATGGCCGTCGGGGACTGCTTCAAGTGGAAATATCTGTCTTACGTATCGAACGGGACGATGCCGGAAACGCTGAACGGGCGCTATGTGCGCCTGACGGCAGGGCATTACAGCCTGACGCTGTTTGAAGTGCTGTTCAAGGATCCTTTCACCGGCCAGGTCTGTCCGGCAAAGATCGTCAGCAACAGCGGAGAAAATGAAACCGCGCAGAACCTGCTGGACGAGCAGGATACCCTGGAGGGCGAACCGGGCTGGTACAATTCCACCTACTTCGACGAAATCTACCATGCCCGGACGGGATACGAGCATCTCCACCATTTGCAGACCTACGAAACCACCCATCCGCCGCTGGGCAAGGTGTTCATCAGCTGGGCCATCGCCGTGTTCGGCATGACGCCCTTTGGATGGCGCTTCGCGGGCGCGCTGGCGGGCGTGCTGATGCTGCCGGGCATGTATCTGCTGGGCAGGCTGTTTGCCAAGCGCTGGTGGGGCGGCCTGTGCGCGGCGCTGCTCATGGCCTTTGACCTGATGCACTTCACCCAGACCCGCATCGCCACCATCGACAGCTTTGTGGTGCTGTTCATCATCTGGATGATGTACTTCATGTTTTTCTGGTACTTCCAGGACTATTTCGGAAGGCCCTTCTGGAAAACGTTGGTGCCCCTCGGCCTGTCCGGGCTGTTTATGGGCCTGGGCGTTGCCAGCAAATGGACGGCCTGCTACGCGGGCGCGATCTTAGCGGTCATCTTCTTTATCGGGATTTGGCGGCGCGTCCGGCTGATCGGGGCCGCCCGGAAGGTTCCGGAAAGCAGGCGGACGGAAGCGGAAAAGGCCGCGGCCGGACAAGGAACGAAGCGCCTGGTGATCACGGTTGCCAGCTGCCTTGTGTTCTTCGTGCTCGTGCCTGCGGTGATCTACTATGTGTCGTATATCCCGTACTTTGCTTACGACGGCGTGGGCGTAACGCCGAAAAAGGTGATCGAGGCCGCCGTGGGCACCTACTTTACCAACGGTCAGGTGGGCGGCATGCTGGGCTACCACAGCGAGCCGGGCCGGGGCATGGACCATGATTTCTATTCTCCCTGGTATCAGTGGCCGGTGATCGGCAAGCCCATGTGGTACGCCGCCAACAGCTTTGAACCGGTGGGATATGAAAGCTCCATCATGGCGATGGGCAACCCGGTGGTCTGGTGGGGCGGCCTGCTTTGCATCGCGGTTTGCCTGGCGGTGTGGATCAAGCGGCATTTGCAGAAGGACGATACGCTTACTCCCTATACCCTCACGGACGATACCCGTTCGCCCTTGCTCCTGCTGTGCTACTTCGGCCAGCTGCTGCCCTGGGTGCTGGTGCCGCGCGGCACGTATATCTACCACTACTTCCCCTGCGTGCCGTTCCTGATTCTGGCCATCACGCTGTGCCTCGACCTGCTGGGCGATGCCGCCGCCAATGCTGTGAAAGACACGGGAAGCCAGACGGTTTCCGCGGTTCAAAAGAGAAATGAGCGGATTGTGGAATGCGTTCTCCTGATTCTTCTTCTCGGAGCCGCTGCGCTGTTCATTTTCTTCTTCCCCTATGCCAGCGGCGTGCCAGCGAAGCGCGAATGGATGGACGCCTGCAAGTGGTTTGACAGGTGGCTGTGGTATTGAGAGAGGGAATAGGGATTAGGGAATAGGGATTAGGGAATAGGGATTAGGGAATAGGGATTAGAGTGATGCGCTTGATTCCTCATTTCCTGAGAAAAGAGGGATGCCCGTGCTGGCAAGAACGATTTGCTTCGCCCTGCAGGGGGTGGATGGAAGGCCCGTATCCGTGGAGGTCGACGTAAGCGGCGGACTGTACAACTGGGCGATGGTCGGCCTGCCGGATACGGCGGTGCGGGAGAGCAAAGACCGCGTCAGCAGCGCGCTGCGCAATACGGGCTTTGCCATGCCCAGCGGAAAAGTCACCGTCAACCTGTCCCCGGCGGACTTGAAAAAAGAGGGCGCGGCCTTTGACCTGCCCATTGCCGTTTCCATCGTGGCGGCCAGCCGGCAGGCGGCGCTGCCCAACCTGGACCGGGTGCTGCTGCTGGGCGAACTGGGGCTGGACGGTTCCCTGATTCCCGTGCGCGGCGTGCTGTCCATGGTGATCGCGGCGCGGCAGGCCGGGATCGAGAGCGTCATCCTCCCGGCGGGAAACGGCCCGGAGGTGCAGACCCTGACCGGCATGCGCATCTATCCCGCCCATTCCCTGGCCGAAGTGATCGATCATCTCAGCGGCAAGGCTCCGCTGTTCGCCCAGATACAGACCTCTTATTCCGATTCGCTGGGGGACAGCAAGCCGCTGCTGGATCTGTCCCTCGTCAAAGGCCAGCAGGGAGCGCGGCGCGCCTTGGAAATCGCCGCGGCGGGCGGACATAATATGCTCATGATCGGCGTGCCCGGCAGTGGGAAAACCATGCTGGCCCGGTGCCTGCCCGGCATCCTGCCCCGCATGACCTTTGAAGAAGCCTGCGAAACCACCCGCATCCATTCCGTGGCGGGCCTGATCAAGCCCGGCCAGGGCCTGATGACCGAGCGCCCCTTTAGAACGCCGCATCACGCTGTGTCCGCGCCTGCGCTGGTGGGCGGCGGCAGTGACGCCAGGCCCGGCGAAATCTCCCTGGCCCACAACGGCGTGCTGTTCCTGGACGAACTGCCGGAATACGCGCCCAACGTGCTGGAGGCGCTTCGCCAGCCCCTGGAGGACGGCTTTGCCACCATTGCCAGGGTGAAGGCCCGGGCGCAGTACCTGTCCCGGTGCATGCTGATTGCGGGCATGAACCCCTGCCCCTGCGGGTATTACGGCAGCCGCATCCGGCAATGCCACTGCGGGGAAGCGGCCATTCGCCGGTATCTGAGCCACATTTCCGGGCCGCTGCTGGACCGGATCGATTTGCAGGTGGAGGTGGACGCGGTGCCGGTCAGCGAAATCAACGCTTCCGCGCCCGCGGAAAGCTCGGCCTCCGTGCGCGAACGGGTGCAGAAAGCCAGAACCATCCAGCAAAAGCGGTTCGCGGATACGGGCACCTACGCCAACGCCCAGATGGACGGGGCGATGCTGAAAGAGTTCTGTCCCCTGAACGGCCCGACCCAGCAATTATTGACCACCGCGGTGGAAAGAATGGGCATGAGCATGCGGGGCTATACCCGGATTATCAAGGTGGCCCGCACCATCGCCGACCTGGAGGGAATGAAGGACATCCAGCCCGCCCATATCGCCGAGGCCATCCAATACCGGGCGCTGGACAGCAAATACTGGGGGATGTGACATGGAATTATCCCGGGAACAATTGGCCCGCGTCTGGCTGCAATGCGCGCCCATGGGCGCGTGGGCCAGGCTGAAGGGATTGAAGGAAAAGCACGACGGGGCGCTGGGCGTGTGGGAGAACTTTACGCCCCAATACTATGAACTGCTGGGAGAGGAAAACTTTTCTTATCTGGCGGACTTGCGGGCTTCCCGCTGCGCGTCCGTCCTGCGGGAATTGGACAGTCTGAACGCGCGTCCGGTATTCCTGGGCGGGGAGGATTATCCCCTTTCCCTGGCATCCATTCCCGACCCGCCGGATGTGCTGTTTGTGCGGGGAACCCTGCCCAAGGATTTTACCCGTTCCATCGCCATGGTGGGTTCCCGGCGGGCGACCCGGTACGGGTCATCCCAGGCGAAACGAATCGCCCAGGGGTTAGCCGGAAAAGGCGTGATCATCGTCAGCGGCCTGGCCAGGGGCATCGACGCCGCTTCTCATCAGGGCGCCCTGGACGGAGGCGGCTGCACCGTGGCGGTGCTGGGCAGCGGGCTTGGCAGGCTGTATCCGCCGGAAAACAAGGAACTGGCCCAGCACATTCTGGATTCAGGCGGAGCCATTGTGTCGGAACTGGCCCCTGACGCGCAGCCGCTGCCTTACCATTTTCCCGCGAGAAACCGGATCATTTCCGGCCTTTCCTCCGCCGTGCTGCTGATCGAAGCGCAGCTCAAAAGCGGCACACACACCACCATCGAATACGCCCAGGCGCAGCGGAAGGAAGTGTTCGCCCTGCCCGGCAACGTGGACGCGCCGGGCAGCGAACTGCCGCTGATGCTGCTGCGCTCCGGGGCCAACCTGTGCGCCGGGCCGGAAGACGTTCTGATTCAGATGGGTTGGCAGGAACAGCAGGCAGAACAGACTGCGTTCCTGCAAAACGAACCGGATTTGGACGAATCCGATCCCGCTTACCCCATCCTGAAAGCCCTGGCGCTGGAGGAAAAGACCCTGGAAGAACTGATCGAGGAAACGGGCCGTACCGCCGGAGAACTGGGCGCGCAGCTCACCATGCTGGAAATCAGCGGCAGGATCGAGCGCCGGGCCGGACGGGCGTTTGCCCTGAAACGATAAAGAAATCAATTTCTCATTGGAGGAACAAAACCGTGGCAACTGCATCGAAACTGATTATTGTGGAATCTCCCGCCAAGGCCCGCACCATCGCCAAATTCCTGGGCCGCGGCTACAAGGTGGAAGCGTCCCAGGGGCATGTGCGCGACCTGCCCAAGTCCCAGCTGGGCGTGGATGTGGATCAGGACTTCGCCATGAAGTACATCACCATTCATGGCCGGGGCAAGATCCTGACCAAGATCCGCAAGGAAGCCAAGGCCGCTTCAAAAATCTTCCTGGCAACCGACCCTGACCGGGAAGGAGAGGCCATTTCCTGGCACCTGGCCCAGACCCTGGGTATGGACGTGAATTCCCCCTGCCGTATCGAATTTCATGAGATCACCCAGAAAGCAGTGGAAAACGCCCTGAAGCATCCCCGGCCCATCGACATGGAACGGGTGGACGCCCAGCAGGCGCGGCGCGCCCTGGATCGGCTGGTGGGCTACAAGATCAGCCCGCTGCTGTGGGCCAAGGTGAAAAAGGGCTTAAGCGCCGGGCGCGTGCAGTCCGTGGCCACCCGCCTGGTGGTGGACAGGGAACAGGACATCGAGGATTTCATTCCCGAAGAATACTGGGACATCACCGCCAACGCCCTGCTGCCCGCCGCCCGGGGCCGGAAAACCACCTTCACCCTGCGGCTCAGCACCCTGGACGGGCAGAAGGCCGAGCTTCACAATGAGGCCGAGGCTAAGGAAGCCCGCCGCCGGGTGGAAAACGCCCGCTTCGCCGTGTACGGCATCAAGCGGGGCGAAAAGAAAAAGGTACCCGCGCCGCCCTTTACCACCTCCTCCTTGCAGCAGGAGGCGGGCCGCAAGCTGAACTTCACCACCCAGAAAACTATGCAGGTGGTGCAGCAGCTTTACGAAGGCGTCGACCTGGAGGGCGAAGGCACCCAGGGTATCGTGACCTACATCCGTACCGACAGCGTGCGCATTTCCCAGGAAGCCCTGGACGCTGTGCGCGCGTTTATTCCCCAAGCCTACGGCGCGGAATACCTGCCTGAAACGCCCAACGAGTTCAAGGGCCGCCGCAACGCCCAGGACGCCCACGAAGCCATCCGGCCCACCGACGTGACCCGCACGCCGGAATCCATCAAGGCGTCGCTGACCAAGGAGCAATTCCAGCTGTACCGGCTGATTTATTCCCGCTTCCTGGCCAGCCAGATGAATCCTGCCATTTACGACACCATGAGCATGGATGTCAGCGGCGACGGCGTGGGCATGCGCTTCTACGGCGAGCACAAGCGCTTCTCCGGCTTCACCAGCGTGTACGAGGAAAGCACCGACGAAACCCAGGAAGCCGCGGAATCCACCCTGCCCGCCTTTGAGGAAGGCGCGCCCGTGACCATCGAATCGGTGGACAGCCAGCAGCATTTCACCCAGCCGCCGGCCCGCTACACCGAAGCCAGCTTGGTCAAGACCCTGGAAGAAAAGGGCATCGGACGGCCCTCCACCTACGCGCCGACCATCACCACCATCATCGCCCGGGGCTATGTGATGCGGGAAAACAAGCGCCTCTATCCCACGGAGCTTGGCCGCACCATCAACGCCATGATGATTCAGTACTTCGGCCCCATCGTGGATACGGAATTCACCGCTGAGCTGGAAGAAGAGCTGGACGCGGTGGAGGAAGGAAACGAGGACTGGCACAAGGTGCTGCGGGAGTTCTATCCGCCCTTTGAAAAGATGCTGGAAAACGCCGAGGAAGAAATCGAAAAGGTGGAAATCAAGGACGAGCCCAGCGACGTGATCTGCGATAAATGCGGCGCGCAAATGGTGTACCGCGTGGGCCGCTACGGCAAGTTCCTGGCCTGCCCCAACTTCCCCGACTGCCGCAACACCAAGCCGATTTTGACCTATATCGAAGCCAAGTGCCCCAAGTGCGGCGGCAGGCTGCTGGAAAAGACCAGCCGCAAGAACCGCAAGTTCTACGGCTGCGAGAATTACCCGGACTGCGATTTCGTGTCCTGGGAGATGCCGGTGGATCAGAAGTGCGAAAAGTGCGGCAGCTACATGACCCTCAAGCGCTCCCGCAAAGGGGAGACCTGGTACCTGTGCAGCAACGAGACCTGCCGCCATCGGGTGGAGGTCAAGACCGAAACGGAGGACGAGGCATGAGCGTCACCGTCATCGGCGCGGGCCTTGCGGGCTGCGAAGCCGCGTGGCAACTGGTGAAGCGCGGCATCCCCGTGACGCTCATTGAGCAGAAGCCGGAGAATTACAGCCCTGCCCACCATTCACTGCTTTTCGCGGAGCTGGTCTGCTCCAATTCCCTGCGTTCCGACCGGCTGCAAAACGCCGTGGGCTTGCTGAAAGAGGAAATGCGGCGGATGGATTCGCTCATCCTCGCGGCGGCGGACAAGGCGAGAGTCCCGGCAGGCGGCGCATTGGCGGTGGACCGGGACAGCTTTTCCGGATACATCACCGAAACCCTGAAAAATCATCCGCTGGTGACGATGGAGTACGGCGAGGTCACGGAGATTCCCGAAGCCCCCGCCATCATCGCCACCGGCCCCCTGACCAGCGACAGGCTGGCCGACGCCATCGCCGCCATGCCGGAAGTGTCCACTCTGAATTTTTACGACGCCGCCGCGCCCATCGTGACGGCGGAATCCCTGGACATGAGCAAGGTCTACCGCGCTTCCCGCTACGGACGGGGCGACGATTACCTGAACTGCCCCATGAATCAGGAGGAGTACGACGCCTTTGTGCTGGCCTTGCTGGAAGCGGACACCGCGCCCATCCATGGCTTTGAGGAGAAGAAGGTGTTCGAGGGCTGCATGCCGGTGGAGAGCATGGCGCGGCGGGGACATATGGTGCTGGCCTTCGGGCCGCTGAAACCGGTGGGCCTGCCCGACCCGCGCACCGGCCGCGACCCCTACGCCGTGGTGCAGCTGCGCCAGGACGACGCGGCGGGCACGCTGTACAACCTGGTGGGCTTCCAGACGCGGCTGAAATTCCCGGAGCAGAAGCGGGTGTTCGGCATGATCCCCGGCTTGGAAAACGCGGAGTTCGCCCGCTATGGCGTCATGCACCGCAACACTTTCCTGAACAGTCCCGGCCTGCTGGATCATCACTACCAGATGCTGTCCCGCCCCGGCCTGTATTTCGCGGGCCAGATGACCGGCGTGGAAGGCTATGTGGAAAGCGCGGGCAGCGGCATGGTGGCGGGCATCTGCGCGGCCATGCAGCAGCAGGGGAGACCTCTGCCGGACTTCCCAAGAACCACCGCTTTAGGCGCTCTGGCCCATTACGTGTCTACTCAAAACCAGAACTTCCAGCCCATGAACGTCACCTACGGCATCATGGAGGGCTGGCCTGAGCGCGTGCGCGGCGGCAAGCAGGCCCGGTATGAAAAGATCGCGGAACGGGCGCTGGAAACCGTCGGACAGATCAAAGAACAATTGGACGCCTGAAATTTTTCTTGCCAAATCATCAATTATCTGTTATGATACATGATGGTCAAAGAAAGACTATTTATCCCTGATGGAGGACGAACGAATGAAAATGATGGGAACCACCATCTGCGCCGTGAAGAAGGATGGCAAAATCGCCGTAGCGGGCGACGGCCAGGTGACAATGGGAGAACACACCGTATTCAAGGCCACCGCCCGGAAGGTGCGGCGCATTTACAACGACAGCGTGGTGACGGGCTTCGCCGGTTCCGTGGCGGACGCCTTCTCCCTGTGCGAACGGTTTGAAGACAAGCTGACCCAGTGCGGCGGCAACCTGGAGCGCGCCGCCGTGATGCTGGCCCAGGACTGGCGGGGAGACAAGGGTTTGCGCCAATTGGAAGCTATGCTGATCGTGGCGAACAAGGAAAGCATGCTGATCGTCAGCGGCACCGGCGAGGTCATCGACCCCGACGACGGCGTGGCCGCCATCGGTTCCGGCGGGAATTACGCCCTGGCCGCGGCCCGCGCGCTGGTGCAGAACACCGACCTTTCCGCCAAGGAAATCGCGGAGAAGGCGCTGCATATCGCCGCGTCCATCTGCGTGTACACCAACGACAACATCATCGTGGAGGAGGTGTGACCTCATGAGCGAAGTGAAAAAACTGTCGGGCCGCGCCCATGAACTGACGCCCCGCGAGGTCGTGCGGGAGCTGGATCGCTATATCATCGGCCAGGACGAAGCCAAGCGCGCCGTGGCCATCGCCCTGCGCAACCGTTACCGCCGCAGCCAATTGCCCAAGGAAATGCGGGATGAAATTTACCCCAAGAATATCCTCATGATCGGCCCCACCGGCGTGGGCAAAACGGAAATCGCCCGCCGCCTGGCGAAGCTGGTGGAAGCGCCGTTTATCAAGGTGGAAGCTACCAAATTTACCGAAGTCGGCTATGTGGGCCGCGACGTGGAATCCATCATCCGCGACCTGGCGGAAAACGCCGTACGCATGGTGAAGGACGAGCATGTGGCAAGGGTCAAGACCCGCGCCCAGGTGCTGGCGGAAGACCGGCTGGTGACGCTGCTCATGCACCCGGTCAAGAAGAACACCGCCTCCAACAATCCCCTGGATGTGCTGCTGGGCCGCGCTAAGCAGGAGCCCGACCCCACCGAAGAAGAAAAGATCGAAATCAGCCGCAAGCGGGATGAGATTCGGGCGCAGATGCGCTCCGGCCAGCTGGAAGACCATGAACTGGAAATCGAAGTAGAGGAAGCCGCGCCTCAGCTGGAGGTCGGCGGCGCGTCCATCAGCATCGGCGACATGATGGGCGGCATGCTGCCCAAGCGCACCAAGATGCGCCATGTGAAGGTGAAGGAAGCGCGGGAAATCCTCATCCAGGAAGAAAGCCAAAAGCTCATCGACGAGGACGCGGTGAAGGAAGAAGCCATCCGCCGCTGTGAACAGAGCGGCATCGTGTTCCTGGACGAGATCGATAAGATTGCCGGACGTTCCACCATGGGCGGCCCCGACGTGAGCCGCGAAGGCGTGCAGCGGGACATCCTGCCCATCGTGGAAGGCTCCACGGTCAACACCAAGTACGGCCCCGTGCGCACGGACTTCATGCTGTTTATCGGCGCGGGCGCGTTCCACGTGGCGAAGGTCAACGACCTGATTCCCGAACTCCAGGGCCGCTTCCCGGTGCATGTCAACCTGAAATCCCTGACCCAGGAGGATTTCGTCGCCATTCTGACGAAAACGGACAACGCCATCACGCGGCAGTATACGGCCCTGCTGGAAGTGGACAAGGTACACCTGACCTTTGACGAAGACGCGCTCAACGAAATCGCCCGCATCGCCATGCTGTCCAATGAAATGGGCGAGGACATCGGCGCGCGGCGGCTGCACGCTGTCTTTGAAGAACTGCTGGAGGACGTGTCCTTCAACGCGGGCGGCGACAATATGCCCGACGTATACCTGACCATCACCGCCGATTATGTGAAGGAACACTTGAAAACCGCAAAGGAAATGGATATGAGAAGGTACATTCTGTAATCAGGAGTTCTAAGTTCTAAGTTCCAAGTTCTAAGTTAAAGAATCATGAAACAAATGATAACGGACTATATTTGCTTAGAACTTAGAACTAAGAACTTAGAACTTACCGCTGAAACACAGACGAAAGAGGAGGGGGCATAATGCCATTAACCATCGCCATTGACGGGCCGGTTGGCGCGGGAAAATCCACCATCTCCGACGAGGTCGCCAAGCGCCTGGGCATCCTGCACCTGGATACCGGGGCCATGTACCGGGCGTTCGGCCTGTGCGCCATCGAAAACGGGCTGAACCTGAACGACGAGGAAGCGGTGTCCGCCCTGTGCGGCAGGGAAGAAGCGCGGGTGGACGTGCGCTATGAGAACGGCGCGCAGATCACCCTGCTGAACGGCCGGGATGTGAGCGGCCTCATCCGCACTCAGGAGGTGGGCATGGCCGCGTCCACGGTGTCCAAATACCGGGAAGTGCGCCGCGTGATGGTCCAGCGCCAGCAGGAAATGGCCCGGAAGCAATCCATGCTCCTGGACGGGCGGGACATCGGCACGGTGGTGCTGCCGAACGCGACTTTGAAGGTGTACCTGACCGCCGCCCCGGAGGCCAGGGCACAGCGGCGGATGCTCCAGCTCAGGGAAAAGGGCGATAAAACCCCCTTTGAGGAAATCCTGAAAGAGGTCAACGCCCGGGACTACCAGGACACCCACCGGGAAGTGACCCCCCTTCGCCAGGCGGAGGACGCCGTGTTGGTGGATTCTTCCAACCTGACCTTCGATGAAACCGTTCAGGCCATTCTTTCTCTCGTGGAGGAAAAGCAATGAGCAACAAGGCAGAAGAAAAAAAAGAACCGGAAAAGAAAGTTCCGGCGGAAAAGGAACGCACCTTCCTGTACACGTTCCTGCGCATGATCGCCTGCGTGAACGGACACACCCTGTTCCCTGTGAAGTATCACCATAAAGAGCGCTTCAACCTTCAAGCGCCGTATATTTGCATGTCCAACCACCAGAGCGCCTACGACCCCGTCACGCTGGCCTATCCCTGCAAGAAATATGAAGTCCGCTTCGTCGGCAAAAAGGAACTGAACATCAACAAGTTCGTGGCCTGGGTGCTGGCGAAGCTGCACATGATCACCGTGGACCGCCACAATTCCGATATGGCGGCCATGCGCCTGTGCGCAAAAACCCTGCGGGACGGCTATGTGCTGGGCATTTTCCCGGAAGGCACCCGGCACCACAAGGATTTGATGGAGGAAGTGGAGACCGGCGCGGCGGTGCTGGCGCTGCGGGCGAAGGTGCCGATCCTGCCGGTGTACATTGAATCCAAGCCCAGGTTCCTGCGGGTCAACCACGTCTATATCGGAGAGCCCATGGACATTTCCGATCTTTGCGCCCAGGGGTTCAACACCGAGGTGGTGGAGGCCCTGTGCAGCCGCATCCGGGATACCTTCTTTGAACTGCGCAAGGAGTGCCAGGAAAGAAAATGAAGGACGGATACACCATCCGCCGCGCGGCGGAACGGGACATTCCCGGCATCATGGCGCTCTTGGTGCAGGTGGACATGGTGCACCACCGCATCCGTCCCGACCTGTTTAATGGCCCGGCCACGAAGTATACGGAAGAAGAACTGAAAGCCATTATTGCCGATGAAAAGACACCGGTCTTCGTCTGTGTAGACAGCCATGGTCAGGTGCTGGGCCATTCCTTCTGCGTTTTCCAGCAGCACGCGGGCCACAATATCCTGACCGATGTGAAAACCCTGTACATCGACGACCTGTGCGTGGACGAGAGACAGCGCGGAAAAGGCGTCGGCAAAGCGCTGTACGACCATGTGCTGGCCTTTGCGAAAGAAAACAATTGCTACAACGTGACCCTGAACGTATGGGCCGGGAACGACAGCGCGCTGAAATTCTATCAGCGTCAGGGCTTGACCATGCAGAAATACGGCATGGAAGTTATTTTACAGAGGAACTGAAATATGGACAGGAAATTTGGCTGGACGACCCTTGGCATCATTGGTTTTATCTTCGCGCCCCTTGGCGCGTTCTTTATCGCTTTGGGCGTGCTGCTCTTTGCCGTGAAAGCAGGCACTGACCCGGAAGACCCCATGGTGTTTCTGTGCGTCTTTGGCGGGATGGGCCTGATCTTCTGCCTGATCGGCCTGAGTTTTTTAGGCGTTGACCTTCGCCGCAGGAACGCGATGAAGCGCGCCTTGGACGGCGGCGATTACGTGATGGCGAAGATCGTGGGCACGCAGCCCAAACTGAACGTCAACATGAACGGCTCGCATCCCTTTGTGGCGGAATGTCATTGGACGAATCCCGACACGGGGGAGACCCATGTGTTTTTCAGCCGTTATCTGTACTTTGACCCAACCGGGTTGTTCACCTCCGATGAGGTGCCCGTGTATATCGACCGGATGAACGAAAAGACGTTCTTTGTGGATATCGACGCCGTGCTGCCCAAGGTGGTTGTGCATCGCTGAACCTCATCCTTGCTATCCTGAAACCGGGAGCATTTTCACTCCCGGTTTTTTGTATGCATAAAAGCAAACTGCTTTTGTATTTTTTCTGTATAGTGCTTTACAGAATACCAATCTTCGAGTACAATTGTATACATGAATCCGGAAAGGAGATGGAGAATCATGCTGGAAATTTCTCCAAAGACGAATCTGCTGGAGCAGAAAAACTATCGTTATGCTTTGCAGGATGTGGCGCAGCCCAATCTTTATCGGGATATTTATGATTATGAAAGCGTCCCGAAGGTGCCTTTTAACCATCGCCGCGTGCCCATGGGGATGCCGGAGGAGATTTGGATCTCGGACACGTCCTTCCGCGACGGGCAGCAGTCGGTGGACCCTTACACGGTCGACCAGATCGTGAACCTGTATAAGCTGATGAGTAAGCTGGGCGGGCCTTACGGCATCATCCGGCAGACGGAATTTTTTATTTACAGCAAGAAGGACCGGGAGGCCGTGGCCCGGTGCCAGGATTTGGGGCTGAAATTCCCGGAGATCACCACCTGGATCCGCGCCACGAAAGAGGACTTCAAGCTGGTCAAAGACCTGGGCATCCGGGAAACGGGTATTTTAGTGTCCAGCAGCGACTACCACATCTTTAAAAAGATGAAGCTGACCCGCAGCCAGGCGATGAAGAAATACCTGGAAACCGTGGCTCTGGCCTTTGAGGCGGGCGTTATGCCCCGGTGCCACCTGGAGGACATTACCCGCGCGGACTTCTACGGCTTCGTGGTGCCCTTCGTGAACGAGCTGATGAAGATGAGCCAGGACGCGGGCATCCCCGTCCGCATCCGCGCCTGCGACACCATGGGCTATGGCGTGCCCTATCCCGAAGTAGCGCTGCCCCGCAGCGTGCCGGGCATCATCTACGGCTTGCAGCACTATTCCGACGTGCAGAGCGAATACCTGGAATGGCACGGCCACAACGACTTCTACAAGGCCGTGGCCAACGCCTCCACCGCCTGGCTGTACGGCGCGTGCGCGGTGAACTGCTCGCTGCTTGGCATCGGCGAGCGCACGGGCAACATCCCGCTGGAAGCCATGGTGTTTGAATACGGCTCCCTGCGCGGCTCCCTGGACGGTATGGACCCGACGGTCATTACCGAGATCGCCCAGTATTTCTCGAAGGAAATGGGCTACAAGATCCCGCCCATGACCCCCTTCGTGGGGCGCAACTTCAATGTGACCCGGGCGGGCATCCATGCCGACGGGTTGCTGAAGGATGAAGAAATCTACAACATCTTCAACACCAAGAAGCTGCTGAACAGGCCCGCCTCCGTCATGATTTCCAAGACCTCGGGCCTCGCGGGCATCGCCTACTGGATCAACGAAAACTACCAGCTGTCCGCCAACGAAGCCATTTCCAAGCAAGACCCGCTGGTGCTGGCGCTGAAAGAGTGGATTGACGAGCAGTTTGACGCCGGGCGGCAGGCATCCCTGTCCAACAACGAAATGGAAATCAAGATCGAGGAACTCACGGGCGGACGCCTGCACAGGCTGTAAGAAAGGAATGGAACGAGTATGGAACATAAAATGATCTCCATTGCCGATCAGGTGTTTGAAGAATTGGAGCGGGACATCCTGTCCGGTGTGTACGAGCGGGACGAAATCCTGACCGAAATGAAGCTGAGCGAACAGCTGCACGTCAGCCGCACGCCCATCCGGGAGGCTCTTCGCCGCCTGGAGCAGGAACATATCATCGAGCCCACCAGCAAGGGCATGAAGGTGGTCGGCATCAACCGGGAGGATATTTCGGATATTTGCGAGATTCGCCTGCGCCTGGAAGGGCTGGCCGCCCGCTGGGCCGCGGAACGGGCGAATGAGGCGGGTATCCGTTCCCTGCGGGAAACCCTGGATTTGCAGGAATTCTACACCCAGAAGCAGGACCCCGACAGCATCAAAAACGCGGACAGCCAGTTTCACCAGACCATCTACGCCCTCTGTGGCAGCCATTCCATGCAGGACACGCTGGAGCCTCTGCACCGCAAGCTGCTGAAATACCGCCGGGTGTCCGTATCCACCCAGAGCCGGGCGCAGAAATCCCTGGATGAGCACCGGGCCATTTATGAGGCGATTGCCGCCCACGATGGGGAAAAGGCGGAAAAGCTGACCATCGCGCATGTGCAGAACGCCCGGGACAGCATTCTGAAACGCGTCATCATGCAATAACCAAGGAGGAGATCACCATGTATCAGGAAGCGATTGAAAAAGCGGTCAATCAATACCGGGAATTGCTGCTTTCCCAGGTGGATCGGGCGGAAAAGCTGAACGCTCAAAAAGCCCAGGAAAAGAAAGATAAAATTGTCATCGGCGTCGTGGGCGGCGACGGCATCGGCCCCATTATCACGGCCCAAGCCCAGCGGGCGCTGGAGGCGCTGCTCAAGGATGAGATTCAGGCCGGGAAGATCGAACTGCGCGCCATCGAAGGCCTGACTATCGAAAACCGCTTAGCTGTCAGCAAGGCGGTGCCGGACGACGTGCTGGCCGCCATCAAGGCCTGCGACGTACTGCTCAAAGGCCCCACCACCACCCCCTCCGGCGGTGAACTGCTGGAAAGCGCCAACGTGGCCCTGCGCCGGGAACTGGACTTGTTCGCCAATGTGCGCCCCGTCAGCGTGCCGGAACAGGGCATCGACTGGATGTTCTTCCGGGAGAACACCGAGGGCGAATACGCCATCGGCGGCAAGGGCATCGAAATCCCCGGCCTGCTGACCATGGACTTTAAGGTAACGACTGTAGCGGGCACCCGCCGCATCGCCCGGGCCGCCTTTGAATACGCCCGGAAGAACGGCAAAACCCATGTGGCCATCGTGACCAAATCCAACATCATGAAAAAGACGGACGGCATGTTCTCCATCCTGTGCCGGGAAATCGCCGCCGAATACCCGGAGATTCAGACGGATGAATACTTCATCGACATCATGAGCGCCAACCTGCTCAAGCCCAATATGCGCAGCCAGCTCCAGGTGTTCGTGATGCCCAACCTGTACGGCGACATCCTCACCGACGAAGCGGCCCAGATTCAGGGCGGCGTCGGCACGGCGGGCAGCGCCAACACCGGCGACCATTACGCCATGTTCGAGGCCATCCACGGCTCCGCGCCGCGCATGATCGCCCGGGGCATGGGCGATTACGCCAACCCGGAAAGTATTCTCCGCGCCGCCGTGATGCTGCTGCGTCACATAGGCATGCCGGAAAAGGCGGACAAGCTGGACGCCGCCATCACTGCCACCGCGATAAACGCCCCCATCACCGGAACCAAAGAGGGCAACACCTGCCAGGGCTTCGGCGACGCGCTGGTGAAGGCGCTGCAATAAAATATCGAACATGCAAAAAAGGATGCCGGGAATGGCATCCTTTTTTCATTGCGCCTGAATGCGTTATCCTTTTGCCTGAATGCGCGTGAGGGCGCGTTTCAGCCGAACCTCGGCCATGGCAAAATCCTTGTCCTGACGGTCCAGAATCTTCATCCGCTCCTCCGCTTCTTCCTCGGCGCGTTTGGCGCGTTCCAGGTCGATTTCATCCGCCCATTCATAGGTGACGGCGACCACGCGCACTTCGTTGTTGGACACGCTCAGCATGCCGCCGTTGCAGGCGGCCTGGCGGGTGTTGCCGTCGGCGTCCGTCACGGAGGCCTGGCCGATGCCCAGGGGAATGGCGAAGTCAATGTGGTGGGGGAGAATACAGACGTCGCCGTTCACCGTGCGCAGGATGATCTTTTGCGCTTCGCCGTCATACACCTTGCGGTCAGGCGTCACGATCTGCAAATGATATGTGGACATGATGTATCCTCTTTCACTCGCTCTTCTTGGCTTTCGCTACAGCTTCGTCGATGGTGCCCACGAACAGGAACGCGCTCTCGGGCAGGTTGTCGTGCTTGCCCTCGATGATTTCCTTGAAGCCCCGGATGGTCTCTTTCAGGGGCACGTACTTGCCCTCCATGCCGGTGAACTGCTCGGCCACGGAGAAGGGCTGGCTCAGGAAGCGCTGCACCTTGCGGGCGCGGGCCACGATCAGCTTGTCTTCGTCGCTCAGTTCATCCATGCCCATGATGGCGATGATGTCCTGGAGCTCCTTATAGCGTTGCAAGATGCTCTGCACGCTGCGGGCCACTTCGTAATGCTCCCGGCCCACGATCTCGGGGCTGAGGATGCGGCTGGTGGAATCCAGCGGGTCCACGGCGGGGTAGATGCCCAGGGAAGAAATGGCGCGGCTGAGCACCGTGGTGGCGTCCAGATGGGCGAAGGTGGTGGCGGGGGCGGGGTCGGTCAGGTCGTCGGCAGGCACGTAAACAGCCTGGACGGACGTAATGGAGCCCTTCTTGGTGGAGGTGATGCGCTCCTGCAAAGCGCCCATTTCGGTGGCCAGCGTCGGCTGGTAGCCCACGGCGCTGGGCATGCGGCCCAGCAATGCGGACACCTCGGAACCCGCCTGGGTGAAACGGAAGATGTTGTCGATGAAGAGCAGCACGTCCTGGTTTTCCTTATCGCGGAAATACTCGGCCATGGTCAGTCCGGAAAGCCCCACGCGCATACGGGCTCCCGGCGGCTCGTTCATCTGGCCGTAGACCAGGGCAGTCTTGTTGATGACGCCGCTTTCCTTCATTTCATTGTACAGGTCGTTGCCCTCGCGGGTGCGTTCTCCCACGCCCGCGAACACGGACAGGCCGCCGTGCTGCTTGGCGACGTTGTTGATCAATTCCATGATCAGCACCGTCTTGCCCACGCCCGCGCCGCCGAACAGGCCGATCTTGCCGCCCTTGGCGTAGGGAGCGATGAGGTCCACCACCTTGATACCCGTTTCGAGGATCTCGGAAGAAGACTCCTGTTCCTCATAGGAGGGGGCGGGGCGATGGATGGGCCAGCGTTCCTCGGTGACGGGGTCGGGCTGGTCGTCGATGGCCTGGCCCAGCAGGTTGAAGATGCGGCCCAGGCACTCGTTGCCCACCGGCACGGTGATGGGGCTGCCGGTATCCACCGCTTCCAGGCCGCGCACCATGCCGTCGGTGGCGTTCATGGAGATGCAGCGCGCCACGTTGTCGCCGATGTGCTGCGCCACTTCCGCGGTGATCTTCTTGTCCCCGTTCTGAATTTCAATGGCGTTGAGCAGCTCGGGCAGCTTCCCGTCCTCAAACCGGATGTCCAGCACGGGGCCGATGACCTGAACCACCTTGCCAATATTCTTGTCGCTCACGATTGGGTTGCTCCTTTCGGGGGATGTAAGGGAATAGGGATTAGGGAATAGGGATTAGGAATTTAGAATGCTTCCCAATTTCAGGGAATAAGGCACTGGGAAGGGATGTCAGGATGATTCCTAATCCCTAATCCCTATTCCCTAATCCCTTTTCAATGTTCCGCCCCAGCCACGATCTCGGTGATCTCCTGGGTGATGGCGCCCTGGCGGGCGCGGTTGTATTTGAGCCGCAGGTCGCTGATCATTTCCCCGGCGTTCTTGGTGGCGGAGTCCATGGCGTTGCGGCGGGCGGACACTTCGCTGGCGAAGGAATCGCATACCGCGCTGTACAGCCGCCCGGCCAGGAAATCCGGCACAGCCTTTTCCAGCATTTCTTCGGGGCTGGGCTCGTAAATCGTGACCACGTTGCGGGGTTGCTCATCCTGGGGCTTTTCAATGGGAAGCAGTTGTTCCACTTCCACCTCCTGGCTCATCATGGAGCGGAAGGAGGTGTACACCAGAAACAGTTCGTCGAACTCCCCGTTTTTGTAGCCCGCGATCAGGCGCTGCGTAAGCTGGTAGCACCGGCTCACGCCCAGGCCCTCCACGTGGCCCACGGTATCGTCCAGCAAAGGCGCGCCCATGCGCTGGAATTTATCAATGGCCTTGCGTCCCAGGGGCAGGACGCAGTAAGGCGTATCTCCCGAGTGCGCGGCGACGGCCTTGAACACGTTGGCGTTGTAGCCGCCGGCCAGGCCGCGTTCCCCGGCAATGACCACATAGCATCGGTTTTTCACTTCCCGGGGGGTGACGAACATCACCTGCGGGTCGTTGCACTGGGCCACCGCCGCCATGATGGCTTCCCGGGAAATGGCGGCGTAGGGCTTGCTGTTTTCCATGCGCTCCTTGGCGCGGCGAAGCTTGGAGGTTGCCACCAGCTGCATGGCCTTCGTGATTTGCATGGTGCTTTCCACGCTTTTGATGCGCAGCTTGATAGCTTTCATGGACGCTCCTGCCATGCTGCCGCCTCCTTACTTCTTGGTTTTGAGAAAATCTTTGGTGAAGCTCTCCAGCGCGGCCTTGAGCTTTTCGTCGGTCTCGGGGGAAAGCAGGCCGGTTTCCCGGATGGCGTCCAGCACGTCGCCGTGCTGCGCACTCATCCGGGCATAGAGCGCTTCTTCGTATTCCGCCACGTCCTTCACTTCCACGTCTTTCAGGAAATCGTGGGTGACGGCGTAGAAGATGCATACCTGATTTTCCACGGCCACGGGATGGTTGCGGTTCTGCTTGAGCACCTCCACAATGCGCGCGCCCTGCGCCAGGCGGGCTTTCGTATCAGCGTCCAGGTCGGAGCCGAACTGGGCGAAGGACTGGAGCTCGCGGTACTGGCTGTAGAGCAGCTTGAGGCTGCCGGCCACCTTCTTCATGGCCTTGATCTGGGCGTCGCCGCCCACGCGGCTGACGGAGATGCCGGGGTCGATGGCGGGCATGATGCCGCTGTGGAACAGCTCGGTCTCCAGGAAGATCTGGCCGTCGGTGATGGAAATCACGTTGGTGGGGATGTAGGCCGACACGTCGCCCGCCTGGGTCTCGATGATGGGCAGGGCGGTGATGGAGCCGCCGCCGTACTTGGCGTCCACGCGGGCGGAGCGTTCCAGCAGGCGGGAGTGCAGGTAGAACACGTCGCCGGGATACGCCTCGCGTCCCGGAGGACGGCGGATGAGCAGGGACAGGGCGCGGTAGGCCACCGCGTGCTTGCTCAGGTCGTCGTAGATGATCAGCACGTCCTTGCCCTGATCCATGAAGTACTCCGCCATGGCGCAGCCGGAATAGGGGGCGATGTACTGCAAGGGTGCAACCTCACTGGCAGAGGCGCTGACCACGGTGGTGTATTCCATGGCCCCCGCGGCGTCCAGGGTTTCCACCAGCTGGGCCACGGTGGACATCTTCTGGCCGATGGCCACGTAGATGCAGATAACGCCGGTGCCCTTCTGGTTGATGATGGTGTCGGTGGCGATGACCGTTTTACCGGTCTGGCGGTCGCCGATGATCAGTTCGCGCTGGCCCCGCCCGATGGGGATCATGGAGTCGATGGCCTTGATGCCCGTCTGCAAGGGAACGGACACCTTCTTGCGCTGGATGATGCCGGGGGCGTTGCGCTCGATGGGGCGCATTTCCGTGGATTCGATAGCACCCTTGCCGTCGATGGGCTGGCCCAGGGAGTTGACCACCCGGCCGATGAGCCCTTCGCCCACGGGTACGGACACCACCTGGCCGGTGCGTTCCACAGTGTCGCCCTCGCGGATGCCCTCGTCGGTGCCCAGCATAACGATGGCGACGGAGTTTTCTTCCAGGTTCAGGGCCATGCCGTATTCCCCGTTGGGGAACTTCACCAGCTCATTCGCCATGCACTGATCTAGGCCCGTGGCCCGGGCGATGCCGTCGCCGATCATGATGATGGTGCCGGTGTCGCTCTGGGAAATTTTATTGTTGTAATGCTTGATTTGTTCTTTTATGAGTTTTGAAATTTCTTCCGGTTTCAATTCCATCATATCACCGCTTTCCGTCCAATGTGTCGCCGGGTCACTGGCCTGCCATCGCCTGCTTGATGGCGTTCAGGCGGTGTGCCACGGTGTTGTCGTAGCGCTTGCCCTCCATCTGGAGCAGCACGCCGCCCAGCACGGAGGCATCAACCTTCTCTTTGATGACGATTTCTTTGCCGGTCATGCTTTGCAGCTTTTCGATCAGCTTCTGCCGCTGCCCGTCGTTCAGGGGCTGGGCGGTGGTCACTTTGGCTTCCACCACGCCGTGTTCGCGGTTGTAGCACGCCTGATAGGCGGCGGCGCATTCGGGAAACTCGTGAATGGCCCCGCGCTCCACCAGCAGCTTTAAGAAGTTGAGCACATACTCATGCACGCTGCCCTTCAGCGTATCGTCCACGATGGCGACGCGCTGTTCCTTGCTCAGCGTCATGTTGCCCAGCAGGCGGAGAAAATCCTCGTTTTCCCGGAAGGACGCTTTCAGCGCCTGCACTTCCCGCAGCGCGTCCCGTTCGATATGCTCCTCAGCGCACAGGGCGTACAGCCCCTCGCCGTATTCTCTGCCGAACTCCGTCACTGCTGTTCACCAACATTCTGAATGAAATCGTCCACAAAGCCATCGTAGTCCTTTTGGTTGATTTCGCGCTCCACCACTTTGGACGCGATATCCACCGCCAGCTCGGAAATCTCGCTCCGCACGTCCCGGAGCATCTGTTTCTTCTGCTGGGCGATTTCCTCTTCCGCCTTCTGCTTCACATGGCTGGCCTGGCTGTTGGCTTCGGACACGATCTGGTCGCTCTTGCGCTGCGCGGTCTGCGTGGCGGTCTTGATCAGGGTGTCGGCCTCCTGCCGGGCGGACGCCATTTTCTGTTCATATTCCTGCTTCAATTGTTTGGCTGTTCCCAGGTTTTCGTCAGCCTCGGTGTAGATTTTCTCCACCTGATCCTGGCGCGATTTCATCATGGCCTGAACGGGCTTGAACAGGAACTTTTTGAGAATCAGGAATATGATGAGCAGGTTGCACAAGGAAATCAGAGTCTGCCAAAAGTTGACAGAAATAATATCCAATGACTGCATGCTCACCTCTCACAGCCTTTCTGTGTTGATGATAAGTTCTAAGTTCTTAGTTCTAAGCTGATAATGTGCGATTCCGTCTTATCATTCTGAACTCATTCCTTAGAACTTTGAACTTAAAACTTAGAACTTCCTTACAGCGTGATGCCCTTGCTGATAGCCCATTCCACGGCGTTCTTGAGGATGTTCACGAAGGAGCCGGGGGCCACGAAGATCAGCAGGATGCCGATGATCAGGCCGTACAGACCGGTGGTTTCAGCCAGGGCGCAGCCCAGGATCAGGGTGGAAGTAACGGCGCTTCTGCTTTCAGGCTGGCGGCCTACGGCTTCGCAGGCTTTGGCCACGGCCTGGCCTTCGCCGATACCGGGGCCGATGCCGGCGATCAGGGCGATACCGGCGCCGATGGCGCAGCAACCGAGAATGATACCAATTGCGATTTGAAGCATTGTGGGAAACCTCCTCATTTTAATGTCTGATTTAGTTACTGAATGGATGCTATCTGATAGCTCTAAGTTCTAAGTTCTTAGTTCTAAGCGATTTGTTCACTTAAAGCCAATTGGCTTAGAACTTAGAACTTTGAACTTAGAACTTCTGAATCACTCTTCCTCCGGCACGGCGGTGGCGATATTCATCATGGTGAGCATGGCGAAAATGAACGCCTGCATGCACCCGCTGAAGATATCGAAGTACAGGCTCAGCACCGCTGGAAGACCGACTTGCAGGAAAGGAATCTGCCCCAGGAATCCGGGCAGCCAGCCCAGCAGCATGGCGGACAGGTTCCGCAGCGCGAAGGCGATCAGCACGGAGATGACCATGCCGCTCATCACGTTGCCGTAATGACGGAAGGCCATGGAGATCGGGGTGGCAAACTCGCCGATCACATTCAGCGGGGCAAAGAAGGGGATGGGGCTGAAAAAGCCCTTGATGTAGTTCCACAGGCCGCCCTGAAGCTTGTAATGGGTGATCAGGATAAAGACCAAGATCGCCCAGCCCACCACCACGTTCATGTCCGACGTGGGCGGGAACAGGCCCAGCAGGCTGCTCAGGCTGCTCAGCGCCGAGAGGGCCAGGATGCCCGCCACGAACGGCGCGAAGCCCAGGAACTTTGTGCCCATGTTGTCCCGCACCAGTTTGGTCACGGTTTCCACGATCCACTCCGCGGCCAGCTGGCGCTTGGAATCCGGCACCACCTTGATCCCGTGAGTCAGGTACAGGCAGATGCCCAGGATGGACAGCATCACCGCCCAGGAATTGATCTGGGCCGCGGTGATGGGCAGCGGCTGGATGGGCAGGGGGATGGTGAAGTAAATCTGCGCGCCGGAGATCTGCACGCCCTCAGAGAGGGGCGCGTCGGGGGTGGTGAGCACTTTCAGCGCCATCGCCCCCGCCAGCGGCAGTATGATGAGCAATATCAGAAGGAAGTCCACGAGACGTGAACGGCTTTTACTTTCCACTTTGTTGGTCATGCCTCCTTCTGGTCGGTTCCGATCAATCGCCGGACGGTGATGAGGATGTTGGGGAAGAGGAGCGGCACCAGCGCGGCCCAGGGGTTGAAAATCTGCTTCTGCGTCACGGCGATGGCCGCCACCGCGCCGATCATCAGCATCCTGAGCAGGAAGGAAGCCTGCATCCGTTTTCCGGCCTGCTTCGCTTCGTCGCTGAGGGGCTGGTCTTTTTTCTCTTCTTCCGTATCCTCGGTTTCGTCCGTTTCCTGTTTTGGCAGGACGGGCATGCTGCCGGTCACGTGCTGCACGGTCAGCGCCATGAGGAAGAAGTTTCCCACCGTGGCGCAGTACCCAAGCAGCGCGCCGGCCAGCACGGTCCAGTCAAACCGGCGAAGGATCAGGAACACCGCGATCATCAGCACAGTCAAAATGCCCGTGCCGATGGCGATTTTTTTCGTTTCCGCTTTTACAGCGGGTTCGATTTTCATGGATGACAGCCTCGTTATTGTAGAGATTGACTTACAGTTCTAAGTTCATAGTTCTAAGTTCTGAGCCTGATTTACTGAATGCATCGGAAGATCGCAGGCGGAACAATGACAGACAGAACGAACAGCTTAGAACTTTGAACTTTGAACTTATACCTTAGAACTTTATTTCGTGCCGAACAGCCGGTCGCCGGCGTCGCCCAGGCCGGGCACGATGTAGCCGTGGTCGTTCAGCTTTTCGTCGCAGGCGGCCACGTAAATATCCACGTCGGGATGATCCTTCTGCACGCGGGCGATGCCTTCGGGCGCGGCGATCAGGTTCACCAGGCGGATGTTGTTGCAGCCCCGCTGCTTGATAAAGCTGATGGCGGCGGAAGCGCTGCCGCCGGTGGCCAGCATGGGGTCAAGGACGATCAGCTGGCGGTGCTCGGCGTCGTCGGGCAGCTTGCAGTAATATTCCACGGGCTCCAGCGTGGCGGGGTCGCGGTACAGGCCGATATGCCCCACCTTGGCGTTGGGAATCAGGTTCAGGATGCCGTTCACCATGCCCAGGCCCGCCCGCAGGATGGGGATGATGCCGATGGGCTTCCCGGCCAGGGTCTTGGTCTTCATGGCGCAGATGGGCGTTTCGATCTCCACGTCGGCGGTGGGCAGGTCGCGCGTCACTTCGTAAACCATCAGCATGGAGATTTCATCCAGCAGCTCGCGGAATTCCTTACAGCCGGTATCCTTCTGGCGCATGATGCTCAGCTTGTGCTGGATCAGCGGATGATCGAAAATATGAACTTTGCTCATGGGGGTACCTTCCTTTCGTGAAATTGGCGGTCTGCGCCAAAGCGTATTTCCAATATCCTATTATATACGATCTTTTCCCGATTGACAAGCACATTTTCCGCTGCCGCCCAAAAGATGAATAGTTCATGAATTTTTTAAAATTTATTCCATCCCGGCGCAAACCATGGTATAATCAGGGGAAAAAGGAACAGAGAGCTTTGAAAAGCCTGTTCCGGACGCCGGAAGGAAAGAACGGAGGAACTGTTTCGTGGCTCAGGGAGCGCAATGGAAAGTGATCCACATGGCGCACAGCGAAAAAAACGCCAGGGAAATTCTTTCGCTATTGGAACGGGAGGGCTTTCTGGCCCGCGCCAAGAAGGTATACCGTACCGTTTCGTCGGATGAAAACTATTATGAGATCATGGTGCTTGGGTCGGAAGCGGTGGAGGCGCAGCAGCTTCTGATAGAAAATAACTTGCTGATGTAAATTGAAAAACATGCCGGTTCATGCAAACACTGTATCCTGTCCGCGGGGCCGGGTACTCCTCCTTTCCCGTTTTGCGGGAAGGAGATTTTTTTAGAAATACGAACGCAAAAAGGAAAGGGCCAATATGAAGATTGCCGATCTGCACATCCATTCCAAATACTCCCGGGCCACCAGCAGCGAGGGCGACGCGCCGCACCTGGATTTGTGGGCGCGGTACAAGGGCATCGGCCTGGTGGGTACCGGGGATTTCACCCATCCCAAATGGCGGGAGGAACTGCGGGAAATGCTGACGGAGGACGGGGAAGGCGTGTATCGGCTCAGGGACGAATACGCCCTGCCCTGCGAGATTCCCGGCGCGGAAACGCCCCGCTTTGTGGTGACGGGGGAAATCAGCACCATCTACAAGCGGGACGGAAAGACCCGCAAGGTGCATCACGTGATCATCCTGCCGGGGCTGGACGCGGCGGAAAACCTGTCCCACTGGCTGGAAGCCATCGGCAACCTGCACAGCGACGGCCGCCCCATCCTGGGCCTGGACAGCCGCGACCTGCTGGAAATCGTGCTGGAAAGTTGCCCCGAAGCCGTTTATATTCCCGCCCACATCTGGACGCCCCATTTTTCTCTGTTCGGCGCGTTCTCCGGGTTCGACACCATCGAGGAGTGCTTCGGGGATCTATCGCCCCAGATCCACGCCCTGGAAACCGGCTTGTCCTCCGACCCGCCCATGAACCGGCTGCTCTCCGCCCTGGACGGGCATCTGCTGGTGTCCAATTCCGACGCCCATTCCCCGCAGAAGCTGGGCCGGGAAGCGAATCTGCTGTCTTGCGATTTGAATTATCCCGCGCTGAAAAAAGCCCTGGAAACGGGGGAGGGCTTCGAGGGTACCATCGAGTTTTTTCCGGAGGAGGGCAAGTATCACCTGGACGGCCACCGGGCCTGCCAGTGCTGCCTGGAACCGGAGGAAACGGCGAAGTACGGCGGGCGCTGCCCGGTGTGCGGAAAGAAAATCACCATCGGCGTGCTGAACCGGGTGGAAGCGCTGGCGGACAGAACCGCCCCCGGCCCGTTGGAAAAGCCCTTTGAAAGCCTGATTCCGCTGCCTGAATTGGCAGGGGAAGCGCTGGGCGTGTCCCCATCCAGCAAGAAAGCCCAGGCCTTGTATTTTGATTTGCTGCATAAGCTTGGCCCGGAGTTTTCCATCCTGCGGGAGAAGACGCCGGAGGAAATCGAAAGGGCCGGAGGCTTGCTCATGGGCGATGCCGTCCGCCGCCTGCGGGCGGGCAAGGTGATCCGCCAGGCCGGTTACGACGGAGAATACGGCGTGATCCGGGTGTTTCAGCCGGGCGAGCGGGAAACGCTGCTGGGACAGACCAGCCTGCTGAGCCTGCCCGTTCTGCCCGCCGCGCCAAAGAAAGCCGTCCACACGGCAAACAAAGCAGGAACACCCGAAGCCCCGTTGGAAGCGGAGAAGGGCTTCCTTCCCAATCCGGAGCAGGAAGAGGCCATCCGCGCGGAAGATGAAACCGTGGCGGTCATCGCCGGCCCCGGCACGGGCAAAACCGGCACGCTGGTGAATCGCGTCGCCTGGCTGATCGGAGAAAAAGGCGTATCGCCCAAAGAGATCACCGCCGTGACCTTCACCCGCCAGGCGGCCCGGGAAATGACGGAACGCCTGGAAAAGCTGCTGGGAAAGAAAGCCCTCCGGGGGCTGACCGTGGGGACGTTCCACCATATCTGTTTATCCCTGCTGGAGAAAAAGCCCCTCGTTTCCAGGGAAACCGCTGTTGAAGTCATGGCGGAAATTTTAAAGGAAAGAAAAGAAAAGCTGTCTCCGTCCGCTGCCCTGGCGATGGTGAGCAGAATCAAAAATGGGCTGGACGCGCCGGGCATGCCCACCGAACTAAAAGAACAATACCAAAGGCGCCTTGCCGAAAACGGCTTGCGCGATCTGGACGACGTGCTGACGGAAGCGCTGACCATCCCCGCGGAGAATCAGAAAATGTTCCATCATTTGCTGGTCGATGAATTTCAGGACATCAATCCGGCGCAGCAGGCGCTGGTGCGGCATTGGAGCGAAGGGAACAGCCTGTTCGTGATCGGCGACGCCGACCAGTCCATTTACGGCTTCCGAGGAGCCAGCGCAGACTGCTTTGACGATTTGGCGGCCTGCCGCCCGCAGACAAGGCTGATTCGCCTCAGACAGAATTACCGATCTACTCCTGAGATTCTCTCCTGTGCGATGGCGTCCATCCGCCGCAATCCCGGCGGAAAACGGGAATTGCTCGCGTCACGGCCTTCCGGGTCCCGCGTGCGCGTCGTCTCCGCCCAGGACGAGCGGGGAGAATACATCTGGATCGCCAAGGAAATCGCGCGGATGGCGGGCGGCCTGGGCATGACGGAGGCGCGGGAAGGGGAGAGGGCGCAGTTTGCTTTCTCCGAAATCGCCGTGCTGTGCCGCACGCACCGGCAGCTGGAACAGATGGAAGCCTGCCTGAATCACGACAGCATCCCCTGCCTGGTGTCGGGCCGGGGCGCGTTCCTGGAGGCGGACAAGAACAAGGCGCTGCTGAGCTTCTTCAACGCGCTGGAGGAGCCCGCGGATGAAGCCGCCCTGCGGACCGCACTGAAAGGGCTGTGGCGCTGCCCGGACGGTTTGGCGCAGTGGGCATGCGCCGCCGCGCCTCTTCTCGCGGCGGGTAATACCGGCGGCTTCACGGAAGCCCTCTCGCCGTTCGATGGCCTTTCGCCTTTCGTGGAAGCCGTGAAAACCTATACGCCCAAATGGGGTAAAGAAAAACCCCGTTCCCTGCTGAACGATTTGGCGCGGGAAACGGGGACGGCGGGAAAAGAGGTGGAACAGCTGCTGAACGCCGCTGTCTTTTATGACACCCTGCCCGCTTTCCTGGAAGCGGTGCGCGCGGGCGAAGAAGGCGATATTCTCCGGCTCAGCGGGGGCAAGCCCTCCGGCGCTGTGCGCTTAATGACGCTGCACGCCGCCAAGGGCCTGGAGTTCCCCGCCGTGTTCCTGGCCGGGCTGGAGGAAGGGCGGCTGCCTCTGGTTCGCCCGGAAGAAGAAACCGACACGGAGGAAGAAAGAAGGCTGTTCTTCGTCGGCATGACGAGAGCGAAGCAATCCCTCACGCTGGTGTGCGGCGGAAAGGAATCTCCCTTCCTGGAAGAATTGCCCCGGGAAGTGGAACGCATTTCCGTAAAATCCCCTTCCTCCGTGCAGGCGAAGCAGATGAGCTTCCTGTGCTGACGTTCAGGACGCTTTCTGAACCATCCCTTCATGCCAGCAGGACAGCTGCAGGCGGTCGATCTGGCTGCTCAGCGAAGAAATGTTTCCGGGTTCCGACAGCTGGAACGCTTCGGCCAGCTTCTGGCGCAGCGCAACCAGCTGCGCGTAAACGGCGGGATGATACAGCATGTTCATGATCATCAATCTCCTTTTGCTGAATTCTGAGGAATCCTGTTTCCGATAAACAGCATATACCGTCGAAACGTTATAAGCAAGAGAAAAACTTGTCGAATCTCTGCGAATACACTATATTTCGTTCGACACAAACGGACAGATACAAGATATTGTGCTTAAATGCTTCAAAAGTGTTACGAAGTATTTAGAAATTATGAAGGAAGAATGAAGAAAATATAAAACTCGTTTATCGGCTTTCCGATTCATTGTTTTCATTGTTTTCTTATTGTTTTTCTCCTTTCCGCTCTTGCATAAAAACCGGAAACGTGGTATGATGCGCTCACGGTCAAAAATAGCCCGGCGGGCGAATTTTGACCCGGAAACATGTTAACAACAAAGAAAGGTGGATTTCAAATCATGGATCGCGTTTATAATTTCTCTCCCGGCCCCTCCGCGCTGCCCCTCCCGGTACTGGAAAAGGTCAAGGCTGCTCTGCCCGTGTACGGCGATACCGGCATGAGCGTAATGGAAATGAGCCATCGCAGCCCCATGTACCAGGCCATTATCGACGACGCGGAAGCAAGGCTCCGGGCGCTCATGCATATTCCGGACACTTATTCCGTGCTGTTCCTCCACGGCGGCGCGACGATGCAGTTCGCCTCCGTGCCCCTGAACCTGGGCGTGAAGGGCGAAGCGGATTATATCGACAGCGGCAACTTCGCCCACGGAGCTGCGGGCGAAGCGGCGAAGTATCTGAAGGTGAACGTGGTCGCTTCCTCCCGGGATGACAATTATGTTTACATCCCCGAATGGGCGGGCAAGCTGAACGACGACGCGGATTACCTGCATATCACCACCAACAACACCATTTACGGCACCCACTATACCAAGCTGCCCGAAGGCAAAGCGCCCCTCGTCGCGGACATGAGCAGCAACATCCTGGGCGAAGCCTACGACATCACCAAGTTTGGCGTGGTGTACGCGGGCGCGCAGAAGAACATCGGGCCTGCCGGCCTGTGCGTGTTGATCGTGCGCAAGGACCTGCTGGGCCATGCCGCCGCGAACTGCCCCAAGATCCTGAACTGGACGACGCAGACCGACAACGGCAGCATGCTCAACACCCCCAACACCTTCGCCATTTACGTGGCGGGCCTGTGCATGGAATGGCTGCAAGGGCAGGGCGGCGTGGAAGGCATCGAGAAGGTCAACAAGGAAAAGGCCGCGCTGCTGTATGATTACCTGGACAACAGCAAGCTGTTCAACGCCACCGCCCAGAAGGAATTCCGCTCCATCATGAACGTGACCTTCGTCACCGGCGACAAGGAAAAGGACGCGGCCTTCGTCAAGTTCGCCGCTTCCCGCGGCCTGGTCAACCTGAAGGGCCACCGCAGCGTCGGCGGCATGCGCGCCAGCATCTACAACGCCATGCCCATGGAAGGCGTCAAGGCCCTGGTGGAAACCCTCAAGGCGTTTGAGGCGCAGAACTGAAAGCTCAGGGATTAGGGATTAGGGAATAGGGATTAGTTGGCCTGATTTGATCTAAGCTGTTCACGAAGATAAAACAGCGATTTGTTCCGTCTTCTTTCCTAATCCCTAATCCCTATTCCCTCATCGCTAAAACAGAAAAGGAGCAAATCCGTCATGTATAAAATCCAAACCTTGAACAGCATTTCGCCCATCATTCACGAAGTCCTGTCCGCGGGGCAGTACACGGTGTCCGCCGAGGAACCCACCCCCGACGCCATCCTGGTGCGCAGCGCCGCCATGCACGACATGGTATTCCCGGATTCCCTGCTGGCGATTGCGAGGGCGGGCGCGGGCGTCAACAACATCCCCATCCAGAAATGCTCCGAGCAGGGCATCGTGGTGTTCAATACCCCCGGCGCGAACGCCAACGCCGTGGCGGAACTGGTCATCGCGGGCCTGCTGCTGTCCTCCCGCGACATCGCGGGCGGCATCGCCTGGGTAAAGGAAAACAAGGACGCGGAAGGCCTGGAAAAGCTGGTGGAGAAGAAAAAGAGCCAGTTCGTGGGCCCTGAGCTTCGCGGCAAAAAGCTGGCGGTCATCGGCCTGGGAGCCATCGGCGCGCTGGTGGCCAACGCCGCTTCCCGGGGCATGGGCATGAACGTGGTGGGCTATGACCCCTACATCTCCGTGCAGCACGCCTGGTCCCTGTCCACCTCCATCCATCACGCCGACAGCATGGAAGCGGCGGTGAAGGACGCGGATTACATCACCTTCCATATCCCGCTCATGGATTCCACCCGCGGCACCATCAACAAGGCGTTCATCAGCAGCCTGAAAAAGGGCGTGCGCATCATGAACTTCTCCCGCGGCGAACTGGCGATTCCGGAAGATGTGAAGGAAGCCATCGCCGAAGGGCAGCTGGCCGGATACGTGACCGACTTTGCCTGCAACGCGCTGGCGGATACCCCCCATGTGGTGTGCCTGCCCCACCTGGGCGCGTCCACCCCGGAGAGCGAAGAGCGCTGCGCTGAAATGGCTGCCAATGAAATCAAGGATTACCTGGAAAAGGGCATCATCCGCAACAGCGTGAACCTGCCCGAAATCTCCCTGGGCATTCCCGAAGGCACCCGCATCCTGGCTATCCACAAGAACGTCCCCGGCGTGGTGAGCAACATTTCCAGCCTGATTTCCGGCCGGGGCATCAACATCCAGAACATGCTGAACAAGAGCAAGGGCGACATGGCCGTTTCCGTGCTGGAGCTGACCCAGCAGCCCGACGACACCCTGATCGCCGCCCTGGGCAAGCTGAACAACGTGGTTCGGGTGCGCGTGGTATGAGATAAAGGCAGGAGGTAGAAGGTAGGAAGTAGGAGGTTGTGGAGTGTTTTGCACAGGCTGACGCTCTGCATGTGCATTTTCTGATTGAACGCTATTTAACCTCCTACCTCCTACTTATTTTTCTTGACATTACGCCCGAAAAAGCATATAATTTCCAACGTAAAATCCCAAAGCGCCGCAGTGAACTCAGCGGCGCTTTTTCTGAAATTGCGGTCACGGAGGAAAAACGGAACATGAGTTTACAGGAAACCTTCGGAAGCCTGGTGTTCAATGACGCGGTGATGCGCCAGCGCCTGCCCAAGGAAACGTATAAAGCCCTGCACCGCACCATCGCGGAGGGCAAGAGCCTGAACCTGGAAGTCGCCAGCGTGGTGGCGAACACCATGAAGGACTGGGCGGTTGAAAAAGGCGCGACCCACTATACCCACTGGTTCCAGCCCATGACGGGCATCACCGCCGAAAAGCACGATTCCTTCCTGTCGCCCATCGACGGCGGCGGGGCCATCATGGAGTTCAGCGGCAAGGAACTGGTGCGGGGCGAGCCGGACGCTTCCTCCTTCCCTTCGGGCGGCCTGCGGGCGACTTTCGAGGCCCGGGGCTACACCGCCTGGGATCCCACCAGCTACGCCTTTATCAAGGACGGCACCCTGTGCATCCCCACGGCGTTTTGCAGCTACGGCGGTCACGCGCTGGATAAGAAAACGCCGCTGCTCCGTTCCAGCGAAGCGCTCAACCGCCAGGCCAAGCGGGTGCTGCGGCTGCTGGGGCATATCGACGTGAAGAAGGTCACGCCCACGGTGGGCTCCGAGCAGGAGTATTTCCTCATCGACCGGGATTTGTATTACAAGCGCAAAGACCTGATTTACACCGGCCGCACCCTGTTCGGCGCGCGCCCGCCCAAGGGCCAGGAGTTGGACGACCACTATTTCGGCAACTTAAAGCCTCGCGTGCAGGCGTTCATGCAGGAGGTGGATCAGCAGCTCTGGCAGCTGGGCGTGTCCGCCAAGACCGAGCACAACGAAGCGGCTCCCTGCCAGCATGAGCTGGCCCCCGTGTTCACCACCGCCAACCTGGCTACCGACCACAACCAGCTGACCATGGAAATCATGAAGCGGGTGGCCGCCAAGCACGGCTTTGCCTGCCTGCTGCACGAAAAGCCCTTCGCGGGCGTGAACGGCTCCGGCAAGCACAACAATTGGAGTCTGAGCACCGACACCGGCGTGAACCTGCTGGAGCCGGGGGAGACCCCCGCCGAGAACGCCCAGTTCCTTTTGTTCCTGGTGGCAGTGATCAAGGCCGTCGATCTGCACCAGGATTTGCTGCGCATCTCCATCGCCAGCGCGGGCAACGACCACCGCCTGGGCGGCAACGAAGCGCCCCCTGCCATTATCTCCATGTTTTTAGGCGACGAGCTGGAAGCGGTGCTGGACGCTATCGAGCACCACAACGCCTACACCGCCGGGGAAAAGCTGGAAATGAACATCGGGGTCAACACCCTGCCCCGCATCCCCAAGGACTCCACCGACCGGAACCGCACCTCGCCCTTCGCCTTTACCGGCAACAAGTTTGAGTTCCGCAGCCCCGGCGCGCCCCAGTCCATTGCCGAGCCCAACGTGGTGATCAACACCATCGTGGCGGATGTGCTGAGCGAATTCGCCGACCAGCTGGAAAGCGCGGTGGACATCCGCGCCACGGTGGAACAGATTGTGGTGGACACCATCACCAACCACAAGCGCATCATATTTAATGGAAACAACTATGCCGCCGCGTGGCGGGAGGAAGCCCACAAACGCGGATTGCTCGACCTGCCCAGCACACCGGACGCGCTGCCGTACCTGATTACGGAAGAGAATATCGCCCTGTTCGAGCGCCAGCGGGTCTACACGCGGCAGGAACTGTACAGCCGGTACGAGATCCAATTAGAAAATTACTGCAAGATCATTTCCATCGAAGCCCACACCATGCTGGATCTGACTAACCAGGAAATCCTTCCCGCCGTGATCGCCTACGCGGGCCGGGTGGCGGCTTCGGCAGCGGGCAGGAAAGCCTTCCTTCCCGACCTGCCGCTGACCTGCGAAGAAAAGCTGGTGAGACAGCTTTCCGATTTGTCAAACACGATTCAGCAGAAAAACGAAGCACTCCGCGGCAGCGTGGAAAGCCTGAACACCGCGGACGATCCGTTGGCGCAGGCGCGCCACTGCCGGGACAGTATCGTGAAAAACATGGAAGCCCTCCGCGCGTCGGTGGATGAGGCGGAAATGATCGTGGACAGCGGGCTGTGGCCCTTCCCGGGATACGGACAATTGCTGACGACCAAGTAAAGAAAGGAGCGGGCGAAAATGAAAAAGTATGGGTTTTACCGCGGCGTGAACCTGGGCGGCTGGATGAGCCAGTGCGATTATTCCCGGGAACGGCTGGAACACTTCATCGAGAAAAAGGATATTGCGGTCGTCGCCTCCTGGGGCGCTGACCACGTGCGCATCCCGGTGGATTACAACGTGCTGGAAAACGAGGACGGCACGTATAAGGGAGACGGCTTCGCCCGCATCGAAAAGGCCATCGGCTGGTGCCGGGAATACGGCTTGAACGCGGTGATCGACCTGCACAAGACGGCGGGCTATTCCTTTGACGCGGGCGAAAAGGAAGCGGGCTTCTTTGAGAGCGAAAAATACCAGGAGCGCTTCTACCGCCTGTGGGAGGAAATCGCCCGGCATTACGGCGGCATGAGCAAAAACGTGGCCTTCGAGCTGCTCAACGAAGTGACGGATGAAAGCGTCATCACCACCTGGAACGGCATCGTGAAAAACGCCATCCGCCGCATCCGGGCCATCGCGCCGGACACGCTGATCCTGGTGGGCAGCTACCACAACAACGCGCCCTACGCGGTGCCTTTCCTGGACGCGCCCTACGACGGCAAAGTGGTCTACAATTTCCATTGCTACGATCCGCTTGTTTTCACCCATCAGCACGCCTACTGGGTGTCCCATGTGGACGTGAACCGGGATATGAGCTTTGAAGAAGCCGCACTGCCTGCGGATTACTTTGACAAGCTGTTCGCCCCCGCCCTCGAAACGGCGAAGAAGTACGGCGCGCTGCTGTACTGCGGCGAGTACGGCGTGATCGACAAGGCGTCGCCGGAGGATACCGTGAAGTGGTACGGGCAGATTCACGAGGCTTTTGAAAAGTACGGCATCTCCCGCAGCGCCTGGAGCTACAAGGAAATGGACTTCGGCCTCAGCGACAGCCGGCTGGACGGGGTGCGGGACGAACTGGTGAAGCTGCTGTAAAGCGTCAAAATCGTGGCAAGCATTCCCGAACCGTTGACGCGCGGGCGTTCGCGGTGGTAAAATAATTCAAAAGTGGAGTTCTGCCGCTTTTGATTTCTTTTGAAGGAGCGTCGCCGGCCATGCGGATTCATACGCCCGTCAATCGGGAAACCCTGAAGCATCACGTCACCTACAACGGCTGGAAGTATATCGTGATGGCTGTCTGCGTCGTGATGGGCTGGAGCCTGATCTATACCACGACAGCCTACCGCTCGCCGCAGGATAAGCGGATCGACGTTTACATCCAGTCCAATATCGGGTCCACCGAAGTGATCGATGCTTTCCTGGAACCCATCTGGAAGGAAACGGTGCCCGAGATGGAAACGGTGTCCTCCGTGGTGCTCACCACCGTGGATGATTACACCACCACGATCCAGCTGATGACGTACATGGCCGCGGGAGAAGCCGACATTTATTTCCTCTCGGAGCAGTATTTCAAGTCCTACGCCGGGCAGGGCGGATTCCTGCCGCTGGAAGATCTGGTGGCGGACGGAACGATCAACGTATCCGATATTGACCTGACCAAAGGCTATGTGGCTTTCGTCGAGGAATATGACGACCAGAACCTGCCCGTCAGGACGAGCACGCATCTGTTCGGCATTCCGCTTCAGAGCTTTTATGGCTTCATGAACGGGATGCAGATTGACAACCGCGATCTGTACGCCGTCATTACGGTGAACAACCAGAACGACGCGAACGTCATTCCGTTCTTTAACGCCCTTCTGGAGGCCGGGCGCGGCGAGCAGGAGGACTGGATGACCGAACAGACTGCGCCGGACAATCCGGAAAAATCAGTCGTATGATAACAGAACGGCGTGCGCGGACCCGCACGCCGTTTTCCGCGAAGAAAGAAGGATATACAGATGAGGATTCAAATTGCCGGAACGGTGAACGACAGCATCGTGGACGGGCCGGGCCTGCGGTACGCGGTGTTCGTGCAAGGCTGTTCCCACCACTGCCCCGGCTGCCATAACCCCGAAACCCACGACCCGCTGGGCGGGCATGAGGAGGATACGGACAATCTGATCGCGAAGATGAAGAAAAACCCGCTGCTCTCCGGTATCACCCTGTCCGGCGGGGAACCCATGGAACAGCCCGCGCCCTGCCTGGAGCTGGCAAAAGCCGCCCACGGAAACGGGATGAACGTGTGGTGCTATACCGGCTATACCTGGGAAGAACTGATCAGCCAGAATGATCCTGACCGGATGGCGCTGCTGCGGCAGGTGGACGTGCTGGTGGACGGGCCTTTCATCATGGGGCAAAAATCCTTGGAACTGGATTACCGCGGTAGCAAAAACCAGCGCTTGATCAACGTACCCGCCTCCCTCCGTGAAAACAAGGTCGTGCTCTGGACGCCGCCGGTGTGGTAACGAACGTTATTATTCAGGTAACGGAGAGTTTTCTGGGGGGAACCATTCTTTGGATGCCAAAGAATGGTTCGCCCCAGCCCCCCTTCCAAGAAAGCAAAAACAGTAACGTTCCGTATGATCTGAATACTTGCTGGGGAATGTGTTTCTTATTGTTTTTCTCGGAAGGGGTCTGGGGGAACCGCTCTTTGGACACCAAAGAGCGGTTCCCCCAGAAATACCTGAATCGTAACTAACGATCAATTGATCCGGCGGATTTCAACCACAGGGTTATTGCAAATCCCATAGCGCTGTGATATAATCGTTTCCGTCATCAGGATGCGGACACGATGGGGGAAAGGAGGGCGCTGCCGATGGCCAAGAAGAAGGGCGTGAAGCCCATTGCGCAGAACAAAAAGGCGCGCCACGATTTCTTCATTGAGGAAAGCATCGAGTGCGGCATCGAGCTGAAAGGCACGGAAGTCAAGTCCATGCGCCAGGGCAAGGTGAACTTGAAAGAGAGCTTCGCCATGGTGAAGAACGGCGAAATCTTCGTGCAGGGCATGCACATCAGCCCCTATGAGCAGGGCAACATCTTCAACACCGATCCGCTCCGGCCCAAGCGCCTGCTGCTCCACAAGAGCGAGATCCGCAAGCTGGGCAGCGCGGTGCAGCGCCAGGGCTACGCGCTGGTGCCCCTGGATGTTTACCTGAAGGACGGCCGCATGAAGCTGAACCTGGGCCTGTGCGTGGGCAAGCACCTGCACGACAAGCGCGAAAGCACCGCCGAACGCGACGTGAAGCGCGAAATGGCCCGCATGGTGCGCACGAACAACCGGGGCGAGTAAATTCAGGAGCTCATGGAGGAAAAACCGCCCAACGCATCCGAATTCGTAATTCGTAATTCCTAATTCCTAATGCCTAATCCCTAATGCCTAATCCCTAATCCCTAATCCCTAATCCCTTATCCACGGGGGTGCACTGGTTTCGACGGGGATCGTCGGAGGTATGGTAAGCGAGCCGCGGACCCTGGCCGCGTTAAAACGGGGAAATTAAAATTAACTGACAATACTCAGTACGCTTTCGCTGCCTGATATGGCGGCGCGTCGACACTGAGCGCCTACGGCTCAGCCCACCGGCGTCATTGATGTAGGGAACGGGGGCAGGAGGGCCTCGGCCTGCCCCGGCTCAAGAGGCTACTGAACCCGCCAGCCCGGCAGAGGGCGTGCGGGAGAGGGAATGTCAAAACCCTGCCTGCGCTCGGAGAAAACCATGCAGCTGAATCTTCGGACAGGAGTTCGATTCTCCTCACCTCCATTTTTCAACAAACGCCCCGCCGCCGGGATGGTATGCGAACCCATGACATCCTGACGGCGGGTTCGTTTTTTGTGGGAAAACAGTCTGTTTGAAATCTGATTGTTTTACCAAATGATAGAAGGCAGAGGGAAATGCAAAAGTTAATTATTTACATATAAATGTAAAATAGAAACAGGCAGAGAAAAACTCATTGGGAAAAGAAAAATTAAGCATGTGAGAAAAAAGTGCTTGTTTTTTCTCTTTCTATCGTGTAAAGGGATAGACATTTCGTTAACATTGTGTTAAAATACGGTGGTAGGTAACGGGCATTTGTTTGTTCAAATGGCCGTTCCCGTCGCACTGCGGTTGCAGCGCCGGCGTCAAACAGGCTTTTGGTTTTCTTTCGGTGGATTGCCGGAGAAAACAGAAGGCCGATCACATACGGGTTTTTGCGAAACGGTTTTTCCAGGAGAACTGTTCCGCATGGCGGAGCCATGCTTTGATGAAACAGGCTTCTTCCAACCCGCCATTCCTGGAT
The DNA here is from genome assembly GCA_902795275.1 of uncultured Eubacteriales bacterium. Classification (GTDB taxonomy): domain Bacteria; phylum Bacillota; class Clostridia; order Christensenellales; family Aristaeellaceae; genus RUG563. Next base: position 6,967 of record CADBKQ010000009.1, on the reverse strand, counting down.
GATAAAGGCAATTGTTTCGCCTATTCTGAAAAAACGGAAACATGATATGATTGTAGACATGCACTGTCATGTGCTGCCCGGCGTGGACGACGGGCCGAAAACAGTAGTTGATTCGATCGCAGTGCTGAGGGAAGCCGAACGTCAGCACGTGGAAGCAATGATCGTGACGCCGCATTTCCACCCGGCGCGTTACCAGGTTTATGCATCGCAAATCACGGACGGCCTCGGAATCCTCGAAGAAAAAATACGGCAGGAAGGGCTGGCCATCAGGCTGATCCCCGGCCAGGAATGCTACTTCTATTCTGACCTCATCCGGGAATTGGACGCCGGCCATGTGCTGACCATGGGTGGAACGCGGTATGTGCTGGTGGAGTTTGACCCGGACGTGCTTTATTCCGGATTGCGTAACGCCGTTCGCAGCTTGGTTTCCAGCGGCTACTATCCGATCGTCGCGCATTACGAGCGTTACCGCTGCCTGAAGGAGAACACGGAACGCTTGACGCAGCTGCGGTACGACGGCGCGATGCTGCAAATGAATTTCGACACCCTGCTGATCAAAGGCGGCTTGTTTCACAGGAATCCATGGCGCGGCCTGCTGAAGGATGGATATGTGGATTTCCTGGGCAGCGATACCCACGGGATGGATTTTCGACCGCCGCACATCGGCAAAGTGGTGGAATGGATGGACGCCGAAGTTGATCCGTGGCTGAAGGAAAGCATTCTGGAACGCAATATCCAATTGCTTCTGAACCCATGAGGAGAATAAGAAGAAGAATACATAGAGAACGGGAAGTTTTATGGAGCAAGAGAAGAAATCGCTGGAGCTGAACAGGAATACCTCCATCAGCCCGAGAGCACAAAGCAGCAATACAGACAATGCCATGGAAATTGATCTGGTGGAATTGTTCTTTTTGCTGGTATATCATTGGAAAGCACTGGTGCTGTGTACATTGATCGGCGCAGCCCTTATGGGGCTGTATCACCTGAACTTCGTAAAGCCCCAGTACACGGCGAGCACGGAAATGTATATTACCAGCACCGATTCCGTGATTTCCCTGTCTGATTTACAGATCGGTTCATCGCTTGCCAATGACTATCTGAACATCATCAAGAGCCGTGGCGTGCTGAATAAAGTCATCAGTAATCTGGGACTGAACGTAGATTACAGAGGATTGGCCAAGCTGATCAGTGTATCCAATCCCACCGGGACGCATATCATTCATACCGAAGTAACAACCGGGGATCTTGCTCTCAGCCGCGACATTGCCAACGATTTGCTTTTGGTCAGCATTGACCAGATCTACCAGGTCGTTGGCGCGAACCAGCCTTCCGTAATCGACTATTCCACCGCTGAATCGGTGCGCGATGTGACGTCCTCCATCACAAAATCATTCGCCATTGGGGCTGTAATCGGTTTTGTAGCCGCCGCGGGTTATCTCATTTTGCGGATGCTGATGGATGTTACCATCAAGACGGAAGAAGACGTGGAAAAGTATCTGCAGCTGCCGGTGCTGTCTGCTGTGCCGTATTATGAGGAGAATGAACGGAGCAATCATGGAGAACATAAAGAATAACGAGTTCAGATATCCGGAGAAAAGGGTTGCCAAAATGACGATCCCTGCACTCCCGTTCCAGGTGAATGAATCCATCAACAGTCTCCGCGGCAATATTCAGCTGAGCGGTTATGATATCAAAGTGGTGGCTGTCACCAGCTCCGCCATGAACGAAGGCAAATCTTCCCTTTCATTCCGGCTGGCAAAGAGCTTTGCTGCGCTGGGGAAAAGAACGGTGTTTGTGGACTGCGATATCAGGAACAGCCAGCTCATGCGGCGCTATAATATTATGAAAGATGGGGAAGGACTGTCTGAGTTCCTTTGCGGGAAAGCATACTTACAGGATATCATCTACGGAACAGAAGATCCGTATCTGGATATGATTTTCACCGGCGGTATTTCTCCCAATCCCAGCGAGCTGTTCTCCGGCGAATTATTCAGCCTGATGCTGAAGAACCTGAAAGAAGTTTATGATTATGTAGTCGTAGACACGCCTCCGGTCAACGCTGTGATTGACGGCGTGCTGATCGCGAATCAGTGCGACGGCACGGTGCTGGTTGTGGAATGCGGTTATACGGAACGCAACAGCGCTTTGCATGCCAAACAGCAATTGGAATTCGCTGGTGTTAAAATCCTTGGCGTTGTCATCAATAAAGTGGGCGCCAGGGGCAGCCGTTACGGGTATGGCTATGGCTACGGATATGGATATGGTTACGGGTATGGCTATGGCGGCAAAAACGGCTATGGTTATGGGTATGGCTATGGAGAACGCCGAAAGGACGAAAAAAAGAAAAACGCTGACAAACGTGCCGGCAATGACAAATGAGCAGCAATCATCGCAATAAAGGATTTGACCATTATTCAACAGAAATGTCATCCCGATTCGGAAGCAGGTTCAGGAGATGGAAACGTTTCATTCCATTCCTTCTGATCCTGGCCGTGGTGGCGATTGGAACTGCCGCTTGGCTGGTGACGGAGAATCAGCGGCTGTCCCAGACGGCCATCACGGCAAAGAAATCTGTGAACGTCGGAACGGGATACCGGAATATCACGTTCCAAGGGCAAAACTACAGTTATAATAACCGGATCACCACCATCCTGTACGCCGGTGTTGACTCCGATACGCCCCTGGTTCAGACTGCGAAGTATACACTGGCTCCCCGGGCTGACAGCATTTCCCTCATCGTGCTTGACGAGCTTCATCGCAAGATGACGGTCATCGCCTTAAGCCGCGATACGATGACCGAAATCCGCCGGTATTCGATGAGCGGTAAAAAAAGCGGCTTGTATGTGGATCATCTTGGCTATGCCTATACGTACGGCGACGGCGGCAAGGCAAGCTGTGATGGGCTTTGCGAGGCCGTATCGCTCCTTCTCTACGGGATTCCCGTCACGGATTATGTGATCAGTAACCGAGCATCCATGGAAATCATCGGCAACATGATCGGCCCGGTGGATGTAACGGTTCCCAACGCTGATCTGGCGGAAATCGACCCCATCTATTCAGAAGGCGCGCATGTGACGATTGACGTTTCCAATTTGGAATTGTTCGTGCGTCACCGCGATAAGACGGAATACTTCTCCAACGTAGGCCGTATGCAGCGTCAGCAGGCCTATATTATCGGAGCGATGAACCAGGTCAGATCGATGCTGATCAATCAGCCTGAGGAATTCTGGAAAAATTTGCAGACGGCAGAACAGAATGTTCAGACCAACATCGCTCGAAACCGATACCTGGAGCTGACACGCATCATGAAGAATACAACCTTTTCCAACAGAGATTATTATATCCCTGACGGTAAACAGGTTGCAGGCAAGTACCATGACGAATTCTATCCGGATGAAACGTCGTTGCTTGCCAAAGTAATTGAAATTTTCTACATCAGACAATAAACGGATATTAACCTGCAAGGGTTGATATAGATCTCAATACTACATTAGTAGGAGGAAGACAAAAATGAAAAAGCTCATTGCCCTGATTGGTGCCGTTGCCCTGATCTGCTCCATGGCGTTCCCTGCTCTGGCGAACGGAAGCATCAATGAACTGAAGGCTGAGATTGTGAGCCTTGAAATCGTGGTGGATAATCTCAGCGAAACGGTGAAGGCTGAACTTGCCAAACCCGATGTTCAGGTTGTTGCCACTAACATTGCAGAGCCTGATAACAGCTGGACTTCAGAAGTAGTAAAGGATCTGGTTAGTGACTTCAACGATCCTAATACCACTTTGTCTATGGAAACGGTGGTTGAAGAATTGAAGACTCTGGCCGTCAATGAAGGAAATTCCAAGGATCTTGAGACTCTTAAAAATGCTGATTTCGCGAGTGGCTTTGCTGAGGTTAGCCTGGTCAAAGACGGCAAAAAATCATACTCTGTAAACGGAGAAGATGTTCCTACAAAACAAACATTGAAGTATGAACAGCTGAAAGGCCTCTCTGCTGAACAACTTATCGGTTTTCAGATTTTTCTGATGAATCCCGAGACTGGTAAATTCGTTCTCATTACACTGAATCCAGAAAATTTCGATCCTCTGACCGGTGAAATCACCGTGGACTTCCCCTTCCTGGGCACCTATGCGCTGGTTCAAATTTAAGAAGTATTCTTATAACCAGAAAGAAGAGGCATATTTATGCCTCTTCTTTCTGGTATGAAGTCTTTAAACTGACGGGAGACATATTGTCATGGAAAGAAAAGAAAGAAAAAGCAAGGCCCTCAAATTCTATAGCTCTATCGGCTATTACATTGTGGTAATTGCCTTGATTGCTTCTATCGTCTTTATGTATGGCAACTGGAAGAAGAGAAGCGCGCAGTATGATCAATTGGTGCAGCAAGCTTCGGTCGATGACCAGGGATATATGATCGAATTGCAGAAGAAGCGCGATAAGACAGAAGAAACTGTTGATGCGGAATCAGAAGATACGATCAAAGAAATCGAAGAAGGCAAGGAAGATAAGGAAGAATAAAATCCTTTCTTTTCGCTTTGCAATCAGCAGTTTTTCTCTTTCATTCCCATTGGAATGAAATACGTGTACAGAACGCTCTGCATTGTGCTGAGCGTTGAGCTGCGTGGGATAAAGATACATAAGTTGAATTCACTGCCCGGAACAAACAGGCCGTGAATTCAGCTTATGGATTCGCATACCGAAAAAGTCTTTGAAAAACAGAATAGAAGACTCATAACAAGGAATAAGCAAAGCGTGAAACAAACATGTCTTTGCTTTTTTTGTTTTTGGGTTTTTTTACTTCAAACCTGGCACAAAATATTGAAAAAAACCTTGACAAATATCGAAATATTTCGTATACTATCAGTTGCATCAATAGACTCCGCTAGCCCCGGGTGCTATTGTACACCGCCCGAACGTGCGACCATCACGCAAAGGCAACCCCATGTTTACCTGATATTTCGAGGAGGAAAGCGCAAGTGGTATGTCGTTGATGCAGACGGCATGGTGCTTGGTCGTCTCGCCAGCCAGGTGGCCAATATCCTGCGCGGCAAGAACAAGCCCATCTATACTCCCCATGTGGATACCGGCGATCACGTGATCATCGTGAACGCTTCCAAGATCGTTTTGACCGGCAAAAAGCTGGATCAGAAGATTTATTACCATCACTCCGGTTATGCCGGTGGCCTCAAAGAAACCAAGTACCGCAAGCTGATTGCTGAAAAGGCTGAATTCGCGGTGCGCCACGCCATCGTGGGTATGCTGCCCAAGGGCCCCCTGGGCCGTCAGATGGCCTCCAAACTGCGCATCTATGCCGGCCCCGAACACGAACAGGCCGCGCAGAAGCCCGAAAAGCTGGAACTCATCAAGTAAGCGAAGCGGAAGGAGTAAACGATCATGGCAAATGATTTCAACGCCGTTGGCCGTCGGAAGTCCGCGGTCGCCCGTGTGCGTCTCGTGCCCGGTGAAGGCAAAGTTTTGATTAACAAGCGCGATATCGACGATTATTTCGGTCTGGAAACCCTGAAGATGACCGTTCGTCAGCCCATGAACCTGGTCAACGTCGGCGGCAGCTTCGACGTGCTGGTCAACGTTCACGGCGGCGGGCTCACCGGTCAGGCCGGCGCCATCCGTCACGGCATCAGCCGCGCCCTGTGCAAGGTCAACCCCGAACTGCGGGCTGCCCTGAAAAAGGCCGGTTTCCTCACCCGCGACCCCCGTATGAAGGAACGTAAGAAGTACGGCCTCAAAGCGGCGCGGCGCGCACCCCAGTTCTCCAAACGTTAAAAGTACCAACAAACCCTGGAACTACAAGAGTTTATGGTCATATGGAACATATTCTCTTGGGAAGACTGCGTAGCCAATCGGCTACGCAGTTTTCCTGTTTTGGGCTGTTCCTTCCAATAGAATTAGAGCGGTCAGGATGGGAATGTCCACCTGGCCAACGAAATTGAAGATGATCTTGATTTCCTGCTTCCGTTTGCCGCTGGACTTATCCGGCGCGTAGACGAGGAGCTTCTTGATGAACTCGTTCACGATGGTGGGCGTCAGCACGGGAATGTCCACGTACTTTTCCACCAGCGCGGCGAAACGGTCATAGTTATCGGTGGCCTCCTGCTGGGATGCAATCAATTCCTCCAGGACTTCGATTTCTGTCCGCAGGCTTTCCTGCTCCGCTTCGTATTCCGCCGTCATCTTCTGGTAGCGTTCCTCTGGCAGAGAACCGAGCACGTGATCTTCGTACAGCCGGGTCATCAGTTTGTCCACATCGGCCAGTCTTTTCTTGGCTTGAGCCAGCTGCTTTTGATCCTGCTGAATGCTCTTGGCCTGGGCATCACGGGTGGATTGCATCCATTCTTGCTGGAAGCCTTTCGCGTCTTCCCGAACATAGGCGGTCACGGCGCGTATGCGTTCCAGCACGATGTCCCGCAGCACATGTTCCCGGATGTAATGCGCGGTGCATTCTTTGCGGCCAGCTTTGTACTTGGAGCAGATATAGTGATCCTGCTTGCCTTCATAGCTCTTGCATGTGCAGAAGTGCATCCTGCTTCCGCAGTCGGTACATACAAGGAGACTGGTGAAGAACCCTTCCTGTTCCGCCCGCTGAATGGTGCGGTGCCGCTGCTTCCGCAATTCCTGTACCCTGTCCCATTGCTCCTTGGGGATGATCGCCTCCTGGGAGTGTTGCCCTTACCGCCTTGAGGGGAATACGGTTTACAAGTATAAGTGCCATCGGCAGAAGTTCTTCGATGGTGATGAAAAAAACTGGGAAACCGATGAGAGCCTTGAGGCGTCGTGGGAAACGGATGATCCCACCATGCCGGATTGGCTGAGGCAGTACATCTGAGCACCTTTTAACGGTTTGACCGCACCTTTTATTGCTCCCCAACAAATTCATGAACTCAAGCCGCGTAGGAAGTTAGAGGAGCATGGAAGAAAGAAGAGATAAGATGAGGTGAAGAGATGAGGAAATTG